>JAAZXR010000046.1 GCA_014240065.1 Myxococcales bacterium
CAGACTCCGAGACAGACTCCGAGACAGACTCCGAGACAGACTCCGAGACAGACTCGGAGACAGGTCCACCCGAAGATTGCAGCTTCGACGTCGACTGCCCGCCGGAAGATCCCTGTGAAGTCGGGCGGTGCGCCGCGGGTACGTGTATCTTCGCGCCGCTCGACTTGGACGGCGATGGATTCCCGCCCCTCCAGTGCGGCGGTGGCGATTGCAACGATCTCAACCCATCCACCTTCCCCGGGGCCGTGGAAGCGTGCGACGACAATGACGACAACGACTGCAACGGGGTCGCCGACTGCTTCGATCCCGCATGCGACGGCGCGAGCAATTGTGGATGTCAGCCCGCTCCGGGTGGCGAGGTCTGCGACAATGGAGAGGACGATGATTGCGACACCATCGTGGACTGCCTCGACGCAGACTGCGTAGGGACACCGATCTGTGGGTGTCTCCCGTCGGAGATCGGCGCCTGCGGGAATGGGTTCGACGAAGACTGCGACGGGGCTTTCGACTGCGACGACGTCGACTGCATCCTCGACCCGCAGTGCCAATGCATCAGCACCCCGGAGGTTTGCCTCGGTGGAGAGGACGAAGACTGCGACCTCCTCGTTGACTGCGCCGATTCAGACTGCGCCGCCGCTCCCGCGTGCGAGTGCTTTGGTCCGCCCGAGCCTGAGAACTGCGACGACGGGACGGACAACGACTGCGACGGCGCCGCAGACTGCGCGGATCCGGACTGCTTCATCTCGCCGGCGTGCGATCAATGCGAGGAGGAGGTCTGCAACGATGGGGAAGACAACAACTGCGACAACCTCATCGACTGCGGCGATCCGGCCTGCGCCTTCTCCCCATTTTGCGAGCCCACGCCCGAGCAGTGCAACAATCAGCTCGACGACGACAACGACGGCGACGCCGACTGCAACGACATCGACTGCGCGAGCGCCCCCATCTGCCTCCAGGAGCACGCGAACTGCAACACCGCGCTGCTCGTGAGCGGGTCGGGCGTGTTCTTCGGAGACACCGACGGGTTCGAGAACAACACCTCCGGAAGCTGCGGTGGCGCGGCCGGAGAGGCTGTGTTTTCGTTCGTGTTGAGCGAACCCTCCCAGGTCACCATGACCGCGGTGGGCACCTCCTTCGACTCCACCGTCTATCTGCGCGCCGGAGACTGCGAGGATGGATTCGAGCTCGGCTGCGACGACGACAGCGGCGGCAACTTCGCGGGCGCCCTCACCTTCCCGATCTTGTACCCCGGCACCTACTTCGCGTTCCTCGACGGCTACGCCTTTGACCCGTTCGGCGGCGCCAACGACGGCCCCTACCAGTTCAACCTGGAGATCATCCCCAACCCCCCAGAGGTCTGCGACGACGGCATCGACAACGACGGAGATATCTACGTCGACTGCGCAGACCCCGACTGCACCTTCTCCCCGAACTGCGCCGGCTGCAACGCGGGCGCGGATCCGACGGCGGAGTTCGGTGTCGCAGCGTGCACGGACGGCCTCGACAACGACTGCGACGGACAGTCCGACTGCAGCGACGACGACTGCTCAGCGAGTGATTTTTACGTCACGGAGTGCTGCAATGGGACCGATCAGAACAACAACGGCATCGAAGACGACTTCAACTGCCGCTGCAACAGCGACGCAGACTGCTCGAGCGGGCAAATCTGCTACGACCACACAGCCTACGCCTGCGGGATCCCGTGCACCTTCTTCTTCGGCGACGTCTGTCCCTTCGTCGCGGCCGGGTCGTTTTGCAATCAAACCACGAACCAGTGTGAATACTGAGGGCGGACACGACAAAGCGGAGGGACCCGGGGGCCTCCTCCGCTCGCTGCCTCCCGTGGCCGGAGACTAGAGGGTGCTCGAGTTCGTGCCCGAGTTCTCTTCGATGCAGGTGGTCAGCGCGTCGGTTTGCTCCCACGCGCACGATCCTGCGGGGCCGTAGGGGCCACAGTTGGCGTCGGCGTAGCAGGCGTACTCCGGCTTGAACTCGCAGGTGCTAATCCCGCTGTCCGTGTTGGGATCGTAGCAAAGCTGCCCGCTGCACCCGCCGACGAGACAGGTGGTGGAGTCATCCTCCACGCATCGTTTGCAGGTCCCCTTGTTGTTGTACTGCTCGATATAACCGGGGGCACACAGCAGCTCCGCGTCCACGGGGGTCCACGAGCCGCCGCACTTGGGGGACGTGGGGGATGAGAGCTGACAGGTCGCGCAGGTCAGGCCCTTGAAGTTTTTCTCGACGTAGTCCGCTTCGGGGAGGCAGTCGATGGCGATCATGGACGTGTCCACCCAGCCCGACGGACACTCCACCGCGGGCTTGGCCTCCGGCAACGCCTCCTCATGAGCGGGATCGATGAAGGTGACGGCGTGGCCCGCGGCTTCGAGGCGGTCGACAGTCTCCAGGGTGTTCGTACCGACATCGGCGCACCCGGCCGCGAAGCTGAGCGCAGCGATCATCGTGATAGTGGTCTTCAATTGGGTCATGGCTTCGTTCTCGTTTCGGTGTCTTACGCTGACTGCTTCATCGCCCACAACCCAAGTTGAGACAAGGGAGATGGGCTATCACGCCCATAGGAATCCTCACAACCGCATCATAACGGTCAGAACGCTGTACTAGAGGCCAATAATGGCGTCTCTCCTCGCTTGAGCCTCAATTGCAGAGTAACCCCACATACAATTGCAGATCTGCATCGACGGAGGAGCGCGTCTCCATTTGGTCGCCTCCCCACGAATCACGCCGGATGGCGCGCGCGGCCCCACACTCGCGAATTCCACCTTCCTCCACTTTTTTGCGAAATCGACGACCTTCAAAGATGGTGGAGTCATGCCCGTTTGCGATGATCACATGGCCCAGTCCACCGCTCCTCTCCGTGGACCTAGCCTGCGACGACGCGACGACGAGCGCGCGGCTGTGCGGGCGATCATGCAGGGGCTCATTCGCGCCGTCGACGAGGGCTGGTCCCTCGAGGCCTCCCAACCTGAGGGATCCTACCGCGGCCTATGGGGCAAGACGTTTGTGCGCTTCTTCGCCCGCGATGCCAAAACGGGCTGAACCTGCGCACCCATCTTTGGGCGAGAGCGGCACATCCGACCATTGGGCTCGCTCGGCAGAGATCGGCGCGCCCTTGACGAACGCGTCGATCATCGCCCGGTGACTCGAGCGAACCGCCACCACCCGCGCCTGCTCAAGCGCCTGATTCGCGAGGAGCTCGTGACCAAGGTGGCGGTGCACGCTGGTTAACTCGAGGCAATCATGCACCGCGCCCCCGAACCGAAGATCCCCCTGCACGTCCACCTCCAACGCGCGCTCAAACGCGCCGACCGCCTCTTCGTGCCGCCCAAGCAGGACCAGCGCCCGGGCCCGCCCGCGCTCCGCCCGCCCACGCGCGACCGGCGAGTCCCGCGTCGGATCCCACGCCCGTCGGGTGGTGCCGCAAAACTCGTCGAGCGCCGCCTGGTAGCGTCCGCGCCGGAGGTAGGCCTCCGCCAAACCAAGCTCCGGCGAGTCGTCGCGCAGCGGCGACTCCTGCTTTAACGTCGACACCACGCGATACGGGCCAGTGTCTCGCTGCCGCGCCGCGGCGACTGCTCGTGACCGCTCGGCGTGGTCGTGGAGGGCCCGTAAGAAGCAGTCGATGGCGGCGTCTACGCCCCCGAGTCGAAGCCAGAGCCAGCCCGTCTCCGTGAGTTCTTCCTTGGTTGGCCTCGCTCGCCGGATCGCCCGCCAACCGATGCAGGCCTCACTCAAACCGAGCATCTCACGGGCCACCGCCGGCTGACGCGCCTCCAAGAGTCGCTCCGCCAGGCGCCGACTCAGCCCGCCGAGCGCGCGATGAAGCTCCGGACTCTGCTCCCAAAACCCCGCGGGCACCTGCGACAGCACCTCGGCCGAGCGCGCGGCTTGCCCCACCAGCACCAAGCTCGTCGCGTAATTGAGGCGGTCGGCGCTCAGCTCGTGCACCGAGAACCGGGCGCGCACAGAGGGCCGGACCGCCCACAACCGCTCGTAGATTCTCTTCGCGCGCCCATAGTGCCCCGACCGCAGGGCCCAAAATCCGTGATCGCGCATCCGATCCGCCGCCGCGCGGGCCCCCCCTTCCCACGCGTGTCGAAACACCCACGCTCCACCGGCCGCCGCGAGCGCCGAGCCCACACTCCCGGTCACGGCGAAGATGGCGGCGGCAGGCCACAGCAACAGACATGACGTGGCGATGCGAGCACCCGGCGGACTCCTTCCAAAACGGGCCACCCGGCCCACGCTGTCGTGGGGGATGGCAGGAATCGTCGAGGTCATCGAATCGGACATACACACCGGCTTGCTACCTTAATGTTGTCCTGTCACTTCGACCAGAAATCAAGCCCGCGGACCCCTCACGCGCACCAACGCCGTCGCAGCGCGCATTCGCGGTATGATGAGGGGGCAGTGTTTTATGGACGAGCCGCATGACAAGGGCCCACGCCGGGCTGCGCCGACCGCGAGCGGCGCGCTCGTCGGGCACAGGGGCTTGAGCCACTACTACCCCGAGAACACCGAGGCCTCCGTCGATGGTGCCATCGCGGCGGGGCTCTACGGCGTCGAGGTGGACCTCCGCGCGAGCCGCGATGGCGTGCCGTTCCTCGTCCACGACGTCCGGCTCCAGCGCGTCGCGGGGCTCAACGCGCGCGTCGACGAGCTCGACGCGACCTCGCTCGCCCAGCGCACCGTGACGCTGACGCCCCCCGAGCCGCGGAGCCTCGCCGCCCCTCCGCGAATCGTCTCCTTTGAGGCCGCGTATGCGCCCCGTGCTGACGCCCTGCGATGGTACGCTGAGATCAAGTTCGACCCGAGGTGCGTCGATGAAGTCGCGCGGATATGGCGAGAGCACCCCCCGCTCCCAGGGAGCGCGTGCATGTCCTTCGACCGCGCGCTGTGTCGCCGCGCACGCGCAGCGCTGCCCCCGGAGGTGCTCGTAGCGCGGATCCACCAGGAGCGCGTTGAGGGAGGACCGCTGCTCGACCCGATCATCGAACAGACGCGCGCCGACCACCTGGACGCCGTCGCGTTATGGCACCGACACATCGACCCCCCATGGGTCCGCGAGGCCCACGAGGCCGGCCTGCAGGTGTTCGCGTGGACGGTCAACGATCACGAGAGCGTCGACGCGGCGCTCCGCGCGAACGTCGACGTGCTCATCACCGACGGGCCGTCACCGCTGCTCGCCCGCTTTGGCAAGACACCACCGCCGGCCCCCTAGGTCGTCGCTTTACTTCGACCGACGCTTCTTGGCGCGGCGCTTCTTGTTTTTCTTCCTGCGGCGCTTGTTTTTCTTGGTGGGCCGTTTCTTACCCGCGCGTTTGAGGCGCGCGGTCCGGTGCGGCGTGTGCTCAAGCAGCGTCAGCTTCCCGGAGCGGAACACCACCTCGTAGCGGTCCTTAATCTCGGTATGGAGCGCCTCAAATTCGCCCATCGGGTCCCCTTTGGCCCCGTCGAAGAACGGCCGCGCCCGGACGACGAACGCAGGGGGGTCGGTCGTGAAGGCCTCGACCAGCTCGTCCGCGCGCGGGCCGGGGACGAAATGCAGGCGGTCGGGGCGCTCCGATCTCTTGGCGAGGAACATCCCGTTGTAGTTGTAGGTGGTGACCGTCCCCAGGCTCTTGTACATCGGGGTCGGCGCCTGGCGGTCCGCGTAAAAGTAGACCGACCAGCCCCTCCATCCCCACACGAACAGGCGCTCGTCGGGCGCGCTGTTCTTGTGGATGAACGTCGCGATGGAACGATCCGCGGTGGAGGGGCGCCAGCCGTGGCTGTACTTCCCTCTCAATATCTTGGGGGCGGCACGGGCCACCTCCACCATCGTATGGGCGCCCAGCGCGAGCAACGTGGTCGTCAACGCCGCGAGCACAGCGCGTCGCGTCCACGGATGTTCCCGCCGCTGTTCACTCCATAACAAATTGTCTGCCGCCGCTCCGTGCGCGCTACCCCCTCGCCGACACACCCACCACTGACGCGCAGACGCTACCAGCGCACGGAGTGTCCGCGGCAGGACGGGGTGCACCGCGAGGATGCTCAGCGCGGGGAGGTACTGCGGCGCGTAGTGCCGGAAGTATCGCATCCCGCCGAGGCCGCCCCCGACGACGCTGAGGACCGCGAAAACCAAGACCACCGCGAGCGCGAGGCCCTGCCCCCGCCGGAGCGTTCGATCGCCCATGATCCGGTCCGCCACGGCGCATCCGAGGACCGCCCCGGCTGCCATAATCTGCACGGGGAACTTCGCCTCGAGGTGCAACAAGACTCGCCACGGCACGTACCAAAACGGCGCGTCTACGACCCGTGACGAGTAGGCCGCCGCCGCGTCTAGCGGGAAGACCGCGCGCACGAGGACCTCAAGCCCGGCGCCGCTGACGACGTAGTGAATGCCGAGCGGGACACCGGCCATGACGCCGCCGATGATCCACAGCGGCCAGTGACTCCAATTGGCGTAGGGCGCCCCCGCCCTGCGCGCCAGCACCCAGGTCAACAAGACGATCGGCGCTAGCACGACCGCGTTCGCCTTGATCAAAAATGCGAGCCCCGCGAAGATCCCGGTGAGCAGCGGCCACCACCATCCGCGGTGCCACCAGCTGTGAACGGCGCAGGCGAAACACCACGCGGTCGGAGGGACGATCCACGTGGTGTAGTTCGATTGAAACGACGCGAACGACATCCAATAGAGCGCGCAGGCGACGGCTGCGCACCACCGCGCCGTCCGAAGCGCCCCCCCTTGCAGCGTATAGACCCGCGTGGTCGACCACCACACACCCAGCATCCCGAGGCACAGCCACCACTCGCAGGCCAAGTGCACAGCGTGAACACTTCGACCGAGGAGCTTGAACGCGAGGGCGACCAGGTAGAACGCACCAGGCGCCTTGATCTCCGCGGTGTCCACGTAGGGCATTCCGCCCCGCAAGAGCATATCGGCGTTGTAGGTGATGCCCGCGACGTCGTGATTCCCGAGGCCGACGATCGGACGGTGAACCCGAGCGGTCCAATACACCACCGCACCCGCCAAGACGACCAGCAGCATCAACAGCCATCGAATCACACTGGACGCGCTGGTTGTGCGCGGCGCCGCACCGTCGTTATGTCGCAGTCGTTGTGCCACCAGGATCTGAGCCGGAGTGTGCAGAAAACCGCGCGCAGCCACAAGTCCTAGGCCGATTTGGTCGTCGCGTTACAGCAACCGACGCTGTCGTGGGAGCGCCGGTTCAGGTCCAAAACTGGCGAGGTAGGCCTTCAATTTCAATTTTCGCCGTGTGGAGTCTGAGGACATGTAGCGGACCTTCCCAAAGATCGAACGCTCGGGACCCCACGCTCGATCATAGCGACCGAAGGTCCAAAACACCCCGCTGTACGAGTTCGGATCCCGCCCGTCGAGGGCCCATCGGTTGTTGAGGTGCAAGAGGCGTTCTAACGCGACCCGCGGCGACGGCGACCACTCCAACACCTTCTTGCCCCACAGCATCCGCAGGTAGTTGTGGATCCGACCTTCTCGTTGAAGCTGTCGCTGCGCGGCGTTCCACACCTCGTCGTGGGTCTGTCCCGCCTCCAAGGTCTCCAGCGGGTACGCGCTCGGACGCACATCGTCGGCGTGCGCAGCCAACGTCTTTTGGGCCCACGCCGGCAGCGACTCGTATCGATCATAGCTGTGCGGACGCCCCACACACATATTAAATCCAAGCTCGCGCCACGTGACGATTTGATCGAGGAAGCTCTCCGAGGCCGACGGGAGCCCCCACCACCCTCGCCTCGCGCCCCGCGTGTCTTCCCCGAGTCTCCCTGGCGTCCAATCCGCCGCTCGCAGCACCCGGTGAACCACCTCGTGCGCCGAGACCACGCCAAAATGCAAGTACGGAGAAAGACCGCTCGCGGCCTCTTGCTCGGCGTCGTTGCGGTGCTCCGCATACCGGGGCAGCCGCTCCGCGAACAACCGCTCCACCGCCGCTGCGCCGGCCCGGGCGCCTCCGGAGGTTTCGACGGCCGCGACTGCGTGGTCGATCTGGAGCGCGGACACCGTCGCAGGGATCGAACACCCAGGGTCGTGCCGCCCCCAACGAGTCCCCGAGAGCGGATCAAACGACAGCGCTGGGAGCCTCAGCTCTTTCAGCGGGTCTTCGTGCGGCGCCGCCGCCAGGTGGGGTGCGAGGTGTTTTTGTAAGAACGCCCGGAAACTGTGGGCGGTGGTGAACACACGCTCCGTCGACCTCATCGGGAAGATGCCGTTGCCATCGACAGTCTCCAAACGGACCGGGAGTCGCGGGGCCACCGAGGCGACCGCGCGAGGCAAAAAGAACGCGGGGTAGTCGTCGGTCACGATGACGCAGGCGCGCCTCGCGAGATGCTCGAGCAACCCCTGCCCCTCGCCTGGCGCTGGCTCGACGTAGGGCAGGTAGGACACCGCGGCGGTGGCCAGGCGTTCGTCCTGCTCCCTCATTCCCTGCAAGAGGAAGGTGTGGTGTCGGTCAGACGCCCATCGATACCCGCAGCGAACAGCCTCGAACACGAGCAGCGGTCGTTGGAGGCGCCGCGCGTGCTCCGCCGCCCGTTGGAGCGCGAAATTCCACCGGGTCCTCCGCGCCGCCATCACCCAATACAGCACGTACGCGCCGTCCTGGGAGATCGGCGCGTCGTTGACCATGACCACTCGCGACGCGGGTACCGCTGACACAGGGGAAGTGTAGCGAGGCCCGCGCAAACGCAAGCGCGGCCCACCTCAGCGTCCAACGGTGGTACAACTCGCAGCGGAGGCGAGCGGCGATATGAGCGGAGATTTTCTCACCATCACCGACCATCAGCATGAAATGCTTGATGAATTTGACATCTCCGGCGCCCCCGCTCCGACCGCCGCTCGCGCGCAGTTACCGGGCACGGCTCGTGTTTCATGGGAGGAGCTGAGCGGCGATCACCCTCCTTCCCCAGCGGTGGTCGACTGGTGGCGTTCCCAAGCGCCATGGACAGCGTCGCAGGCCGCGAGTCTTGTCGGTCTCTCGCCCCTGCTCGACCAGACAGTCCACCGATTCGCAGGTGTGGTGCTCGACGCCTTAGGCCGCCTCGCGCCCGCGCCCACCGACCTGCTCGCGGTGGCGCTCGACGACGCCCGCGCGGCCTTGGCGGCGTCGCCCTCAACGGCGTGGTTTGTCCCGGGCGCCCGCGCCCTCTCGGCGGTCTTCCTCGGGGGCGACCCCGCAGGTGGCCTGCGGGTGGCGCTCGGCGTCTCACCTGGGCGGTCAAAACATCGATGGCCACCGGCCGACGAGGGGCCGGGTCCAGAACACACCGACGGCGAACCACCGTGGCGCGAACCCGTGGCTCAGATCCTCACCGCGCTATGGGAACACCGATCCATGATCCCAGAAGACGCCCGAAGGGAGGCGCTGTTGACCCTCGCGTGGCACTGCGGCTCCGACGCCCGCGCGCGCGCGCTCAGTCTCATGAACCCGCATCACCGGCGCTTCGCCGAGCTCGCAGCGGCGGGGGGGGGTGAACCCTCTACCGTGCTCGAGCGCTACTACGACCTCGCAAAGGGCGGCGCAGCGAAGGCGCGAGGGGGCGCCGAGCCAGCGGCCCCGTTGGCGCCCCCCTCTCCCCTGCACCGCTGGACGTGGCAGCGCGGGCTGGTGTTCGTGTTCCTGCTCGCGCTCAGCTTGTGGGTGTACCTCAAGGACACGTGAACTCACGGGCGCGCGGGGGCTCCGCCCGCGATCTGCGGGTACACTCCGGGCGTGAAGCCGCAGCGCAGCACCGCCGAGCGCGTCGCCATCTTCGTGCTCGCCTACACCGTCCTCGTCATCGTGTTCGGGGCGTGGGTTCGCATCACCGGTTCCGGCGCGGGCTGCGGACAGCATTGGCCGACCTGCCATGGAGAGCTCCTCCATCGCCCCGAGTCGACGGAGACCATGATCGAGCTGACCCACCGCGTCACGTCCGGCGCAGCGGGCTTGCTGTCGTTGCTGCTGTGCGTGACCTCGTTCCGGATCCGCCCGATCTCCCGACCTGCACGACTCGGCGCGTTGTTGAGCGTGGTCTTCATGATCACCGAGTCCCTGATCGGGGCCGGAATCGTTAAATTTGAGCTCGTCGCCGACAACGCCAGCGTAGAGCGGGCGCTCGGGATCTCCGTTCATCTCGTCAACACCTCGCTGCTGACGGCGGCGCTGGCCCTGGCCGTCTGGGGCGCGCAGGGCCGCAGCGTGCGCGACGATCCTGATCGGGTCAGCCTGGCGCTGGCCCTCGTCGCCTGCGGCGTCACGCTCATGGTGATGACGACGGGCGCGGTGACCGCCCTGGGAGACACCCTGTTCCCACCGGAGAGCGACCTGAGCGCCCTCGCTGTCCTCGCGCGCGACCACGCCGCTGGCGCGCACCTGCTCGAGCGAACCCGCGGGGTCCACCCGATGCTCGCGGTGGTCGGTGCCCTGGTCCTCATCCTCACCATGACGAAGATGGGAGAGCGTGCGGACACCGGATCGACCCCTCGCCTATGCCGCCTCATGATTAAGTTGGTCCTCGCCCAAGTCGCGCTCGGCCTGGTCAACATCTGGATGTCCGCGCCCGGCTATCTGCAGCTGATGCACCTCGGCCTGGCCACCGTGTCGTGGATCGCCCTGTGCTTCGCCACGCTGAGCCTGCTCGAACGAGCGCGTCACGCCGTGAACCCGCCGACGACATCCGCGCAGTGAGGCGTCACTCGGTCAGCAACGCGCGCGCCCGCCGATAGATGCGCGCGGTCGCCTCGACGTCACCGACGTTGTACTCAGCGATTCGCTCGATGTCCCCCCGCGCGTACGTGGGGGCCACCATCGACCCGTCCATGTCCCCCTTCGGCGAGGTGATTCCGAGGGCCCAGCAGACCACGTCAAGGCTCGCCGGACCGCTCGCTCGAAACGCCCCGGCCCGCCCCACGAGCGGCAGCAGATCCAGATGTCGCTTGTTCGAGCGCGCCAACAAATCGACTCGGACCGGGATGTTGTGCACGAGGCTCCTCGCCACCAAAAATGGGACGTCGAATCCCCGGCCGTTGTAGGTGACCACCCTCGACGCCTGACTCGCCAAAAACCAGAACGCTTCGAGGAGCTGCGGCTCGCTCATCGGCCGGATCCACGGGGGAAACTCCGCGTCTGCGCGTCCCTCGGGTGGGACCACGAGCGCTGTCACGGGCATGGCCTCCTCCCCCGCCTCTCCGTCGCCAACGGCGAGCGAGACGATCTTCCCGAACCACGGCGACAGGCCCATGACCTTGGCCTCTTCGGACTCGCTGCGGTCCGCGTGCTTGGTCACAGCCTGCGCGATGGTCGGCGGCACCTTGCGCAGATCCGTGTCTGGCACGGTCTCAATGTCGAAGACGAGGCTCTCACAGCGCAGGTCGGCCGCGCGCTCGTATCCCGCGCCCAGCAACACCCGAAGGTCCGCCTCCCCCTCCGCTGC
Source organism: Myxococcales bacterium (assembly GCA_014240065.1). Taxonomy (GTDB): domain Bacteria; phylum Myxococcota_A; class Polyangia; order Nannocystales; family Nannocystaceae; genus JAAZXR01. Next base: position 11,443 of record JAAZXR010000046.1, read on the forward strand.
CCGCCGGATTCTGCTTACGACGAGCTGTTTCGCGCCGCGATAGTCGTCGAGCGCGAACCGAATCTTCACGACCGCGCCGTCCTCGAGCGACCGCATCGCGCCCATGGCCTCTTGTGCGTCGTCCCAGACTTTCACGGGGAAGCCGCCGCTCGCGTCGACCACCTCCGCGTCGAAGAATGGCCGCCCCGCGCGCGTCACACCGTCACGCACCGCGCGGAGCACCGCGAACGCAGTGCCGCGGAACTCCCCCGCGCGCGCCGTCTTCAGGTCGGCTAGCTGTTCGATGTGCGTGTCGTTGACGGCCATGATTCAGACTCTTCACTTCGGCGCACCGAGAGCGGTCTGCCCCCGCGTGCTGAACTCGGCGCCCCCGCGTGTCACCGCGCTCGCCGGGGACGCGCGCACTCCATCCTTCCAAATCACCTGGTCGGAGGAGTCCATGACCATATGGGGCGCGCCGCTGCGATAAAAGACGAGGTAGCCCGGAGGGAGGGTGAGGCTGGACAGGAGCTCTGGGCGGCGGCGATAGACCTCGTAGATAGGCACGCTCTCGATGGTCCCGGCGTCGCTCTCCGCGTGGGGGTTGACCATCCGCCATCCGCTCATGCGCCCCCCAGGCGACGCCACCCGAAAGAGCATGACCTGGTCCGAGCTCCAGGCGTCCGAGGACACCAACATGTGTTGATCGTACTGAACCTCCGACGACTCCACCGCAATTTTCGAAAGGAATGAGCGCTGCGCTGCGTCGATTTTCAATGAAGCAGAGATCTCCGGGCGGCCCCGGCTCTCCGTCTCTCGTTCGTAGTCGGGCTCCCACACCTCAAGCCTCCCGCGCACCAGCTGCAACGAGAATGTCGTCCAGCCATACGGCACCTCGACGCCGTCGACGAGCTCGATCCCCCGTCGGCTGAGTTCGCGAAGATGCGCGAACAAGAGCTCCACTTCGTCCGTCAGCAGCGGATCACATCCGATGACGATCCGAGCGCCACCGATCTGCCGCGTAAACCTGTCCTCCTCACCGCCAACAATGACGACGTTGAGGGCCGGGCGCCGGGCGCATGAGGTCAGCGTGGACGCCTGGAGCAAGCAGACGGCCATGATCGCGAGCGCCCCCCTCACGCGCGGCCCTCCGCGGAGTCCGGGGCGAACGAGACCCTGGCGCGGGTCCACTCCCACTTGAAGCCCTCCACCCGGCGCGGCGGCGCGGCGTCGCGTTCGTCTTGCACGACCACGGCCATCGCCTCAGCCCCCGCGGTCGTCGCGCCGTCTTCCCCGCGGGTGAGGTCGGAGCGCGGCCGGCCTGAAGCCACGATGGAGAGCCCCGCGCGCACCAGGCCCTCCTCCCTCGCGCGCTGAAACGTCGCCGCGCCGCGGGCGCAGCGACACGCCGCCAACACGATCCAGCCGCGGCCGCGCGCGGTCCTGAGCAGCTGCATCAGCCACGCGCTCTCTCGCTCGGCAGGGACGCTCCCGGCGTCTTGGTATCGCTCCCACACCGCCAACCCCGTCAGCGCGAGGACCAGCTGCCCGCCACCCTCCGAGTCAGCGGCTGTCCACCGATCGAGGTCTCGGACAAGCTGCTCGAGGAGTTCATCTCCGTACATGATCTTCGGCGCGACGTGACAAAGACGCGAACGCCAGGCCTCCTCTACCGCGGGATCGACAGCCCCCGCCTGTGCGTTCTGGCCGCGGAGTGTCTCCAAGGCAGCCCCGCCCCAGCGCCCGCGCCGTCGCGTGAGCAGGTCATCGGCGCCGGCACCGTGCAACACGACCGCCCGCGCCCCCGCGCCGCCGCTGAGGTCTTGAACCTCGGGAGTGGCGACCGCGAGCGCCTCTGCGATTTGAACGACGAGGGCGTCGGCGACGCCTCGCCGATCAGCGTCGACCGCGATGACGTCCCCCGGGCGAACAGCCCCGATCACCGCGTCGACCTCGGGTCCAACCCCAGCACCGCACGGGCTCCCATCAGGCCACCCTGGGAGCGCGCCGATCCGCAGGCCGCGTGCGTCCGCCCTCCGCCCGCTCTCCGAGGATGAGCGCAGCAACCCACCATCCTCGCGAAGCTCGACGTGAGTCAGACGCGCGAGATCTTCTGGTTCGAACCATTGCTCGTCGGGATCGGCCGATTCCAGCGCCTCCAACTCGTCGCGCACCTCCGCCGCGACGTCTTCGATCGCCGCGCGATGCAAGCGATCAACGAGCGATCTTGGATCGTCCTCGTCGCCGGCGGTTTTCTTATGGGGATCAGGCGCGACCACGACCCCTAAACTACCGCAGGATCGCGCGAAGCGCCTCTTGGAGTGAACTTGCGGAAAAATTGGCGTGTGGAGGGCAATCCCGTAGCTTCGACGCATGATCGCGGCGTTCATTGGACTGAAGGGAGGCACCGGAAAAACCTGTCTCTCGCTGGCGACGGCGGCCTGTGCCCAAGACGACGGGGCCAACGCGCTGCTCGCGGACACCGACCCCTCGGGCCTCGCGACCTGCTGGCGACCGGATGGATTCTACGGCTGCGTCGCCTGGCCAAGAGGAGACTTCTCCGGTCTGACGGAGACCACCCGTGGCGTCGACTTCGCGTCCATCGACATCGCGACCGGCGACTTCGAGACGATTCGCGCGGCCGCAGGCGTGGCGAACGTCCTCGTCATCCCGTGCCTCCCGTCGCCCCTCGACGTGCAGTGCTGCGCGACCCTCCTCGACGCGCTGGAGTCACGCAACATCCCCGAGCGATGCCCGGTGCGGGTGCTGCTGAATCGCGTCGACCTGCGGACATCCTTAGGGCAGCGGGCCCAATCCGATCTCCAGGCGGCCGGGTTCCCGATGCTCGAGACGGTCGTCGGAGATCGAGTCGCGATGACGGATGCGCTCGCCCGCGGCGAGTTCCCCAACCGCGCAGACACGCTGTTGCAACGCGAGCTTCGCGGCCTGCTCGACGAGCTCGAGTCGGTCACCCAGGGCACGTTCAGCGCGGCGACCGTGGCTCACTAGGCGACCGTCGTTCTTCACGAGCCTCGGAGGCTCGTGAGTTCGCCCGGCGGGCGCATGACGCTCGTCTCCGCGCGTAGCGGATCCGCGGGATCGCAGGCGCCGGGACGTCCGGCGTTATCGCATGCGCACGCCCCCCCTACTCCGCCGCAAGACCCCTTCAGCTCCTTACGCTGCACGATGACGCCGACGGCCATCGCCATCATCAAGAACGCCATGGTCCCTGCGGTGAGGAGGAATATCTGCACGCTGTGGGTCTAGCACGCGGCGCACGATACGACCATCGTGCCGCCGAGCGGACGGCGCAAGATCGCGTCAACGCTCAAAGACTGACGCCGAGGCGCTTGCAGGTCCGGCGGGCCTTCCCACGCCGAATGAGCGGCAAGCGACGAAAGGCGCTCTTCGCCTTCGTGACATCCCTCATCCCGCAGGCGGCGATCGTCTCAAGGTACGCCGCCTTGGACCCCCCGTTTTTCACCGCCCGCGCCAGCCGGTACGCCTTCTTGTAGTTCTTCGCGTCGAACGCGACCTGCGCCTCGCTGAGGCCGCCGCTGCTTTGGGCGCTCGTTGGCGCGGGAGCGCCGCTCGAAGCTGTCCCGGGGTCTTTCGGCGCGGCCTTCTTTGCCCGCTTCCGAGCGCGCCGCGAGGGTGCCTTGGCAGGCGCCTGTTCCGTCGTGTCGCCGGTCGTGTCGCCGGTCGTGTCGCCGGTCGTGTCGCCGGTCGTGTCGCCGGTCGTGTCGCCGGTCGTGTCGCCGGTCGTGTCGCCGGTCGTGTCGCCCGTCGTGCCGGTCGCGTCGCCCGTCGTGCCCGTATCGCCCGTCGCGCCCTCATCCCCCATGGAGCCTCCGGTCCCATCGTCCGGCCCGTCGGCGAGGAGCCCCGAAGGCGCGTGGAGGCCGGCCGTGGTCGAGGCGACGCCGTCATCAGCGTCCTCGTCGTCCCCGCAAGTCGCCACGCCCATCATGACGACAACCGCCACGGCGGCGGCGGCGATGACCGCGGCCTTCAGGCCAGAGCTGCCTCCCTCGGACGCGTCCGTCGAGGTGGTCGTCGGGGCGCCCGCGGTCCCCGTCAATTCCCCGGCAAGCTCATCCACCAACGAGGCCGAGTCGGCCTCCGGGACCGAGGCTGCGTCGTCCGCTGCGGGGGCATCGGCGCCTCCGCGCGACACGGCGGCGATGGTTGAATCCGAAATTTCCGCGGCGCGAGTTCCCGCGATGGAGGCGACATGCCCAGGCGACGGCAGCCGCCGCGACCCAGAGGACGACGCGCTGGCGGAGGATTCCTCCGACCGATCTTCGGACTCCGACTCGGCCGCCGCACGCTGTGGCGCCGACGACTCGGCCGCGTCCGTCGTCGCAGGGTCGTCGCCCGCGGCGCCGCGCGCGTTCGCGACGCCCTCCGCGTCTTCGGTAGCGTCGGGACCTGGAGCGTCGTCCTCTCGGACGGAGGGGGCCGCAGCCGCGGGCGTGTCTTTCTCAGGACCGGAGGGGGTCCTGCCCAGATTCAGCGGTGGGAGCCCTAAGCCGCTGCCGCTCGCCAAGAGCGGGCTGGTCGCAGGGGGCGGCGCCTCGTCGGCGGCCCCGCTCGATGCCGTGTTCTGTGGCGCCGCTGAGGGCGCCGGCGTCGCACCACCACGTCGGCGTCGCGGCGGCGGTGGCCCTTTGGAAGGGGGGCGCGGCCGCGCGGGTGTCAGGTCCGCGAGCAGCTCGTCGATCTCGAGCAGCTCGACTTCTTCGCCCGAATCCGCGTCCGCATCGTCGCCGCGGATGCTCGGCGCCTTGTTGGTCTTCACCGCCATCTTCCGCAAGCTGGCCAGACTCCCCTTACTCCCCGCGCTCGAGCTGGCGGACGGGTCTCGCGCCCCCGCGTCTGCCCGCCCTTTGGGCGGCTCGTTCTCCTCTCCAGTTCCCACCAGTCGAGCATAGCAAATGCAGCCGAACCGGTGCGCGCCCAAAGCCGCGATCAGTTGGTCATCGCCGAGAACCCGGGAGACATAATTTCACGAAACGTGTCGCCAGTGCGCACGAGCATCATATAGTCGAGCCCTGCGCGAGACGCGACCGTCTCTGCGCGCGCCGGCCCCATCACGTTCAGCGCTGTCGCCCACGCGTCGGCCTCCGCGGCGCTCTCCGAGATGACTGTGACCGAGCCAAGCTCATGGGTCACCGGAGATCCGGTCCTGGGGTCGATGGTGTGCGAGACGGTTGTGCCGTCCAACCGATAGAAGTTGCGATAGTCGCCAGAGGTCGCCATCGCGGCGTCGCGAAGCGAGACCGCGACCACCGCTTGACGCCGCGCGCCGGCGACGGGGGTCTCAACGCCGATCCTCCAAGGCCCCCCCGAGGGCCCCGCCCCGCGGGCCCGGACCTCACCTCCTATCTCGACCATATGCCGGACCGAACCCTCCGACCGAAGAAGCGCAGCGAGCTGATCGACCGCGTATCCCTTGGCGACGGCGGAGAGGTCGAGCTCCATCCCGTCGCGCAGCCAGCGAGCGGCGAGGTCCGACGGATGAAGCTCCAGGTGCTCGAACCCTACTCTCCCGGCGAGCGCATGGACGTCGGGCGCGCTCCGCGGCCGCGCGTCGGGTCCAAAGCCCCAGGCCCGCACCAGCTCACCCACAGTCGGATCGAAGGCGCCCTCACTGCGCCGGTGGACCCCCTTGGAGATCGAGAGCACCTCATGAAGCTCCCGCGGCACCGACACCCACTCGCCGCTCGGCGCTCGATTGAGCCCCATCAGCGCTGAATCGTCTCGATAGGTCGAGAGCGCTTGATCCAGCGCCTGCAAGCGCGCGTCCAATCGCTGTGAGAGGCCCTTCGGATCCGGGTGCTCCCCGACGACCTTGACGGTCCATGTGGTCCCGAATATCGCCCCGCTCACGCTGGTGAGGTCACGGGCCGCGCTCACCTCCTGCGCAGGGTGAGCAGCTCGGTCCGCGAGCTCGGCGACTTGAGGCGCGCGCCACCAAAGGACCAACCCCGCGACACCGCCAAGAACGGTCCACCCGAGCAGCCTGCGCGCCGACCCGATCCCGCGCGAGGGATCCTCATGAGGATCCAGATCAGCCTCCGAAGTCGTCGAACATCACGTTCTCGGGCTCGACGCCGAGGTCGATGGCCATCTTGATGACGGCCTCGTTCATCATCGGCGGCCCACAGATGTAGAACTCGATATCTTCTGGCGCCTCGTGCTTCGTCAAGTAGTTGTCGAGCACGACCTGGTGAATGAAGCCCGTATATCCCTCCCAGTTGTCCTCCGGGAGCGGGGCGGAGAGCGCGAGGTGCCACTCAAAGTTCTCGTTCTCGCTGGCGATGGCGTCGAAGTGATCGATGTAGAACGCCTCACGAAGTGAGCGCGCGCCGTACCAGAAGCTGATCTTTCGATCCGTGTGGACGCGTCGAAACTGGTCGAAGATGTGCGAGCGCATGGGCGCCATCCCAGCGCCGCCGCCGATGAAGCACATCTCGCTGTCAGACTCACGCGCGAAGAACTCCCCATAGGGACCGGAGATCGTGACGGGGTCTCCGGGCTTGAGGCTGAAGATGAACGACGACATGATCCCTGCCGGGAGGTCGTCGCGGCCGGGCGGCGGAGACGCCACCCGCACATTCAACATGATGATGCCGTGCTCCTCCGGGTAGTTCGCCATGGAGTAGGCGCGGGTCACCCCCTCGTCCACTTTGGACTCGTAGCGCCACACGTCGAAGCGATCCCAGTCGGGGCGGTACTCCTCCTCGATGTCGAAGTCCTTGTACTGGATGTGATGCGGTGGGCACTCGATTTGAATATAGCCGCCGGCGCGGAACGGGACCGCCTCGCCCTCTGGGAGATCCAAAATGAGCTCCTTGATAAAGGTCGCCACGTTGTGATTGCTGCGCACCGAGCACTGCCACTTGCGGACGTCGAAGACCTCGGGGTCGAGCTCGATCGCCATGTCCGACTTCACCTTCACCTGACATGAGAGGCGCACGCCTTCGCGCGCCTCGCCCCGGGAAATCCACCCCTCTTCCGTGGGGAGCATCGCGCCGCCCCCCTCTTGGATCTTCACCTTGCACACGCCGCAGCTCCCCTTCCCACCGCACGCGGACGGGATGAAGATTTTGTTGTCGGACAGGGTGTTGAGGAGGGTCGAGCCAGCGTTGGTTTTGAGCGCCTTGTCAGGGTCGTCATTCACCATGATGACCACGCGCTCGCTGCTGACGAGCCGGCTGCGCGCGAGGGCCAAAATGCCAACCAAAACCAGCACGATGGCGATGAAGAAGGCGACCCCGAGCCCGATGAGCTGGAATTCGGCCTTGGTGAGCGGCGCTTGGGTGGCTGCGAGAAAAAGATCCATCATTGTTTCATTGCTCTCCTAGAGTTGAATCCCGGCGAACGCTTGAAATCCGAGCGCCATCAGTCCGGTGACGATGAAGGTGATGCCGAGGCCTCGGAGACCCGCTGGAACATCGGAATAGCGCATCTTCTCGCGAATGGCCGCGAGCGCGACCACCGCCAGCATGAATCCCAGACCAGAGCCGAACCCAAAGACGAGGCTCTCTCCGATATTGTAATCGCGCTCCACCATGAACAGCGACGAGCCCAAGATCGCGCAGTTGACGGCGATCAACGGCAAGAACACCCCGAGCGCCGCGTGCAGCGCCGGGAGGAACTTGTCCAGCGTCATCTCCACGATCTGCACCGCGGCAGCGATGGTCCCGATGAACACGAGAAAGTTCAGGAACGAGAGGTTGGTCTCGGGCATGCCCGCCCACGTCAGCGCCCCCTCGCGGAGCGCGTAGTGGTAGATGAGCGCGTTCATCGGGCACGTCACGGTCAACACGAAGACGACCGCGGCGCCGAGGCCGATGGCGGTCTCCACTTTCTTGGAGACCGCGAGGAACGAACACATCCCGAGGAAGAAGGCGAGCGCCATGTTCTCGACGAACGTGGCCTTGGTCAGGAGGCTTAGATAATGCTCAAGCATGGTCTTACTCCGATTCCACCAGTTCTGGCTTCATGGTTCGGATCACCCAGATGGCGAGTCCGATGAGGAAAAATGCGGCCGGTGACAGCACCATCAAGCCGTTGGCGGGGTACCAGCCGCCGTCGCGTACGAGCGGGAGGATCGTCACGCCCATGAGCTGCCCAGCCCCGAACAGCTCGCGGACGGCGCCCACAATGACGAGCAGCAGGCTGTAGCCGAGACCGTTGCCCACGCCGTCGAGCAGGCTCGCCAGCGGCGGGTTCGCCATGGCGTAGGCCTCCGCGCGGCCCATGACGATGCAGTTGGTGATGATGAGCCCCACGAACACCGACAGCTGCTTGCTCACATCGAAGACGTAGGCCTTGAGCACCTGATCCGTGATGATGACCAGCGACGCGATGATCGTCAGCTGGACGATGATCCGAATGCTCGACGGGATGTAGTTGCGGATCGTGCTCACGGCGAGGTTGGACAAGCTGACCACCACGATCACCGCCAACGACATGACCAGCGCCGTCTCGAGCTTCGTCGTCACCGCGAGCGCGGAGCAGATGCCGAGCACCTGCACGGCGATCGGGTTGTTGTTGAGCAGCGGATCGATGACCGCCTCACGATTTTGTTTCGAGCTCATCTTACGCGCCCCCCTGTGCCGTAAAGCGATCGAGGTAGGGTTTGAACCCGTCGTCGCCCATCCAGAATTGAACGAGGTAGCTGACCCCGCGACTCGTAATCGTGGCGCCGGAGAGGCCATCCACGCGGAATGGATCGGAAGACGCGCTGCCTGCCGGCCCCTTGATCACCGAGATCTTAGGCTGACCATCTTCTCCGTAGACCTTGCGGCCCTTCCAGCTGCTCCGCCAGCGCGGATTGTCGACCTCGCCGCCCAATCCTGGGGTCTCCGCGTGCTCGTAGAACACGATGCCAGACACCGTCTGCGCGTCTGACTCCACGGCCAAGAAGCCGTACAGCGTCGACCACAGCCCCTTGCCGTGCATCGGCAAGATGAGGTTGTCCACCGCGCCGTCGCGCATCACGTGATAGACCAGCGCATGGTTCGGGATCCGCAGCACCTTCGCGGGATTCCCCGCCGGCGCCGCCACGCTCGTCGCGGGGTCGATCGCGGCTCTCCGCATGTCGTAGGTCGCGGGGTCGACATCGTCGACGTATTCGCCCGTGTCGAGGTTGATCACCTTGGTGACGATATTCTCTTCGAAGCGCTCCGCGACGACGTCTGGCCCGAGGTCCTCGCCTGCGCGGATCAGCCCGGCCACGGAGAGGACCTTCTTTTGTCGGTCTACGATCTTGTTCGCGTCTTGCTTGGGCTTGAGCGCGACCGCCGACGACGCCACGAAGATCGAGCACACCAGGCAGACCGCCCCGGCGAAGAAGAACATATACGAGGTACTGTTTCGATCAGCCATAACGAGCCTTTCGTCGCTTGATGTTGGCCTCAACGACGAAGTGGTCGATGAGCGGTGCGAACATATTCATGAACAAGATGGCGAGCATCATGCCCTCGGGATACGCGGGGTTTACGACGCGCACGAGCACGACCATCACGCCGATTCCGAAGCCATAAATCCACTTGCCGATGGACGTGAAGGCCGAGGTGACCGGGTCGGTCGCCATGAACGCGGCGCCGAACGCCCACCCGCCGAGCACGAAGTGCCAGTGGGCCTGCACCGAGAACATCGGGTTGGTGTCGGAGCCGATGAGGTTGAGCAACGTCGCCATGAGCGCCGTGCCGATCACCGTCCCGATCATCGTCTGGTACGCCCCGATGCGCATGACCACGAGCACCACAGCCCCGACGATCGCGAGCAGCGCGGAGGTCTCGCCCACCGATCCCGGGATGAAGCCGACGAACGCGTCCATCCACAAGCCGGGCTCCGCCGCGAGCACGTCTTGGCCGCCCTCGGCGGCGCGCGCGAGCCAGGTCGCCCCCGACCAGCCGTCGACCGCCGGGGTCGACGTGGCCGCGGTCCACACCTTGTCTCCGCTGATCTCCGCGGGGTAGGCGAAAAACAGGAAGGCGCGGCCCATGAGCGCGACATTGAAGATGTTCATGCCGGTCCCGCCGAAGATCTCCTTCGCGAGCACCACACCGAAGGCGATGCCCAGCGCGACCTGCCACAGCGGGATCGTGGGCGGCACGATGAGCGCGAACAAGAACCATGTCACGAGGAAGCCCTCGTTGATCTCGTGTCCGCGAACGAGGGAGAAGATGAGCTCGATGTGGCCGCCGACGAGCCCCGTCACGATCAATATCGGGAGGAAATACACCGCCCCATGGATCGTGCACGTGAGGATATTCGTGGCGTCGTAGCCGAACCCGAGCGCCTCGTACACCGCGGTCTGCCATCCGTCCCACGGGAGGGCGCCGTGGCCCACGGCCAGCGCCGCCTGGTAGCCCGTGTTGTACATGCCCCACAAAAGGCACGGCATCAGCGCGAAGACCACGGTGATCATCATGCGCTTGAGATCGATGCCATCGCGCACATGGGAGGCCCCGCTCGTCACGTCTGGGGGGGTGTACAGGATGGTGTCTGGCGCCTCGTAGAGCGCGTGCAAGGGCGCATACTTCTCGCCCTTATTAAACTTCTCACCGATTTTATCGAGTGCTGTTCGCAGGAGATCCATCAGCCTTCCTTCCAAATGAGGTCCAGGTTGCGCCGCAGTACGTGCGCGTAGTCATGCTTGCCAGGGCACACAAAGGTACAAAGGGCGAGGTCTTCTTCATCAAGTTCCAAGAGCCCGAGCCTCTCCGCGCGCTCCACGTCGTCGACCAACAAGGCCCGGAGGAGGAAGGTGGGCAGGATGTCGAAGGGAAACACCCGCTCGTACATCCCGATCGGCACCATCGCCCGAGGCGACCCATTGGTCGTGGTGGTCATGTCAAACTTCTTGCGCGCGTTGAGCTGCGACACGAAGATGCCGGAGGTCGAGAACTTCTCCGCCCCCGGGGACAGCCAGCCAAACAAGAACCGCTCACGACCCTCTCGCAGCACCGACACTTGATTGTGGTGGTTCCCGAGAAACCCGACCTCCGGCGCCGAGGAGTGGAAGCCAGACAGCACAGATCCCGAGATGAGGCGGGCCTCCCCGTCCGCGAGCTCGCCAGACGTCAGGTCGTAGAGGTTCGCGCCCGCGCGGGTCTTGAGCAGACGCGGACGTCGGACCATCGGCCCGCACAGCGCCACCACGCGGGTGTGGTCGATCCGCCCCGTGCGCACGAGGACGCCGATCGACAGCACCTGCTGGTAGTTCAAGTGCCACACTGAGCGAGTCCGGCTCACGGGCATCAGCGTGTGAATGTGAAGGCCGACGGTCCCGGACGGGTGCGGCCCCGAGAAGTCCTCGACGACGACGTTGTCTCCGCCGCTCGCCTCGACGCGGGCGCCTTGGCGGCGACACACAAACAGCTTCCCGTCGGTGAGCTTGCTGAGCGCCGTGACGCCAGCCTCGAAGTCTTCTTGGCGGCCTGCGAGCACCACCGTCGGGTCGGCTGCGAGCGGGTTCGTGTCCATCGCGTTGACGAAGATGGCCGCCGGCGCGGCGGCGGCGATGGCCGGCGTGCGTGAGTGGGGACGCGCGCGCAGGCAGGTCCACAGGCCCGACTCGTTGAGCAGCGCCCGGACCTGGGCCGCGGTCATCGAGGCAGCGGCCGCGCCGTTGAAGGACTCAAGCTCGACTTGCTCCTCCATGCGCGCCTCGTTGTTTTGCTCGGCTTCGCTGAGCTCGATCACCACGGATTGGAGCGCCCGGTACTCGCCGCGATTGACCGCGCTGACGCGACCAGCGGCGGGGCTCGTGTGTCGCACGCCGTCGGCCTTGCGGTCCTCGAACAGCAGCTGCCCGCGCTTCACCTCGTCGCCGACCCTCACGGCCATACGTGGTTTCATCCCCACGAAGTCCATGGCGACGACCGCCACGTGCGTGCCGCTCGCGACCGCCGAGACCTGCTGTTGCGGCGCGCCGGTGATGGGTAGATCGAGTCCTTGTTTCGTAGTGTGATGCCCCATGAAGTTGCTGCGTCTCCGATAGAGGGATGGTCGTGGTCAATACGCGCCCGAGGCCCCGCTTGGCGCTCGCGGCGCTCGGTGCGCTCGCACGAACGAGACGTCCTCGTTCCGCCCGCCGTTTACCACCGTTCATGTGCAGGAATCCATCACTCAAACCGTGATTTGAGCGCGGCGCCGGGCATCACGCCGGGCGGCCGGATCCTGTCCCCGCTTCCCCGCCATCGGTGGTACAGATTCTGCCGTGAGCGCCGCCTCAGATCCTCCCTCGCTGGATGACATCCGTTCGTGTCGCGAACGATTTGCGGACCGGGTCAAAACCACGCCCATGTGGCGGTGGTCCGGGCCCGGCGTCGACGAACGCCGCGGAACAGCCGACATCCACCTGAAGCTCGAGCTGTTCCAATTCGGGGGTTCTTTCAAGCCTAGGGGCGCTTTGAGCGTCATGGAGGAGATGAGCCCCGCGGCCCTCGCGCGAGGTGTCGCCGCCATCAGCGCGGGCAACCACGCCATCGCGACCGCCTACGCCGCCCGCGGCCTCGCGAGCCACGCCACGGTGGTGATGCCCAAAAACGCCAACCGCGCGCGGGTTGACGCCTGCCGCCGGCTCGGCGCGACCGTCCAGCTTACGGACGATATCGCGCGTGCCTTCGTGGAGGTCGAAGAACTCTGCGCCCGGGAAGGTCGCACCTTCGTCCATCCGTTCGAGGGGCATCTCACGGCGCGGGGTACTGGCACCTTGGGGCTTGAGATCTTGTCGCAGCTCCCCGACCTCGACGCCGTGGTGGTACCCATCGGCGGGGGAGGACTTTGCGCCGGGGTCGCGGCCGCCGTGAAGCAAGCGGCACCGCGGGTGCGCGTGTTCGGGGTCGAACCCGTGGGCGCGGACACCATGCACCGGAGCTTCGCCTCGGGACAGCCGGAATCCATCGACAAGGTGCGCACCATCGCCGACAGCCTCGGCGCTCCCCACGCCGCGCCCTATTCGATGGGCCTGTGCCGGCGCTTCGTGGACGACCTGGTGTTGATCGACGACGACATGATTCGCGACGCCATGCGGATCTTGTTCGTCCACGCGCGGTTGGCGGTGGAGCCCGCCGGGGCCGCCGCGACGGCCGCCGTGCTCGGGCCGCTGCGTGATCGGCTCCAAGGCAAGCGCGTCGTGAGCATCGTGTGCGGCTCGAATATGGATCCCGCGACCTTCGAGGCCTATCTTTGTGGCGCCGGCCCCACCACCGAGTAGCGGCGTCGGCCCGGTGTTGCGCGCGGGCGCCGAGTTTCGCAGCTTCTTTGGTGTGCTGAACATCAGTTGCTAGGGTCCGCAGATGGACATGCGAGCAGGCCGCGTCGCGGGGCGTCGCCGTCAATCGACCACAAATCGACCGGTTTCAAGAGACCGATCCACGGGCCTGCTGGTGTCCGTGCTCGACGATCACGACACCGTCGCATTGCTGCACGCCATGGGCTACGACGCCGCGCAAATTCGTGCCGGGGTCGAGGAGGTCGAGGCGACGCACGAAGAGCGATTCGATCGCGAGCCCGTTGACTGGCATCAGCGACTCCTGCAGCGCGGCTTCAACCCCCAAAACCCGGTAGATTCTCTACTCGCCATCGCGCGCAGCGCAGACACACGCGCGTATCAAGCGCTTGAATTCAGCGGTGTCCGGGTGGCGAGCCTGCGCAAGGCGCTCGTCGAGCACGCCCGGCGCAGCCCGATCACGCCCGGAGATGACAGCGAGCGACGGCGACGCGCGTCTCCCGTCGGAGCAGGCCGCCGCCACGACGGTGCCGACCCCGACGCCGCCGCCCCCCGCCGAACCCGCAGGGGGCGCGCGGACGCGGTGTCGAAGTCAGCTCCTGCTCGCGATGTCGACGCGGCGCCTCGACGCCGCCGCCAACAATCTCAAGCGCGGTCGGAGGCGGCGCTGGCAGCCCACGACCTGCTCGTCCCCGTGGAGGTCGATGGACTCGCGCCAATTCACGGTCGAGACACGGAGCTCGGGAACCTCGGAGACGCCCTCATGCGCGCGGCTCATCGCGCCCCGGTGCTCGTCGGCCCCCACGGATCGGGGCGGACGCTCGTCGCGCGGCACCTCGCCGCCGTCGTCCCCTCCCCTGTCTACGTCCTCGACGCCACCGAGTACGGCGACGAGGAGCAGCTCCGGGCCGACCTGCAGCAGGTCGCCGACGCCCACGGCGTCGCCATCTTCGACGACATGGACCGGATCGCCAGCGAGACGTCGCCGCTGTTCTTGCCGGCGCTGGCCCACGCGTGGGCCCACGCGTCCCCCAGAGTCCTCACCATTGTGAGCCACGAGACGAAGGCCCAGCTCGAGGCGTGGATGCCGGGCGTGCTTGAGAGCCTCGACGTCATCGACATGGGACGCACGAGCCCCGGCGACCACGCGCAGGCGCTTGAGCTCGCCGCACCCGGGGTGCTCTCGCGCCATGATCTCTCCTTGGACCCGGACTTTCACCTCAGCGAGCTCAGCCGCATGAGCGAACAGTTCGTGACCGGCCTCGCCATGCCCGGACGCGCCATCGACGTCCTCGACCTCGCGTGCGCCCGTGTGCGTCGCACCGGCGCCACCGAGCTCTCGCGCGAGCTGTGCGTGCAGGTCATCTGCGAGCGGACGGGGCTGCCGGTCGCGCGCGTCTCCGGCGCCGGAGATCAAGACGCGCTGGAGCTCGAGTCGGAGCTCTCGCGCAGCGTCGTCGGACACGATCACGCGCTGCAGACGGTGGCGGACCTCATCCGACGGAACCGGGCCGGGTTTCGGAGCGGTCGCCCGATCGCCACGGCCCTGCTCCTCGGCCCGTCGGGTGTCGGGAAGACGGAGATCGCGAAGGCGCTCGCGGGCGCGCTGTTCCACCGAGAGGACACGCTCTTGCGGCTCGACATGAGCGAATATTCAGAGTCGCACGCCGTCGCGCGGGTGGTCGGCGCCCCTCCCGGCTATGTCGGCCACGAGTGCGGCGGCGCGCTCACCGATCCCATGCTCAAGCAGCCACACCGCGTGGTCTTGCTCGACGAGATGGAGAAGGCCCACCGCGACGTCCACCAGCTGTTGCTGCAGGTCTTTGACGAGGGCCGCCTGACCGACGGGCGCGGGAGGACGGTGGACTTTCGCCACGCGGTCGTCATCATGACCTCCAACCTCGGCGCGAGCGTCCTCGACGCAGACACCCGCCCCCCCAAAGACGACGTGCTCGCGCTCGCGCGCGCCGCCTTCCCGGTGGAGCTGTGGAACAGGATCGAGGCGCCCCTGGTCCTCAACCCCTTGAGCGAAGCGGAGATGCGGCAGGTGCTCGTGCGGCTCGCCGCCGCGTCCTCTGCCAAGCTGCACGCAGATCGAGGCATCCAATATGAGCTGTCGCAGGCCGTCGTAAGTCGCCTCGTTCGCCTCGCCGGTAAGGACGCCGCCTTGGGCGCCCGGCCGCTCCGCCATCTGCTCACGCGCGAGGTCGAGGGATTTTTGGCCGACGGCATCTTGCGGGGGAAGATCCGCGCGGGCCACCGCGTCAGCGTCGCGCTTGAGCGTGGGCGAATGCGCCTCGACCTCATGCCTCCGGCGCGCTCGCCAGCAGCCCCTTGAGCACCTTCGTCATCACCTCATAGACCTCGCGTGCCGCCCCTTGGAGCTCGTGGGTGTGGCGCTCCACAGCGGCGGCGTCTCCGCGTGACACCGGGCCCGTCACCCCGGCTGGGAAGCCGAGCCGCGAGAGGTTAAACAGGCTGCTCTCCATGAGCACCGAAATCGCGTCGCGGCCTTGGTCGCCCTCCACCCCGACCGCGTCCAGCTCCCGCGCGGCCAGCACCCGAAAGGCCCCGACGAAATTTGCAGCGAGGGCGCAGGCGGCGTGGTACCGGACGCGATCGCTCGCGGTGAGCGCTCCGAGCGCGATCTGTCGAGCGCGGGGGACGATCCGGTCCACGAGCGCCGTCGCTGCGACATCGCCCTCCACCCCGAACGCGCAGCGATCCAGCAAGTCCCGATCCACCTCGCGCCGGAGCGCGCAGATGGGATGCAGGGTGCCCACTGAGTTCCCCGCGGCGTGCAGCACCGCGAGCCCTAACTCGCTGTCTGCCCGAACCGCGCCGGCCCCGTGCAGCACGGGCGTCGTCGGGTCAAGCCCGGCGTTCGCCAGCCGGTCGGCGACCGCCGGGATCTGCGGGTCTCCCACCAACACCCACACGCCGTCGAGGCGGGTCGACGGGATCGACACGTCGCCAGCCCCGAAGGCGCGCCCGGAAATTGTCTGGACGCCCCACCCCTCCTCCCGCAGCCACCGCTCGGCGTGTGTCGCGACGTTTCCAGTGCCGATCAAGAGCAGGCTCCCCTTCGTCGTCGTCGCCGCGCCGAGCTGCGCCAGCACGCGGCGCGGCACCGCCGCTCGCAGCAGCGCGCGCGCGCCCGGGTCATCACGCTCAAGCGCGGCCCGCACCTCTCTGCTTGAAATCTCGGGCAGCGCGAACGCACCTGACGAGTGTCCGCCCCGGGGCACCACGATCGGGTCGAACCGCCGCTCGATCTCCTCCCACCGATGCCAGCGGGCCGTCTCCTTTGACTCGATAATGTCACTCCCAACGACGAGCCGAACGCGGGCGAGCGGCCAGGACCGGGCCACAGCGTGGAGCAGCGCCAAGCTGCTGCCTCGGGGCGCCGCCCCAGCGTCTTGCGTCGCGTCAAGTCGGCGCTCGATGTCCGAGACCACCACGTCGGGACCGTGTCCGCGCATGGCCGCCCGCACCCACGTCAAGCGGGCCTCAAATGCGCTCAGCTTTTTCCCCAACGTGTGGGTGTCCGCGGGACACACCACGACCCGGTCTGCCAGGCCCATGGACAACACGTACGACGGCACCATGACGTGCCCGATATGGGGAGGATCAAAGCTCCCGCCGTAGACCGCGATCGTAGATTGCCTTGTCATGGAGGTGACCATGGGCGCGAATTCCGTTGTACCACTTTCCCGTTCACTCCCCGCACAGGCCCCTCGCGAGCCGTGACACCTGCCCCTCGTAGCCCCCGCCAAACAGCGCCGCGTGCACGAGCAGCGGGTAAAGCTGATACACCTGACGGCGCCGACGCCAGCCCGGCGCCAGCGGATAGCTTTGTTCGTAGGCGGCGTGGCAGCGGGGGGTCCACCCTCCGAACAGGTCCAGCATCGCGAGGTCGACCTCGCGGTGACCACAATACGCCGCGGGGTCGATAAAGACAGGATCTTGCGTCGGCGTGCAGAGCACGTTGCCTCGCCAAAGATCCCCGTGGAGCCGAACGAGCGGCTCCGCCACCTCCAACACCTGCTCCACTCGATCCATGGCCCGGAGCACGGCGGATTCGGTGCCCGGGGACAGGCGGCCGCGCGCCATCGCGACTTCGAGCGCGTGTGCGATTCGGGCGTCGCGAAAAAATGTCGGCCAATCGCGATCACGCGGGTTCGGCTGGGGCAGCCCCGCCAAGAAATTGTCCTCCTCGAGGCCGACCTGCTCCTCACTGAATCGGTGCGCCCGCGCGAGGGTGCGACCGAGGCGCTCTTCAAACTCTGGGCCGGCGCGCACCGAGGCGACCCACTCCAGCGCCAGCGAGTCGACCCCCACGTGCTCCACCCGCGGGACCTTGAGCCCCGCGCCCGCGAGGAAGCGCAACCCCCGGGCCTCCGCCTCAAAAAAACCTGCGGGCGGATCTTGCATGGTTTTGCACGCCCACACCTGGCCGTTCTCGAGGGTGCATCGCCAGGTGTCGCAGATGTCGCCCCCTCGCACGCGCTCTGCCGCGACGAGGGCCACGTCGAGCAGCGCGCGCAGGTGGTCGAGACCGGTCACGCTCACCGCCCGCCGCGGTCGCCGTCGAGATACTCCACGATGCCGAGCGCCGCGCGTTCACACATATCCAACACCGCCTCAAACCCCTCGTCCCCGCCGTAGTAGGGATCTGGCACCTCCGCCGCGGTGCCCCCGGGTTCAAAGGAGCGGAGCAGCCGCAGCTTCGCCTCCGCCATCCCGGCGGGCGCGATCGCGCGAAGCTCACGCAGGTTGTCATGGTCCATCGCGAGCACGAGATCGAAGCGTTCAAAGTCCTCAGGGGTCACCTGCCGCGCACGTGAGGTCAACTCGTAGCCCCTCCGCTGCGCGGCCCTCCGCGCGCGCTTGTCGGCCAGCTCCCCGACATGCCACGCGCCGGTCCCCGCCGAATCGATCGTGAACTCGCCCGCCCGACCGAGCCCCGCGACGACGCCTCGAAACACGCCCTCCGCCGTCGGCGAACGGCAGATATTCCCGAGGCATACAAAGCACACCGACGCGGTGCTCATGGTGTCGACCCGCTGAGCTGGGCGAGCAGGTGCTCTTGCTTCTCGATGTTGCGGGTCACCGCGACGAGGCGTTCGCGCTCCGCTTCGACCACGTGCGGCGGGGCCTTGGAGGTGAACCCTGCGTTCGCGAGCTTCCGGGTCAGGCCCTCAAGTTCTTTGCGCCTCTTGTCGAGGTCCTTCGCGATGCGGCGCTTCTCCTCCTCGATGTCCACGAGACCGTCGAGGGGCAGCACGATCTCTAGCTCGTCCACCACGTCCACCGCCGCGCCGTGGGGGAGCGGCGCGTCCTCATCCAAGCGTGACAACTCCGTCACCCGACCCACAAAGCACAAGGCATCGCGGACGCGTTCCACCCGCGCCCACGCGTCTTGGTTGGAGGTGCGGATCTGCAGCGGGACCCGCTTCGCGGGCGGCACCCTCGCGTCCGCCGCGAGGTTCCGGCGCTTGTGAATCACGCGCTCGAGCAGCTCGATGTCGGCGACCGCTTCGAGCACAGCGGGGGCCGACAGCAACGACGCCAGGTTGGCCAGCGGGCCGGGCGTGGCACCTTCGTCCCCGGAAAACTCCGGGAACGCGGCGGTCATGAGGCTCTTTGAGTCAGCCTGCCGCCCGGGCAGCTGCTGCCAAATCTCCTCCGTGACGAAGGGGATAAACGGATGGAGCGCGCGCAAGGTGAGGTCCAACACCAGCGCGAGCGTCCCCTGGGAGCGGCCGCGCGCCGTCGGGTCGGCGCCCTCCTTGAAGTTCGCCTTCGACAACTCAAGGTACCAGTCACACAGTTCGTGCCAGACGAACTGGTAGGCCTTGCCCGCCGCGAGATCGAGACGCCACCCCTTGAGCTCAGCGTCCACAGTCTTCAGCATCTGCGCGCAGCGGTTCAAGATCCAGCGATCGGCCACCGACAGCAGCTCCCAACGACCGGGCGTGACGACCTCCGAGCGGAAGGCGTCCATGTCGACCCCCTCGAGGTTCATCATCGCGAAGCGTGACGCGTTCCAGAGCTTATTGCAGAAGTTCCGATAGCCCTCCACCCGCTTGCGCGAGAACACGATGCCGTGCTCTTGCCCGCCCATGGTCGCGAGATAGAAACGGAGCGCGTCGGTGCCGTACTCATCGATGAGCTCGATCGGGTCCACCACGTTCCCCTTGGTCTTGGACATTTTCTGCCCGTCCTCGCCGAGCACCATGCTGTGCAAAAAGATGTCCTTGAACGGCGGCTCCCCCGTGAAGTGGATACCGAACATCATCATGCGCGCGACCCAGAAAAACAGGATGTCCCACCCCGTCTCCATCAACGTGTTGGGATAGTGGGTCTTGAACGCTGGCGTCTGCTCGGGCCAACCGAGGGTCGTGAGGGGCCACAAGCCCGAGGAGAACCACGTGTCGAGCACGTCCTCATCTTGACGGACCTCGCCGCTGCCGCACTTTTGACACGCCGCCAGGTCTTGTCTTGAGACGCTGATAGCTTCGCAAGCGCCACAGTACCAGGCGGGGATCCGGTGCCCCCACCAGAGCTGACGGCTGATGCACCAGTCGTGGATATTCTCCATCCAACGGTAGTAGTCATTGGCGCGGTGGCCCGGGACGATTCGCGTGGCCCCATCTTTCACGGCGGCGAGCGCCTTCTCGGCCATCGGGGCCACGTTCACGAACCACTGCGTGGAGGGCAGCGGCTCGACGATCACGCCGCTGCGCTGCGAGTGCCCCACCTTCATCGCGTGCGGCTCGACCTTCACGAGCGCCCCGCCCTGCTCAAGCTCCGCGAGCACGGCCTCTCGGGCTTCGCTCACGCTCAACCCCACGAAGCGCGCGGGCGCGGGCGCACAAATACGACCGTCGAGATCGATCACTTGGATCAGGTCGAGGTCGTGGCGCTTCCCGGTCTCAAAATCGTTGAAGTCGTGGGCCGGCGTCACCTTGACCGCGCCCGTCCCAAACTCCATGTCCACCAAAATTGGATCCGCGACGATAGGGATCGTGCGCCCGGTCAAGGGGAGATCGATGGTCTTGCCCACCAGGTGTCTGTAGCGCGGGTCCTCTGGGTGTACGGCCACGCCCGAGTCACCGAGCATGGTCTCCGGGCGCGTCGTCGCCACGACCAGGGTCTCCTCAGTGCCGGTGACCGGGTACGCGATCTGCCACAACTTGCCGTCGACATCTCTCGCTTCAACTTCGAGATCGCTCACCGCTGTCTGCGAGCCCCAGTCCCAGTTGATCAGCCGGTGGTCGCGATAGATCAGCCCCTGCTCGTACAAGGTCACGAAGGCCTCTCGAACGGCGCGACTGGACACCTCGTCCATCGTGAAGCGGTACATTCCCCAGTCCAACGAGGCTCCCATGCGCTCCAGCTGCCCGTCGATCGCGCCCCCGTGGTCTTCTTTCCACGCCCAGGTGCGCCTCAAGAACGACTCGCGCCCGACCTCGAGCCGCGACTTGCCCTCCTTCGCGAGCAGGTCGCGCTCCACCATGACCTGGGTCGCGATGCCCGCGTGGTCTGTCCCAGGCAGCCAGCGGGTCGCGAACCCGCGCATGCGGTGCCATCGGACCAGCGTGTCCTCGATGGTCGCGGTCAGGGCGTGGCCCATGTGGAGGCGGCCTGTCACGTTTGGCGGCGGGAGCGTCACCGTGTAGCTAGGTGCGTCTCCATGGTCATCGGAGGGCACAAAAAGACCGGAGTCCCGCCACCATGTGTACAGGCGGGCCTCAACGCTGGCTGGTTCGTAGACTTTACTGAGGGTGGACGACATTGGGACAGACCTCGCCGCCGCGTTGTAGCAGTCTGAGCCCGAACCCGTCAGGCGGTTTTTGCTCTATCTCGAATGATCTGTTCGGCCAGCTCTGGCACGACCTCCCAGACCACCTGCTCGACCACCTCATGCGACAGCGCGAGGAGTGCCTTCACCGCTGCGGGATCGAGGCCGCTTCCCGCACCTGAGCCCTTGAGCCGCGCGAGCATACTCGCCGTGGGAGCGTCGCTCGCCGCGAACGGGATCGGAATCGCGATGGGGATCGGGCCGCTCGCGGGAGTCGCCGCGGGAGCCGCCGCGGGAGTCGCGACGCGGGCGATCGGCGTCGGTGCTGCCCGTGGCGTGGGCGCTGCCCGCGGGGCCGCTGCGGGCCGTGGCGCGGGGGCAGCCGCCGGGGCCGGC
>JAAZXR010000047.1:0-25973 GCA_014240065.1 Myxococcales bacterium
CGTCGCCGTCGCCCGCGGTGCCACTCATCGTGCCCGACTCGCCGTCGTTGGTACCGGTGGTCCCCGAAGAGTCCGTGCCAGAAGCGCTATTGTCCATCCCTTCTGAGCTGCTGGTGCCGTCTCCGCCAGGCGAACAACCGAAGGTCAACAGGGGCATACAAATCAAGATTTTTCCAAGCAAGCTGGTGCGACGCATGAGCCAGTTAGAGCGCGATTTTGACGGATTTTCCAGCGAAATCGTCGCGGGTCGATATGGCTAGTGCAATTCCGTGCCACCACTGTTCCACGTGAGTCAACGAGGGGTCGTGCTGCGGTGCTGCCACACGGTCTTCAGCGTCAAATGAAGCGCTCGTGCTCGCGACGCCGCCACATCTAGTCGGCGGCTACTCGTCATTTCGTGAGCGACACTACAGAACAATAGGATTACAAAGACAACACCAGACGGACGGCTGTTGGCGTCGTGCGTCCGTTCAGTGCGAGCCCGACGCAACCGAACCCGAGTGGAGCCTCGGTCGATGGACGACGGACCGGTGCCGACACCACAGCCCGCGACACAGTACGCGCGGCACGCAGTGGGTGCGCGTGAACACCCACGGGCGCGGCCGCAACAGCACACACGCGGCCAGCGCGTCGGGCTGGCTCACGGCGCGCACGCGCGAGCGCTTAGAACCTCCAGAGCAGTCCGCCCGAACGCGCGTCCACGTTGCGTTGGTCGTCGGACTCTTGCCCTTCCGACAGCCGAATCCTCCAGTAGATACGCGGCGGGAACGTATGCGAAACGCGGAGTTGCGCGCGCCAATCGTGCGCTTGACTCAAATGCGCTGCTCTCGCAACGCAGCTCGCGGCCTCCATGCTCACCCATGTGGCCGAGTCACAGATCGGCGACGCTCCGAAACGTTCTCGGCAGGTCGACTCTACGAACTTCGCCTGCATCCCTTCCCCGAGCCCATAGCGATCACGAGGATACTTGGAGAGGCACTCGTTGACCCGCGCGTCGTCAGGGCTCAGATCGTGTACAGCGACCGCGGGCATCACCTCGGCCTCGGCGTCACGAAGCTCGCAACCGGCGGCAGCCCCCATCGCCATCGAGAGGGCGCCCAGGATCCGCAACCTCGCGTTGCTCTGGCTGGTTCGCGACGTGTCGGGGCTCACCTCTTGTCTGTGGAGCGAAATCAACGCTTCGTCTCAGTGCGAAATCATACTATATAGAGTCTCTTTATGGGCCAGGTGGTGGGTTCGAACCTGATGAAACCCCATGCTCATCGGCCAGAGCTCCTGTGTGCCGCCAGGAAGCCCGTGTTTGCGGTTAGCGCGGGCGGGCCCCTCCCTTACAGACAGGATTCACGACCCGTCGCGACGGCGCAGAACGCGCTAATACGACACGCCGATCTTGTCCGCGTGTTCTCGCACAGATTCGAGCACCTTCTTGTCGAACGCGTCTTTGGGGGATTTCTTCGCGTTGTCTTTGAGATACGCGTCCCGCTTCTTCGACACCGAGTTAATGGCGTCCAACACACGCGTGCGCTCGGCGGCGTTGGCCTTCAATATGGCCCGCTGCGCCTCGGGGCTCTTTCCCTGGAGCTTGCTCGGCAGCTCGTCTTCGACGATGGATTCGAGCGCCACCGAGCCGTCGTTGAGCGCGGTGACCAGGTCTTCGCGGTACATCCGGCCAGCCTTGCCCCCGAAGCTCGCCGCGTCGGCCGCCACCGACGGCGCCATCGCCTTGCGTCGCTCCATCTTTCGCCGGCCCTTTGCCTTGCTCTCGGCCGCGCCGTAATCGAGCGCGAGATCTGCCAAGGAGCGGTTCAACTCCGCGAGGCCCTCGTCGAAAGGCGTCGCCACCACCTTCATGCCGCCGTGGGCCGCGATCGCCATGTGCGTGCCGCCGGCGGTGCCCGACAGCGCCGCGAACGTCCGCGCCGTCTCAGGGTTGTTGCCGCACTGCACGGTGTGCAGCAAGACCCCGCGCTCCCTCGCCTCCGCCGCCAATATTGACGAGGTCAGCTGGGGGTCGTAGTCGTCGTGCGGGGGCGCGTCCCCCACCACAAACACCATCTTCAGCGCGTCGTCCTTCGACGACCAGCCCGTCTCTCGCAGCGCGACGCGAACTCCCTCGTTGACGTCCTCTGGGAAATCACCACCGCCCACGGCTTGAAGCTGCAGCAGCGCGCTGTAGACCTCGTCGAGGTCCTTGGTGAGCGGGGTGGATTGCGTGATGTAGCTGTCGCCGCGATCTCGATAAGCCACGAGCCCAACCCGCACCTCCGGTCGCGGCTCACCCGACGCGATGGTGTTGGCGATGGACCAGATCTTCTTTTTCGCCCCCTCCAACAAGCCTGACATGCTGCCGGTGGTGTCGAGCACAAACACGATGTCGATGACCGGCGGTTCTTGGGTCTCCTGAACGCCCACGGTTGTCACCTGCGCGACAGGCTCGACCTCGGCCGGCAAAGGCACCGCGTCGCCGCCGAGGGCCCATGGGCGCGTGAGGAGGAAGACAAGTCCGCTGCCGGCGAAGGCGAGGGCACCAAACACTTCTGTCGTTGAGCGTTTCACAAATTCGCCCAACGCCCGCAGCGCCGATCGGGTTTATCGAAACCACTTTTTTTCTGCATGACGGGCGACTCGCACAGATTCAGCGGGGCTCGCGGGTCGCGCCTGTGGCCGCGAGCGAGGCGCCCTGGGAAGGCTCCCCCTCCCTGGATCGGTTTGGTATGGTCCGGACATGCTCCTCCAACGGGCGAAACCACTGTTCTTCGCAGGCGCGCTGGCCAGCCTCGCGCTCGGAGGGCACGCCCACGCGAACGGACAAGCGTCGCACGTATGGATCTCCAAGCGGGCGCTCACCGAGCTGCCGGAAGGAGAGCTCGACACGTTCTTGGCCGACCCCGCCCTCACCTTAATGCTCCTCAACGGGAGCATGTATCCGGACGGTGGGTACGGCCCCGTCGATCACCCCAACGCCCACGAGGCCGCCGAGTCGGCGCACTGGGAGCCGTACCAAGACGCCTATCGCCGCTGGATCATGGACACCTACGACCAGCCGTGGTCCACCGAAGCGAAGGAGCACGTCGCCTTCTACCTGGGGATGAGCGCGCACGGCATGGGCGACCAAGTCTTCGACTCCATGTTCATGCAACGGTCGGCCGCCTTCGACCCCAGCCCTCTCGATGATTTCGATCAGCTCATGGACTACATCCTGGTGGACCGCGCCGGCGATACGGAGGTCCCGCAAGATTGGGTCCCCGAGGAGTCGCTGCTTTTGATCTACGACAGCATCGGCCTGGCGTACACGAGCCAGGCGATCTTGGACGGCCAAGCGGTCCTCCGCGCGGCGCTCTCCCTCATCAACGCCGCCGCGTCGGTACCCGCCAATATCACCAACGCTGAAGACACCTACCCGTGGGCGTCCGCCAATCTCCTCGAGGTGAGCGCCGAGGGTTCGCCGCCGGTGGAGGCGGCGGTGGTTCGCCGCTACTGGCAGGTCAATTGGGACCTGCTCCATGACCGGGGGTTGCGCCGGCCGGTGCTCTACACCTTCCCCTACGACGGCACCGCGAACCACCCCATCGACTCCTCCAATATTGAGTCATGGATCACCATCGTTTTCTCTCGAGGATTGGACGCCTCGGCGGTTGGGAACGACTTCTTCCTGTTGGTGGATGAAGACCAAAATCCGGTCCCCACGAGCTACCAGTTATTTTACGGGAACGACTCTCATGTGGTGCACCTCAAGCCCACGCAAGATCTGACCCCAGACACGGTCTACACCGTCACCGTGGACCCCGGACTGACCACCGTGCACGACGAGGTGCTCGAGGGGTGGTCGTTCCGATTCTCCACCGGCGCCGTGGCCCCGGACCCCATCAACGATGATGACGACTGGGACAACCCAGACCCGCCGCCCGATCCTCCAGACCCCTCAGAGACCGGGACGGAGGGCGGCTCGACGCAAGACACCTCCGACGAGGGTGGATGCGCGTGTTCCACCCGGCGCTCGCCCCCCTCGCCATGGTTGCTGGGACTCCTCGCGTTGCCGCTCGCGCGACGACGGCGTCGGCCCCTGTCCTGAGTCGTCTCCTCCCTACCCAACGGCCGACGCTATCCCGCCGGCGGGACGTATTCGTCACACGCTGTGTCGATGATCCCAACCGCGTCCGCGAGGACGTCCGCGTAATTCGGCGCGCACACAGAGCCTCGATAAGAGTTCGGGAACGACTCGATAAATTCTCTCAGGCGCGCCGGGTCCTCTGCGTCTGCGCCACAGACGGAATCTGTCGCGTCCGGGTCGTTGATCAGCCCGATCATCACGATCCCGGTGCCGTCGCCGCCCTTTTGCGCGATCACGTTGGTCACCCAGCCCTGCGGTGAGCCCGCGGACGAGGAGTCCTCTTCGTCGGTGATGATCGTGACCACCAAGATCGCCTCATCGCGCAAGAACCCCGCGTTGCATCCCCCTGCACCGTTGAGCGTGTCACTCAACGCGCCGGTCAGCGCCTCCACCGGACGCTCGTCTCCGCTCCCATCCGTGCCCACCTTGGCGATGCATCCAAAGCTCGCGCCCAAGTCGGGATCGGCGGGAGTGATGTACCGATCTTGGCCAGCGAGCGAACATAGCTCCCCGCTAGAGTCGCTACCAATGGGATAGGTCACGCCGGCGCCCATCACCGTGTCACACATGGAGGGGGCCCCGGTCATGCAGGGGTACTCGGGGATGTCGGGGCAGATCCCAAAGAACGCCTGACACAGCAGGGGACAATCGCCTCCCCATCCCGAGTCGGTCTTCGCGACCATGATGTGATAGTCGGAGGCCTCCGCCACGGTGCTTTGGATCGCTTGGATGAACCCGGGGAAGCTGTCGACAAGATTTTGCTGGTTGTCGCCCATGGATCCTGAGTTGTCGATGACAAACAAGAAGTCCACCGATTCGCACCCCGCCCCGTCGTCCCCGTCGCCCCCCGTCGTCCCGCCGCCATCGTCGTTCGCCACGTCGAGCAGCTCTCCGTCGTCCCCCGCCGAAGCGCCAATCGAGAGCGCCCCGTCCTCGCCTCCGCTCCCCGCGGTGATCCCGGCGCCCCCCGACGACGTCGCGTCTTTGCCGGAAGCACTGGAGCCGCACCCCGCCACACTCAACACCACCGCGCTCACCCATAATCGACGCATATCCCTTCTTAGCACATGCGAGCGCGGCCTCGTCGTGCGGTAGCGCCCATCCACGGTATCCGTTGAGAACAGCGTCCTCCGCGGTGTAGCCACTCCACACCGTTTCTTCTCTTGGGGCTTTGTTTCGTCGTCGGAGTCGGCCAAACTCTCCCCCGTGACGTTGTTGCCGAAAGCACTGACAGACAAGCGCGATGTCCCGCGGGCGTTCGACGCCATCGCCCGAAGCTACGATGTGTCGACCGCGCTCAACCCCGGCTACAATCGCCACCTCCGGCTGAGCGCTGAGCGACTCCGGCTTCCTCCTGGGGCGCGGATCCTCGATCTGTGTTGCGGGACCGGGTGCTCGACGCAGGCGCTCGCCGACGCCTACCCCGACGCGGAGCTCATCGGGTTGGATGGCTCCGAAGAGATGCTCGCCCGCGCCCGCAGGAAGCCCCTCTCCAAGCGGGCGGACTTTGTCCTCGGCGACGCCATGGACCCCGCGCAAAGCGCCGGCATCGAGGGTCCGTTCGACGGCATCCTCATGGCCTACGGGATCCGCAATATGAGCGCCCCAGACGAGTGCCTCCGACGGATCTACGACCTGCTCGCCCCTGGAGGCGTCATCTGCTTCCACGAATACTCGGTGGCCGATTCCAACCGCAGCAAGGCCCTCTGGAACGCCGTGTGCTTCGGCATCATCATCCCCATGGGGTTCGTGACCGCCACCCGCAGCCCCATCTTCCGCTATCTTCGAAAGAGCGTGATCAACTTTGATGGCGTGCGGGCATTCGAGCAGCGGCTCGCAGACCATGGCTTTGTTGACGTGCACACGGAGCCGATGGACGGTTGGCAACGAGGCATCGTCCACAGCTTCTTGGCCCGCAAACCAGCGTAGCGTCCGTCGCCCCCGCGCTCACGCGTTCGAGATCACGCCGCGCACTTCGCCCATCACCTCGCGAAATGCCTCCTTGAGCGAGGTGCCAGCGTCGACCCTCGCGCGCACCCTCGAGGCCAGCATGAGGTGGGTGAGACGCTCGCCGTCATCTTCACCGATGACCTCGATGGTGATGGGCTCACCCTCCGCGAGGGCGTCTGCCGCGACGTCAAGCTCTGTCTGCGCGTGGGCTTGGGCCAGCTTGCGGATGACCCCCGCCTTCATGAGGGATCCTCCATCTGGGCGTCGAGGAAGGCGACAAACGCCTCCTCTTTCCCCGCTGATTTTCCCGCGACGAACACACCGCTCCGATAGACGCCGAAGTACGGGAGGTTGTCGATGGTCACAGACTTCCGGGCTTCGGGCGCCTCCTCTCCGTTCAGCTTGAAGAACTGGACCCTCCCCGCGTATCGCTCGTCCTCTGAGAGACGCCGAAATTTGGGGGCGAACATCCGACACGGACCGCACCATCCCGCGTAGAAATCGACAACCGCGAGCTCACAGGCCTTGAGCGCGCTCGAAAAGTTTTCGTCATTGAGGTCGGTGACTGCCATCGCGCTCATCCCCGATGTGGTTCGGGGCTCCTAAACGCAGTCTAATGGCTACAGCGAACAAGTAAAGAGAACCCTCAGGTGCGGACATCGCTGGCAGGCTCGTCACTTCGGGGATCCCGCCGCCCACCCCGTGCCAGGGCCGTCACCCCGTTGTATTTCACCATGAGGTGGGTGACGATGGGGCGAGCAGTTCGATGGCGCCTCTCCCCCCGAACCATTCGACCGCAGACCGCGGCTCGACCAAGGCCGGCTCCGATGAAACGGTGACGGAGCAAGAGTCGCTCCAGGCTACGGTGGACCTTCCGGAGGGCACCAAGCTCGGACGCTATGTCGTCGGCTCGCGGGTGGGGGCTGGTGCCATGGGCACCGTCTACGAGGCGGTCGATCCGGACCTCAACCGCAAACTCGCGATCAAGGTGCTCAAGCTGACGTCTTCTTCGTCTGCTCATCGACGGACGGCGATTCACCGAATCCGCCGTGAGGCCCAGGCCCTCGCCCAGCTCAGCGACCCTCACGTCGTGACCATCCACGACATCGGTCAAATCGAAGGGTCTGTGTTTGTCGTGATGGACTTCGTCGAAGGCCGGACACTCCGCGTCTGGCTCGACGAGAAAACCCGCCCACCAAAAGAGATCCTAAAGGTCTTCGTGCTGGCTGGGAGAGGGCTCGCCGCGGCGCATCGGGCGGGGCTCGTTCACCGCGATTTCAAGCCAGACAACGTCATGGTGACTCCGAGGGGCCGCGTCTACGTCCTCGACTTTGGGCTCGCTCGCTCCGAGATCTCTTACTCAAACGCGGGCGCACCTTCGAGTGGAGTGTGGCCCGGCGCCGACCCCAACACCGACGCGGAGGCCTCCGAGCTCGCGGACATGTACAGCACCGACTCCGAGGCGTTGTCGGAGACGACCACGCAGCTCCAGCCGACCGCTCCGCCAAGCGGAGAATACGACCCGGCGCCGGCCGAGCACACAACCCAGGTGCTCGGGGACAAGGCCGCTGAACAAGCGACAGACACTGAGACGCAGGTCCTGAGTTCCAAGGTGCTCCACGAGCAGTTCACGCTCGATGGCGCGATCGTGGGGACCCCCGCCTACATGTCGCCCGAGCAACATCTTGGGGAGCGCACCGACGCACGGACCGATCAATTTTCCTTCTCCGTCGCGCTGTTCGAGGCGCTGTTTGGCGTGCTGCCCTTCGGCGGTAAGAACATCCGGGCTCGCGCGGTCAACGTAATCTCTGGAGAGCTGGGCGAGATCCCCCGGAGGCGAGGGGTCTCGTCCTCGGTGCGACGCGCGGTCGTCAAAGGGCTCGGCAGATCGCCCGAACGCCGCCACGCGTCGATGGAGAAAATGCTCATGGAGCTCGCTCCATCCACCTCCAACTGGCCCCAGGTCACCTTCGTCGCTGGCGCCGCCGCGGTCGTCTCTATGGCGCTGATGCTCGCCATCCCCGGGGACGACGACGCGACCAAATGTGCGCGCAATGGCGACGGACTCGAGCGCATCTGGAATCCCTTGGTCTCTGATGCGTGGGCGAAACAGATCGAATCCACCGACCCCACCGCCCTGCCCACGGCCAACTATCTGCGTCGCGCCCTCGCGACCTATACTTCGGAGTGGAGCGAAGCCGCGACCCAGTCATGCGACCGCACCTACGGCGAGAAGTCCCAATCAGAGGAGCTCTTCGACCTCACCATGCAGTGCCTCGCCACGAGGCAGACGGCGCTTCACACCCTCGTCACCCAACTCTCAACGACGGAGGATCTGCTGTCCATCCATCCGGTGCTCGCGGTGCACGGCCTCCCTGAAATCGCAGAGTGTACCGACGCGAATGGCCTCCGAAGACGCTCCAGGGACGAACTCTCACCCGCGCATTTTGAGACCTACGAGCAGGTGTCGGAGGCGGTGGCGCGCGCCGATGTCCTCGTTAGCGTCGACAAAGCCCAAGAGGCACTCGCTGTGCTCCAGCCGTTCTTGGTCAAGCTCCAGCATGACCATCCTCCGAGCGTCCGAGCCCCTGTCGCCCTCTCCTACGGGATCGTCTTGGAGAGCCTCGGACGATACCAGGAGGCGAACGACGTGCTGGAGCAAGCCTCGATCGACGCGGAGCTCGCGGGGGATGTGGTGCTCACGGCCAAGGCGCGCGTCGCCCTGACCATGGTGACTGGAGATCGACTCGCGAGCGAGGGGGTCGGCATGCTGTGGTCGAGACTCGCCACCTCCGCTATCGAGGCGGCGGACATCCAGGGGAGCTCCCTCGAGGCGCGGCTGCACTCCAACATCGGCCTCGTCCTTGAGAAGGCAGAGCGGCACTCGGAAGCGTTTGAACGCTTCCGTCACGCCCTCGCAGTCGGGGCGCGGGCAGATTCTCCAGAACCTGTTCGTTCGTTGCTTCACAATAATTTCGCGAACTCGCTGGCGACTCACGGGGAGTTCGACGAAGCGCTCGAGCAAGCGCAGCTCGCCTACGAGCTGGCCTCGGGGTCCCTCGGGGAGGACTCGGTCGCGGCGCTCGCGGCGACCGCGACCAAGGCCCTCGTGTGGGATCTACGGGGAGACTACGAGCGCTCGTTGACGATTCTAGAGACCCCGATCAAGACGCTGGAGATCAGACACCGCGCCTACGCGCCGCTCGCCATCTCGCTCCGTGGTAATCGCGCCGTCTTGCTCGCGAAGTTGGGGCGGCTCGACGAAGCGGAGGGTGAATTCCGTTTTGTCCTCGAGGCGCGAACGCAGACCTTTGGTACCAACCACCCCGACGTCGCTGGGGCGCTCACGAACCTGGCCGCCTGCTTGCGCATGGCGGGGCGGGTGAGCGATTCGGTTCCGTATCAGCAGCGCGCGGTCGCCATCCTCAGCGAATCGCCCTCGACGAACCCTGGCCGGCTCGCGTTGGCGCTCTCTGGCCTCGCCAACAGCTTTGAGCGGCTCGAGCGGATCGAAGACGCCCTCCCACTTCGCCTCCGAGTGTTGGAGCTGCACGACCGCAGCCAGCGTGGACAAGACTCTAATTTCATCGTGGACCTCGCCAACGCTGTTCACACGTTGGCGCTGGTCTCTGACCCCCGCGCGATGGAATTCTCTGATCGCGCGATGGAGTTTATCAGGGACCACGACATCGACGATGCGGCGCGCTCCTATACGGAGATCACGCGGGCCCGGGCGATGCTCAGCTCCACGAACGGCAAGCTCCCGTCCACCCGCCAAGACGCACGCAAGCTCGTGAGCGTGGCCTGTGAGCGACTCCCAGCGTCGGGCTCAGAGGCGGAGCGCCGCGTCGCCGCAGAGATCTTCGCCGACCAACGATGGACATTACCCGCGGCGTGCAAGCCCCACTCGCCTCGCGCTTCTTCCGGCTAGTCGCGCTGCGCTCGGCGGCGAAGCGCTCACAGCATTCGACTCAGCGGGCGCACCGCGTGGCCACTTCAATAAACTCGCGGCGCTGCGCCGGGTCAGTCTTGAACGAGCCCGTCACATGAGTCGTCACGGTGGTCACCCCAGGTCGCTGCACGCCTCGTGTCGTCATGCACTGATGCTCCGCGTCGATGAGGACGGCGACCCCCTTCGGCGCGATCGCTTCGTCGATCGCCGCCGCGATCTGCGAGGTCATGGCTTCTTGAATCTGTAGCCGCCGAGCGAACGCATCCACGACGCGAGCGATCTTGCTGATCCCGACCATGTGGGCGCCCGGCACGTACGCGACGTGAGCGACGCCGACGATGGTGATCATGTGATGCTCGCAGTGGCTGGAGAAGCGGATGCCGCGCAGCAGCACCATGTCATCGTAGCCATTCGCAGGCTCCATGGCCTTCCTCAAGATCGCGACCGGGTCTTGTTCGTAGCCACGATAGAATTCATCGTACGCCCGGACCACTCGGTCCGGCGTGCCCAAGAGTCCTTCGCGCGAAGGATCGTCGCCCGCCCATTCGATCAGCGTACGCACCGCGCCCTCCGCGGCCTCTTTGGAGGGGCGAGAGCCCTGGGCTGGCGCGGATTTTGACTTCATGGGTGCGTCGTCTCTACTCATACTCACTCCCTAGAGCTTGGTGGGGTTGGGCGCGTCCCCGTACACGGCCACGGGATCGAATGTTTTGGCTTGTTCTCGACGTTGGAGAACGACGCGGTCACCCGCCGCGGGCACCCCCACGGGGACCTCGCGAAAAAAGCAGGAGCGATAGCCGACGTGGCAGCTCGCGCCGCTTCCGGCCACCTCCACGCGCAACCAGACCGCGTCTTGATCGTCGTCAATGCGAAGCTCCACCACCCGCTGGACCAAACCACTGGTGGCTCCCTTGTGCCAGAGGACCTCGCGGCTGCGGCTGTAATAGTGCGCCTCTCCAGTCGCGATGGTGCGCTTGAGCGCCTCCTCGTTCATATATCCGAGCATCAGCACCTCACCGCTCTCGGCCGCGGTCGTCACCACAGGGAGCAACCCGTGCGCATCAAACTTGGGCGCGAGCTCATCGCCCTCCTCCACCTGTTCGATGGTCGTGCGTGCGGCAAACTCGATCTTCTCGTGTGTGGACAACGGGTGCGCTCCAGGTCGGCGGGAGTGAAGCATGCAGGCCGTAGCCTTGCAACACCAGCCACAGGCGAAAGTCACGCCGCTCCGGCCACGCGCCCACAACGAGCCGAAGCGCCGCGATTCTCCGATGATCCGAGCGCTGCGCGCCAGCGGCCAGGAGGTGTGAGGTTCGAGGCGGCCGCCCCAAGCCGCGCCGGCTCCGCATCCGGCGCGAAAACGCGGTATTCGCGACGGTGAGTGACCATGCTCACCGTCGCCTCGCCGCTCGGCTCCCCACGGCCTGTTCGGCCCACGCCGCCCCCCACGCCGCGCGGTGGTCAGTGGCGCGCCACAATGCGACGCTCCGGCCATGTCTGGACCTCGCTCCTTCGACGTCGATTTTGTCCGCGAACAATTCCCTGCGCTGCGAGACGACTGGGCGCTGTTCGACAACGCGGGCGGGAGCGTGGTGTGTCAGCAGGTCATCGGGCGGGTCACGGCATACCTGGAGACCTACGGCGTCCAGCTCGGCGCGAGCTACCCGCGCTCCGTCGAAGCGGCAGAGCTCGTACGATTAGGGAGAAAAGCGGCGGCTGACCTCGTGAACGCAGACATCAACGAGGTCGTGATCACAGGCTCGACGACCATGAGCGCCTACGTGCTCGCCCAAGCGCTCGCGCCGAGTCTGCAACCCGGTGACAATATCGTCGTCACCGACATCGATCATGAGGCCAACATCGGCGCCTGGCGGCGGCTCGAGTCCCGCGGCGTCGAGATTCGCGAGTGGCGCCACAACCTCGACAGCCTGACGCTCGAGCTCGATGAGCTGACGCCCTTGCTCGACGATCGCACCAAGCTGCTCACCTTCTCCCACTGTCCGAACGTGACCGGGACGATCCACGACGCGAAGGGGATCGTTCGTGTGGCGCAAGACGCCGGCGCCCAGGTGTGTGTGGATGGCGTCGCCTTCGCGCCGCACCGGCGGGTGGACGTGCGAGACCTCGGGGCGGACTACTACATGGTCTCGCTGTACAAGGTGTTCGGTCCGCATCAGGGGCTGCTGTTCGGCAAGCACGAGCGACTCCGGGACGCGGCCGGTCAAAATCACTACTTCATCGGGGAAGATGAGGTGCCCTACAAGCTGCAGCCAGGGAACGTGAACCACGAACTGACCGCATCGCTCGCGGGGATCGTGGACTACCTAGAGACGCTCGCGAGCCATCATGGGCTTGAGTGCCGGTCCTCCCAAGAGGCGATGACCGCCGCGTTCGACCTGATCGCCTCGCACGAGTCCACGCTCGTCGCGCCGCTGATCGACTACCTCCAGCGGCGCGACGACATACGCATCATCGGCCGCCCCACCTCCGACGCGAGCGCGCGCGTGGCGACCGTCGCCTTTGAACTCGAAGGCAAGCCCTCGACCGAGGTCGTCACGCTGTTGCAAGAGCACCGCGTGGCCGCCCGCTTCGGCGACTTTTACGCGCGGCGTGGCGTCGCGCGCATGCCCCTCGCGCACGCGGATGGCATGGTGCGGGTCAGCATGGCCCACTACAACCACCCAGAAGAGGTGGCCCGGCTGCTCGAGGCCCTCGACGGCATCCGATGATCCGCGGCGCCCTCAGCGTGTCGACCTGCCGTCGCCCCCGAGGCGAGCAGGGCTCACCCCAAACGTGCGCTCCAAATACGGCGAGATGAACAGGCCGCGCGGATCGAGGCGCTGACGAAGCTCGTGAAACGCGTCCCACTCCGGGTAGAGCGCTCGCAACTGCGCGCCATCCAGTTGATGCATCTTGCCCCAGTGGGGCCGCCCTCCATGCTTCAAAAAGATCTGCTCGGCGCCCCGAAAATACCGCTCGAAGGGCTTGCCCTTGAACACGTGGCACGAGATCACCGCGCTGTCCCGCTGATAGAACGGGCTCAGGGGGATGTCGTCGCCTCGCACGTAGCGGTACTCGATGGGAAACACCACGTCGAGCTGCTCGTCTTCGATGAAGCGCTTGAGCTCCAAGAACACTTCGGGGCCGCGCTCCGCGGCGACGGCATACTCCATCTCGTTGAACCGCACCCACCGAGGGTTCGGAAAGATCTCGTGGCTGTGCCCCACCCGGGTGCTCTCTGAGAACGCCTTCGCACAAAAGCGCGCGACCTTCGGCGTAGCGACCCAGCCGCGACGTGTCAGGTCGCACGCCGCCCACCACGCTGTGTTCTCGAACATCTGATCCACGATGAAATGACGCAGCGGCGCGGTGTTCCGCCGGTCTTCAGTCTCGTCGAGGAGTTTAGCCGCGGCGAGCTCCGAGTACGGAAACCAAAAAAACTCAAAGTGGCGGTGCGAGTCTCTCCACGTCGGAGTCCGCTCCAGACACTCTTGCAACGGCACGTTGATCTTGGTCTCTCGCAGCCGGTAGGGGGCGCGCATCTGCATCTCTACGCTCGTGATCACCCCCATGCTCCCGAGGGCTACCCGCGCGTAGTGGAAAATTTCGGACTCCTCGGAATCACTGCAGGTGATCGTCTGACCTTCGCCGGTCACCAAGGTCAGCCCGGTCACCGCCGACGAGAGGCTGCCCAAATTAATCCCGGTCCCGTGTGTCCCCGTGCTGATGGCCCCCGCGATCGCCTGCGCGTGAATGTCCCCCTGGTTCAGCAGCGCCACCCCCTGCGCGGCGAGGGGCGCGCCGATCTTGGAGATGCGCGCTCCACCCCCCAAGCGCGCGCGAAGACTCGCTGTATCCACGTGCTCGATCTCTCCCATGCGCTGCAAATCGATCAGCAGGTCGTCGGTCTCGACAACGCGAGAAAAAGAGTGGCCGCTCCCGGCCACGCGCACCCCCAGGTCGCGTGTCGCCGCGTCCTTGAGGAGCGCCGCGACGCCCCTCGTGGTGTCTGGCGTCTCAATCTGTACGGGCTCGCAGGTGACCTCTCCAGACCAGTTTGACCACTTCATCGCGTCGTCCCCCTCATAAGAATGTTTGCCCCTCTCCGCGGTAGGTGGGGACCTCGTCCACCACCGCGCCGTCGGAGACGAGGAGGACCGACGAGAAACGCTCGCAGACCTCACCCGACTTCGGATGCCTGAAAAAAATGGGATCCCCGAGCTCCAGCGCGCTCGGACCCTTGAACTGCACCGGGGTCTGCACCTCCCCCACCCCCTCGTCTGCCAACAGCGCCCCCCCCGTCGGTAAGAACACCTCGGGGAGTCGGTCCTCGCCCGCAGGTCCAGACGCGACATAGCCACCGCCGTGGCACGTGACGATCCCATCCGTTGGGCGCCGGGTCACGGGGAGCGCGAAGAACAGCGCGGGCCGATGGTGGAACGCGTCGTAGTGGTCAAACAGTCGCGGAGCGAACAGCCCCGAGCCGGCGGTGACCTCTGTGACGCTCGGATCCTTCGCGGTGGTCTCCAGGCTCCCCGTGCCTCCGCCGTTGACCAGCGGTAGCGGGAAGCCGCTGTCTCGAAGACGCCGGACCACATTGGATCGACGCGCTCGTACCTCGCGCGCGGAGCGAGCCTTGAGTCGACGAATCACCGGTCCTCTCCAAGCCTGCGCGAACCCCTTGTCGGCCAGCCCGGCGATCTGCGCCTCGTAACCCATCAGCGCGTCGAGGCGCAGATGCGACGACGCATCGATCGCCGACGCGACGGCGATCACCTGCTCCACTGTGCGCAGCGGGGAGCGCCGCACGCCGAACCAGATCCCCGGGTATTCAGAGGAGACGTCCATGTCCACACACAACGACAGCTCCACCCCGCGCGCCTCCGCGAGGTTCGCGAGTAGCTCGACCTGCGCGCGATCATCAACCATCAACCGCACGTTCGCGCCGTCGACCACGGACTGGCACACCGCCTGCAAGTCGTGGCGATCAACCGTGGGGTA
Organism: Myxococcales bacterium; assembly: GCA_014240065.1. GTDB lineage: Bacteria > Myxococcota_A > Polyangia > Nannocystales > Nannocystaceae > JAAZXR01. The sequence continues at coordinate 15,015 of JAAZXR010000047.1, forward strand.
GGCGACCAGCAGGTCTCGGACGCCGTGGCTCGCGAGGAACGCCGCCTCCCCCGCCGTAAAGCACATCACACCTTGGAAGGCTTCGTGCGCGAGCGCCCGCTCGATCAGGGCGCGACAGCGGATCGATTTTGTGGCCAGGCGAATCGGCTGGCTCCCGGCCCGCTCGGAGAGCGCGTCTAAGTTCGCATCGAACGCGTCGAGATCGCAGACCAACGCGGGGAGATGATGCCCCCGCAACATCCGCCGGAGGTCGTCGTAGCTTTGGTGGATCCCCATCGCGCTCAGTGTCCCCGTACCACGACAGCGCCCTGGAAGTCATCTGCTCTCCCGTTCATCGCCGCTTCGAGGTGGCGCCTCGCGCATAAAATCAGCGCGCGCGCGGAGTGAATCTGCGACGGCGCGACTTCACACGCGGCGCACGACCGCGCTACTCACCCGGCCCGGGGCTGTCCGAAGCCTCCTCAACCGGCGTGACGGGGGGCGTGACGGGGGGCGCCGCCGCGGGTGCGTCCTCGTCCACGCCTGGCGCCATGGACTCGCTGCCCCTCACGGGCTCCGCCGTGCCCGCTCCCTCCTCCGCCGCGTTGGGCCCCGTCGTCGGTCCGACCGCAGGTCCCTTTGTCGGCTCATGGATCAGCGGTCCCTCGGTCGGCTCGGTGTGAGGCTTGATCGCCGGCTCGGCGGCGGGCTCGGGCGTCGGCTCGGGCTCGGGCTCGGGCCGCGGTGGCGCTGCGGCGGGCGCCACAGGGGGCGCAAATTCCTCGGTCCTCGTCGGCGCGGGCGCTCGCTCCGTCGGTGTCTGCTTGCGCTGCTTCTTCGACCTTCGCCCCTGCTTTGGGCTCGCTTGGATCGCGAACACCAACCCGATCCGAGGGTAAAAGAACACACCACAGTTCGCCCGCCCATCGATGACGTTGCCGTTGCTCGCCGTGAAGGACCAGGCGTCCTCGCAGCTCGACCTGGGGAAGCTCTGGCTCGCGCCGAGTCCGATGTCGAGCGCCGCCCGTTTTCCGATGCCGATCCACCCGCCGACGGCCACCGACCACTCGCCCAAAACCCCGCCGTCGTTGTTGAAGAACACCGGGCCCAAGCCTCCGCGAAGGTAGGGTGAGAACTTGCGGGAACGAAACGGGATGAACGTCACCTGCGGGGTCAGCCGCGCGCTGTAGGTCGGCACATTGTCTTCAACGCCGGGAAAGTCATCTCGCGCCGACTGGCTAAAGAAGCGAATGTCGTTGTTAAACGACAGCCCCACCGCGATGCCGTTGGCCACAAAATAGCTCGCGCCCCCGCCAAACGAGAGCGCCCCGGCGAACAACGAGCCCGCGCCCCCACCAAACGATCCGCCGAGACCAAACGACGGCACCAACAATCCCTTGCCCCACGGGCGGTCGTCTGCACCCTCTTTGGCGGGCTTCGCGATGGCCGGCGCGCTCCAGGTCATCGCCACGCACACCACCGCTGAGAAGAGTTTCGCTGTTCGCCTCGCCATGCCCGAGGGTACCGCGAGGTCGCAGCAACAACGATCAAAGCGACACGTTCTCGGTGCACCCGAGGCCCCGGCTGCGACCGGTTGCCGGGCCGGCGAACGAAAGTGGATCCGGAGGGAAGAGTGGGGTCGTAAGCCGAGTTCTGTCCCCGGGTCGGTTGCCCTGACCGGGTGATGCTCATTCGTCTAAGCGGCGCTACCTGAAACGAGGCGGGCTACCTCATTATGTTTCCGTTTGGCCTTGCACCGGGTGGGGTTTACCTTGCAGCCCTCGTCACCGAGAGCCCGGTGCGCTCTTACCGCACCCTTTCACCCTTACCGCCGCAAATGCGACGGCGGTTTGCTTTCTGTGGCACTTGCCTGCGAGTCACCTCGACTGGGATTTCCCCAGCACCCTGCCCTGTGGAGCCCGGACTTTCCTCGATACCGGTGTTGCCACCGATACCGCGAACATCTCATCCCCTCTTCCCCCCGGATCCGCGGTGGTTGTAGCACTCTTCAAGGGCGCATCCTCGTCCAAACTTCACCGACGCTAGCCGTTCGGCGGGGGTGCGTGATGACCGCTGTGGACCGCCGGGGCCGAGCGCTCGCTCAAAAAGGGGCCCACGGTGTGTGAGGTGCGCCATCCGCCGAGTGGATCCGAAGGGATCGACTCCACCCGCTCGCCGTCCAGCCAAACCGCATCCAAGGCCCCTGGAAAGAAGCCGATATGGTCTCGGAGAGACTCGAAAGCGGGTGAGGGCTGGACACACGTCCACGCGATCTCTCCCAAATGTTCCCCTTGAGAGACAAACGACCAGTAGCCGATGACCCCCCGGTGCGGACACGCAATACGCCGGCCCGAGTCCACCAAAAGCTCCATGCGCGTTTGGTCCTGCGCCACGTAGTAGGTGGGAGCGAGCCCGCGTTCGATGACTCGGTAGCCGCCGTGCACGTTGAACAAGACCGCACCGCGCAGCTCGCCCGCCGCCGACCGTCGCGAGGCCTCGACCCTCGGCGTCTGCGGGAAATCCCAGGCAGACTCCTGACCGGGCTTGGGGGTAATTCTGGAGCGCTCCACAGCGCGAGTATTCGAGGCGAAAACCGGAAAGACAAGCCGTGGCACGCACCTGCGGGCGTCAGGCTCGCCGCCGGGCACGCCGAATTGCCACAAACGTCGCGACGGGCCCGCCCGCGCGCCAGGCAGCCCGGATGGTCACGCCGGGCCCACACGACCCCGGCCCACACCGGCGGCATCCAGCGACGCCAAGTGCGCACAGCAGCACGGCCGTTGGCGGCGCGGCATCGCGTCCGCCGTCCACCCACGCTGGATGGCGTGGACGCAGCCATGAACCCATCACCGCGGTTCGAAATACACGCGCAACGCCCGAGGAATCCCCGCGAGGTCGACGCCAGCCGCGGCCTCAATCTCTGTCATCTTCGACGCCTGCTCGGGACCTCCGTAGGTGTGCCAAAACATCACGTGACGGTCAGCCAGCGCCCCGCCATGCGCATCTTCGAGCAGCGCCGCGAACGCCTTGCTCGTGTACGCGGCGTCGAGATGGACGCCGGCCTGGTCGTGCACCAAAGAGGCCGCGGCGCGGCTGCCCTCGGTGGACTCCCCGTAGCCGGGGCCGAAAAACTCACCGCGCACTCGGTCGCAGAGCCCGCCACCATCCGCGGGGAGCGGCAGCCCCCGCGCGCCCAAGAACGACGCGAGCGCTGCTTGCGTCTTCCTCAATTTTTGGGCGCTCATATAACGCTGGGCCACCACCCGCACGGGCACCACCTCAGCCTCCATGTTCGCCAAGGCCAGGCCCGCCTGCAAGCCGGCGGCGGTGCCTCCACTGCCAAGGGCCACGTAGATCAGGTCGGGACACGGCAACATCCCCGCCGCGACCTGGGCCGCGAGCTCGAGGCCGGCGTTGACGTAGCCGATCATGCCGAGGAGCGACGAGCCCCCCGCCGGGATCACCTTGGGAGGCACCTTGTCTCGGATCAGCCCGGACACCCAGGCCTTCCCCAGCGCCGCGGCCAACCCGACCGTGCTTTGGCGGTGCACGAGGGTCGCGCCCGCCTCAAGCCCCATGGTGAGATTTTGCGCGACGTAGGGCGTCGGCGCCTGCGGCAACAGCAAGCTCGTGGTGTGCAGACCCACCTCGCGCCCGAGGCGAGCGGTCGCCACACAATGGTTGGAGCCGGCGAAGCCAAACGTGATCAGCGCTCGACGCTTTTCTTGGAGGGCTTCGCCGAGGATGAACTCAAGCTTGCGGAGCTTGTTCCCGCCGAACGGTGACGCGGTCTGGTCGTCACGCTTGAGGTGCAGCGACGCGAGCGACCCAGGAAATTGTGCCACGTCCAAGGGGGTCACCGGCGTGGGAAGCGACGCGAGCGACTCGCACGGGAACAGGTCTCGGGTGGATGGGAAGGCCGTATGGATGGCGCGCGGATTCACCTTGGGCCCCCATTGTGCGCCCGCGCCCCTCGCCCGTCCACGCGCGCGGGACCGCTAGCTACGACCGCCACGCTCAGACCGGCGGCAGCGTATCCGCCCCGACCGAGCGACCCATGGTCTCAAGGGGTTTCGCAGACAACCGGATGTCCGCGCCGTTCGTCACCGACACCACGATGACGGTGATGTTGTCTTCGCCGCCCCGCTCGAGGGCGAGATCTGCGACCTTCTGCGGGAGCTCGTCACTGTAGTGATCCCGGACAAGCTGTCCAAACTCCTCCGTCTCAAAGTAGTTCGAGAGCCCGTCGGAGCAGACGAGGAGGCTGTCGCCCGGAGAGACGTTCACCGAGATGAGGTCCGCGTTCACCTCTCGCTCGAACCCGACGGAGCGGGTGATGATGTGCTTGAGGTCGCTGATCTCCGCCTCTTCGGGCGTGAGCAACCCAGCCTGCACCTGCTCGTTGAGCCAGGAGTGGTCGCTGGTCAGCTGCCGTGAGGAGCCCTGACGAAACAGATAGCAGCGGCTGTCACCGACGTGCACGATGTGACACCGGTTCTCATAAAACAGCATGCCGCACAGGGTGGTGCCCATACCATGCAGCATGGAGTTGCGCTGCCCCTCGTCGTAGATGGCGGCGCTCGCCTCGCTCGCGGAGGCCGCGAGCAAGTCGTGAATCGCCGCGGTGCGTTGCCCTTCGGCGAGGCTGCTCATTCCGCGGAGCCCGCGACGCACCACGGAGGAGACGACCTCCACGCAGCACTGGCTGGCGTGTGCGCCGCCGGCGTGGCCGCCCATACCATCCGCCACCACGTACAAACCGAGCTCATCGTCGATGAGATACGAATCTTCGTTGTGGGAGCGAACGTTGCCCACGTTCGTCAGTGGCCATGCCAAGAGGCGCATCGCGAGAACAATAACACCGTCCGCCACGTGTCGAACAGTCTCCACGCAGAAACTGCCGGGCGAACCGATCCCTGCTTTTTTGACCTAGCGCGGTCGAAGACAGGTACGCACACATCATCCGACAGCGCAGGCGGATCGCGCGCCCCACCGAGGATGAGGCTCACCGCGCCGTCACAGGATGACGCTCACCGCGCCGTCACAAAACGACGCTCACCGCGCCGTCACAAGCCGTCACAAGACGTAGTCTGCCGCTGCAGTCTCATCCGACATGCCGATTTCCCGCCCGTCATAGCGGATTCGCTTCGGTTTGTCGTCGATGACCGTGAGGATGGACACCGGGCGGCGCCACACCTTCTCCACGTTCTTCAGGGTCTCCCGGGCGTAGTTGAGCTTCAAGTCCACGCCCTCGTGTCGATGAGCGAGCAGCAACTCGCCGCGGTTCATATAGTTCGCGTCCACCGCGAAGATGAAGGGTTGGCCCGCGTTCGTCAGCTGGTGTAGCATTTTTTGCTTGATCTGCGCGAACTCGCGACTCGCGATCTGCAGGTCACCAGATCGGCGATTCTTCGCGAACATAAAGAACTTTTGTCGGCGGCAAAAATCCTCCGTGAAGAACTCGTCGATGAAGTTGACGTCGTTGTAGAGCTTGCGAACCTCGAAGATGCGGTCTCTCCCGAGCCCAAGCTGCTTGTCCCACGACTCTTTCTCGTCGAGGCGCGCGCAGCGCTCCCACTCCGGCCCAAACTGCCCCTTGTTCCACCGGTCCTCGATGTCGCGGTACAGCTCCACCCCGATCTTGTAGGGGTTGAGCTGGGTCGGACCCATCGAGGTGACGCCGCTCGCCACGTCCGCATAATCCACGATCTCGTCGTCCTTGAGCGCCTTCGCGGTCATGATTTTCGAGTGCCAGTAGGTAGCCCAGCCCTCGTTCATGATCTTCGTCTGCATCTGCGGGAGGAAGTAGTAGGCCTCCTCGCGGATGATGGACAGCACGTCCACCTCCCACGGCTCGAGTGGCGCGTGCGTGAGCAGGAACGCGAGGATGTCACGCTCCGGATGTGGCGGAATCCGCTTCATCCGCGCCGCCTCATCTTCGTTCTTCTTGCGCTGTGACTCTAAGAACTCTGGTGGGTTGATGTAGGACTCGAGATAGTTCTTGCCGCTCCGGAGCTTGGCCAATTCCTCGTCGGCGTCGTCGCCGCCCCCCTCGCCTTCGGCTCCTGGCGCTTGGGAGGGCAAGGACTCTCGATACTTGCACCACGGATCTATCAAGTTATCGAGCGACGCGCACACGTCGATAAACTCCTCGACCCTGTTCACCCCCACGCGATCCATATGGCGTCGAACGCGAACGGCGTGGTTCGCCATGCCGTCGATCATCTTGCGGTTGGTGTGGCTGAAGTAGCTGTTGTTTTTGAAGAAGTCGCAGTGCCCGTACACATGCGCCATCACGAGCTTTTGGTCGACCCAGCGGTTTCCGTCGAGCAGGTACGCGTAGCACGGGTCCGTGTTGATCACGAGCTCGTAGATCTTCGACAGCCCGTAGCTGTAGCTCTTGATCAACCGGTCGTACTCCATGCCGAAGCGCCAGTGGGGGTAGCGCACCGGGAATCCGCCGTAGGCCGCGATCTCACAGATCTGTCGGTAGTCGATGACCTCGAAGATCGTCGTGAAAAAGTCGAGCCCGTAGCCGCTCGCGTAGCCTTGGATCTCCTCTTGGAGCTCCGCGAGCTCCGGGGTTGTCGACCATGACACCGGCGGCATCAGCGACCTCCCTTCAAAAACTCACGGATGGAATCCATGATGTCGTCTTTGGCCTTGACCTCCGAGCACACGAGTTTCTCCTCGTCGCCGAACGCGCTGCGCAGGTCCTTGACGAACTGCCCAGAGCCGTACGGGCTCTCCACCTGGCCATATCCGAACTGGTTCACCTGGGGGAACAGCGTCTCTCGCATGATCTTCAGACACGTCGAGGTGTCATCCACCGACCAATTGTCTCCGTCGGAGAAATGAAACGCGTAGATATTCCAGTTCTCGGCGTCGTATTGCTCTTCGATGAGATCGCTGCACAGGCGATACGCGGAGCTGATCATGGTGCCGCCCGACTCTCTGGTGCTGAAGAAAGTGTCGCGGTCGACCTCACGCGCGGTGGCGTCGTGGATGATGTAGCGCGATTCGATGCCCTTGTACTGGCTGCGCAGCCACGTGTCGATCCAAAATGACTCGATGCGCACGATCTCTTTTTGCTCGTCGCCCATGGATCCAGACACGTCCATCATGTAGATGATCACAGCGCTCGACTCGGGCTTGGGCTGCTCGCTCCACGAGCGATAGCGGCGGTCCTCGCGAACCGGCACGATCATCGGCTTGCCGCTGTCGTAGGTGCCCGACGCGATCTGACGCTTGAGCGCCCGCTGAAACGTGGCCTTGAAGCTGCGCAGGCTCTCAGGGCCGGTCGTCCGCAGCCCGGTGTACTTGTCGCGCACGGTCTCGAGGTTCTTGTCACCCCGCGGCTCGATCCGGGGGAGCCCGAGCTCTTCGCCCAAGATCTCCGCGAGCTCCTCGAGCGAGACCTCCACCTCCACCTCTTTGTCGCCTGCGTCCTCGCCCGCCTTGCCGCTGCCGCTCCCTTCTTGAGGGTCGCCGCCGACCTTGTCGCCGACCTCGCCCTCGCCTTGACCGACGCCGCCCTCGCCGTCTTCGTTGTCCCCGTAGATGAACCGCGGGATGTCGATTTGGGGCATGGGGATCGTGACCGAGTCCTTGCCCTTCCGCGCGACCATGTCACCGCGTGACACATACTTGCGAAGATTTTCTCGGATGCGTCCCCGAACGATGTCGCGAAAGCGTCTGTGGTCGTTGTCGATGCGTGCGATCATGAGGGCGTCGGTCATGATCACTGTACCGCGGTCAGATGGCAGACGCGAGCCCAGTGGAACAGACTCGGTGGAGTTTCCGGGCGTCCCGCTTATCGCGCGAACGACCCTTGGAGGGTTTGTTGCGCCCAAGACCGGGCGAGTTTGTGGAAAAGGTCGTATGATGATGGTGGTGGATCCACGCTCCCCGCCACGCCGACCGGATCTTGCCAAGGAACTCCCCATGAACGACTTCGTCTCCAAAATCGCCAGCTTCCAAAACTTCAAGAAATACGAAGACCTCAACTGGACCGGGAACTTCGAGGAGTACCTCGACATGGTGCGACAAAATCCTCGCATCGCTCGCACCTCCTACGAGCGGACCTACGACATGATCCTCTCCCACGGCACCGAGGAGTACGTCGACAACAAAAAGAAGATCACCCACTACCACTTCTTCAGCGACGTGGAGAACGACGGCAAGGACGCGATCTTCGGGCTCGACATCCCGCTCATGCGCTTCGTGGACGTGCTCAAGGCGGCCGCCATGCGCTACGGCACCGAGAAGCGCATCATCTTGCTCCACGGACCGGTGGGCTCCTCCAAGTCCACGATCGCGCGGCTCCTCAAAAAAGGGCTGGAGTCCTACTCCCGCTCCCCCGAGGGCGCCCTGTTCACCTACGAGTGGGCGCTCCCGCCAGATCTTCGGCACCTCGCCGGCGGCCAGGAGGTCTACCCCTCGCCGATGAACGAAGAGCCGCTCAAGCTGATCCCCGCGGAGTGGCGCGAGCAAGCGATCACAGAGCTCGGGCTCGAGTCCGATGGTTTTCGCCCCCACATCAAGGGGCAGCTCAACCCCGCCTGCCGCTTCATCTTTAAAGAGCTCATGCAGCACTACAACGGCGACTGGGGTGAAGTGGTCAAACACATCCGCGTGCGACGCCTGCTCATCAGCGAGGAGGACCGCATCGGCATCGGTACCTTCCAACCCAAAGATGAGAAGAACCAAGACTCCACAGAGCTCACCGGCGACATCAACTACCGCCGCATCGCGGAGTACGGATCGGACACCGATCCTCGCGCCTTCAACTTTGACGGTGAGTTCAACGTGGCGAACCGCGGCATCATCGAGTTCGTCGAGATCCTCAAGCTCGACGTGGCGTTCTTGTACGACCTGCTCGGCGCCACCCAAGAGCAAAAGGTGAAGCCCAAAAAGTTCGCGCAGACCGACATCGACGAGGTGATCATCGGCCACACCAACGAGGCCGAGTACGTGCGCCTGCTTGAGAACCGCTTCATGGAGGCGCTGCGCGACCGTACCGTCAAGATCGACATCCCGTACATCACCAAGCTCTCCGAAGAGGTCAAGATCTACATCAAGGACTACAACGCCGAGAAGGTGCGCGGCCGCTTCATCGCGCCGCACACCCTGGAGATCGCCGCGATGTGGGCGGTGCTCACCCGGCTCGAGGAGCCCAAGTCCGGCAAGCCCACCGTGCTCCAAAAGCTGAAGCTCTACGACGGAAAATCCGATCCGCACTTCACCCAAGACCAGGTGAAAGAGCTCCGCAAGGAGGCCAAGCGAGAGGGCATGGAGGGCATCTCCCCGCGCTACATCCAAGACAAGATCGCGAACTGCCTGGTGTCGGAGCGGGGTCAACAGTCCATCAACCCGTTCATGGTCATGAACGAGCTCGAGTCCGGGCTGCGCAGCCACGGTCTCATCACCAACGAAGAAGATCGCAAGCGCTACCGCGAGCTGCTCGCCCAGGTGAAACAAGAGTACGAGGACATCGTGAAGAACGAGGTGCAGCGGGCGATCAGCGCCGACGAGGAGGCGCTCAAGCGGCTGTGCCAAAACTACATCGACAATATCAAGGCCTACACCCAACGCGAGAAGGTCAAGAACCCCTACACGGGTCAAGACGAGGAGCCGAACGAGCGGCTCATGCGATCCATCGAGGATAAGATCGAGATCAACGAGGCGCGCAAGGACGACTTCCGCCGCGAGATCATGAACTACATCGGCGCCCTCGCCCTCGAGGGGCGGCAGTTCGACTACCAGACCAACGAGCGCCTGTACAAAGCCCTCGAGCGCAAGCTCTTCGACGACCAAAAAGACAGCATCAAGCTCACCTCCCTCGTCAGCCAGGTGGTCGACAAAGAGGCGCAAGAGAAGATCGACGTGGTCAAGCAGCGGCTCATCCGCAACTACGGCTACGACGACGCCTCGGCCAACGACGTGCTGCACTTCGTGGCGTCGATCTTCGCGCGCGGCGAGCTCAAAGACCCGACCTAAGGCCGTGCTGTCGCGGGGCGCTCACGTCCGTCGGCGCGCGCGCAGTCCCTGCGCGAGCGGGTCGCGGATGTGATCGGAAACAACCTCGATAAACTGAGTGATTTCAAACAGATAGAAGATGGTCAGCGGGCGCTTAACACCCTGTTCGACGCCCCTCGGATGCGAGCCACGCGGCCGACGTCCACCTCCCGCCGGGCGCTCGGACTCGGCACCTTTGCGCCGATGATCTGGGCGCTCGGACTCGGCGCTCACCTCGCCACCTCCGGACATTCGCCGACGAGATAGCGGAGGGCGACGACGGCAGCACGTGCCAACCTCGATCGCCGCGGCCCCCCGGGGCTGCTACGCGGTCGACGCCGGGACGCGCCGGAGGATCGTGACCCCCTTCTCCACCGCGAGGTCTTCTCGCTCGAAGCGATCCACCTCGCTCCAACGCCTCATCATCTCTCGTTCGTCGTCTCGAGCGGCGTCGTCCACCACGATGACAGCGTCGGGGGCGAGCCTTTCTTGGAGTCGCTCCAGCGCCGGATAGCGGGCGAGCGGCTGCGCTTTCCCAGGCGGGCCGTCCACGATCAGCAGATCGATCTGTTCGCCAGCGAGGCTCGAGACGAGCTCGTCGATTTGATACCACCGCTGCTTCCCAACCTCGGTCGTCACGGTCTCCAATGGCGCGTGCAGCACCGTCGCCCGCGCGGAGTGCTCGTGTCTCGCGAGCAATTCTCGAGTCGCCTGAGCGTACTGCGCCTCGTGATCGAGCGAGTAGAGATGGCCGCCGTCCGCGTAGCGCTCCAGCGCGTACGCGCACACCATGGTGGAGAATCCGCTCCCCAGCTCGACGATGCGTCGCGGCCTGTGATCGGCGATGATTTGCACCAGCGTCACCATCAGCGCGGGCGTCGCGGTCCACGGCGTGGTCAGCGGGGCCGGCGCGCGCAGAGCGAGCGATTGCCGCAGGTTCATCCACGCCTCCGTCCGCTGTTG
>JAAZXR010000047.1:26073-32803 GCA_014240065.1 Myxococcales bacterium
TTCAGACGGATGTCCGCCCGCACGAGCGCCGTGTGGCGCACGCTCAAGGCGAGCAGCACGACGACACCGACGAGACTAGCGAAAGCGAGCATGGAGGTCAGCACCGCTACGTCGTACTCAGTGTCGCTTGTCTCGTCAAGCATTCGATGTCATCGTAAAAATCACGTGCGATTGACGGACAGGAGAAACCCATGTCAGCGCTAGTGCCAAACCACATTCACTTCGTCTGGTTCGGGCAGGAGTTACCGTTCTTTGCCCAGCTCGCCATGCGATCTGCGACCCAGCACTGCCCTGGTGCCACGACGACCCTGTGGCACGATGGCTCCCTCACAGCCGCCTCGTCGGGAGATGTGCCGGGGGTCCTCTTAAGAGAGATCGATGTGCCCGAGCTCTTGGCGCAGGCCGTGACAAGAGGCGACATCGACGCCGAAGTGTCGCGCCGGGTCGAGGATGTTTGGCACGCGCTGGAGCAGCCGGCGGCGCGCTCCAACGTGGTCCGTTTGCTCGTGATGCTCCTCGAAGGTGGGGTCTACCTCGACTCTGACACCCTCACGCTCCGCGACCTCGCGGACCTCAGAGCGCACGGGGCCTTCGTCGGGCTCGAGCATATCTTGTGGCCGAAGCATCGCCTGGAGGGGTCGTTGCGCGGCCGCATCTTCGCGTCGCTGCTGTCGGTGGCGCGAGGTCTGTGCGCTGGGATTTCGGGAGGATACCGGCTCCATCGACGATTGCTCCCGTTCTACGAGACGGCGGCCAACAACGCGGTCTTGGCGTTTTCGCCGGGTCATCCGTTCTTGCGCGCGGCGCTCGAGCGCATCGCCTCGCTCCCCGAATCGCAGTGGCGCGTACGATTTCGATTGGGCACTCACCTCGTCCAGGAATTGCTGGACAGCGAGCACGGCGCGCAGGTCACGACCATGAGCCCCGAGCACTTTTATCCGCTCGGACCCGTCATCTCGAAGCACTACTTTCGTCCGGTGTCGTCGCCGGCGGAGGCCTTCGCCAAGATCCAGACACGGGCGACCCACGTCATCCACTGGTACGCCTCGGTCTCCGAGCTGCAGAGCCTGGACGCCGCGCACATCAGGGATCGCGCCAGCGAGACGATCTACGCGCACCTCACACGCGAGTACGTGGCGTCGTGACCCAGAACAGATCGGCGACGCAGCCGCCCGTCCCCATCGCGCTCGTGGTGGGATCTTGGCTGTCGTACAGTGAGACGTTCATCTACGATCAAGTGCTGCATCAGGTGAAGACGCGAAGCCGCGTCCTCGCCATCGGCGGGACCAAGACCACAGCGGAGCGCTTCCCTTACGAGGACGTGATCGCGCTGCGCCTCCCGGAGGAGGTCGCGCTTCGTTACGCGGGGGTGTCGCGGAGGTTTCAGCGCGCCATCGACGAACACCAGGCGCGCTTGGTGCACGCTCACTTCGGCACCAACGGCGCGCTCGTCCAACCCCTCGCGCGACGCAGGAGCCTCCCCCTCGCCGTCACATTCCACGGCCACGACGGGGGCGGCCTGCTCCCGCGCAACCGCTACTCCGCCCGCTACTTTCGCTACCAGCGCCTCGCGGGCCCTATGTTCGAGTACGGGGCGTTGTTCTTGTGCGCATCCGACGAGCTCGCGGAGATGATTTGTGCGGCGGGGGCCCCCCCCGAGCGGGTGGTGGTCCATCGCCTCGGCATCGACACCACCCGGTTCGCGCCCGTGGCCATGGACCAGCGCGCCGGGCGACCCACGATCTTGAGCGTCGGTCGCTTGGTCGAGAAAAAGGGGATCCGCTACGCGCTCGACGCGGTCCAGCGGGCGGCGCAGCGCTTCCCGGACCTCCAGTATCGCATCGTCGGTGACGGCCCCGAGGGACCAGCCCTGCGCCGGCAGGTGGCCGCGCTCGGCTTGGAGCGCGCGGTCACATTCCTCGGAGCGCTCCCTAGCGATCGCGTCCGCGGGGAGATGCAGCGCGCGCACATGATGCTCACCCCCTCGGTGACGACCGCCGGCGGCGACCGTGAGTCGGGCGTCCTCGTGCTCAAGGAGGCCGGGGCCAGCGGGCTCCCCAGCGTCGGGACCATTCACGGGGGCATCCCCGAGATCATCGACGACGGGGTCACCGGATATCTCGTCAAGGAGCGGGCGGTCGACGCGCTCGCGGACTCGCTCACGGCCTTGCTCGGCGACGAGTCGCTGCGCGCTCAGATGGGCGCGCACGCGCGGGAGAAGATCTGCCGAGAGTACGACACCAAGACTCAAAACCGCCGCCTCGAGCGACATCTGCTGGAGATCGCGTAGGACGCCGAGAGACCGTGCCGGCCGAGGTCGAACACACCACCGAGCGGGCGCACGCGCCCGACGACGAGAACACCGACTTCGAGCGCGAGCTCGTGCGCGGGGCGGGCTACAACGCGCTGTCGCTGCTGGGTGGGCTCCTGAACGGCCTGTGGGTGCCGGTCGCGACCTTGCTGTTTGGGGCGGCGTCCATGGGCGGCTATTGGGTCGTGCTCCCGTTCGCGGAGGTGCTGGTGTCGCTCATCGCCCAAGGGTTTTGTGACGCGACGCTGGTCTACGGCAGCCGCACCTTCGCCGCGTCAAAACACGAAGATCGCGACGCCCTGTATCGACTCGCTGGCTTCGCCTTGTTCGCCGTTGGGGCGCTGGGGCTGGCCGCAGGGATCGGGGTGCAGCTCGCAGCCCCTGCGTTGACGCGCGCGCTCAACCTCGACGCACACTTCGTCCTGCCGCTCATCTTGGCCGGGTGGTCCGTGCTGCCGCTGGGCTTGGCCGAGGTGCTGATCGCGCTGAGCAAGACCAATATGCGCATGCAAGAGAGCGCGCTGGTCGTGGGCGGCGTGCGGCCGGTCTCGCTCATGGTGCTCACACCGATCGCGTGGTGGCTCGCGCCCTCCACGGCGGGGATCCTCGGCGCGTGGCTCGGGAGCCAGATCATCCTCTTCGTCTTTGCGCTGCGGGCGGTGGCTCGATGGTTTGACCTGCGGGCCCTGCTGCGCCGCGCGCTTCGGCCCCGCCCGTCCGCGCAGATGCTCAAGTTCGCGCTGCCGCAGTCACTCAATATGACCCTGAACCGCTACAACACTCGCCTCGACATGGTGATGTTGGCGGCGTTCGGCACACCCGAGGTGGCGCTCGGTGCCTACGGCTTCGCGGCGTGGTTGGTCGGGGAGCTGCGCGCGATTCGGCGGGCATTCAGCGGCGCGCTCGGCCCCATCGCCGCGCGCCACCACGCCCGCGGAGAGACCCGAATCCTCGAGGAGGTCTTGAACCGCACCTCCCGCTGGACCACCGCCCTCGTCGCCCTGCCGGTGATCGGGTTGGCGGCCGCGTGGCCTGAGGTGCTGGTGGTCGGGGGCGTGGGCGCGGCCCGCACGGGGCTCGACCCCTACCCAGCCTTCGTCGCGCTGTTGCTGGTGGTCCCGTTCATCAACTGCGCGTGGGGGCTCGCTGGCAACCTCTTGATCTTCACCGGCCACAGCGGTTGGAACCTGTTCAACACGGCCCTGGTCGCGATCCTCAATACCGGACTCAACTGGCTCTTGATCCCGCGCTATGGCCTCGTCGGCGCAGCCGGGGCCACCGTGTTCGCTGTGGGCGCCATCTCGGTCCTTCAGCTCATCGAGCTGCATCAGCTGGAGCGGATGCGCCTGCGGGCCCGCGCGGTGTGGGTGCCGTATGTCGCGCTCCTCTGCACGCTGGCAGCGGTGGCTGGGCTCGCCGAGGGGGCCTCGACCCCTGCCCTGCGCGTGTGCTTGGCGCTCGGCGCAGCGGCGGCGTACGTGGCGACGCTCAAGGTCCTCGGGATGACGGAGCTCAAGGACCTGCGGGCGCTGATGCGACGTCGCCGCGAGGCCTGACACCGCGGCGGCGTCCTGTGGTCGCGCACCACCCGCGCGCCGACACCCACCGAGGTCAGGTTAGGCCGGCGTCTGCAGCGATGGGATCTCGCGGTCGAGCACCCGCGCGTGCAACCGGAGCACGTCCTCGTAGCTCGAGCACAACCCATCGAGCACCGCGCTCCACGTGAACCTCGCGGCCCGCTCCCGCGCGCGGTCCCCTGCCTCGCGGCGGCGGTTCGAATCCTCGACGAACTCGGCGAGCGCGTGGGTGAGGCCGGTGATGTCATCGCGGTCGCACAAGACCACCCCGGCGCTGTCGCCGGCCACGCATCGTGTCCCTGGAGCGTCCACCGCGACCACGGGCAACCCCGACGCCATGGCCTCGAGCGTCACGTTGCCGAAGGTGTCCGTCTCCGAGGGATACACGAACACGTCGCCGCTCGCGTACGCCCGGCGCAGCGCGTCCCCGGAGAGGAAGCCCGTGAAAATCGCACGGGGGAGACGATCGCGGAGATACGATTCTCCGGGTCCCTCCCCCACGATCATCACCCGATGTCGAACCCCCCTCGCCTCGAGCGCCTCCAGCACACGCGCGAGGCGCTTGAGGCCCTTCTCCCAATTGAGACGCGCGATAAAGGTGACGACGACCTCGTCATCTTGGATCCCCATGCCGCGGCGCCAGGCGAGATCGCGACGCTCGGGAGAAAACTCGGAGAGCTCCACGCCCCGCGCCCACACCTCCGCCGAGGCGGTCATCCGCTTTCGCCGCAACTCTTCGAGCATCGATGGCGTCGGCACGAAGACCCGATCGAGGGCGCTATAAAACCTCGTCACGAGCTTCCACGCCACCGGCTCGAACCATCGCCAGCCACGCAAGAACCGGAAGTAGCTCGCGAAGTTGGTGTGAAAGGACCCGACCACCGGAATCGCGCGTCGTCGCGCCCACGTGATCGCTCCGGCGCTCGCGCAGCCGGGACCGGTGAGGTGCACCAAGTCAGGCCCGAACGCCTCGAGCGCCTCACGCGCCGCGCCCGAGAGGCAGAAGCTGTAGCGATACCCTGGCTGTCCAACCCCACACAGGGGGACGGAGGGGAGCACCACTTGCTGGGGATCTTTCGTGAGCGCCGGGTCGGGCCCACATGGCGCAAACACCATGACCTGATCGCCCCGACGGCGCAGATGCGCCACGAGCCGTCGGATGGTTTTGGACACACCGTCCACCACATCCACGTAATTCCCCGCGAAGACCGCGACCCGACGCGGAGCGACAGATGGCTTGGATGGACGACTAGGAATCTTCACGAGCGACGTCATTGGAGGTCACAAAGCTTACTCTAAATAATCCGTTTTTACCGTGGCACCGAGGGCACACTCGCGCAACATATGTCTACCGATTTTTCATCATGCGTTCGCCGCTTCGCAGTGTGCGGCGCCACGTTCGGGACTGCGCACCCCCCTTCGCGTGACATGGATGTCACGCGCGACCGCGATTCGGCGAGCCCACCGAACATCCTCCACATCGAACCAACTTCGCACGGTGCTCAACATCCTCGACATCAGTAACCATTGGAGCCCCACAGGAGGTGGGGTCCGGCGCTACCAGCTGGAGAAGTGTGCCGCCTTCGCTGACACCCCCGACGTCCGACACATTTTGGTCACGCCCGACAACGAGCGCGACACAGAATCACTCGGGCGCGACGTCATCCGCGAGCGGGTGCCTGCGCCGCTGGTGCCTGGCACCGGGGGCTACCGCTATCTCCTGCGGGCGCCGGCGCTCACCTCATTGTTGCGCCAACATCGTCCCGACGTGGTGGTGTGCGGCTCCCCCATCGTCATGCCAGGGATCGTGCGACGCGCCATCACCGAGGCCGGCATCGACGCTGCGACCGTCGGGTTTTGGCACGCTGATTTCCCGCGCACCTACGCCGGTCGAGCCTTCGCGCGGCTGCATTCGCGCCTCGAATCGGCGGGCGAACGCCTCGGCTGGTGGTGGGCGCGGCGCACCTACGGGCGCTTCGATGCCACCTTGGTCGCGAGCCACACCGTCGCCGCCACCATGGTGCGCGCTGGTCTTCGCCGGATCTGGTACAGCCCCCTCGGCGTGGACGCGGAGCGCTTCCACCCGCGCCATCGCGACCCATCCCTCGTCGCCCGGGCGCGCGCGGGTGCCCCGGACCGGCGCACCATCTTGTTCCCGCACCGCTTTTGCGACGAGAAGGGGCTCCCGGTCTTGCTGGAGGCATACGAGCGGGTCGCCGCCGCCGCGAGTGACGGGCAGCGCCCGATCCCAGCCTTGGTGTTCGCGGGCACGGGTCCGCACCTGCCCCGCGTGAACTCCTTTTGCGACCGCCACGAGCACGCACACAACCTGGGGTTCATCTCTGACCCCAAGGTGCTCGCGGCGTGGTTCGCCTCGGCGGACCTCACGGTCAGCCTCTCCGCGTGGGAGACGTTTGGCCTGTCCACCGCCGAGGCCATGGCGAGCGGACTGCCGGTGGTGGCGAGCGACCAGGGCGCCGCCCCCGAGCTGGTGCGCGACGCGGAGGCGGGGTTGTGCGTGGACGGACGCGATCCGGTGCAGGTGGCCACCGCCCTCGAGACCCTGCTTCGCGACCCCGACCTCACCGACTACGGCCGCCGCGGACGCGCGTTCGTAGAGCCGCTGACCTGGGCCGCCACCTTCCAGCGCGAGCTCGCGGTCTACCGAAAAGTGGTGGACGATCGCCGCCGAGGGGCGGCGTTCGAAGCGCCCATGACCCACGCGGCCTCGCTGCTCTAGCCCGGCGCGGCCTCGCGTGGGCCACCCGTCGCACCCGCCCCGCGAACGAGGGCACCACCGCCCTCGTCCTCGCCCTCGCCCTCGCCCTCGCCCTCGCCCTCG
>JAAZXR010000048.1 GCA_014240065.1 Myxococcales bacterium
GCGCCACGCTCCGCGCCTTGGCCGAGGCGTCCCTCCGCGCGGGTGATCTGATCGCCTGCGCGCGCTTCCTCGACCGGTGGAGCGAGGTCGCGACCACCCGCGGGGATGACGTGGAGATCGACAAGTGGCGGCGGCGGCTCCGATTCCATCGCGAGTACGCGGGGTCGACGACCCCACCGCTCCCTTGACCTAAATGCCGGAGGTCATGCGCCAGGTCTCTTCGTCGCGCAGCAGCGTAAACTCGGAGTGGTCTTGCTTGCGTTGGTACGGCGCCTGCGGCCTCGTCGATCCGTCGGGGGCGAGGATCGGCTTGAAACGAAAGCTGGCGTCGAGCCACACCTTCACGGTGGCACGATCCCCGTGTACATGAAGCTCGAGGTAGTCGATGGTGAACCGAATCGAATCGAGCTGAGAAAAGCGCCCGCGGAGCAGCTCGCCGAGATCTTCGTAGGTGACGTCGTCTCCCGGATCGTCGGTGCCGGACCGGTCGAGGTAGGTCGGATGCGTCACCGACAGCACCGTCGCCGTGTCGCGCGACAAGAACGCCACGCGGTAGCGCTCGAGCACCTGCAAGATGGCGCGCGCCTCCGGTGTGTCGGCGATCTCCGTCCCTGGAATGGTCGGGCCCGTGGAGCACGCCCCGAGCACAACTGGCGAAGCGACGAAGAACAAAGAGAGGCAGCAAGCGGCGAATGAACGAATTGGAGACATGGAAGTTCGCCGCTCTCGGGACGGCGCCACGGATGTATCGCAAGCGGTGTTCCAGGGCAAGGACCCTGCAAAATTGGGTGATATCAACTAGATAGATGAAAGGAGTGAGCCCCGTGATTGCCATTTTGGCAACGCCCACCGAGCGCAGCGACACCTCGTCGGGCCTGTCGGCCGCCTCGCGAGGGCGATCTTGCTATAGTTGGGAGGATGGCAAAGGACTCCCGCTCCCACGAACGGCATCCAATCCCCGCCCGAGTCGACGTATTCGGCGCCCACGTCGCGCTGAACCAACCAGTGGCTGATTTGAGCCTCGGCGGATGCTGTGTCCATGGCCCCAGCATCGAAAGCTGCGGGGCGGAGGTCGACCTCACCTTGGTCTTTCAAGGCGACACCAACGCGATCTCCGTGCGAGGATCTATCGTGCGCGTCGATCAAGACGAGACCGGGATTCAGTTCATCAAGGTGGAAGACGAGCAGAAATGGGCGATACGAAAGCAGATCCGGGCCATGGCGCAAGCCCTCCGGCGGACCTGATCGAGGCGGGGGCGGCGGGCCGGTCGTTTCCTCCCGCCACGGAGTCCCTCACCGAGACGCAGCGCGCCCTCGTAGAGCGCAACCTCGCCCTGGTCCAAGAGATCGCGACGAGCCAGCACTGGCGCTTGTTCCGCTTGGACCACGATGACTTGATCGGGGCGGGCCAGCTCGGGTTGATTCAAGCGGCCCAGCGCTATCAACCCGACCACGGAATTCCCTTCCGGGGCTTCGCCTACTACCGGATTCGCGGGGCCATGCTCGACCTCGCACGCAAGACCGATCGGCCAGGCAGGCGCAGCTCCATCGCGCTCAAGTCGCTGGAGGCGGCCCATGATCTGCTGCAGCGCGCGTACGCCAACCACCAGCGCGGCGAGGTCTTGACGATGAAGGCGCGCGTGGCGAAGGCCAACGAGGTGGTAGGACGGGCCACCGCCGCGCTCGCCATGGCGCACTATGCCACCGACGAGGTCCACCTCGCGGCCGGCAAGGAGGCCGAGATCCCGGACAACGCCGTGATCCGTCAGCAGCTTGGGGACAAGGTAAAGCTCGCGCTGAGAGGGATGGATCCCAGCGACCGCGCGCTCATTCAGGCCATCTACTTCGACAACCTCTCCATGACTCAATACGCGGCGAGCCTCGGGGTCAACGCCAGCACCGTCTCGCGCCGTCACGCGAAGATCGTGCGCTCGCTCGCCTCCGCCATCGCGAAACCCACGAACTGACCACGTCGAAAACTTGGGCCGCCGCCCGCGATGTAGCAAGCTGGGCCTATGGTGATGTCTCTCGGCGCGGCCATGCTCTCCCTCGCGATGCAAGGACCCGCGCGCGCGCCCGCCTCCCCCGACAAGGCGAGCCTGTTTGGCAGCGCGCTCCTCGTCCCGACCCCCGAGGGTGAGCGCGCCCGGTCCGAGCTCGCCATCGCCGGCGAAGTTGAACGGGTCCTGGCGGCGATGCCCTCTGTGCGTGATGTCCGAGCGTCGATCAATCTCACGGCGCCGTGTCGCGCCGTCATCTCGCTGAGCGCGCCCGCCGCTGTCGCACCAAAGATTGAGGCCGCCGCCAGCGCGACGGTGCCCGCGCTGTCGGGTTGCGACACCCCCCCGCTGCTGCTCGTCTCCTCTCCGGCGCCGCTCGAAGACGAGAGGCCCGGCGCGCTGCCCTGGCCGCTCGCCCTCTCCTTGCTGAGCCTCGGCGTGTGCCTCGGAATCATCGCCGAACGCCTCCGGCTCCGCGCTCACCGCGATCCAGATGACATGCGATGACGGCCGCGCTACGTTGGGTTCAATGCCGTTGCACCCCATCGATGACTCCGTGCGTCCCTCCCACGTCGAAGAGTTGGCTCGCGCGCTTGAGCGGCATCGAGAGTCCTTCCTCGCGGATCCATACCCTCCCGCCGCCGCGCGACGCGACAACCTGCGCCGCTTCGAACAAGCCCTCAAGGCGCGGCGCGAAGAGCTCGTGGCGGCCATCTCCTCCGACTTCGGCTACCGCGCGCACTACGAGACCGACATCCTTGAGATTTTGACGAGCGTTCGCTCCCTCAGCCACGCGCGGAGGCGGACCCGCGCGTGGATGCGGCCACGCCGCCACGCCGTGTTCTGGCCGCTCGAACCAGCGGCGGCCCACACCCACTATCAGCCCCTCGGCGTCGTCGGAATCATCGCCCCGTGGAACTACCCGCTCTACCTCGCGGTCGCGCCGATCTCAGCGGCGCTCGCCGCCGGCAACCGGGTGATGATCAAGCCCTCTGAATTGACGCCCGCGTTCTCCGATCTCTTGTCGAAGATCGTGGAGGAGGCCTTCCCCGACGGCCTCGTCACCGTCCACGTCGGCGGCCCCGACGTGGCGCAAGCCTTCAGCGGGCTCCCGTTCGACCACCTGTTCTTCACGGGATCCACCAGCGTGGGACGCCTCGTCCACCAGGCGGCCGCTCGTCACCTCGTGCCTGTCACCTTAGAGCTCGGCGGGAAATCGCCGACCGTCGTGGACCGCGGTCACGATCTCCGCGCCGCGGCGCTCTCGGTGGTCACCGGGAAGATGACGAACGCCGGCCAAACCTGCGTCGCGCCTGATCACGTCTTCGTCCATGAAGACGACGAGGAGCGCTTCGTCTCCGCGCTGCAAGCCGTGGCGACCGAGCTGTATCCTTCGCTCGACACGAACCCTGACCTCGCGTCCATCATCAGCCCGCGACACCACGCGCGGCTGGTGGAGATGCGCGCCGAGGTCGAGCGCGAGGGCGGTCGCGCCCTGCCTATCAACGAGCCGCCGGAGTTCTCACAGGCCCATGGCCGCAGGATGCCCCTGACCCTGCTGCTCGACGCCCCAGAGCGCTGCGCCGCGCTCCGCGAGGAGATCTTCGGTCCCTTGCTCCCGATCTTGACCTACCGTGACCACGACGAGGTGATCGCGAGGATCAACGCGACCGACCGACCGCTGACCTTGTACGTCTTCACCGACGACGGCCGGGTGCGAGATCAATACAAGGCCCGGACCTGCTCGGGCTCCCTCGTCTTCAACACCACGCTGGTCCAGCTCGGCGTTGAAGAGCTCCCCTTCGGTGGTGTCGGCGCCAGCGGCATGGGCGCCTACCACGGAGAGACCGGATTTCGCACGTTCAGCCACGCCCGCGCGATCTACAAGCAGTACCACCCCAACGCGGTACACCTCGTCCAACGCCCGCCCTTTGGCAAGCTCGGCCGCTGGATCCTCGACAATATTCTCATCGGTCGCTAGCGGTGTTTGGTCCGGCTCCGGCTGCCATCCTTGGTGTCGAACGCGCGCGAGGCCGCTCGCGTAGGTCGCGGCAGCGCGCGGCTGTCTGGGCCGCCCTCCCGCGGTTCGTAGTGCGCGCGGATGTAGTTCATATTCGCCGCGGGCGCGTCACCTGGGGCGGGGGTCGTCCAGATCCACACGGAGACGCCAAACCCCGCGAGGAGTGACAGCACGCCCACGACCCCGCGGTCGGTTGTGCGACTCCCGCCGAGGCTGCCGGCGACCATGAACAACATCGCCGCCGCCCCCAACAACGCCAACCACGTGGTCCCACGGGCGACGCCTGCGAAACTCAGGGGACCGTAAGGCTCCGCGCCCTCTCGCAGCAGCGGGAACAGGACCTCGCCGACCGGGTTCCCCACGTGGGTGAGGTCGAAGTGTGGCCACAGCGTCGCAGCCAGCACGTTCGGCAGCGCCCCCACGCCCAGCGCGATCCCCCACGCCGCTAGAAAAATACCCCGCCGGTCGTGCTCGAGCCCGTAACACAGCCCCGGGAGCGCGAACGGGAGCGCGAACACGAGGTAACGCGGACCGACGCGCCACCCCCCCTCGAAGTTTAGGCTCACCACCACGAGGATGGCCACGACGATGATCGACAGCGACACAGTCCCGCGGCGACGGCTGAGCTCATCGACCCCGCGAAGCCCCATCCACGCGAGCCCAACCATCCCCAGCAACACGCCGGGCGCCCACCAAATTAACCCCGCGCCAGGGTCGAGGAGCTGCGTGGAAAATCCGCGCCAGTTCGGCCCTACCAACCCGAGCATCCCTTCCTGGTGCTTGGCCGAGAACGCCGCATTCGCGGCGTTGTGGTAGCCGGTGCTCCAGGCGGAGCCAAAGGCGTGGTCGTGATAGGCCATCAACAACCCCGCCGGGATCAAGGCGCCCGCGACCCCCCACACCAGCTCTCGAACGCCGCCGTCCCTGCCCATCCGCGCGAACAGCATCACGGCGATCGGAATCGCCGCGAACGCGGCCACATACTCGAACAACACCGCGCTCCCCGCCAGCAACCCGCCCCACGCCGGCGCGCTGACGCGCCCGTTGTCACCCTGGCCGATGAGATTCGTGACGCCCGCGTACAGCAGCAGCGCGCTCCACATATTGCCGTACGACAGGCGGCCGTAGCTGAACACCGGCGTGGCGAAACACAGCAAGGTGAGCGCCGCCGCCGCCGACCAAAACCGCCGCGCGCCCCGGCCCTCATCGCGAATCACGGTGGCGGCCAAGATCAACAAGGGGACCACCCCTCCCAAGAGCCGCGTCCACCAGGTCGCTGTTCGCAGCGTCACCTCGAACCCCGCGGCCGCGTCCATCGCCCGCGCCGCGACAATTCCCACAACGGCCACCGCCGTGCCGCCGGGCGGTTTGTTCGGGAACAGGTGGCCCCCGACCCCGCGCGAGACATCGGGTCCCGGCGAGAAGCCCCGCACCGCCGGCGTGTCCAGATGCAGCACCCCGTCGTTGAGCCATGCCAGCGCTTGGAGCAGGCGCGGCACCTCGTTGGCGTTCCGAAGATCTTCAAAATACGGGAAGCTCAAGAGCAAGCAGGCGGCGATCCCGAACAGCAGCACGCCCCTGCGCTCGACGTTCCGGCTGTCCCAACGCGCGTTCCTCGGCTTCATCATGGCGCCCGCTTATGCGTCGTCCCCGTCGCCCGCCGTCAGCGCTCGCTTGCCGCCGACCTTCGCCTTGAGCGCCTCCAGCTCCGCGTCGACCTCGGAGCCAGCGTCCAGCGCCCGAAACCGGGCCTCCAGCGCCGCGTTCTCCTTGGCGTCGGTGGTGAGCTCTCGGCTCACCTCGTTCATGGCCTCGATCTCGGCCACCTTGTCTTCGATCGCCTCGATCTGCGCGGAGGTGCCCGTCCCCGCCGACGCCGCCACCCCGCGCTCGGACTCCTTGGCCGCCCGCGCCTGCGCCATTAAGGTGCCGCGCTTCATGTTGAGGTTTTTGTACTTACTCTTCGCGGCCTCAAGCTCAAGCTTCATCTCCACCACGACCTGCTTTTGATCCTGAAGGCTCAAGGTCGCGGCTTCCCGCTGGCCGCCGATCTCCGTCTTGCGCTCCAGCGCGGCCCTCGCGAGCCCTTCATCGTCGAGCCGCAGCGCCGCCTCCGCTTTTTCTTGCCAGTTAACCTCGTCTTGCTCGAGGCTCCCGACCTTCCGCTCCAGCACCTTTTGGTCCACGACGGCCTGCTTGAGATTGGCCTCGCCCTTTTTGATCTGCGCGCCGAGGTCATCGATCATGAGCGCGATCTCTTGCCCTGGATCGGAAACGGAGTCCACCGCGCTGTTGAGCGTCGCGCCGATGGCATTTTTTAAGCGTCCAAAGAGTCCTGGTTTTGTCATGACGATGCCGGTCCACGGAGTCTAGCAGCCCACGGCCTCACGCGCTGCCTCGCGTCATGTCAGCGCGGATCACTGGACATCAGCGCCTCGCGCCTGAGCGTGGGGCCAACGGGGCGGCGCCGGTCATCGGTGTCGTCACGGCGCTCCAACACTGATACGCTCCGCGGGTGCACGCCCCCGCGCACTTTCCTGGGGTCCTCGGCCACGAGGAGATCCAGGGCCTGCTTCGCGACGCGCTGTCTCGGGGCCGACTTCACCACGCCCTCATCCTGGCGGGACCCCGCGGCGTCGGCAAGGCCACCCTCGCGCGGGGCTTGGCGTGCGCGCTCACCTGTGAGGTGTCACCCGCCGTTGGCTGCGGCGCGTGCACCTCATGTCGCCGGATCCTGCGGGGGCAGCACCCTGACCACGCCTCCTTAGCGCCAGAGAGCCCCGGCGCCCCGATCAAGGCCGACAGCGCCCGCCTGTTCGGCCTCGATCGCGCCCATGCCCCGTTCGAGGCCCGCAGCCACCTCGCGGTGATCGATCCGGCGGACGCCCTGAATCACGCCTCCGCGAACGCGCTCCTCAAGGCGATCGAGGAGCCTCGCGCCGGCGTACATTTCGTCTTGGTGGTGCACTCGCTGGCCCGACTGCTCGACACCCTCAAGAGCCGCTGCCTCGTGGTCAACCCGGGCGTCCTCTCCGCCGACCACACCCGCCGCGTGGTCACGCAGGCCCTCGCAGATCAGCCCCCAAATCCCCCACCCGACGCGAACGAGATCGACCTGGCGATTCAGCTCTCAGGGGGGGCGCCGGGCGTCGCGCTCGAGTTCCTTCGCGATGGGAACTTGAGCCTCTGGCTCGGCCTCTTGTCCGCGTGCGTCGAGGCCAGCGACGCGGGGCCGCGCGGCATCTTCGCCGGAGAGCGCGCCCCCCTTTGGCAACACTGGCAGCGCGCGGCCCTGTCCATGGAGATCGTCGACCCCGTCGGGGCGCCCAAGGCTGGAGCCACGGTCACGAAGATACCCGCGAGGGCCCGCTCCACAAAAAAAACGAAGGCGTCCGCCAAAAAGACAACGAGCTCATCGAGCAGCAAAAAAGCGAGCAGCAAAAAGGCGAGCGCCAAGCAGCAGCGCATGGCCGCGCGGAGACTCGCGGACGTCTGGCTCATCCATCTTCGATCCCAGCTCGCGGGGGGACGAGGTCTCTTCGATCCTCCCGGCGGCCACCCCAACGCGGCGCCGCGGCTCGCCCGACAGGTGCAGACGCTCCTCCGGTTCCGCGACCGAATCAGCGCCAACCTCAACGTGCGCATGAGCGTGGAGCAGACCCTGCTCGATCTTGGGAGGTGACGCATGTTTGGTCCTGAACCCTTATTCCCGCGCTTGTCGTTGGCCGCCGCCATCCGCGACCTCAAGGCCCGGTCCGGCCGCGCCCGTGCCAACGCCGCGCGGGCGCTTCCCGACGCGCTCGCCGCCGATTGCGTAGGGCCCGACGCGGTGGCCGACGACGCCCCGAGCCCCGCCGCCGCGGAGCTCGGTTTCTCGCGGCTTGAGACCCACGCCGATCACCGCGCCGCCTTGGAGGGCCTGCGTGATCTCGCGGGCGACGCCGATGGATTCGTGAGGGGCTTGGCCCTGATCGGGAGGGGCAGGCTCGGAGACGCCTCTTTGCTCCGCGAGTATCGGGCCGGGGCCTTCGCGCCGTCCCAACGAGAGCCCGCCCGGCAGTGGATCCGCGAGAGCGCGATGCTCGGGCTCGGGGAGCTCGCGAAATTCACCCCCCCTCCCCCAGGCGTGGAGCACGACGACCTGCTGCGGTGCATCCTCGAGGGGCTTGATGATCCGGCCCCGGAGATCCGCTTCCAGGCGGTGGCGGTGGTGGCCGACGCCGCCCCGTCCATGGTGCCAGCGCTGCTGCCGGCGCGCCTCGAGTCGGAGGATGAACCAGAGGTCCGCGCCCAGATCTACGACATCTTCCTCGATCGCGGGGACGCCCCCGAGACGGTCCTCAACGCCGCGCGCGCGGCCGCCGGCGACGACGACACCCCGCGCCACCAGCCGGCGGCGCCCTCCGTCCGCGAATCGTTCACCGCGGCGCGGCTGCTCGCGAGCCTCCGACTCAAAGACGCTGCGCCTCGGCTGCTGCGAGGGATGACGGATTCGGAGGAGCGCGACGACGCCATCGAGGCCATGGCAGCGCTCGACGCCGGCGACATCCCCGAGGCGGCCACCGACCTCGCCCGGCGGCTCACGCGGCGGTGGCTCGTGCCACCGATCACGCGCGTGCGCGCAGCCTACCTCCTGGCGCGGGTGCACCCCACCGACGGTGGCGCCCTCCTCGACCAGATGGCTCGCAGCGCTCGGGCGAGCGTGCGCGAGGCGGTCGTCGATGCGCGCGCCGCCCTGACCACCTTGGCCCGACGGTGAACCGCTCCCCACCGGTGAACGGGGCGCTCGCGCCGGCGCGCGCCGCACCGCCTCCGTCGGACACCGCGCCCCCTGTTGTGCTCCGTGCCAGCTTTGCCAGCGCGCCCGCCGGGGATTCTGCTACGGTTCCCTCGTGGGCAAGGCCGAACGCACACCGAAGGTCACTCCCCGAATCGCCGGGTTGATCGACACGCATTGCCATCTCGACTATCCGCCCATGGCGGACGACGTCGAGGCCGCGCTCCAACGGGCGCGTGACGTGGGTGTCGATCAGGTGATGCACATCGGCTGCAGCGTAGACCGGCTCGATCCTGCGGTCGCCCTCGCGAACGCCTTTGAGCCGGTGTTCGCGAGCGTCGGAATTCACCCCCACGACGCGCGCCACTACGACGACGCGGTCGAGGCGCGCCTCGGACGACTCCTCGATGAACCCAAGGTGCTCGCGCTCGGCGAGACCGGCCTCGACTATCACTACGACCGCTCACCTCGCGAAGCCCAGCGAGACGCCTTCGCTCGGCAGCTCGAGCTCGCGCGCGCGCGCGACGTGCCCATCGTGCTGCATATTCGTGACGCCCACGCCGACGCGTGGGAGATCCTCGACGCCCACCCTCCCGCCTCCAGCCAGCCGGGCATCGTGCACTGCTTCACCGGTGGACCCGACGAAGCGCGCGCCTGGATCGACCGCGGGTTCATGCTTGGGTTCTCTGGGATCGTCACCTTCCGATCTGCCCCAGAGATTCAAGAAGCGGCCCGAATCACCCCCGTCGATCGCCTCCTCATGGAGACCGACGCGCCCTTCCTCGCGCCGGTGCCCATGCGCGGCCGGAAGAACGAGCCGTCCTACGTGCCCTTTACCTGCGCATTCGTGGCCGGCCTGCGCTCCATGGCGCCAGAGGAGCTCGCTGCGCGGACCACGCAGAACGCGAGGGCGCTGCTCTCGATGCCCGCGCCGCCCGCTTGACTGCATCGCCCGCCTGCCCCATAGTCCGGTCCCCGCGCCCCCAGAGGCGCCGCGCACAGGAGTATCGCAGCCATGCAAACGGAAATGGGCCTTATCGCCAAGAAGATCGGAATGACGCAGCTGTTTCAAGACGACGGAACCCGCGTTCCAGTGACCGTCCTTGAGGCGAAAGGGAACGTCATCACCGCGCACCGCACACAAGCCCGCGACGGCTACACCGCGCTGCAGGTTGGTTTCGACGACCAAAAAGCCAGCCGCCTGACCAAGGCGCAGCTCGGTCACTTCGCCAAGTCTGAGGTCGCTCCCAAGCGGAGCGTGCGCGAGCTTCGCGTCCCCGCCGACACCCTCGAGACCCACCCCGTGGGGAGTGAGGTCGAGCTCGACGCAGTGTTCGAGGAGGGCGCCGTGGTCGATGTCACCGGCACCAGCAAGGGGAAAGGCTTCCAAGGCGTGATCAAGCGCCACAACATGCGCGGCGAGAAGCAGACCCACGGTCAGCACGAGGTCTACCGTCACGGTGGATCCATCGGTTGTCGCCTCACCCCGGGCCGCGTCCTCAAGGGCAAGCGCATGGCCGGGCAAATGGGTAACGAGCGCGTCACCGTGCAGAACCTCAAGATCGTCAAGGTCATGAAGGACGAGGGCCTCATCCTCGTCTCGGGCCCCATCCCCGGCGGCAAGAATGGCCTCGTGACTGTGCGCCACTCGGTCAAGGCGGCCGCGCGCGCCCGCGGCAACAAGAAGTAGTAGCTCCCTTCGGGGACACTCCGCCACCGCGGGGTTGGAGAGCACCGTGGCGAAGCATCGACTCAGAGATCGAAAGTTTCGCCACGACGCGGCGTACCGCCGCGCGAAGAAAGAGCAGTACGCGGGGCGGGCCGTGTACAAGCTCGAGGAGATCGACGCGAAGTTTCACCTGTTCAAGCCGGGGGGTCGAGTGCTGGACCTCGGCTGTTGGCCCGGATCCTGGCTGCAGTTCGTCGCCCCGAAGATCGGCCCGGAGGGGCTCGGGATCGGGGTCGACTTGAAGGCTGTGTCCATCGACCTTCCAGACCACATCCAGACGCTCGAGGGCGACGTGTTCAAGCTGAAGCCCGGGGCCTTTCGAAAGAAGTTCGGGGCCTTCACCACAGTCATCAGTGACATGGCGCCCCAGACCTCCGGTGACCGACCCGGAGACCAGCATGGGAGTGAAGAGCTGTTCTTGCGTGCCCTCGAGATCGCGCGGGCCTGCCTGAAGCCCGGTGGGCACTTCACGGCGAAGATCTTTCAAGGACCCCGCTTCCCGGTGATCCTCAAATCCATGAGAGACACCTTCCAGGAGGCGAAGGCGTTCCGCCCCGCCTCCACGCGCGCCGGGAGCTTCGAACAGTACCTCGTCGGGCGCGGCCTGAGGGCCGGCGCTCACGTGGATCCGGGCGAGGATCCCAGCGCCTAGCGCCTCGCGCCTAGCGTGACGACCCGCGCCACCACGCGACGAGGTCATCGACCAAGCCGTACAAGACGGGCACGAGCAGCAACACCAGCCCCGTCGAGATGGCCAGACCGCCCGCGATGGAGATGGCCATGGGCGCGAGGATCTCGTCCTTGCCACCCAGACCCAGCGCCAGCGGGGCCAGCCCAAACACCGTGGTCAACGTGGTCGACA
Organism: Myxococcales bacterium; assembly: GCA_014240065.1. Taxonomy (GTDB): domain Bacteria; phylum Myxococcota_A; class Polyangia; order Nannocystales; family Nannocystaceae; genus JAAZXR01. The sequence goes on from JAAZXR010000048.1 coordinate 11,389, forward strand.
AGATCGGCCGCAGGCGCGCGAGCGCCCCGTCCACAATCGCGACCGGGACCGCCGCCCCCTGGGCCACGCGCTTGTTGATGAAGTCCACCATCACCAAGGAGTCGTTCACCACGATGCCCGCGAGCGCGACGATGCCGAAGAAAGCGAAGAGCGAGAGATCGTAGCCCATCAAAAACAGCCCCCACACGGCGCCGATGATCCCGAAGGGGATGGCGGACAGGATGATGAGCGGCTGCAGGTAGCTCCGAAACTGAAGCGCCAACACCACAAAGATGAGCCCGACGACCAGGCCGAAGGCTGGGATCAGATCGCGGAGGCTCTCGTTGAAGTCTTCGGTCTCTCCGCCAAAAGCGAGCTCCACCCCCTCGTAGCGCGGCGCCAATTGCTCACCCCAGTGCGTGAGAACGGCGGCGTTGATCTCGGAGACAGAGACCGTGTCTGTCTCAAGATCGGCCTGGACTTCGATTTGCCGCTGATTGTCTCGACGTCGCAACGATCCGGCCTCGCGGGTTCGGACGACCTCAGCGACCTCGTCGAGGCGGACGACAGATCCTGTCTGCGTGGTGATCGGAATGGAGCCGAGCCCCCCCCGATCCAAGCTCACCCCATCGCGATAGCGGATCACGATCTCGACCTGGGTCTCGTCGATGGACACTTCGTCCGCGAGCAACCCATCGATGGCGGTGCGTACCGCGAGCCCGACGTCGCGCTCGCTGAGCCCGTACAAAGACGCCAACTCCTGATCCACCACCACTTGAAACGTCTCCTTGCCGAGGCCGAGATCGTCGATGACCTCCGTCACACCGGCGAGGGTCCCCATAAAACTCTTGAGGGCTCCGCTCGCAGCGAGCACCTGTACCTCGTCCCGGCCCCGCAAGCGGGCAGAGAATTCGGCGCCTGCGGGGGGCCCCGCTTGAGGAACGGTCACACTGAACGAGCTGATCTCTGGATCCGCGGTGAGCAGGTCCTTGACAGCGTCGATGGTGCCACCATGCCGCGCCAACAGCTCCTCTCCCATCACGAACTCAAAGCGTATTTGCCCGACGTTGGAGCCCCTCTCCAACGAGCCCGTCCGCTGATCGAGGGAGCTGCCGATGCGCGCCTTGGCGGAGCGCACGTTGTCGCGCCCCACCCCTTGTACGATGGTCGCACGCACGGCCTCCGCCTTGCGGTGCGTAGAAGGACGGTCCGCGCCCGGCGAAAGTCGAAAATTCACTGTTGTTTCATAGGGCTTCCCCGGAGCGTTCAACTGAAACGCCATGCCCTTCACAGCCAACACAAGGGTCGCCACAAACAACAACGCGCCGAGTCCCACGGAGCGCAGCCGGACCCCGAGCCCCGCGCGCGTCCCCCGGCGCCCCGGCGCCCCCCGGCCGTAGCCTAGACACGCGGTGAGGACGGGACGATAGACCGCTTGCATCCTCGCGAGCACCCGCGCGGTGCGGCCGTCGGCGCCGTCCGACTTCGCGTGCGCCGCCACGTGGCCCGGCAGGATGAAGATGGCCTCGACCAGCGATCCGAGCAGGCAGAAGATCACCACGAGCGGCAAGATCTTCATGACGCGCCCGATCGTCCCCCCCACCATCGTGAGCGGCAAGAAAGCCAAGCACGTCGTCGTGATGGCCGCCGTCACCGGCACGAGCACCTCACGGGTCCCGTCGATGGCCGCCCTCACCCGATCCTTGCCCATCTCAAGATGCCGCTGGGTGTTCTCGATAACCACGATGGCGTCGTCGACGATGATCCCCGTGGCGATCAACAGCGCGAAGGTCGAGATGACGTTAATCGTCACGCCGGTCTTCCACATGAACAAGGTCGCGAGCAGGTAGGACACGGGCATGCCCCACAACGCGAGCAGCGCCTGCCGAAAGCCAGCGACGAGGCTCAACACCACGATGACCAAGAGCGCGCCTGTCATCCCGTTCGACGCCACCACACCGAGCCGGTCACGGATCACCGGGGTGTAGTCTTCAGAGATTTCTACGGCGGTCCCAGGATCCACTCGGCCGCGGAGGTCATCGAGCAGCGCGATCACCCGTGTGCGCACCCGCAACGGATCTGCCCCCTCCTCCCGCGACACCACAATCTGCACAGCCGGCGCCCCGTCCACGTAGATCCGGGTGTCTGGAAGCTCCTCCACATCACGAACGCGGGCGACGTCGCCGAGGCGCAGCTGAGAGCCAAAGGACAGCGGAATATCGGCCACGTCTTTCGCGGACGTGATTCGCTGATCTGTCTTCACGAAGATCTCTCCGCCGGCGCCCTCGATGGTGCCGGCGGGGACGTTCGCACGGGAGGCGCGGATCGCCGCCGCCACCTGGGTGGCCTTCAGCCCGAGGGCCCGCACCCGATCCTCATCCAGCTCTACCACCAGGCGGCGCTCGGTCATCCCGCTGATCGTCGTGCTCGCCACCCCAGAAATCTCCCCGAGCTCTTCGCGGATGCGCTCGATGGCGAGGCGCGCGGAGATATCGCCTCGCACCGCCACGGTGACCACCGGTAACTCCAGGGCCAGCTCACGGACGATGGGCGTCTCCGCGTCCTCCGGGAGGTCGTCGAGCGTCGCCACTGCTTTTTCGATCTCCGCGCGTCCGTCTTGGAGGTCTTTGCCCGATAAAAACGTGACCACCACATTGGACGCGCCCTCCGAAGACACGCTGATGACGCGGTCCACGTCGGCCACGTCCTCCAGCGCCTCCTCAATTTCCCGTGTGATCAACTCCTCGACATCTGTGGCCGTGGCGCCGGGGTATGCCGTCAAAATCGACACTCGGTCGAGACTCACCTCCGGAAATTGCTCCCGGGGTAACAAGAACGCCGCCGCCAATCCCGCGGCCACGATGATCCAGAACAGCAGATTGACGAAGACCGAGTTGAAGACAGCGAGGCGGACCACCTTCTCAAGCAGACCGTCGCGGGCCGGGGCCTCCTCCTCCGGCGTCGGCGGCTCGGCGCCCGGCGGAACAACGCCGGCCCCTCGCCCCGCCGTCCCCTCGCTCACTGCGTCCCCTCAGTCGACGTGGGCTCCGCGGCCACAGCGACCTCGACCCCCTGCGCGACCACCACCACCTGATCGCCGGTGGAGAGGGTGTCGGGCCCCGCGGAGACCACCTCTTCGCCGAGCGCGAGCGGGTTGCTGTCACTCGCCGCTCGCACGGCCACCAACCGCCCAAGGTCCCCCATCACCTGCACCTCGACGCGGGTCACCGCCCGCTTCGATTCTCCCTCTCCGGCGCGCTCAAGACGAAGGACATAGGGCGTGGCGCCGTCCCACCGGAGCGCCTCTGGCGGCACCGCGGGCACCTCGGGCGCCGCCGGGCTCTTCACGCGAACCACCGCAGTCTCCCCTGCCCGCAGGCTCCGCGACGTGTTGTCCACGAGGATCCTCGCGGTGAAGGTCGCGGTCTGCGGCTCTGCACGCGACGACACCCACTCCACCTCGTGCGTGAAGCGATCGCCGCGCACCTCCACGCGAAACTCCAAGTCGCCGCGATTTTGCGCCACCGCCTCTCGCTCGCTGAGCGGGACCTCAAGCGCCAGCGTGGACAACTCGGCCACGACGGCGACAGGCCCTCCGACGGGCGCGTACTCCCCCACCTCTACCCGGAGATCCGTGACCGTGCCATCGAACGGCGCGCGGATCATGGAAGCTTCAAGCCGATCTCGCGCCTGGGTCAGCGAGCCACGGGCCTGCTCAAGCGCCGCCGCCAACGCGACGGCGGAGGATCCGAGTCGCTCCACCTCCCGGGACGACTCCGCCCCAGAGGCCTCGAGCCGCTTGCTCCGCGCGAGGACACGGGCGTTGTCCGCGAGCTGCTCCTTGGCCGAAGACACCGCCCCCTTCGCGGTCCGCACCGCCCCCTTGGCGTCGGCCGCGGCCAATGTCACGAGGAGATCGCCCGCGGCGACCTCAGCCTGCTCCGGGACGTGCCGGGCCTCCACTGCGCCACCGAAGCGCGCCGCCACCGAAGCCTCTCGTTTCGGCTCGAGCAGCAGTCGATGACGCGATTCGGGGCGCTCCGACGCCCCGGAGACGACGGCGGCCCGCACGTGGGGGTCGAGGACACGGCGCCCACCGATGTTCGCGTCGGAGAGATCCGTGCAGGCCGCGGCGCTCACGGCCGCGCACATCGCCATGAACACCTGACGGCCCCACCGCGCGCGCGCGGATCGAGAGAAAATTCGTATCGCCAGCCTCCTCATGCCACCCGAAGTGTTCGTTCGCAGGGCGAAATTGGCAAGCGACGCCTCCTCATTTCCAGCGCATTTTTGCTCCGCTGAGGCTAGCTCCGCACCTTCAGGCGTCCGACGACCGCGTGGAGGGCCTCCACGTTGGCGCGCCCCAAGTGCCTCGCCCGCGCGGGCGACCACCCGTACAGCTGTGAGGGGCTGTCCTTGGTGTCCTTGAAGGGCTGCTCCAAGGTCATGGAGATGGCGTTAAAGCGCTTGGCCACCCAATTGGTCGCCATGGACATGTCCGCCTCTCCCATGGGAGGGACCGGGTATCCGAATTCAGTCTGAAAGTCGGGGCTGGCTTGCACGAGGGCGGCCTGGTACGCCTCGATGTCCTCTCGGACGTGGTCTCCAAGCCCCTCCACGCCGTCGGGACCGGCGATGAAGTTGTACGGGAGCGCCTCATCCCCGTGTACGTCGAGGAAGAAGGCCACGTTGGTGTCTTCCATCCGCTCGCGCACCACGGCCACCTCGGGGCATGTCTGCATATTGGGGTCGTGCCAGACGCGGTTGAGGTTCACGCCGAGCGCGGTGGTGCGCAGGTGACCGCGGCGAGACCCGTCCGGGTTCATATTGGGCACCACGTAGAACACCGCCCGCTCCAGAAGCACCCGAGACACCGGGTCGTCCGGGTCGAGGAGTCGCTCGAGGAGTCCCTCCATCAGCCACTCTGCCATGGTCTCTCCCGGGTGTTGGCGGGCGATAATCCAGCAGGGGAGCTTGTCGCCCCCGGGCGTGCCGATCGTCAGCAGGTCCATGTCTTGTCCATCGACGGTGCTGCCGAGGCGCTCGTAGGCCACCCGGGGATCGGTCATGCACGCAGCCACCAGGTCGAGGTGTCGCTCCATGGAGTACGGCGCGAAGTAAGCGTAGTAGACGGAATCGAACTCTGGCTGGTGCTCAATGGTCAACACGCCGTCTTTGAACGAGGTCTCGGTGCGAAACCATGTCTCACGATCGTAAGAATACGCGACGTCGTAGCCCTCCCAGCCTGGGGGATAGCTCGCCTCGCCGGCGTTCTCGATGGCCAGCGAGAGTGGCAGCCCGCCGCCGCCGGTGACGCGGAAATAAAACCACTGGAAGTGCTCGCTGTCTTTGTCTTGGCGGATGGCCAGGCGCGCGGCGCCATCCTCTCCGCAGCTCTTCACCTCGATGTTTCCACCGTCAAACTCGCAGCTAATCGTGATCATCGAGGGGACGCTAACACGACGCTAGCCCCGGTTGGTGGGGGTCTAGATCCCGATCTGGCGCATTTTCGACCGCCCTCCCCACGATTTTCTTCTCCCCCGTCACCTCGAACACCGGACACTGATATCATGTTCAGTACATGTCCCTCTCTCATCTCCCGCTGCTCCGAGGCCGCGACCTTGAGCGTGCCTCCCAGCCTCAAGGCTCCTCACCGACACAACTGCACCAGCTCGCCCCAGCGGGCCGAGTCGTTCAATTCTCGGGGGACCTCTCCGGCGCACAGACCTCCTGCGCCGCCGCGCTGCTCGCTCAATTGCAGCGGCGTGGCGAGACCTCCGCGTGGATCACCCCGACACACAGCGGCGTCTATGCCCCCGACCTCCATGCGCATGGCGTCGATCTTGAGGCCCTGCTGTTTATTCGATTGCCGGACGTCTCGCTGCCCTATGGAGCGTGCCGCGCCGCCGAGCTGCTTTTGCACTCTGGGGCGTTTGGAATCTTGGTGCTCGATTTTAGCGCCGGCGCGCCACCTCCTCATGAGCGAGCTTGGCTGAGCCGCCTCGCGGGCGCCGCACGGCAGCACCAGACCCTCGTCCTCCTCTTGACAGCACGAGCGCCCACGCGGTCGATGGCCTCTACCCAGACACCCGCGCATTCCCTGGGACCCCTCGTGTTTTTGCACGCCACCCCCTCCCGCCAACGCACCGGTGATTCTGGAGGCTTCGAGGTCCACCACGAGATCCACAAATACAAGGCCGGTGGACACCCCTCGCTGCCTCCGACGAGGTGGCGCGGGCCGTGGGGCCTCCGTTGACACATGTCGGGCACGCCACGCGATCACACGAGCTCTCGCGTCGAGCGCATCACCTGCGTTCATGTGCACTCTTTCTCGCTTCAGCTCCTGCTGCGGCTGCGCCCCTCGTGGCGTGAAGGGCCTGTCGCGGTCGTCGCAGAGGATCGACCCCACGCTCCAATACTCGCGCTCAATCGTCTCGCCGCTCAAGAGCATGTGACCGTCGGCATGCGCTACGCGGCGGCCCGGGGGCTCCTCCCCACCTTGAGGGCGGCGGCCATACTCCCAGAGCAACGCGCACATCTCCTCGGCGAACTTTTTCTCGCCCTCAATGACTTCTCCCCGCGCGTGGAGCCCGACCCCACCCACGAAGGAAGTTTTTTTCTCGATCCGAGCGGCCTCGCGTACCTCCATGGAGGGGTGGAGGCGTGGGGCCAGGCCATCGCGCAGCGACTGCGTGGCATGGACCTTCGCGCCTCCGTGATCACAGGCTTTGAGCGCGCGCGCGCCCTCGCCATCGCGCGTACCCATCGTGGCGTCTGGCTCGTGCCCTCTCCTGAGCGAGAGTTCCAGCTCATCGCCCCCCTCTCCTTGCGCTCCGTGGGTGTGCCCTCTCCGATCTGTGATTCTCTTGAGGAGCTCGAGTTGTCCACGGTCGTGGACCTCCTCTCCATGGACCGGGGCGCGCTCACAGACCGCTTTGGCCCGCAGGTCGGCGCCCTGCACCTCGCGTTGGGCGGAGGTCAAGCGCCGCTGCTCTCCCCGCATATCCCCCATGATCCCATTCAGGTCGAGCATCACCTTGAACCTCCCGAGGTTGACAAGCACCGGCTCTTGTTTCGCATCAAGTCCATGCTGCCGGCGCTGCTGCGCGAGCTGTCTCAACGCGCGCTCGCCTTACAGACGCTTCACCTCGAGTATTCCCTTGAACGCGGCGGCACCTGCCATGATCCGATCCAGCCCGCCTCGCCGACCCTTGAGTTGATGCCGATCATGGATCTGCTCCGCTTGAGGCTCGAGTCAAAACAGTTCCACGCTCCGGTGAGCCGCCTCTTGATCCGCCTTGAGGGCGTCCACGCGAGACGCACGCAGCTTGAACTTTTTCGCGTACACGAGCGGCGTGACCTCGAGGCAGGCGCGCACGCCCTCGCCCGGGTGCGGGCCCTGTTTGGCGCCGACTCCATCACGCGGGCGTGCCTGCAGGCGGCCCACCTCCCCGAGGCTGGCGTTCAATATGAACGCGCAGAGTCGCTGTGCTTCCCAGACTCCTCACGAGCGCCTCCCCCCCCAGACCTCCCTCCGCTCGTGCGGCGCCTCCACGCGCGACCGATCCCGCTGCGAAGCCCAGACCCCTCCGATCCCCGGCGGTGGCCGGACCTCGTCGAACGTTACGGCTTGGTGCGGCGAAGACACGGCCCCTGGAAACTCAGCGGCGGCTGGTGGGCGCGCACCATTGAGCGGGATTACTACTACCTAGAGACCGTGCGAGGCGCGCTCCTCTGGGTGTTTCACGATCGACCACGCTCCCGGTGGTTTCTTCATGGCGCCATCAACTGACCCGCGGTCGACGACACACGCTCAACGCTTGATCAGCGCCACCAGATGTTCGCCCCGCATGGCACCGCCACGGACGTCTTCCCTCTGCTGCGCCGCCGCGCACAGGAACTCCAAGCCGGCCTTGTCTGCGAGCCGCTCCAGCTGCGCGTCCGCCGGCACCCGCACCCCGCCAACCTCCCCGTCTCCCATGAGCAGCACCGCGATGCCGTCACGACGCAGGCACCCCGCCATGCTCTCCAGCATGCCTTGCACTTCTTGATCCCAGCGAGCCGAGGCCGCCGCGACGTCTTCGTCGGGCAGCCCGGAGAAACGTCGGCGGGCGCCCATCTCGCCGGCCTCCATCCCCCCGAGCCCCACGCCCAACCACGCCGCGCGCAGCCGGTGGTGATCCACGTAGTCGTAGGTCCCACCGTAGGGCGGCGACGACAAGATCAGGTTGCATTGATATTGGCCGCCGAGGGTCTTGCGGAGCTGCTGAATGTCCGCGCACACGAGCCGCGGCGCCTCGGCGCCTCTCGGAACAGCGCGGCCGAGCGCGGCCCATCGTGAGCCCAGCTCCCGCCCCTTCCGCACGAACATCTCGGTGACGAGCCCCTTCCTCAGCGTGCGGGTCACCTCGTCTTGGTTGGTGTCCGACCGCTGCTTGGAGCACTTGATCACGAGGGACGAGAACACCATCTCCATGGCGGCGCGATCGGCCTTGGACGCGGACCGACGGATCTCCGCCAGCAGCCCGGCGAGCTCTTTGAGCACGTGAATCTCGTACTTGGCGCGGTGCTCTGGCCCGATCTCGGCGCGGCTGTCCACCCGGGTCTGCACCCGCTGCGTCGAGGCGCGCCCGACCCGCTCCACCGCCTCCACAAATCGATCGCGGGCGCTCTGCTTGCGGAGCTCGCTGCGCACGCGCGCCACCCGAATGGCGAGGGGGTTGAGGTCGGTGCCCAGCGCGCCCCAGCCCGCGCGCATCGCCTCCACCACCACCGTGCCGCCGCCGCAAAATGGGTCGAGCACGTCGGCCGCCCCGCCCTCGAACAGCTCCTCCAGCACCACGCGGGCGATGGCCGGATGCATGCGCGCCGGGTACACGTGAAATCCATGGGTCAACCGGTCATCCGGGGCGTCCACCGCGGACTCCAAGGCGCGCCGCAGCACAAACCCGTAGGCGGGGTCCCCACGAAGCGACACCTCGCCGTCCACGCTCGACAAGGAGCGCTTGTGCTTTCCTATGTTCGCCAACGACCCACCGAAGACATCACGGCGTCGCCGCCGCTCCCTTCGCCGCGCCAAACTTCTCCACGCAGGCCTTCATCAGGTCGAGCTCCCGGGCGAGAAGTCCGCCGGGGCTGTTCGCGAGCAGGCTCCCTTGGCACGCGGCGACCTGCGCGCTCCCGAGCGCGTTGCACTTCACGCGCAGCTCGCCGAGGGCCTTGGGCTTGTCGGTGTACCAGCGGAGCAAGGCCCCGTCGTCCCCCTCGTGCTGCGTCAGCTTAAACTGGTGGTAGCCATCGAGCATGACGGTGCAGGCGTCATCCACCTTCGTCGGAGAGCCCTCCGGCACCACGCCGAACTCTTTGACCGCGCCGTCAAACTTCGCCTGGACCTCATTCTTCACCTTCTGCTGCGCTTCATACTCGGCCCGCCGCTTGGCCTCATCCGCTGCCCGGGCCGCCTTGGTGGCCTCGTCCACCCCAGCGCCAAGCATCGTGCTCGCGACGGTGTTTAGGTCCTTCTCCGTCTTGCTCGGAGTCTTGGCATCGGAACAACCAGCCATCGAGACCGCCAGCCCCACGGCTGCCACGCACAGGTTATTGGAGACGATCTTTGAGCAATTCATGATTTCTTCCTCGACTCGGCGTGCAGGATACCCTCGAAGGGCGCGCGCGTCGAACCGCGCGCGCACCGTCCACACCGCCCCCCAAAGACCGGGTCCGTCACGCCTAGACTGGAGATTTGTCCCGCTGCCTGTAGGGGGGTGCCCACGGGCTCGCCTCGCGCTATCTTCGCCGCATGGCCCCCCATCCAGAGGCGCAGTACCTCACCTTGTTGCGGACGATCCTCGACCACGGGGCGGCCCGTGGAGATCGCACCGGCACCGGCACCAAGAGCGTGTTCGGCTACCAGATGCGGTTCCCGCTGCGCGAGGGCTTCCCCCTGCTCACCACGAAGAAGCTGCACCTGCGCTCGATCATCCACGAGCTGTTGTGGTTTCTGCGCGGGGACACCAACGTCGCCTACCTCAAGGAGCACAGCGTCAAGATCTGGGACGACTGGGCGGACGAGGACGGGGAGCTTGGCCCGGTCTACGGGCACCAATGGAGGTCATGGCCCGCCGGCGACGGGCAGACCATCGATCAAATCGCGCAGGTCGTAACGAGCCTCCGGGAGAACCCCGAGTCTCGCCGGCACCTCGTCACTGCTTGGAACCCCGCCGACGTCCCAAAGATGGCGCTGCCCCCGTGCCATTGCCTCTTCCAATTCTATGTCGCGGACGGCGCCCTCTCGTGCCAACTCTATCAGCGCAGCGCGGACGTGTTCTTGGGCGTGCCGTTCAACATCGCGAGCTACGCCCTCCTCACACATATGGTCGCGCGCGTGGTCGGCCTGCAGCCGGGCGACTTCGTCCACACCCTCGGCGACGCGCACCTGTACGCGAATCACCTCGAGCAAGCCAAACTCCAGCTCACCCGGAGCCCGCGCCCCTTCCCCACGCTCCGCCTTGAGCGCGACGTGAGCGACATCTTTGACTTCAAGTTCGAGGACGTCGTCATCGACGGCTACGATCCACACCCTCACATCAAGGGGGCCATCGCCGTATGACCGCCGCGCCCTCCGTGGAGGTGTCGATCATCGTGGCGATGAGCAAAGAGCGCACCATCGGCCGCGACGGCGCGCTGCCGTGGCGTCTGTCTGACGATCTGCGGCGCTTCAAGGCGCTCACCATGGGACACCCGATCCTCATGGGTCGCAAAACCCACGAGAGCATCGGCCGCCCCCTCCCCGGGCGTCCCAACGTCATATTGTCCCGCGCTGTCGGGGCCGAGTTCTCCGGGTGCGAGGCTGCGCGGAGCCTCGAGGCCGGCATCGAAGCTGGCGCCCACCACGGCACAGGCAAGGTCTTCATCATCGGCGGCGCGGAGATCTATCGCCTCGCTCTCCCGCTCGCCCACTCCATTGAGTTGACCGAGGTGCACGCCAACGTGGCGGGCGACGCGGCCTTCCCAAATATTGGCGACGAGTGGCGTGAGGTGGAGCGGAGCGACGCCCCCGCAGACCAGCGAAACGAATTCGCGTACAGCTTCGTGCGGCTCGAGCGCGCGACCCCCTAGACCCACGCTTTCCCATGCCCACGCTCCAACGAACTCTGGTCGGCGAATGCCATGCCCGTCGCGCCGCGCGCGGGGGGTGGCTGGCCGTCGCCGTGGTCGCGGGGGCCAGCACGGGCTGTCCGACCGACGCGGCGCAATCACCGGGCCCGGCGGCGCTCGTGGTCCTCGACGATCGCACCGCCTGGGTGGAGATCGCCGACGCCATCGACGATCCCTTCGCAGACCACCGCCCCGCGACCGTCGGCTGCATTGACGCCACGTGGATCGCGGAGGCTGGGAGCCTCGAGCTCTCCACCGACCTGTGCAGTTACATCGCGCTCGCGCAACCATCCCTGGCCCCCCTCGCGGCTGGCGACACAGTTCACCTCGAGGTCTTCCACTTCGACTTGACCGCGCCGGACCCCACGCAGGCGCACTGGGCCGTCGCCATCGGCGAGGAGGTGGTGTGGTCCACGAGCCCCCCGATCCCGACCGCGGCCGGGTACTTCAGCGAAGACATCACGGTGGAGTCCGACCACCCCCGAGGGACCCCGGTGGTGGTGCATCTGCACAACCACGGCCAAAACACCTACGGCGTCAAGGCCCTGCAGCGCCTCTGAGCCCCGCTACAGGCTCCATTGGGCGCTGTCGCCCGTGTCACGGATCTTGACTTCGAGCGCGCTCAACTCCGCGCGCAGCTCGTCTGCGCGCGCGAAATCCTTGGCGACACGCGCGGCCACGCGCTGCGCCATGAGCTGTTCCACGCGGACCACGTCGAGCCCGACCCGCGCGGCTTTGAGATCCCGGCGCGCGAGCAACCACGCCTCGGGCTCATCGCCGAACATCCCCAGCATCGCGCTGACGTCGCCCATGGCGTCCACGAAGGCGTGAAGGGTCTTCCACCGCGCTGCCTTCGAGACCCCCTTGGCCGACGCGAGCAGCCGGTTGGCTGTGGCGAGCGGCTCGCTGATCTCGGCGAGCGCCGCGGCGCTGTTGAGGTCGTCGTGCATGGCCGCGCTCACCCGCGCCACCATGCCCGCCACCGCCGCGTCGACCTCCGAGTCGGGCGCCGATTCATGAGACTTGGCGCCCGCCAAGAACGCCCGGGCAGACAGCAGCGTCTCGTAGACGTAGGCGAGCCGTTCGTCGGCGTCTTCGAGCCCTGGGAACCGCACCTGCTGCCGCAGCTCCTCCGCCGTGGCCGTCGCTCCGCAGGCCTCGCATACGCCCCGCTCCTGGGCCGCCGTTGGCATGGAGGCGCGACACCCCGGGCACAGCACCTCCACGTCAAAGTTGATCGGGCTGCGATAGTGGACGCCGAGCAGGAAGCTGCGAATCACCTCCGGCGCGTAGAGCCGCATCACGTCGCGAATCGTGAAGAAGTTGCCCAGGCTCTTGGACATCTTCTCTCCCTCGAAATTCACGAAGCCGTTGTGGGTCCAGTACCTCGCGAAGGATCCCTCACCGTGCACCCCTTGGGACTGGGCGATCTCGTTTTCGTGGTGCGGAAAGATGAGGTCGCGCCCCCCCGTGTGGATGTCGAAGGTCTCGCCGAGGTGTTTGCACGACATGGCTGAGCACTCGATGTGCCACCCAGGCCGCCCGCGCCCCCAGGGGCTCTCCCACGACACCTCGCCCTCCTTCGCCGACTTCCACAGCGCGAAGTCCATGGGCGACTCCTTCCGCTCGTTGACCTCCACACGCGCCCCCGCCTTCATGTCCTCGAGACTTCGCTTGGAGAGCGCCCCGTACGGACCGAACCGCCCGACGCGATAGTACACGTCGCCATCGACCGCGTAGGCGTAGCCCGCAGACTCGAGGGCTACGACCATGTCAACGATCTCCTGAATATGCTCGGTCACCTTGGGGGCCACGTCCGGCGCGACCACGTTCAAACGCGCCATGTCCTCGCAGTAGGCCTCCAAGTAGCGCTCCGAGATCTCGTCCGGCGACACCCCCTGTGCGCCAGCGCGGGCGATGATTTTGTCGTCGACGTCGGTGAAATTTTTAACGAAGCGAACCTCCACGCCCCGGTACCGGAGGTAGCGAACGAGCAAGTCAGGCATCACCGCGGCGCGGGCGTGGCCGATGTGGCTCATGTCATACACCGTAGGCCCGCAGCAATACACACCCGCCCTCCCGGGCTCGAGCAGCTCGACCGGGCGCTTGGTCCCCGTCATCGTATCGTAGATGACGACCGGCGCTTGGGAGGTCTCCTTCACCATGGGAGGCAGTGTGCTACAGGTCGTCTGCGAACGCTACCAACTCTTTTTCGGCTTTTCGCGGATGTATTTTTTGTTACTCTGGCGCCGATGGCTGGACCACTCGAATACAACGCGACCTTGGAATCACGGGAAGACTTCTCGGATGTGCTCTCCACGTTCAGGGTCGTCCCCGACGAGCCTATCGCGCCAGATGAGGCCCGCGCCTTCGTCCCTGGCCAATACATGACGCTCGGGCTCAACAACGACGAGGCCCCTGACCTCGGGAGCGTGCGGCGGCCCATGTCCATCGCGTCCGCCCCCCACCAACGCGAGACCCTGGATTTTTATATCCGCTACGTCTCCAGCCCCGCCTCCAACAATCCGCTCACTCATCTCCTCTGGAAGCTCAAGTCCGGCGACCGCCTCTACATGAGAAACCGCCCCGCTGGGAAGTTCACCGTGGAAGACACCATCGGCACAAACGACGCGCGGACCTGGATCTACGTCGCCGCAGGCACGGGCCTCGCGCCATTCACGAGCATCGTCTTCGACGACGCGCACACCAACCCCAGCGGCTCCCTGGCCCGACACGTCGTCATGCACGGATCGAGCTACGACCACGAGCTTGGGTACCGAAAAGAGCTCGAGTCCCTCGCCCAAGAACGAGACCTGCGCTACCTCCCCTCCGTGAGTCGACCGCAGCATTGTCCCGACTGGTCCGGGGCCAGCGGCCGCGTCGAAGACTTCTTTAAGGCCGAGCGCCTCGCCGACACGGAGCAGCGCATGCAGATGGGCGAAGGCAGCCTGACCCCCGACAACACCGCCATCTTTATCTGCGGACTCAACGGCACGATTCAGCAGACCATCGAGCGGCTCTTGCCACGCGGTTTCATCCCCGACAACCGACGCATCAAGCGCGCGCTCGGAGTGGAGGATCGGCCCTCGTCGATCTTCTTCGAGCAATACGACAACGAGCCGATCGTCGACATAAAAAATGAGGACGAGGTGGCGCGCCTCAAGGCGCTCCTCCCGTCCACTTAAGCCATCGTGACTGTGGCGCTCGGCGCTACGACCGCGTCACGTTCAGGTGCGGGTGGCCATCGGCGTCTCGGCCGATGCTGATATCCCAGGCCCGGCAACACACCGCACAATCCTCCACGATCGTCCCACGACTCGTCGGGTCGATATACACCTCAACGCGTGTGAAACAATGCGGACATGTGACGTCAAAGACGTCCTCGTACCCCTGCTCAACAACACTCTCTTCCATCGGTAACCTCCTACCCACCAAGTGTTGCGCTGCGTCCAAAAAAGCGCAACTGGCCCCGCGCCGCGTCGCCGGCCGCCCTGAGGACTGGCGGCGAACCAATCGGAACCTGCGGTGAATTTTAGAAAAAACGACGGCGCCACCATCGCGAGCGCCGCTGGCACAGAAAATAATCGTCGCGTGGTCCGGGTTCCGGCCTCGCAGACTTACGTTTCGGGCGGCGATGACGTAGCGTGCGGCGTGCCCATCGCTCGCCATTGGATTCGAAGGACCCGCGACGCCTCCGCCCTCCGCCTGCGCGCATTCGCCACGCTCACCGGGTTCACCTTCGCGTCGATCCCCGCGCTCGCGGGGGCCTCCCCTGTCACGGTGGAATCACCGGCGGAGGTCGACGTGCCCGAGGTCTACAACGGTGTCCCCGTCGAAGAGTGCGCGTGGCCGACGGTGGTGGCCGTGACCGGCGGAGGCCTGTGTACCGGCACGCTCATCCACCCCGAGCTCGTCGTCTATGCGGCGCATTGCGGCGGCGGACAAAAGAGCCTCCGCTTCTCCACGACCTCCGGGGGCGACGGATTCTCTGTCCTCGGCACCTGCACCACCAACCCGGACTACGCCGGTGTCACCGACGTCGGACATGACTGGGCGTTTTGCCGGCTCAACCAAGCGGTGAATATCCCGATCACCCCGGCCATGCACGGCTGCGAGATGGACCTCCTCAAGCCCGGCGTCGAGATCGCCCTGGTCGGATTTGGCGGCTCGAATAACGGAGGTGCCGGGACGAAGCGCTGGGCCCTGACCCCGCTGTCGGCGATCAGCATGGAGAATAACGCCTCGAGCGTAGGGGCCGGCGCTGGCGACGCCTCCATCTGTCCGGGCGACTCCGGCGGACCCGCGATGTTGCAGTTCGAGGACGGGAGCTGGCACGCGTTCGGCATCGCCTCCACACTCAGCACGATCTGTGGCAGCAGGGGGGACCACAGCTTGATCGCCGGGGCCATCCCCTGGATCGAGGCGACCTCCGGCGTCGACGTGACCCCGTGTCACGACACAGAGGGGAACTGGGATCCCGGGCCAGCCTGCGGCGATTTTCATATGGCGGGCGCCACCCCCTACGGCTCCTACAGCGACGGCTGCACCGGCGCCGCCCCGAGCTCCGGTGACTCAAGCAGCTGTGGCCCCACGCGCGGGAGCTCGGTCGAGACCGACCCGCCGACGGTGTCCATCGTCTCCCCCGAGTCTCCACTCGTCATCGACGCGGGCACCTTCGTCCCGTTCGAGTTGATCGCCGATGATGGCGACGGCTGGGGCGTCACCCGCGTGGCCCTCGAAATCGACGGCGAGGTGTTCGAGGAGTTTTGGGACACGGAGGCCCCTTGGAGCTTCGCCGGGGCGAAGTTCGCGGAAGGAGTCTACGAAATTCGAGGGGTCGCCGAGGACCCCTGGCAAAATCGAGGGTTCTCAGAGCCGGTGACGATCTACGCCGGGGTGACCCCGCCTGATGACGAGGGGGGCGACGACGGCACGGGGGGCGGTGACGGTGGAGGTGAAGCCGACGCCAACGACGGCGGGTGCGCGTGCGCTGCGGGCCGCCCCGCTGCGGACACCGCCGCCCCCTCGGCGCTGCTGCTCGCGTGTCTGCTCCCCGGAGTTTCGTGGCGGCGGCGGCGACGATTCCTTCACCGCGGTTGAGCGGGCGCGTCATCGGGAGCTGACGCACACCGTCTTGTGATTCACGAATTCGAGAATCCCGGCCCGTCCAAGCTCTCGGCCGTACCCTGAGGCTTTGACGCCACCAAAGGGCAGCCGCGGATCCGAGCGCACGAAGTCGCCGACGAAGCACGCGCCCGCGTGGACGTGCTCCGCGAAATGCTGTCGCTCCTCTGCGCCGCCACCGAGCAGGCACGCCCCGAGCCCAAAGCTCGTCGCGTTGGCGAGCGTGAGGGCCTCCGCGTAGTTTGGGACGCTCGTGACGCTCACGACCGGGCCGAACACCTCCTCGTCAAACGCCGGCATCCCAGGCCTCACGTGGGTCAAGAGCGTCGGTGGATACCACGCGCCCGCTCGCTCCGGCACGCGACCTCCACGGACACACACCGCGCCTTGGGTGACCGAGGCCTCCACCTGTCGGGCCACTTCATCGCGCAGGTCGGTTCGAGCCATCGGCCCCATCGTGGATGCGCGGTCTTTGGGGTCTTGGGGCGTCCACGCCTCCATCTCAACCGCGAGCTTGTCCACCAAGTCGTCGTGCAGCGACGCCGCCGCGAGGACACGCTTGGCCGCGATGCATGACTGCCCCGCGTTCGCCAACCGACTCGCGACGATGGTCCGCGCCGCGTGCGACAAGTCCACGCCCGGCAGCACCACCGTCGGATCTGATCCCCCTAGCTCTAGCACGCACTTTTTCAGGTTGGCGCCGGCGGTGCCAGCCACCGCGCGACCCGCCCGGGTGCTCCCCGTCAAGGAGACCGCGGCCACACGAGGATCTGCGATCAGCCCGTGAACCTTCGACACGGGGACGAAGAGGTTGGTGTACAGGCCGCGGGGCGCGCCCACCTCTTCGAACAAGGTCTCGATGGCGCGCGCGCACCCCGGCACGCCCGGCGCGTGCTTGACCATGACGACGTTCCCGGCCATCAGCGTCGGCGCCGCGAATCGAAACACCTGCCACAGCGGAAAATTCCAAGGCATCACCCCGAGCACGCAGCCGAGGGGATCGTAGCGGAGGCTCGCGCCGAACTCTGGGTGATCGAGCGCGGTCGGTTCGAGCATGGCGGCGCCCTCCTCGGCATAAAAGCGGCACACCCGGGCGCACTTGTCGACCTCGAGCGCGCCTTGGGCCACAGGTTTCCCCATCTCTCGCGCCATGGTGTTCGCGAGCGCCTCGCGCCGCACCTCAAGCTCGGTGGCGATCCGCTCCAACAGGGCGCCCCTTGACGCCGGCGGCTCCATTCTCCACCGACCCCACGCGCTGGTCGCCGCGGCGAGCCGCCGCTCGACCTCCGCGTCGTCGTGCGGCTGTTCTGGGGTGGTCGCGGCGCGCCCGGTGGATGGGTCGGTCCAGTCCATGACGGCAGCATCGCACACGGGACGCGACTCCGGCGAGGTCCCGCCTCCCCGCGAACGCCCCGGGTCGGCGCGCACCTGCTATGCTCGGCCCGTGGACCACCTGTCTCAGTTCCCCGCGGACACAGAGCGTCACGAGTCCTTCCTCCCGTCCGGGATCAAGCTGCGTTGGTACAGCCGCGGCGACGGCCCCACCGTCCTCTTCCTCCACGGATTCCCCGAGCTCGCGGTGAGTTGGAAGTTTCAATTCGAGGCGCTCTCCGACCGGTATCGAGTGATCGCGCCGGACCTCCGCGGCTACGGTGGCAGCGACCAGCCCACGAGCGTACGGGCGTACCGGCTGTCCACCCTCTGTGAGGACGTCACGCAGCTCATCACGGCGCTCGGAGACGGCCCTGTCCACCTCGTGGGACATGACTGGGGAGGTGCGATCGCGTGGGAGGTCGCCGCCCGCTCCTCTCAAAAGCTGCGCAGCCTCGCCGTGTGCAACTGCCCCCCCATGCCGATCATGTTCCGGCAGATGACCTCGCTGCAGCAGCTGCGACGATCCTGGTACATGTTCTTGTTTCAGGTGCCGGCGCTCCCAGAGCGCCTCATGAGCCTCGACCCCCACGCGACGGCGGTGCGGTTGTTTCGTGACAGCGCGGTGCGTCCCGAGGTCTTCGACGACGAGCTCCTCGCACCGTATGTCGAACAGTTCGCGGCGGGGGGCCCCAGGGCGATCCGCGCCTATCGTGCGGCGCTGCGCTGGCCGACGCTCCGCCTCGCCCCCGTTCACGTCCCCACACGGTTGATCTGGGGCCTCGGCGACCCCATCCTCGGCCCTCACCTCGCCGACGCGCAGCTGTATCGTCCGTTCGTCCGGGACTTCGACGTGGTGCCGATCCCCGCCGACCAAGCTGGCCACTTCGTCCAACTCGAGGCCCCTGACGCCGTCAATCAAGCCCTCCGCACCCACTTTGAAGCCTCGGATCGCTGAGCCCGGCGACCCCCGTAGAAGGTGTGCTACCACCCACCGCAGCCATGGATTCCGCTCGAATCGAACGCCTCCAAGAATCGCTGCGCGACGCGGCGCCGCTCACAGTCGTGAAGACCGCGCTGTCTACCTTCGGCCACGACGTCGCGATCAGCTTCAGCGGCGCCGAGGATGTCCTCTTGATCGAGTACGCCTCTCAAACCGGGCTGCCGTTCCGGGTGTTCAGCCTCGACACCGGCCGCCTCCACCCCGAGACGCTCGAGTATATGGCCGCGGTGGAGCGGCGCTACGATCTGCGCATCGAATATTGCCTCCCCGATCACCGCGAGCTCGAACCGTTCGTCCGCGCCAAGGGCCTGTTCTCATTTTACGAGGACGGCCACGCGGAGTGCTGCGGCGTCCGCAAGGTCGCCCCGCTGCGTCGGCAGCTCGGCACCCTGCGCGCGTGGCTCACCGGGGTCCGCCGCGATCAAAACGAGGGCACCCGCGGCGCGCTGCCCACGGTGCAGCCCGATCCAGAGTTCATCGGCAGCGACGGAAAGCCACTGCTCAAGTTCAACCCCCTCGCGCACACCACCCGCGCGGAGGTTTGGGCGGCGATCACCGCGCTTGAGGTGCCGCACAACCCCTTGCACGACCGCGGAATGCTCAGCATCGGCTGCGCGCCGTGCACTCGATCGATTCATCCCGGCATGCACGAGCGCGATGGCAGGTGGTGGTGGGAGTCGCCCGAGAAAAAAGAATGCGGCCTCCACCCGCCCACGAAGGACGGGGCTCCATGATCCCCCTGTCGTTCGGGATCATGCTGGCCGCGGTCGCCGCCCTCATCGTGGCGGAGTTCAAAGGGCACGCCGGCGCGCGGGCGGTGTTCAAGCTCTCCGCGTCGTCAGTGTTCATGTGGGAAGGGGTCGAACGTGGGCTCCACACCGCCGGAGATGGGGTGTGGATCTTCGCCGGGCTCGTCGGCTGCTTCGCGGGAGACGCCGCCCTCCTAGGTCGGGGACAGCGGGCCTTCCTCGCGGGGCTCGGGTCTTTTTTGTTGGGCCATCTTTTCTTCGCGGTGGGCTTCGCGGCACGCGAGCCCTCGTGGACCGCCTCGGCGGGATCCCTCGCGCTGCTCATCGCCCCGGCCATCATCGTCCACCGGTGGCTCATGCCCCACGTAGAGGCGGCGATGCGCGCGCCGGTGTTGGCCTACATGACCGTCATCACCGTCATGCTCGCCCTCGCCGTTGGACTCGCGACGGCGACCGGGGCCTGGATGTTGTTGGCGGGTGCCGCCTTATTTTATCTCAGTGACCTGGCGGTCGCGCGCGACCGCTTTATCAAGGAGAGCCAGTTCAATCATCTCTGGGGAGCGCCGGCATATTTTGTCGGCGTCTGGCTCATGGCACACGCCTTTCCGCTCGCATAAAAAAAACCCCGACACTAACAAAGTGCCGGGGTCGCGGGGGCAGCCACCACGCTACCCACCGCAAGGGAATTCTCAGTCTTCGTAGCCGGGGTCGATCTCGAACTCAAAGTTCACGACGACCGGGGGGCCGTCGTAGCCGGGGAACTTCGCGGACGCGACCGCCTCACGGAGGCAGCCTTGAAGTTTGTTTCGCGACTTCTCCGAGTCGGTTTTGGCGTTCACGCCGAGTGGGCGGTTGCCCTTGGGGTTGAGCAGCACGTCCACGAAGGCGTTTCCGTCGACCTGCTCCACGTGCTCGCGCTTGCGCTCGGTCTCCACGCATCGGTCAATCGCCTCGAAGGTCCCATTAAAGCGCTCCATGACCACCTCTTCATCGGGTCGCTCCGATCCCTCGTAGCGGTCAAGGTCGAGCGGGGCCTCCGGGTTGAACTCCGGCACGGCCGCGAAGACCGGGGCAGCGAAGAGCATGGACGCGATGGCGGTGAGGATGGTGGTGGTGGTGGTGGTGTTTCGGCTGGTCATGGTTGTTTCCCTTGCGACACTTTGACCATCGCATTTTTTGTAATCTAACTGAAGTCTTTTATGATGTACGAAGGCGAAAAAGATGCACCATTTGTTACTTTATGCGATAGAAACTGCTATTACTACTATCATGGGCAGGGTCCGACGATCACTGCCTCAATCTACGAAGATAAAATAACTAACAAAACGAATTCCATTTCTCGAGACTCGCCACTATCCTCCGGCCATGTCGCTCTCCACCCGCGCGTGCCTCCTCAGCTTGGCCCTCTCCGCTAGCAACGTGGTGGGCTGCGCCGCCAAGCCAACGAGCACCGAGTGTGAGGCCTTTGCCGACCACATCATCGACCTCGCCGCGCGCACCGCCAACGAGGTCGAGGTCGAAGTCGAAGTCGAAGTCGCCGCGAAACGAGCGCACACCGCCGGCATGGCCGACCCCGTCCGCGCACGTGGAGAGGCGCGCCGCGCCGAGCTCATCGACCGCTGCGTCGCCAGCCCCCGCCCCGCGTTCGAGTGCGCGATGGCGGCGGACTCGCTCTCCGCACTGCGAGCCTGCAAGCGTTAGAGTGTCCACGTCATGGTCGATGCCCACGTTCGCCGTCTCCTGCGCCGTGGCCTGCGGGTCGG
>JAAZXR010000049.1 GCA_014240065.1 Myxococcales bacterium
CCATCACCATCACCGTCACCGGTCTCGCTCGCCGAGGGGTCTCCGTCTCCGCCGTCACTGTCGGCGCAGGCGCTCACAGTGAGTGGCAAAAGGAGCACACCCACAACGATCTTCCACCGAGACATCATGACCTGACTCTAGCGGTGGTCGATGGGCACTGTATCGCCATAAAATGAGAACCTCGCCAGAGATGGCCGGCCGGAATCTTTTGGAGAGTCCAGGGAGGTTCTTTGGTATCCTGCGGGCGCTGCGGGGCACATTCGCAGGGACTCGTTGATTCGTTCTCCCTGCTCGCGAGGGTGCTCCACTGTCTGTGGGGTGCGCGCCACCGCAACAATCACGGCCAAACGGCCGGCTCTGAAGGCCACGCTCGATGCGCAAACTACAACCGCCCAACGTCTTCGTACTCATTTTCACTATCCTTGTCCTCGTGGGCCTGATGACGTGGGTGCTCCCCGGCGGTGAGTACGCCAAGGAGGCCATGCAGACCGCCGCGGGCACCAAGCAGGTGGTGCTGCTCGGGGACGATGGCACGCCCATTTACACGGAGGTGGCTGCCGTGCGCCAAGGGCCTTGGGAGATCCTCAAGGCGCCCATACGGGGCATGGAGCAGGCGGCGGACGTGGTGGCGTTTATCCTCTTGGTCGGCGGCGCCTTCGGGGTGCTCAGCGCCACCGGTGCCATCTTGGCAGCGATTCGATGGCTCACCGGCGTGGTCGGCGGGCGCGGCCGGTTCTTCATGATTCCCGTGTTGATGTTCACGTTTAGCTTGGGAGGCGCATTTTTCGGCATGGCCGAGGAGGTCATCCCCTTCGTGCTCTTGACGGTGCCGCTCGCGGTGTCGCTGCGCTTCGACGTGACCACTGGCGTGGCCATCCCCTTTATCGGTTCCCAAGCCGGGTTCGCGGCGGCGTTCGTGAACCCGTTCACGCTCGGCATCGCCAAGGGGATCACCGGGCAGCCGATCGACGAGGGCCAGGGCTACCGCATGATCTGTTGGGTCATCGTCACATCGGTGTGTGCCGCCGCGGTCTCATGGCACGCGTTTCGGGTGTCGCGAAATCCCGAGCACAGCCCCACGCCGGAGCTGGACGCTCGCTGGCGAGAGGAGTTCGACGCGCCCGCCGACGGCGAGGCAGACGGCCTGCGCCCGGTGCATGTGCTCGTGTTGGTCTGTTTCGCCGCGTCGATGGTGCTGCTGGCGGTGGGGGCCTTGCAGTGGGACTGGTACATCACCGAGCTGTCCGGCCTGTTCATCGGCATGGCCGTGTTGTGCGGCCTGGCTGGCAAGCTGCGCCCCGGGCAAATCGCCGACGCCTTCGTGGAGGGGGCCAAGGACCTGGTGGCGGCGGCGGTGCTCGTGGGGGTCGCCCGCGGCATCCTCGTAGTGGCCGAGGACGGCCGCATCATCGACACCATCTTGCACGGCATGGCCGGCGCGGTGGAGGGGCTCGGGCCGCTGTGGACCACCGAGTGCATGTTCGGCGTGCAGACGGTGATCAACTTTTTTGTGCCCAGCGGGAGCGGGCAGGCGGCCTTGACCATGCCGGTGATGTCGCCGCTGGCGCAGATCGTCGGGGTGCACCAAGAGAACGCCATTTTGGCCTACCAGTTTGGCGACGGCTTCACCAACATGATCATCCCCACCAACGCGGTGCTTGTGGGCGTGTTGAGCATGGCGAAGATGGAGTACGGCACCTGGTTTCGCTGGATGATCAAGCTTCAGTTGTTCTTGTTTGCCCTGGGCATGGTGTTTTTGGCCTTGAGCCCCTTCCACGGCGTGGCTCCGTGACACATCTGCGGAGGTGACGCGCAGCCCAAAACGCGACACGCCCCGTGGCCATGGGGCGACGGGGCGTGCGTGTCCCGCCGTGCGGCGGGCGAGGAGGGCGCGGTTACTTCACGCCGTGCATCAGCTTGTTGATGAAGGGCGCCGCGATAAAGAACACCACCGCGAGCACCACACCCATGAGGAACAGCTGGTTGAACACCTCCGAATAGCCTTCGATGGAGCCGGCCGCAGCGCCGTGTGCACCACCGCCGGTGGCCACGGAGGCGATGAGTCCGGCGATGTAGTTGGCGCCGGCGATGGAGAGGAACCACCCGCCCATGGCGAGGCCCGTCTCTTCGGGTTTCGCCAGCTTGGTCACCATGGACAGCCCGATGGGGGACAGGCACAGCTCCCCCGAGGTGTGGATGAAGTAGCAAAGCGCCAGCATGATCGCGGGGATCTTGCCGTCCCCGTCTTGGAGCTGGCCGATGGAGAACACCAGCACGTAAAAGCCCAACGCCACGAGCACGAGGGCGATGGCGAACTTGCGCGGGATGGAGGGGTTTATCTTCTTCTTGTCGAGCGCGGGCCAGGCCAGGGCGAACAGCGGCGCGAGCAGCAAAATGAAGGTGGGGTTGGCCGACTGGAAGGCCGCGAAGTCGATGGTGAAGCCGCCGATGGTCAGGTCCACGTAGTCGCGGGCGAAGAAGTTGAGGGAGGAGCCCGCCTGCTCGAACAGGGACCAGAAGATCGCGTTGGCGATGAACAAAATGAGCATCGCGTAGTAGCGATGAAGCTGCACCTTGTTCGCCTTGAGGCCGCTGCGCACGAAATAGCCGGCGAGGAACAGCAAGAGGCCGCCGAGGATGTACCCCAGGATTTCGCTCTTGCTCAAGAGCACGTACACGGGCGCGGCGAGCACGAGCCCGCCCACGAGCACGAGGCCCATCGAGCCGTAGCCCTCCTTGCCCTCGGGGGCCTTGCCCACGTGGCCGATCCATGACTTGAGCAGCTGAAAGACCATCAAGCCGAAGATCATGCCGATCCCGGCGGAGAAGAAGCCCCACTTGAGGCCGTAGGTCACGCCGATCCAGGTGGAGGTGATGAGCGGCGCGATAAGGGCGCCGGCGTTGATGCCCATATAGAAGATGGTGAAGCCCGAGTCGCGCCGGCTGTCGCCCGGCTCGTAGAGCTGGCCCACCATGGTGGAGATGTTGGGTTTGAACAGGCCGTTGCCCACCACCAAGAGCGCGAGCCCCATCAAGAAAGTGGTCAGATCGGGGGCGAGGAGCATGAACATGCCCGCGGCCATCATGGTGCCGCCGAGCATGATGGAGCGTTGGTAGCCGAGGATCCGGTCGGCCACGTAGCCGCCGAGCAGGCCGGTCATGTAGACCATGGAGGTGTAGCCGCCGTAGGTGAGGCTGGCCTCGGACTCGGCGCCATCGCCGTGGTGGGCGAAGAAAGCCTGCGCCACGTGGACCGCGAGGATGGCGCGCATTCCGTAGTAGCAAAAGCGCTCCCAAAACTCGCTCCCGAAGAGCATCCAAAGTCCGCGGGGATGGCCCCCAAGTTCACCGGGAGGGGGCGCGATCCATTCGTGCGTCTTTTCTTCAGCCATAAGCGCGGCGACGGTACCCGATGGGGTGAGACTGGGTCAACGACTTGGCGGGGAGGGAGGCTTTGCGCCGTGCAGGTGGTTGCGCGCTCTCGCAGAGGTGGTCGCGGCTGCGAGCGAAAGTGCTCGCGAGAACTTCGTTCGGCTCGTGAGCCGGAAGCCCGCGGCACCGCGCGACTGCACGTGCGCGCGGCTTGTGCCCCTAACGGAAGACGTTGGCGTAGAGGCTGGTGCGCGCGCCGTCGAACTGGATCCACGTGACGTAGGCGTTACCGTTGGCGTCCGTGGCCACCTGAGGTAGCTCGGCGTCGCCGGCGTCGTCGGTCTCGAGCGCCGTCGGGCCACTCCAGGATTTGGTGGCGGCGTCGAAGCGCTTGGCCCAGATATTTTGGACGATGCCGTCGCCTTGCGCCCACACGAACACGACGTTGTCGTTGGCGCCTACGCTGACTTGAGGATCCCACGCGTTCCCGGCGTCGTCGGTCTCGAGCAGCTCGGTGCGCCCCCACGTGCCGAGGAAGCTGCTGTAGCTGTTGAACCACACGTTGAAGCGCCCGTTGTCGTATTGCATCCAGGTGGCGAAGATGTCGCCCGTGTCGCTGATGGCTATTTGGGGTCGCGACGCGTCTCCGGCTTCGTCCTCGATCAGCGTGGGGACGCCCCACAGGAGGGTTGTCGTGTCAAACGTCCGCACCCAGATATTGTCATCTTCGCCGTCGTTTTGAGTCCAAATAATGACGGCGTCTCCGTTGGCGTTGGCGACGACTTGCGGAGCGCCCGTGGTGCCGGTGTCGTCGGTCTCGACGAGCTCGGGGAGCCCCCAGCTGTCTGTGGTCGTGTCGTAGCGGTTGGACCAAATATTGTTGCGCAGACCATCCCACTGGAACCACACGGCGATCGCGTTGCCAGCGCCGTCTGCTGCGATTTGGGGGAAGAACGCCGCGCCGATGTCGTCTTGCTCGATCAGCTCCGCGCCCAGCCATGTGCCCGTTCCGAGGTGGTAGCGGTTGGACCATACGTTGAGGTTGCTCCCGCTCGTTTGGGTCCACACGGCGAAGGCGGTGCCGTTCCCCGCGGCGGCGATCTGAGGATTCGAGGCGTCGCCGGCGCTGTTGGTCTCCAGCTGCTCGACCGAGCCCCACGCGTCGGTCGTCGGATCATAACGGTTCGTGAGGGCGTCTTGCAGGGAGCCTCCGTTGCCTTGCTCCCACACGGCGACCGCGTCTCCACCGCTGGAGACGGTGACTTCAGGTTTGAAGGCGCCGCCCGCGTTGTCGAACTCGATCGGTTTGGCGTTGGCCCACGAGTTTGACTCGGTGAGGTAGCGAATGGCGCCGATATGGGTGAGGGGGCTCCCGTCCGACTGGCTCCACACGACCACGGCGTTGCCGTCGGCGTCGCAGCTGATCTCTGGAGCGCTGGCGTTCCCGGCGTCGTCGAACTCGAGCAGCTCGGCGCCACGCCACATCTTGCCGGTGCACACGCCCGTCTCACACTGCTCGTCTTCGGCGCATCCGTTGTCGCACGCGCCGCAGTGCGCGAGGTCGATGTCCAGGTCGACGCACTCGCCGCCACACTCGACGAGGGGCTCCGTGCACATGACGCCCGTCTCGGTGCCAGTGTCCTCGTCGCCAGTGTCTTCCGCGAAGCCCGTGTCGGTGCCCGTGCCATCTCCGCTGGTGAAGGTGAGATTGTTGTCGCCGGGTTCGGACGCTGTACAAGCGGCCGCGAATCCGCCCGCGAGCGCGCAGACCGCCAGTTGTTTGAAAGTCATGGGGTACCCTACGAGCCAAAGTTGAGCAGCGTCAATCGGGCGGGCGGTGTCAACGCCGCAGAGAATCGTGTGGATGCGACGGTTTCGCGGGAGAGGGCTCGCTCCGAAAATGCGCGAAATCAAGCGGCGTGTTCAGGTGGTGATGCTTCGGAAACGACGTTTGCGTGATCGGAATCGCCTGCCCGAGGGCCGCTTGCTGGCCGGGCCGGCGCGATCGTTGGTCCGGGGATCGGGCGCGCGAGCGTCACGAGCTCCCGACGGAGCCGGGGCGCTCGGAGGCGGGTTCATTGGGGCATGCACGACGCCCAGTTTGGAAACTCGACGCAAATCTCGCTTTGGGCGTCGCAACAATTACAATCGAATGGCGGCGGCTCAAAAACGCATGGGTCGTAGTCGGTTGTTCCATAGCAACAGGCCTCAAATCCCTCGCCGCAGGGGTCTTCGAACACGCATTCGTCGTTGACGCAGGTGTGATGGGCCGGGCATCCCGTGCAACCGCCGCCACAATAAGGTCCGCGGCATTCGAACAGCCAGGGGTAGGTGCCGCAGTTTGTGACCGAACAGACGCTGTACTCGGAGGCAGGTTCACAGGGCGTCCCCGAGACGGCGTCCCCGTCAAAACAGACTCCTTGTACACAGGTCAGATCGTGGTTCTCCGGACCCCAATCCGGGCTGGATATTTTCGGAAATTCATCGTTGCAGTCCCTGTCGCACTCGCCGCAGTGCTCCCGCTCGTTCATCAGGTCGCGGCATCCAAGGTTGCTGCCGCAAAAGGCGAGCCCCAAACTCTCGCAGGCGTCCTCGCAGGCGCCGCCGTCACAAGGAATGCACTGCCCGCCGACACACGCGAGGTCGGCCGCGCAGTCGTTGCCGCAGGCACCACAGCTTGTGGGGCCTACGGAGAGATCCTCACACGAGAGGCTGTCGTCACACCAGGTCAGCTCCTCGCCGCAGTCGGCGGATTCACAGACGCCGTCCTGGCACGAGCCCTCGCCGCACTCGACGTCGCACCCGCCGCAGTGAGTGGCGTCCGTGAAGGGATCGACACACGATCCGTTGCACTCGATGAGCGGCGGGTCACAGCTGGTGGAATCGCCCGTGGTGTCGCCGGAATCGCCGGTGGCGCCCGTACCGGTGGCGCTGGCGTCGTCGCCGGAATCGCCGGAACCGCCTGTGACGCCGGTGCCGGTGGCGCTGGCGTCACCGCCGGAATCGCCTGTGACGCTGGTGCCGGTAACGCTGGCGTCGTCGCCGGAGCCGCCGTACCCCTCGGCGGCGGTTTCTTCGGCGTCATCGTCGGCGCCGGTCTCAAAAACGCCCTGACAGCCCCACCTGGGCGCCACCGTCTCGGGATGGACCCATATGGAATCGCACGAGAGGGCCTCGCGGTGAAGTGCCGTGGCTCGCAGTAGTCGGCGAAACCCAAACTCCCGAGCGCAGCGCTCGATCCGTGCGCAAGGCATCGCCGGCCATGAGCATGGCCGCGGCGCCACCAAAGATGCTCGTGGTCGAAATCTGACCCGGGAATGGTTGGATATCCATGATGCCCAGGGAGATCAGTCCGACAGCGTTGGTGAGGCACAGGCCGTAGAGTACCCAGCCCGTCACGCGAATCCCTCGCGATCCCGGGAGTGCGACCCCGCGTCGCGCGAGGTTGACGCGAGCCGAACGCCCGGCGGCGGCGGCGATCGGCGTGGACATCGCAAACGCCAGAGTCGCGGCGCCCCCAAGAGGTAAGGCCGGGATCCGTCCGCCATCGTCCGCGGTGAACTCGGCGGCCAAGCCGAGGGCCACGCCGAGCGACCCGAGCACGATGCCGGTGGTCGCGCCACCGCGTGCCCAGTTGGGGGCGGGGGGCAGCGGGGTCGGCGCGGCTCCGGTGGGGGCTGGTGCGGTCATGGGGGCCACCGCAGGTCCGGCGGATGTGGCCGCGGTCATCGGCGCGGGTGGGGGTACGGGGGTGCGGCACGTGCCTCGCTCGCAGATTCGGTCTCCTTTGCACTGGGTGTCGTTGACGCACCCGGCGGGTGTGGAGGGGGCCGCGCAAACGCCACCGGTGCAGACCTCGGCTCCCGGGCACTCCGTATCCACCGTGCACGGTGATTCGATGTCGTCGTCCGACGGCGCGAGTCCGGAGACCGCCTCCGGGGATCCTCTCGATGCGCTTGCGTCGGAGGCGAGGGTAGATGTCGAGGGCTCTGCCGCAGGCGTGTGCACGTGCGCGGTGTCGGTGGTGGTCTCAAGGTGTGCGTCGCCTACTCGATTGGCGACGCTCGCCGCTACGGGTGTTGAGGCGTGCGCGGGGGTGACGGGCCCGGCGAGCGACAGGGCAACCACGGCGACACTCGCAAGCGATGGATGATGGAGCGAGCGCGCAGAGGTGCTCCGGCGGGATGACGATGGATGGACGAGTTTCATGGGAGGAACGGAACGATGGGGCGAGATGTTGGTGATTGAACGTGAGCGGCGGCAGGCGTCCACAGGGGATGGTCATGGCGCACGAAGTGTGGCGACGCTGGGATCAGTTCGGCTCCCACTCGAAGTCGTAGGTGCTCCAGGTCCCGTCGCCTTCGCACTCGAGCCGATCATCGGTGATGAGGTCACACTCCATCTCGAAGTCGAGCTCGCCACAGTTCCCTTCACAAGAGAGGTCGAGTTCGTAGCGGGCACCCTTCTCGATGACGCGCACGTCCACATCAAAGTCGGCGTAGTAGTAGCCGTCACCCTGGTAGAAATAGATCCGCGATTCGCCGCGCATGTCGGAATCGATTTCGAAGGTATTCTCACTATTGCCGATGGGGTCGGTAGATTCCCACCGGCCGATGATTGGGTCGGGGTCGTCCTCGCATCCGCTGACCAAGGGCAGCGACAACGCGAGTGCCGCGAGCACCAAGGACCGAGGTGTGATCGTATGGGGGGTTGAAGAGCAGTTCATTGGATTTTCCTTTCGTTGAGGTTTCGGGGGCGGGGTTCGTTGCTGGTAGTACGGCGCCGACCCGTTTCGATCCCACCGCCCCAAATATTTCTTGAGATCATCGAACCTCGCGGAAGACGCGCTCGTGATCGGTGGGGTGGGAGCATCGAGGCTTGCTCCCCCTGCGGTGGGTGCGAGATCCTCGGGTATCCATGGATGACCGACGGAACGAAGACGCTGACTACGTACTCAGCGGTACATTCACGGTCGCCGATCCGGGGAGTGACCGGGCCTCCGCGCTCGACGAACAGCAGGTGCGCGCTCGGGCGCGGGAGCAGCTGTTCGGCAGCCAGGAGGCATCTCCGCGCGTGGGGCGATTTGCCATTCTTGAGAAGCTGGGTGAGGGCGGAATGGGGGCGGTCTTCGCGGCCTACGACGCGAAACTCGATCGGCGGATCGCGGTGAAGATTCTTCGCGGTGCCGGGAACTCGAGCTCGGGCCACGAGCGCCTGCGCCGCGAAGCGCTGTCCCTCGGCAAGTTGAACCACCCCAACATCGTGGGAATCTACGACGTGGGCGAGTGGGATGGCGCGACCTTCCTCGCGATGGAGTTGGTGGATGGCGAGAGCCTCGACGCGTGGCTTCGAGCGCGTGCTCGCACGGAAACCGAGATTCTGGATGTCTTCGATCAGGCCGCGGGCGGACTGATCGCCGCCCACAACGCCGGCATCGTGCATCGGGATTTCAAGCCCGAAAATGTGATGGTCGACAAGGACGGTCGCGTTCGCGTTCTCGACTTCGGTATCGCTCGGATGGAAGACAGCGCGGCTAGCTTCGACGGACCACGCGGTGAGGCCACCGACGAGGATCTGGACATGGGCGAGGCGTCGGTGGCGAAGACATGGGCTTCGCAGGACAGCCTGACGCGGACCGGCTCGCTCGTGGGGACCCCCGCCTACATGGCACCCGAGCAGGTGCGAGGGCGACCAAGTGACGCCCGGACCGATCAGTTCGCGTTTTGCATATGCCTGTTTCAGGCGTTTCTAGGGAGGCGTCCGTTCACGGGGGATTCATTTGCGAAGCTCGCCGGGTCCATCGTCACTGACAGGCCGATGAGCACCATCACCAAGAAAATCCCGACGGAGGTGAGGGAAGTCTTACGGCGTGGTCTGGAGAAGGATCCTGTCGACCGGTTTCCGTCGATGGAGGCGTTGTTGTCGACCCTTCGGCTTGGGAAGCGACGCAAACGTCGTCGGCGACGCGTCCAGGTTGTCGTCGCGACCCTCGGACTGCTCGCGATGATCGCCGGAGGCCGTCAGGTCTATGAGCGCCGGGTGCTCGCAAAGTGTGCCTCCGATGCAGCGGTCATTCGCGTCGATTGGAACGATGCGCGCGCGGCACAGGTGCGCGAGGCGATGAAAACGAACGGAAGGCCGTACGCGGAGCAGGTCGCCGGCAAGACGTTCCCGTGGATCGATGGCTGGGTTAACGCGTGGGAAGACACGAGCGCCACCGCGTGCCGGCAGCGAGAGTTGGACGGCCTCCTGGTGGGGGCGGACGCCATGAAATCCTCCGAGTGTTTGAGAGATGGCCGCGTCCAGCTTGAGGTCTTATTGACGGCGTTGGAAGATCCGCCTGACGAGCTCTTGCGCAACGCCACCCAGATCGCGTCGCGGCTTCCGGATCCCGACGCGTGCATCGATCGCGACAAGCTTGGCCTGCGGGTGGTCCCTCCGAAGGCCTACGAGGAGGAGTTGGTGCAGGCGCGGCGCGAGTTCGCAGCGATCTTCGAGGCGACGATGATGGGGACGTCCGAGCGAGCCAAGGAGCGGCTCACCGAGCTGCGATCCACGGCGGAGTCCCTTGGTGACGAGGTGCTCGCGGCGCGTATCGACATCGAGTTGGGTGCGCTGGCAGGTGCAGACGCGAAGCATAGCGAGGCGCGCGAGTATCTAACGCGAGCATTCGAACTTGCCGGGCGCCATGACGCGCGCGCTGTGATGGCGGATGCGGCGCTGGCACTCGCGCTGCAGGTGGGTTCGAAGGAAGAGAACGCAGAGGTCGGACGCGTCTGGGAGCACGTGGCACGCGGGCTGATCGCCTCCATCGAGCGCGCGCCTGGAACTCGCGCGTTACGACTGGCGGAGATCGGAGGGCAAATTTCCTTCTACGACGGCGACTACGAGCGTGCTGAGCGGGAGTTCGACGCGGCCATCGTCCTCGGCCGATCCCTCAAGGGACCGGAACATCCAGGGCTGATCCCCGTCTCAAACAACCGCGCGATGTCCATTCATCGCCACGGGAGGCATCAAGACGCGCTGGTAGCCGTGCAAGAGGTCGTCCGGCGGTACGAGGACGAATATGGACCCGAGCATCCCAAGGTCGCCTCGACGTTGGCGAATCTTGCGGCGATCTACAGCGCCCACGGAGACTACGAAGCAGGCGTTCGGGCGAGCCAGCGAGCGGTGGAGGTGTGGTCCGAGGCGCTCGGGCCGGAGCATTACCGGGTGCACAAGGCTCGCACGACGCTCGCCGAAACCCTGTACGGGGCGGGACGCATCGAACAGGCCATCGAAGTGGGCAAGACGGCCATCGAAGGTATGAAGCGCGCCTCCGACGGTGCTCATCCCGCCATCGGCATCGGATGGATCAATCTCGCGACCGCGCAGCGTGCGGCGAACCGCATGGAGGACGCGGCCCACTCCTACGAGGAAGGGATCGCTTCGTTGCGAGCGTCGCTTCGCTCGACCCATCCAAATATCGGCATCGTGCTCAACAACTACGGCAATTTCCTCGCCGATCAGGGGCAGCTCGACCGCGCGGAGGACTTCTATGGACAATCGCTGAAAGTGTACGAGGAGGGGGTCGGGGCGGACCATCCGCTGGCTTCGTACCCGTGGAGCGGAATCTCGGATATTTCGACCAGCCGAGGCGATTATGGGCGAGCGGTGAAGGCCGCGCGCAAGTCACTGGATATTCTAGAAGCGAGAAGCCAGAGCCCGATTAAGCTGGCGAAGGCGCGGTTTCGTCTGGCCAAGGCCCGTTGGAATGCGGCGCCCCGAGATCGAGACGAGCGGGCCGCAGCGCTCGCGCTCGGGGTCGCCGCGTGCGAGCAGCTGGGGACGGTGGAGTCCCCCGAGGAGCTCATTGAAGAGTGCCGCCAGTGGCTTGAGCAGCGGCGCAACTGACGTGAACCGCGACGGACGACGTCCGGGGCCGTCCGCGCGAGGCCGGTGGTCGCGTGCCGCTCGTGAGGGTATGATGGGAAGGAAGTGAACGACTCCGAGCTCCTAAACAGGTGGATGGTGGGCGATGCTTCCGCTGGCGAGTTGTTGTTTGATCGTCACTTCCGCTCGCTTTATCGGTTCTTTCGGAACAAGACCACGGACGGGATCGACGATCTCGTCCAGGACACGATGCTCGCCTGTGTGAAGGGCAGGGATCGGTTTCGCGGGGATGCGAGCTTTCGGACCTACATGTTCGCGACCGCTCGCCGAATTCTCTTCCGCTTCATCGAAAAACGCCAGCGGACGCTGGGCAAGATCGACTTCGGGGTCACGAGTATCCAGGATCTTGGGCGCGGATTTGATCAGGTCATGGTCGAGCGTGGGGAGCAGCGGATCTTGCTCAAGGCGCTGCGTTGCATCCCCGTGGACTACCAGATCGCGCTCGAACTCTACTATTGGGAGGGCATGCGGGGCCCAGAGATCGCGACGGTGCTCGACATCCCCGAGCCCACCGCTCGCAGTCGAATTCGGAGGGGACTCGAGCAGTTGCGTCGCGCCATCGACGACATTCACGAGTCGCCCGATGTCCTGGCGTCAACCATCGACAACCTCGAGCGTTGGGCGGCGTCGCTTCGAGAGTACATGGGGACCGGGCGCGACGCCCACGCCGGCAGCGAGTGAGCACGACCTGCCCGGAGGGGACCTTGGGCGGCTAGGCCCTCAAGCTCGCGGCGAGCAGGTCGCGCGCGCGCTCAAGGCCGATGGTGATGAGCAGGGTGCTGAGCTTGGGGCCCTTGGGGCGGCCGAGCACGAGGTCGTAGACCACGGGGAAGAAGTCGGCCCGCTTCATCTCGGTGCCCTCCGGCAGCGCCTTGATCACCTCGATGAGCGCGGGTTCCTCCATGTCGGGGCGCTCGGTGAGCGCGTCCACCAGCCGCCGCAACAAGACGCGCGCGTCGCCGTCCACGTCGCGCGTCACCGGCTCGGTGCGGATGCGGTAGCAAAACTCCTCAGGGGCGAAGTGCTCGATCCAGTGCCACACCCGGGCGGCGCGGCTCATGAATCGGGCGCGCTCCTCGTCGGTGTCGAGGGCGCCCGCGGCCACGTAGTGGTCGAGCGTGCGCTCGAGGTCGCCGTCGAAGATCTGTAGGGTCATGGACAGCGGGCGGAAGGAGAGGGTGCGCGGCATGACATCACCGCTGGCGATTCGATGGCTCGTGGGGCTCGCGAGCTCGAGCGTGCGGCGCGCGGCGGCGCGCTTCTTGTCTTTCTTGCCCCCGTCGTCGGGCTGGTACGCGACGCGCACCGCGCTGTCGTAGTCCTCGTAGAGCTTGAGCACGTCGAGGTCAAACGAGATTTGAAACTCCGTGTTCGCGCGGTAGCTCGCGAAGATCCAGCGCAGCACCTCGGGCTCGTAGACCTTGAGACAGTCGGCCACGGTGACCGCGCCGCCGGCGGAGCTTGAGAGCTTGCCGCCGCCGCCCTTGATCCGCACGAAGTCGTAGGCCACGTACTCGGGGGCTTGGAAGTCGTACAACTTGGCGATTTCTTTGCCCGTGTCGTAGCTGCCGCCCGCGCTCGAGTGGTCTTTGCCGCCGGGCTCGAAGCACACTTTCTCGTAGGCCCAGCGCATGGGCCAGTCGATGCGCCACGGGAGTTTGATGTTGCCACCCTCGCGCAGGTCGGTCTCTCCTTCGTGCTCGCAGGCGCGGCAGCGGTGGCTCACGATCCAGTCACCGTCCCAGCAAAACGCGACGTCGTCGTGGCCGCAGCCGTCGCAAAACCCCGAGATCGGGAGCCAGTCCTCGGCGAGCGGCGTCTTGCGGTGCTCGTTGAGGATCTCGACGATCTTGTCTTTGTGCTGGAGCGCGGTGCGGATGCCCTGCGCGTAGTTGCCCGCGCGGTAGGACCGGCTCTGGCGGATGAACTCAGGCTCGATCCCGAGGGGCTCGAGGCTGTCTTGGAAGGCGTGGATATTGTGCGACGCGTAGCTGTCGTGCTCGCCGAACGGGTCGGGCACGTCGGCGATGCTGCGCCGCAGATGGCTCGTGAGCAGCGCTTGCTCGGGCATGTCCGCGGGGACCTTGCGGAACACGTCGAAGTCGTCCCACGAGTAGATGAACCGCACCTTCTTGCCGTGGGATTTAAGGGCGCGGGCGACGAGGTCCACGGTCATCACCTCGCGAAAGTTCCCCACGTGCACGACGCCCGAGGGCGTGATGCCAGCGGCGACGACGTAGGTGTCGACGTCGGGGTGCGCGGAGATGGTCTTGCGCGCCGCCAGGTCTGCCCAGTGACTGAGATATGGATCCGGAGGCCCGCCCATGACGGGGTTGTCGCCCACCCGGGCAGCGCGCGCAACTGTTATGCTCTATCCTCGACACGCGGCGTCTCACGCCGCTGTCGTCCGCCTCCGACGAGGGGCGCCCACGAATCGCCATGCCCGCCGCTGCTCCCACCTTGACCCTCAAAAAACCGGTGGAGCGCGTGGTGGCGCACGGGCACCCGTGGATTTACCGTGACGCGCTCGAACCCTTCGAGATCGCGCCGGGCAAGATCGCGACGGTCCTCGACCGGCAGGGGCGGTTCTTGGCGCGGGGGCTGGTGGAGCGCGGACCCATCGGCGTGCGGGTGTTCGTGCGGAGCGACGTGCCCCTCGACGACGCCCTCATCGCTCGTCGACTTGACGACGCCCTCGCCCTCCGTCGCGCCCACTGGCCCGCCGACACGACGGCGGTGCGGCTCGTGCACGGTGAGGGCGACCTGCTGCCCGGCGTGGTCGTGGATCTCTACGGCGCTGTCGCGGTGCTGCGGCTGGACGGGCAGGCCATCGAGCGGTTTCGCGGCGCGCTGGTGGCGACGCTGGCGCAGGCGCTCCCCGATCTCGGCGTGGAGACCTTGCTCGAGCGCTCGGGGAGGGGAGACACGCGGCGGGTGCAGGCGTTGTGGGGCGCGCTCCCCGACGGGCTGGTGGAGGTGCGTGAGCACGGCATGCGCATGCCCGTCGATTTGATCGCGGGACAAAAGACCGGCTTGTTTTTGGACCACCGCGACGCGCGGTTGCGGGTGCGCGCTCTCGCCTCGGGGGCGCGGGTGGTGAACTTGTTCGGATACACCGGCGGATTCTCCATGGCGGCGGGGCTCGGCGGCGCCGCGCACGTGGACACGGTGGACGTCGCGGCGGGGGCCCTCGCCCTCGCGCGGGAGGGGTGGGCGCGCAACGGACTCGACGCCACCATGCACGAGGCCCACGCGGTGGATGTGGAGAAGTTCTTGAACGCCGCGAAGCAGCAGGGCACCTCGTGGGAGCTGGTCATCGCCGACCCGCCGAGCTTCGCGCCCAATGAGGCGGCCAAGCGCGGGGCGCTCAAGGCCTACCGCGCGCTGCATACGGCCTGCTTGTCGCGCGTGCGTGAGGGGGGCTTGTATCTCGGGGCCTCGTGCTCGAGTCACGTCCATCGGGAGGACTTCGACGCGACGATTCGGGAGGCGGCCCACGCGGCGAAGGTGTCCGTGCAGGTGCTCGAGCGGTCAGGGGCGGGCTTCGATCATCCCGTGCCCGTGGGCTTCCCAGAGGGGGCATATCTCAAGTCCACCCTGTGTCGGGTGTTGCGCCTGCGTTAGCCTCCCGCCCGGGCCCGCGCAGGCGGTCACGTTTTTGCGTGGGCCGTGTGCGTGGAGCGTGCTAGGTTCGCGCCGTGGTCGAACGAAACGTACTCCCCGATTCGCGGCGCAGCGAGGCCGTTCGCGCGCAGCTCGCTGGCTTCCACCCGGAGGTGGTCGGGCGGGTGCAAGCGGCCGTCGACTCACACGACGTGGTGGTGGTGGGCATGGCACAAAACCCCTTCGTGAAGAGGGCGCGTCGGGCCCTCGCCGACGCTAAAATCTCCTACGAGTACGTGGAGTACGGCGGCTACTTGTCGATGTGGAAGGAGCGCCTCGCGATCAAGCTGTGGAGCGGCTACCCCACCTACCCGCAGGTGTTCGTGAAGCAAGTTCTCATCGGCGGCTACCGCGAGCTTCAGGTCATGCTCGACGCGGGCGCGCTGCGCTAGGCGGCCTTCTCTATCCCAGCCGCGGCGCGATATGCGTCGATCAACGAGGCGTCGGCGCGCATGTGATCGAAGGCGTGGTGCGAGGCCAGGCCTCGCGCGCGTCGACCCGCCTCGGTCCTCCACACGGGGTTGCGGAGGTTGCGACACACCTCGAGGGCTGCCCACGTGAGGTCTTGATCGAGGAAGGCCCCCGCCCCGGCGGCGCGCACCGTGTCGGTGACCCAACACTGAAACTCCGTCATAATTGGCGTGCCCGCGGCGAGTGCTCGGAGACAAAATGGGATGCAGCCGATCCAGGGGTCGTCGCCCCCGTAGCTGAGGGCGAGGTCGGCGGCGCCGAGGAGGTCGTCGAGCTCGGGTCCATTCTCGGGGGAGAAAAACAGCAGCTGCGAGTCGGTCACGCCGAGGCGCCGCGCGGCTCTTCGCAGCTGCGGTCGCAAGGCCTCGGCGATCCACAGGGCCACGACCACCGCGGGGTCGCGGGAGGTGAGGTGGGACGCGAGCTTGACGGCGTACAGGTCGTCGCCGAACGCCCGAGAGCCGTCGCAGACCACGAGCGGACGGTGTCCGATCAGATCGTGCTGTCGGACCTTTCCGGGGTTGAGCGAGCCGGGGTGGACGCAGGTGTCTGCCACGAGGTGAAAGCTCGACGCGTCGCTTCGCGACGCCTGGTGTTCGCGCCGCAGCTCGGGAGATGGGACGATCACTGCGGACGGCATGAGCGCTTCGACGTAGTCGGGGAGGGGGGCGCTCCGGCGCACCTCAAATACGCGCGAGACGGGGTAACCAGCGAGCGCGCGACACACCAGGGCGAGCTCTGGGTCGTGGGGATCCTCAACGTGGATGACGTCAGGATCGAAGGAGTCGCTGATTCGCATCAATCGTCGGAGCAGCCGCTCCTCGCTGGGATCGTTCGCGGCGGCCTCGTACACCCCGGAGGTGTCCGGATCGTGTTGCAGCAAGACCGCGTGCCGATTGACGAGCATGGTCTCGACGTCGTGGGCCTCGAGCCGCGTGAGTTGTTGAATGAGGGGATCGAGTTGCCACGAGGGGGTGGCGGTGATGTGAAGCACGCGGACAGTCACGGTTCAGATTTCGGCCACCGGGGGAGAGAACTTGACCGTATGCGCGACACATTTTTTCATCGGGTTCGCCGCTGGTGCGAAGGCGCCCCTGGCGCGGCGGCGTGAGACAGCGCCGTGGGGGGTGTAACTACATTTCCCGACCACCGCGAGCACCGCGAGCACCGCGCGCTTCGAACCGCGCAGTCAACGCGCGGGGGATCTCTACTGTCGTGCGACGCGCTTACTTGCAGCGGTTCTTTTCGAGGGTGATTTGCGGGCTCTCGAGCCGGTATTCGCTGGCGCCCGCCGCCTCGTATGCGGCGAGCGCGGCGGTCGCGAAGTCGCAGGCCTCGCTGCGGTCTCGCTTGAGCTCGGCGACGACCGCGAGCCCCTCGTTCGCCATGCCGCGGACGATGTCGCGGCTGCTCACATTGAGCGCGAGCTCGTACAAGGGCCGCGCCTCATCAATTTTTTCAGGTCGCTCGATGCCCTCGCCGTCGTCGCTGTAGGCGGAGTTGAGCGTGGCCTCCGCGAGCCAAAGCGTCGCGAGCCCCTGCCAAGGGCCCTCCGATTCGGAGACGGCCCGAAAGCTCACGATCGAGGCTTCAAAATCTCCGAAGGCCTTGTGGACGGCGCCTTCGGCGAGGCTCGTGAGGCTGCGCGCGGCGGTGGCTTCGTCGGCGGCGGCCGCCTCGAGGCGCGCGGTCCACTGCTTCATCGATTCCAGGAGGTCGTCGCCATTCTCTGGGAGCAACACAGCGCAGTGCCCCACCACGATCCAGCTGCTGACCAGCGTGCGGGCTGAGAGGGTCTCGTCGCTGTCTTCGATGGCCTCGTACAGGGGCTGCAACCGATTGAGGGCGGCCTGCGCGTCGCCGCCGAGCAGCGTCGTGATCGCGTCGTCGAGCGCCGCGGGCGCGGTCGCTTGGGGAGGGAGGGTCGGACGAACAGCCCCACTCGAGGTGGTGACCTTGGCGCCCTCGTCTGGGTTGACCGCCTCAGCGCTCTGTTCTTTTCGACAGCCGAGGGACAAGCTGAGCGCGAGGGAGGCCGAGAGCAACAACAAGGGAGAGCGTGGGGTGGTCATGGATGATTCTGCGGGGATGGGACGCAGCGAGCGCTGCGAGAGGTGGTTAGTTCTCCGGCTGCTGGCCGGCGTCGACCTCTCGTGAGGTCGTTTCAACGGCTGCTTCGAGCCGGCGAACTTGGACGGGGGTGTCCGCGCCAAGGGTCGCATAAACGCGGCTCGAACTGTGCGGGCTCTCGGTGAGTTTTGTCTCCGCCTCTTTGCGCGCCGTCCCTAGCACTTCGACCCGGTCTCCGACTCGCAGACAAATTCGTTCGTAGCGGGGCCCCGACTCTGGCGCCGCGATCACGCGCGCTTGGTCGAGATGCATGAGCGCCGCCTGTCCGGTCTCGTCGCCCACGAGGACGAGCTGCGCGGCGACCGCGGCGTCTCGCCCCTCGCCGGCTCGGTTAAAGTAGACGATGGGGTGGGTGTCACCACCGAGGGTCTCCGTGGCGGAGCGAATCACGCCTTCGATTTTGCTCGGCCCGTCGTTTAGCGCGGCGATGTCACTGCGAACACACTTCGACATCCGGGCCACGTCGAGGTCGAAATCGAGTCGCCGGGTGCGCGATGTCTGTCGCGCGCCGGCGTGGCGCTTGAGCGCGGTCTGGCTCACCACGAGCACGCAGACGGCGACCAGCACCAGCAACGTGAGCTTGGTCCAGCTTCCGTCTGCGATCCATTCCACGTCGCCGTCGGCGGCGAGGAGCAAGGTGGCGATCATCGCCACCTCCCTTGCTCAAGCGAGAGCACATATTCGACCTCTGGGCGCTCTCCCTCACGGAACACGCGCCCGCGCACCAGCGATCGCGCGGTGCCTCTCGCGGGCAGATGGGAGATGCGAGATCCGAACAAGGTGGTGTCCGTGGTGAATTCTACGCGGGGCACGACGTCGTAGACGTCGCGATGCGAGAGGTTCTCCACTTCGAGTGACCAGGAGATGTAGCCCTGGAACACCTCAGGGATCCCCGCGAGTCGCAGGTTGAGGATATGTCGAATGTCGAAGGCGCGATTGCCCGAGTTGTTGAAGTGCCGCGGGTCGAGGTGCATCTCCTGGCGCTGGTAGTCCATCTCTACGACGAAGTTTCGAGTCACGTTGAGGCCGAGGAGCCCCTCGGTGCGCTTGGAGCTGCAGTCTTCGCATACGGCGACGAGGACGCCGCGGATCGTCACGTCACCGAGGGTGAGCGCGTCGAGATACACCATGGGCGTCTTGGCGGGGCCTTTGGCGGTGTTGAAGGCTTGGGTGGGCGCGTCGGGGCGGACGTGGACACCGAGCTCCTCCGCGAGCGCGGGCGTGATCGTGGTGAAGGTCGCGCCCGTGTCAAAGAGATAGTCCACGGTTTTTTCACCGCTGGGACCGCGCAGGGTCGCCGGGATGGTGATGCCGGTGCCGTTGGGATCGAACTGCACGTAGATGCCCTCCTGGGTCCCCTCGTCACCGCCGCCCCCGCGCAGCGCTCCGAGCGAGTCGCGATCTTTGGCGGCTTGGTCGGTGTCTCCGGTGCCCTCGGGATCGGGGCGCGCTTCGAGGTCCGGTGGGTCGGCGACGGGGATTTCGCGCCGTGGCACCGGCGCGCTCCGCGACGTGGACGGGGTGGCGGAGTCGGGCTCCGATGGGGGGGGGCTGACGCGGTCTGCGAGGTTCATGCCCCACGCCGAGACCACTTGTGCGCGGCGATCGCTGGTGCCTAGGCGCTCCATGGTGTCGAGCCCCAAACGACGCAGCGCCGAACCCACCGAGTCGGGGACGAGGATGATCGCGATGACGACCACGGCAGAGTTGAGCAGCGGGAACAGATTGAGGGCGGTGGGCAGCGCCTGGCTAGGCACCTTCGGGTGCTTCCACAGCGCGAGGATGACCGGGAATCCTACGCTCAAGACCAGGGGGAGCACCCACCGCGGCAAGAGGTTGGCATCGGAGCCGTTCAGCATATAGAGGAAGACAAAGCCGCCGCCGATCCCGAGCAGCGCGAGGGTCGTGAGCAGCGACCATCCGAGCGCATCGACGAAGACTCTTCCTCGACTGCGTTTGCGCGGGCCAATGCTGGGGTGGTGCTGGGGCACAAAGACTCCCCCTGAATCTAGCACCGCTGCGCGTTGTCGACAGCCGGGCGCCACCAATCGCATGTTCGTGCATGGCGCGGCGGCCATATCACGCTGACGGTGGCGTCTCGCCGGACGCGCGCTGCGCTCGCGGCAGCACCAATTTGAAGCACGCGCCGGAGCCTCCGCCAGCCTCGGGGTCGGGGGCGACGCAGCGGAGGTCGCCGTGAAGGCGCTCCGCGAGCCCGCGGCTCACCGCGAGGCCCAACCCAGAGCCTTGGCCCACCGGGCGGGTCGTGTAGAAGGGCTCAAAGATCCGATCTCGGAGCTCCTCTGGAACGCCCGGTCCGTGGTCAGTGATGAGGATTTGGACCTTGTCCGCGGCGGGATCGATGCGGACTCGGACGGGACGCGGCGAGGCGACGGACTCTCGACTCGCGAGGGCGGCGTTGATGAGCAGGTTCATGACGACCTGCTGGAAGACGCCCACATCGACCTCGATGCAGACATCGGAGCCAGACTCGACCGCGAACTCGATGCCGGCGGCGCGGCGATCCATGGAGACGAGCTCGACAGTCTTGAGCACCTCCTCTCGCACGTTGCACGGCTCTGGTTCAAATGCCCGGGGCCGGCTGTAGTCGAGGAGCTGGGCGACGATGTCTTGAATGCGCTCGGTCTGCTCCGACATTGTCTGTAGGATTTCTCGGTGTTGTCGCGCGACCCCTTCGCGAGGGTCGAGCAGGAACTCGACGTAGCCATGTACGGCGGCGAGCGGGTTGCCCACCTCGTGCGCGACCCCGGCGGCGAGGCGTCCGACCGCCGCGAGCTGTTCGCTTCGACGCAGGGCCTCCGCCTGCCGCGCGTTCGCCTGGCGCTCGGTGTCGAGGCTGGTGATCATGGCGTTGAAGTCGTGCGCGAGGTTTTGGAACTCCGAAGGGCCGTCTTCAGGGATCGGGCTCTGGAGGTCCCCGTGCGCCACGCGTCGCGTCGCCTCTCGCAGCTGTCGCATCGGCCGGAGGATGTTGCCGTCGAGGAGGAAGTTGCCGGCGACGAGCATGAGGAAGATGATGCTGAGTGAGAGCCCGAGCATCTGGAGGATGACGGCGCTCTGAACCCACCTCTCGGGCGCGGCGGTGATGCGAAGGACGGGGCGGCGCGCTTGAGGGCTCCCGCCGAAGGTGGGCACGTGGGCGTTGAACACCAGCCGCTGCCCCAGGGTCGACGCCTCGGCATCGAGACCGTGCTGTCTTGACTGCGGTGGTTTCGTGGGGCCCTCGGCGCCGGCGCTGACGATGTGAGTCGCCCCGTGGGCGCCCACGAGGAACAGGTTGATGCTCCGAATTCCAAGCTGTGTGCTCACCGACTGTTGCAGCAGGTCAGAGATGATCGCGCGATCATATTCTTCGGGTCCGTGGAAGTGATTCCCAACCAAAGACGCGACGGTGCGCGCGTAGATGTCGAGGCGCTCTACCTCTCGTTGGTCGTGTCGGTGCTTCGCCAGGGCTTGACTGACGAGCGAGAGCGACATGACGGCGAGCCCTACGAGCAGCGCGAGCGTGACGAGGAGCTCGATGCGGAGGCTCTGCGCGCGCTTAGGCACTGCCTCGCCCGAGCACCGTGAGAGAGGAGGAGCGGATCCCTCGACGTGAGGAGGGCGGAATCGAGGGCGCCGAGGTCGCTTCACAGCCGGCGCACCGGGGCTGGGTCATCCGCCGAAGATGCGCGGCGGCGGACCACGTCGCCAAGACGAGCGCGACGCCCGTGGCGACTTCATGCATGAGCGCGGTCACTGTGAGGCGGCCTCTCCGTCGCTCTCGTTCGAGATTTTCTCTGAGGGGCAAGAGCCCCCGCGGATCCCGCGCGCGCGCGGGCACATGCCGTAGAGTTCGAGCTTGTGGCGTACGAGGGTGAAGCCGAAGCTTCGCGCGACCTTGTCTTGCAGCCGCTCGATCTCGTCGTTCTCAAATTCGAGTACGTGGCCGCACTCCACACAGATCAGGTGGTCGTGGTGGGCTGTGTCCCCCGCGACTTCATAGACCCGAGACTCGTTCCCGAACCGTCGCTCGGCCGCGAGTCCGCATTCGGTGAGGAGCTTGAGCGTCCGGTACACCGTGGCATAGCCGAGCTTTGGGCTGTGCGATCGAGCGTGGGCCAACAGCTCGTCCACGTTCACGTGCCCCGACAGACCAAAAAACGTCTTGGCCACCACGTCCCGCTGCCGCGTGGAGCGGAGTTGTTTTTTTTCGAGATATTCGTGGAACTGCGTGAGCAGTCCGTCGATCTCGTTGGGCGCCAACTGATGCTCGGAGGCCATTTAGGCACAGGCTAACCGCCAACACTCGGTCCCGGCAAGTGCTGACTGCGTCAGCGTTGAGGCGCCGTAAAATCAATGTTGGGGTCCGGCTAGGCCACATTCTAGGCCCTCGGGGTCGGAGGCCCGGCCACGTTGGGGCAGCCGTTGCGGGCGGCGGCGGCGGCCCCGTATACTCCCCGCTCCATGGCCACCTCAAAGAAAGGAAGTCGCGCGCGCAAGGGCGCTTCACCGTCTCCAGCGGGCGACGCAGACGTCGAACCGCGGGTGGAGTCTCTCCTGGACGAGCTCGACACAGTCGTCGACGCGCTCGAAGAGGGCGACCTCCCCCTCGAAGAGGCGCTTGAGAGGTTCGAGCGCGGCGTGCAGCTGGCGAAGAAAAGCCACCGCGCGCTCGACGCGATGGAGCAACGCGTCGAGCGGTTGCTCGCGGATCGCGACGGGGTCGAGACGGAGGAGATGGACGCGGGCGATGAGTGACGCGGGGGCGTGGATCGAAGACCGTCGCGCGATGGTGAACAGCGCGCTCACGAAGGCGCTTGAACTCCCCAGCGAGTCCGACCCTGGCGGGCTACGCGAGGCGATGCGGTACGCCGTGTTGCACGGGGGCAAACGCGTTCGCCCGCTCTTGGTGCTCGCGGCGTGTGAGGCGGCGGGCGGCACCCCAAAGATGGCGCTCCCCGCATGTTGCGCGTTGGAGATGGTGCACGCGTAC
The DNA here is from genome assembly GCA_014240065.1 of Myxococcales bacterium. GTDB lineage: Bacteria > Myxococcota_A > Polyangia > Nannocystales > Nannocystaceae > JAAZXR01. The sequence continues at coordinate 22,565 of JAAZXR010000049.1, forward strand.
TCGCTCGTGCACGACGACCTCCCGGCCATGGATGACGACGCGGAGCGCCGCGGCCTCCCTACGGTCCACGTCGAATTTGGTGAGGCCAACGCGATCTTGGTGGGAGACGCGTTGTTGACGGAGGCGTTTCGGGTGCTCGCTCGCGGCGCGGTCGGAGTGGCACCGGCGGCGATGGCCGAGGCCGTCGTGCGGCTCGCGACACACGCGGGGATCGACGGCATGGTCGGCGGTCAAGCCCTCGACTTGGCGGCGGGACAAGATCTCGCCGACTTGGGGGAGCTCGAGCAGGTCCACGCGCTGAAGACGGGCGCTCTGTACGCTGCGGCGGGCGCGTTGGGGGCCTTGTGTGCGGGAGCGCCGACGGAGCAGGTGGCGCAACTTGAGGAGTTTGGGATGTCATTCGGAGTGGGCTTTCAGCACGCGGATGACGTCCTCGACGATGATCAGCCCAAACTTCGCGCCCAGGCGAAGGAGCGGATGGAGATTTTGCTCGCGACCTGTGAGCAGATCACCGACACCTTCGGCGACCGGGGGGAGCCCCTGCGCGGCCTCACGGGTTGGCTCCGAGCGCGCGCACGGGATGCCGCCGCTGGCGCTCGATTCGAGTGAAGACGCTCCCTGGAGTGGAATTGGACCAGGCGCCGGCGGTCGGTGCCCCGGCTCGTCGCTAAAAAATGCAACGAGGTTGCGAGGTTGGAGCGTGGCCCATACCATGAGGAGCGTGCTGTCGTTTGGGAGAAAAAAACGCGTCGACTCAAAGACGCCAGAGACACCACAAGATGCGTACGTCGTGGTGTTGGCGGGTGATCGCATGGGCGAGACGTTCCGGATAGCGCCCGGTCAGACGGCCATCGGCCGCGGGATCCAGTCGGGGGTCCGTATCAACGACGACGGGATCTCACGGGTGCACGCGTATGTCGACAGCGACGGGCGACAGTATGTGCTCCGCGACGCGGGGTCGACCAACGGCACCTACGCCAACGGCGCTCAGGTGGAGAGCCACACCTTGTCCGACGGCGACAAAATACAGATCGGCTCGACGAGCGTCCTGCAATTTACCTTTGACCAAGACGTGCGCGCGCCCGCAGACGACAACCTCTACGGTGAGGCCAGCAAGGATCGCCTCACGGGGCTGTTTAACCGCGCATACTTCGAGAACCGGCTGGAGAGCGACGTGGCGTTCGCGTTGCGCCACGGAAAGGCGCTGGCGGTGATCTCCTTCAATCTCGACAACTTCCGGCAAGTGAATGACGCCCACGGCGTGGCGGTGGGAGACACCATCTTGCGTGATGTGGCGAACCGAGTGCGCGGCACGATCCGAGGAGAGGATATCTTCGCTCGCGTGGGTGGTGAAGACTTCGTGGTCATCTGCAGAGACGTGGACGCGACGCGGGCGGCGAACGCGGCGCAGCGTATCCGCGGGCTCATCGGGGAGAAGCCGTTCAGCATTGGGGGAGAGGGGCTCGCAGTCACCATCTCTCTCGGCGTCGCCGACCTCGGGATGCTGCCCTCGCCGAGCGGCGAGGCGCTGTACATCGCGAGCGAGCGGGCGCTGGCCTCCGCAAAGACACAAGGGCGCAACCTCGCGTGCGTCTACGACCCTCAAGGCCAGCCAACCCGCCTCGTGTGATCGCACCGTTGCCCGTTTTTCTCACCTCGCCGCGCCGCCCGCTCTCTGCCAAACGCCGAGGGTTCAAGAGCGGGCTCGCGCGCATGGTGAGCGGCGGCGTCGTGACGCTGTCCTTGGGGGCGGGCTGCGAGCAAAAACCCGCTGTGTCGCTGCATCAAGGGACGGTGTCGAACGCCGACCTCGACCCCGCGGCTGAAGATCCTGGCAAGATCGAGGAGCTCTCGTCGCGTCCCGGGGAGTGGTTCGAGGACAGCCGCGGGGTGCAGGTCATCCGCGCTCGTCAACGTGGAGACAGCGCCGCGGCGACGTCGGTGCTTCGCGAGATGTTGTCCTCTCCCGAGCTGTCCGCGCACGACCGCGCGGGCGCGCTCGTGTTGCTTGGGCGGGAGGCGATGGCGGCCGGGCGTTACGAAGAGGCGTCCACGTCATTTCAAGGCGCGGCCGCCTCGGAGGAGCTCAAGGCTGTTCGTTCAAGCCTCATCCTCTGGCAAGCGGACGCCGCGCTGCGCGGCGCCCAGCCGGAGAAAGCGAGGGCTGTGCTCGCGGAGGTCGCCGAGGTCGGGCTCACGCCGCCCCAAGCGTCGGAGCGCAGCCTGCTCTGGATGCGGGCCATGCAGCGGGCGGGGACCGAGGAGGAGGCGCGCGCCGCTCTCGAGCGCTTCATCGAACGGTATCCTGATCACGAGGCGAGGTTCGAGGCGCGGGATGCACTGGCCGCCCGCTATGAGTCGAGCGACCCGGCGCGCGCCCGCGCGCTGTTCGAGAGCGTGGCGCTGGCGGTGCCGTTGAGCAGCTTCGCCGAGCGCGCCCGCGCCGGCTTGAAACGCCTCCAAAAGCGCCCAAAGGCCCGCCCTCCGGCGGCGGAGCGCAGGGCGTTTGAGCGAGAGATGAAGGTGGCGACCTTGGAGTCGGAGCTTTCCCGTCGGCGATATCGGCGCGTGGTGGAGGGATCCAAGCCCTTGCTCGAGAGCAAGAATTTGTCGAGACCGCAGCGGTGTCGAGTGGCGTACGCCAAGGCGAAGGCCATCTTCCGCCAGCGCAAGCGCGCCAAGGCGCGGGTTCCCTTCGACACCGCCGGGGTGGCGTGCGAGGCGGCCGGTGAGTGGAACCTGGTCGTCAAATCGCGGTACCAATCTGCGCGAGGGAGGTACGCCGCCGGAGAGTACGCGAAGGCGGCCGAGGCGTTTGAGGCGCTCGCCGCAGCCTTCCCTGAGCACTCCTACGCCGACGACGCCCTGTTGCTCGTTGGAGAGTCGTGGGTTTCGGCCAAAGAGACGCCTCGCGCCGAGGAGGCCTGGCGTCGGGCCATTACCCGTTATCCAGAAGGAGACATGCACGCGGAGCTCCAGCGGCGGCTGGTGCTCTCGGCGTTCACCACGGACGCTCCAGAGAGGGTGTTGCAAGTGGTGGAGGCCGCGCTCCCCGGGGCGAAGCCCGGAGCGCCAGCGACCGCGAAGCTGCACTACTTCAACGCGCGGGCGCTCGAGCTCCTCGGGCGCGACGAGGAGGCGCTCACCTCCTATTTCGCGGCCATCGACGCGGCGCCGATGTCGTATCCCTCGGCGCTCGCGCTCTCGCGGTTGCGAGAGCGGGGGCCCGAACCACTCGCGCGGGGACTGGCGCGACTTGAGGGCTCGCGCATCCAGCGGGCTCCGGGCGGGGGTGAGCGGTCGTCTCCCGCCGCTCCTCCGACGGCTGAAATTCCTGAGCGAGCGCAGGTGTTCGCCGCGCTCGGGTTGGGCGACGAGACCCTCGAGGCGCTTGAGCAGGCTGGCGTCGCCGGTTGGAGCAAGGCGCTGCTGCTGGCGCGCGCCGGGATGTATCGCGCGTCCCAGCGAACCCTCGCGTCGCTCGACCCGCAGTGGCGCGCCACCCCTCCTCGAGCGTCGGACAGCGAGCGATGGTCGGTCGCGCATCCGCGCCCGTTCCGCGACATCATCGAAGATGGAGAGTCGCGCGTCGCTGTCGCCCCATTTTTGGCCTACGCCGTGATGCAGACCGAGTCTCGCTTTGACCCCGGCGCCGTGTCGTGGGCCGGCGCTCGAGGGCTCGTGCAGCTGATGCCTGCGACCGCGAAGGACCTGGCGGCGCGGGCCAAAATTACGCTCGGGCCCGGCGACGTCCACGATCCGTCGATCAACTTGGAGCTGGGCATGCGGTATCTCGCCCGACTCACCGCTCGCTTCGGCGGTGGAAGGGGTGCCGAGGCGCTCGCTGTCCCGAGCTACAACGCGGGGGCGGGCGCGGTGGACCGCTGGATCAAGGAGCGAGGGGACTGGGAGTTCGACTTGTTCATTGAGGCGATCCCGTTCGACGAGACGCGAAAGTACGTGCAGTCTGTGCTCGGCAGGTGGATGGCCTATCGGTGGCTGTACGCCGAGGGGTCCCCGGAATCAAAGATCCCGTTCTTACCTCGGCGCCTGCCTTCGAAGCCGTAGCGCCCACGGACCCGGGCGACTACGCCCGCTCGAGCTTCGACTCCGGGAGCGCGGCTTTTCGTTGTTCGCGCGAGAGCTTGCGCTCCATGGTGCGGATCTTCGCGGTGAAGAAGGCCTCCGCGCCGGCATAGAGCGAGACAAAGACCCATATGGGGCTGAGGTTCGCGAGCATGGCGAGGCTCCACACCGCGAAGACCAGCGAGGCGCGAGCGACGTCGCCGTTGAGCAGCTGGCCTGTCCCGGGGAGAAAAAAGCTCAGCAGCCCCGCGGTGACCGGCAGCCTCGGCTCGTCGAGCTCGCCGCGCTCTTCCAGGGCGAGCTCCTCGTTCTCGTCGTAGATGGCGAGGGCGGTCGGGTGTCCGAGATCGCGCGCCGCCGATTCGAACATGGATTCGAGCGCCTGCTTGCGCGAGGGTTCGACCTCGTAGCGCTCGAAGGCGTCGGGGACTTCGCGGAGCTCCCCGGCAGACACGAGCGCGTCGATGGCCAGCTGGATGTCAGTCATCGGGTGGCCCAGTGACTCTTGGACGAAGTGCGGGGTCACGTAGCTCACCGAAGGGTCGGCGAGGAGGCCAAGGACCTGCGCGCCGAGGCTCGCGGTGCGCGGGCCCGCCCCCGTGTGCGCGCGCGCGTGACGGTCTCGGGGGGCCGTCGCGTGGGGTGCGTCACTGTCCCAGCTCGTCCCTCCACGCCTCGCGTCTTGTGCCTCGGCGGGAGGCGCGGGTGCTCGGTCCTCCGAGGAGGCTCGCGTCGGTCGTTGTCCACTCCCAGGCATGTCCGCCCGGTGGCGACGGATTCGATAGCGCGCCCGCTGCGCGGCAGACATGGGTTTGTAGCGAGACATGACGATGGTGGAGGGGAGGGGCCGGTGCCCCTCGTGATGACTTCAGCGTAGCAAACTCCAGCCCCTGTCGGACAGTTTGGGGGTTCAATGGGGCGGGATCGGCGGCCCTCGACCTGCCACGAACAGTTCAGGACGCGCCGCGAGAGGGCGTGTGTTCACACCTGAACGCCGAAGTCGCGGAGGGCCTCGTTGAGGCTGGTGCGTTGGTCCGTGCTCTGCTTGCGCTGCCCGATGATGAGCGCGCACGCTACTTGGTAGTCGCCAGCGGGGAAGGACTTGGTGCGGGTGCCGGGGATGACGACGGATCGGGCGGGGACGCGGCCTTTGTGGGTTACCGGCTCGGCACCGGAGACGTCGATGATCGGTGTGCTGGCGGTCAACACGACGTTGGCGCCCAGGACCACCTCGGGTTCGAGGTGGACGCCCTCGACCACGATGGCGCGCGAGCCCACGAAGCACCCATCCTCGATGATGACGGGGGTCGCGCCCGGGGGCTCGAGCACGCCGCCGATGCCGACACCCCCCGAGAGGTGGACGTCTGCGCCGATCTGCGCGCAGCTTCCCACGGTGGCCCAGGTGTCCACCATGGTGCGTGCGCCCACGTAGGCGCCGATATTGACGTAGCTGGGCATGAGCACCGCGCCGCGCTCGATGAACGCTCCGCGCCGAGCGACCGCAGGGGGCACGACGCGGACACCCGCGGCCTCAAAGTCTGTCTTGAGGGGAATCTTGTCGTGGTATTCGTAGGGACCGACCGACGTGGTCTCCATCTTGGCGACGCCGAAGTACAAGAGGATCGCTCGCTTCACCCACGCGTGGACGGACCACGGGCCTTCCTCGCTCTGGCTCGCGACTCGCAAGGATCCGGCGTCGAGGCATGCGATGGTCTGTTCGACCGCGCCGCGAGTCTCGGCGTCTTCGAGGAGGGAGCGATCCGCATACGCAGCGTCGATGCGCGCTTCGAGGTCGGGCGTGGGCGAGGACATGGCCTCTTGTTTCACGAGGTCGAGCGGCGATCAAGCGGCGGGCCCAGGTCCGGCGGTCGCGGTGGGGTCGGCGCGGTCCTGGCGCTGGTGATGGCGCTGGTGGAGGCTCGATGGGAGCGCTCGTCGGCGCGTGGACGTGGACGACGGCGTTCGCAACGCCGGACCCGCTCGCGCAGCATGCGGCGAATCGCCGATCGCGAGGCCGAGGTGGAATTGGCAGCGGTGACTAAAAATTATTTTGAGGTTCGCGCGTTGACCGCGTAGGTACGCTCATTGTGCGCGCATGTGGTCGCAGAACATAGATTGTCACCCTTCGGAATTGGCGGGCGACCTCGGGCCCACCCTCGCAGGTCGGGCGTGTCTCTCGGCCGGCTAAATTCCCGATAAGCGCCATAATTCGGGAGTTTTTAGGAGAATTGGCGACAACGGTGGGAAGCTACGAAGGGTGGTGGCCTATGGAGTTTAGAGCCGATGCAGTCAGGGTGCGCTCGAATCGCAGACTGCGGATCTGCCTGGGCCGTATGGAGATCGAGGTGGCCTATCTCGGTGGGGCGGTTTCGCACCGTGGCCCGTCGTGGTCACAGGTCTAGGAAAACTGTGCGGCTGAGAACACCGCCACTTGATGGAGTCCACAATGAAACCCTCTCCGATGTCTATCCACGATGTGAATCCTGCCAACTCCTACAACGAGTCCATTGCGGAGGCCCGCCTGCGCACGCCGCCGCCCATTTTGATGGGTCATTCCCCCGCCGCCCGCCGCGTGCAGGCCATGATCCACCGCGCCGTGCGGACCAACCTGCCGGTGCTGGTGGTCGGCAAGTCGGGCACCGGCAAAGAGGTGGTCGCCCGGGTGCTGCATCACTTTGGCGGTGGAGAGGTCCCGAGCATCGAGGTGGTCTCGGCTTCCGAGCAGACCCGACTGGTGAGCCTCGGCGCCTTCACCTACGTCTCCAATCTCGAAGACCTCCCCATGGAGGAGCAAGCGCGCCTCCCGGCGCTCACGGGCCTCGGCCGGATCGTGCTTGGCACGCGGCTGTCCCCCGAGAGTGAGGAGGGCCGACGCCGGCTCCACCCGCAAATTGTCCGTTGGGCCAGCGGCGTCCGCATCGACCTGCCCACGCTCGCCGAGCGCATCGAAGATCTCGAGGGCCTCGCCATGCAGATCATCACCCGCACCCCGAGCCGACGGCCCGTGGGTGGCATCGCCGACAACGCCCTGGACTGCCTGCGCAGCTACACCTGGCCCGGCAACGTGAGTGAGCTCGAGCAGGTCATCGTGCAAGCCGTCCACAACGGCGCCACCGAGCAGATCGAGCTTCGGGACCTCCCGGCGAACCTGCGGGTCCGCGAGGCGCACCAGGTCCGCGCCGAGTCCCCCGAGCGCCAGCTTTGTCTCGAAGAGGCGGAGAAGCAGGCCATCCGACGCGCGCTGCACTACGCCCGCGGTAACAAGCGCAAGGCCGCCCGGCTGCTGCACATCGGCAAGACCACGCTGTACCGCAAGCTCAAAGCCTACGACCTCGAGTAGTCGTCATCACACTTCATCACGAAGGGCCGCTCCGTCAAGGGCGGCCTTTTGTGTGGTGCGCGCGGCGGGCTAGTAGGGGCTGTAGATGAGGTAGGTCGCGCCGGCCTGAGTACCTTCACCCCATGAACTGATCAACAGATCCATCTTCCCATCGAGGTCCATGTCGCCCGCCGCCGACACCCGGCGGCCCGCATACGCGTTATCGCTGTCGCCCAAGAAGGCCGCGTCTGTCATGGCGCCGGTGTCGAAGGTGGCCCCGGGGTTGCTCCCCACCCCGGGAGTCTCGCTCATGATGGTGCTCCCCAAGAAGAGGTAGACTTTCCCACCGTTGGAGGAGCCCTGATCGTTGCCCGATGCACCGAGAAGCACGTCCGCCCGGCCGTCCCCGTCGACGTCACCCGGGATGGACACGTCGCGGCCAAGCGTGTCCCCTACGGCTTCTGGGAGGAACGCATAGGAGGCTTGCGTTCCGAGGTTGAAGGTGGCGTCGGGGTTGGTTGCCACCCCCGGTGCCTGGAGTGCGATGGCGCTGCCCAATACGAGGTAGGCCTTGCCGGCGGCGGTGCCACCAGCATCGTCGTGCCACGCCCCGAACAGGAGGTCGGTGCGCCCGTCGTTGTCCACGTCCCCCGATGCCACCGAGGAGCCGCACTCTGCAATGGCGCTCTCACCGACGAAGGCGTAGGAGGCCTGGGTCCCGAGGTCGAAGGTGGCGCTCGCGTTGGTGGCGATGCCAGGGGACTCGGCGAGGATGGCGCTCCCGAGCATCACGTACGAGGTGCCTGGAAGTTGCGATGAGTCGTCGACACCGATGAGTATGTCGTCGTAGACGTCGCCGTCGAGGTTGCCCGCGGACGCGACGGCCCCTCCATTCATCTCGCCAGGTGGACCCACGAAGGCATAGTCGGCGTGGACGTCGAGATCGAAGCTGGTGCCGAGGGGCTGGGCGGTGATGGTGTCCGCCAAAAACAGGTAGGTTTTCCCGGCGTTCGCGCCGCCCTGATCGTTCCCGTACGCGCCGATGAGCACGTCGTCCCCGCCGGCGTTGTCCACGTTGCCCGCATAGGACGCACCGTGGCCCGAGTAGTTGTTGCCACCCGCAGAAGCCTGGAATGTGTAGCTGGCCTCGGTGTGGACGTCGAAGGTGGTTCCCACCGGCTGGGCGGTGATGGTACTCCCGAGCATGAGGTAGGTCGTGCCGGCGTTGTTGATTCCGCCGGGATCCGCGAGCTCGGCGGCGAACAGCAGATCGTCTCGACCATCGTCGTCCACGTCACCTGCGGAGGCGATGCTGCCATAGGCGAGGGCGTCGTTCGCTGCGTTGCCCACAAAGCTGTAGCTGGCTTGGGTCGCAAGATCGAAGGAGGTCCCGGGGGGCTGCGCCGCGATGGCGCTGCCGAGCACCAGGTAGACCTTGCCTTCGTCCTCGGTCATCGAGAGGTCGCCGTCACTTCCTTCATCGTTGTAGGGGGCGCCGATGAGGATATCGGGGAGATCGTCGTTGTCGACATCGCCCGCGGCCGCGATGGTCCAGCCGCTGCGATCATCCGCGTTCTCTCCCACGAATGATGTGCTGCCAAGGGGCCCCGTGTCGCTCGCAACGCATAGGCTGCAGGTGGAGGTCGGTCCGGTGTCACAAAACTCGCCGCCGGCCACGATGCCGTCGCCGCATGCTTCGGCGATGCAGAGGCTGGGCGTTGTCGGTGGAACTTCGGAGCAGACCCAGCCCACGTCGATCGAGCACAAGGTGCAGCCGTCGGTGTCGGTGGCGTTGCCGTCGTCGCAGGCCTCGTCGGTGGCCCTCGCGCCGTCGCCGCAGGTGCTGGTACAGACGCTTGTCGTGCCGAGTCCGCCGACACAGTCGTACCCAAAGTTCTCGATGCAGCTGTTGGAGCAGCCGTTGGTGTCGTCGCCATCACCGTCATCGCACGCCTCCTGGGGGTCGCGAATGCCGTCGTCACAGACGCCGCAGTCCGACAGATCCCACTGGCACGTGGCCGGGGTGTTGCAGATCGCCGTGCCGCTGTCGTAGGAGCTGCCGAGGGAGGCGTTGAGGCTCAGGCACGTGGGCATGCCAGAGGCTCCGTCGCATTCCTCGACCGGCGCGTCCACGTTGAAGTCGCCGCAGTAGGGGGCCAAGGCGAGGCAGTCGGAGTTGCAGCCGCCGTAGCTGCCGTCGTTGACGCCGTCGTCGCAGGCCTCGGGACCGTTGGGGGTCCCGTCGCCGCAATAGGGGCCCAAGACCAGGCAGTCGGGGTTGCAGCCGCCGTAGCTGCCGTCGTTGACGCCGTCGTCGCAGGCCTCGTTGGATTGCTCGATGCCGTCGCCGCACGAGCCGGTGACGGAGAGGCAGTCGGCGGCGCAGTAGTCGCCGTCGGCGGTGTTGCCGTCGTCGCAGGCCTCGGAGAGGCCGTCGACGCCGTCGCCGCAGGTGTTGGCGGTGCAGTTGGCGAGGCAGTCGGAGGCGTTGGTGCCGTTGACGCCCGTGCCGTCGTCGCAGGCCTCGGAGAGGCCGTCGACGCCGTCGCCGCAGGTGTTGGC
>JAAZXR010000004.1:0-97899 GCA_014240065.1 Myxococcales bacterium
AGGTGGCTCGCGTCCACGAGCTGCCTCTTCCTCCCGGTACGGCTTTAATGGATGGGTCCGCCCCCCCCGAAGCCGCCGCGCCCGACGACCCGGGAGCGCCCGCGCCACCACCCGAAGCCGCGTCGTCCACCGACCCGGCGACTCACGCGGCGCCGCCGGAGCCTGCGCGAGAGCGCGACGGCTTTGCCGACGCGCCCGACGCCCAAACCGAGCCCGCAGCTGTCGCCGCGCCGCTGGCAGCCGACGCGCTCCGGCTGGCACCCGAGGCCGTCCAGGAAACCGCGTCCGAACCACTCTTCGCCCCACCGAAGGCGAAGCCCGCGCCTCCGGGATCCCTCGGCCTCCCGCCCCTCAACCTCCCTCAGCGTCCCCCCGCCACACCGGGCGTCGCGACCCCCGTCGCGCCCGCCTCCGCGCCCGCCTCCGCGCGCGCCGCCGAGACCAGCCCTCCGACCCCAGCGCCGCTCGCCGCGCCCGTCCCCGTCGAGCTTCCCCAAGCGAAGCCGAAGCCCGCCCGCGATCCGAAGGAAGAGCAGCGGCGCGTCCGCGAGGGCTTGTCGCGCACCCGCAAGGGCTTCGTCGCGCGGCTCGCAGAGCTGGTGCGGGGTCGGCCCAAAGTCTCCGACGACCTCAAAGACGACATTGAAGAGGTCTTGTTCACCGCGGACATCGGCGCCAAGACGGCCCAGAAACTCCTCGACGGGGTCACCGACGCGCTCGACCGCGACGAGGTCGCCGATCCCGACGTCGTGTGGAGCGTCATCCACAGCGCGGCGCTCGATATTTTGCGGGCCCCGCACGAAGCCCGGCCCGCGACCCCCGTCCCGGTGGACGAGCCCCCCTACGTGCTCTTGATGATCGGCGTCAACGGCGTGGGAAAAACCACCACGCTCGGGAAGCTGGCCTCCCGGCACGCGGCAAAGGGGCGGCGCGTCCTCCTCGTCGCCGGAGACACGTTCCGAGCGGCCGCCCGCGAGCAGCTCGACGTGTGGGCGCGGCGCGTCGGCTGCGAGATCCATTTCGGGAAACAAGGAGCGGATCCTTCCTCGGTGATCTTCGACGGCATCGCCCACGCGCGGACCCACGGCCACGATGTCGTCTTGTGCGACACCGCCGGGCGCCTCCACACGAAGAAGGAGCTGATGGACGAGCTGGCCAAGATTCGGAGATCGGCCGGCAAGGCGATGTCGCAGGGTCAATCGACCGAACGATGGCCGCACGACACCTTCTTGGTGTTGGACGCCACGATCGGGCAAAACGCGCTGTCGCAGGCGGTCCTGTTCAAGGAAACCATGGAGTTCACCGGGCTCGTCCTCACAAAACTCGACGGAACCGCCAAAGGTGGCGTCGTGCTGGGCGTCTGTGACGAGCTCCAGGTCCCGATCCGCTACATCGGAATCGGTGAGGGCATCGAAGACCTGCGGGTATTTGCCCCTGAAACCTTTGCGGACGCGCTCTTTGCCCGCGGCGAAGAGTGAGGGCCCGGCACCGAGACGGTCGCGTGGGCGCGAGGTCCTGCAGCGCGACCTCGCCCCTGCGCGCGTTTTATGGGCTGAAATCCGTGTATGCGAGGCAGCCCTCGATCGCACACACGCTCCCGATAGGTGCCCGGGATCGCCACATCTGAGCGAACCCACGCGGGGCCGACCCTGCGCTCGATCCTCTCCAAAATTGGCACTAGACGGCGCTCAAGGCCTGCGCTCGCGGCTTTTGCTGTCGGGCATGCCCTGTTGTGACCGCGCGATTCCTTGTGTTAGTGTCCGCCGGCCCAGGGAGAAAGGCACTGCAACGCAGGCCCCTGTGCACCGCTGAGTTTCACCAATCCTTCCTTGTCATTTATTCGGCTCCGACCCACGTCAGCGCCGATCGACGTTACTACCGCGAACCACACGAACGCCCCCTGAGGTGAGAATGCGAAGACATCTAACTGGCCTCCCCGCTCTGCTCGCGGCCTGCTGCCTCCTGACTGCTCCGGCGGTCGCGAGCGCGTCAGGCGAGACCGCAACCATCGACCAGCGATTCGCCGAGCCCCCTGCCGACGATGACGACGACGAGCTGGTCCTCGACGACGACGACATGGAGGCCGAGCCCGAGGTCGCCCCCGAGGGATCGCTCGATCCCTTCGGTGAAGGCGGCGACGATCCTCTCGCGGCGTCGAAGGATCCGCTGGCCGACACGGACGCCGGCGCCGCCGACACCTTGGAGGTCGCCACCATCGATCCCGAGGAGCAAGAGAGGCTCGACGAAAAGCTCATCACGGTCACGCAGCGTCAGTCGTTCTTGAACGTCTACAAAGACGACGAGGGCAAAACTGTTCGGCGCTTCGAGATCCAACCGGTCTTCGCGCTGAGCATCAACGACCCCTTCGTGAAGCACTACGCCGTGGGCGCGGAGCTCGACTTTTGGATCACGAACCGCTTCGCCATCGGCGTCACGGGGGCCGGCTTCTTCGGCCGAAAAACCCCGGCCTATGATCGCATCCGGTACCAAACGAGCCTGCTGCTCACCGCCAACGAGGTGCTCTGGGAGGCGAGCGGCACGCTGCTGTACGAGATGATGTACGGCAAGGTCGCGCTGTTCAACCGCTTCCTGCTCCATTGGGAAGCCTATATTCAAGGTGGCGGCGGCGTCATCTCGACGCGCGTGCTCCCGCGCTACGAGGCGATCCATGAGCCGTTCACCAACTACCGCGGTCAAGGCAACTTCGCCATCGGCAGCCGGTTTTACGTGAGCGGTCTCAAGTGGATGTCGTTCAATTTCTCAGTCCGCAACTTCGTCTACTCTGACAAGTACGAGCCCCCCAATCGGACGCCGAAAGAGGCAGCTGGCGCGGGGGTGTTCTCAGCGAAGGGCGCCAAAGCACAATCCGTGAACAAGTTGACGTTCAACTCCCTGCTGTACATCGGTGTCAGCTTCTACATCCCTCCCACCTTCCAATACTCCACCCGCCGCTAAGTGACGAATACGACCATGCGCAATACGACAAAGTTCAGTCTCGTCGCCTCGTCTCTCGTCGTGGCTTGTACGGTGGCGCTCGCGCCCTCCCAAGCCCACGCCAAGAAGCCCGGTGTGCTTGAGAAAAAACCCATTGTTGAGAACAAGATCGAGCTGAGGAAGCTGCGCTTCCAGGTGACCCCGCGCGCGGGCATCACCTTGTCGCAGCCCTACGTGCACCAAGGGCTCGCCGGCGCGGAGCTTCGCTTCGACTTCCTCGACTTCCTCGGCGTCCGGGTCACGGGCGCGTACGCTGTCCTCGGGGTGGAGAGCGCGGTGCTCGACGACCTCAACGGAGGCTCACTCCCCGTCGGACTCGCCGTCGAGGGAACCGCCGCCCCGGAGGGATGCGAGCCTGGGTTGCCCTGCCGTCAAGGCAGCGACCAAGACAACCCTGCGGCGCTGCTCGGAGACTTCAGAGCCGGCCTCACGGAGCTTCGATGGCAGGCGAGCGCGGACGTCACGTTCACGCCACTCGCCGGGAAGCTCGGCATGTTCAGCTCCATCTTCACGGAGTACGACCTGTACCTGTTTGGCGGACTCGGTGTGACCGCGTGGGAGCGGCGTTACCCCACCGCTCCGAGCACCTCGGAGCTCTACGGTATCGAGAACTCCACCGACCCGGACGGGGTCGATCCGAACACCGGCGAATCAAACTACTGCGAGCTTCCTGCTGGCCTCGGCAACGCCGGGACCACCAACAACGAGTGCCTGCTCCACCCGGTCAAAGCGGACGATGGAATCCGCGTCGGACCGAGCTTCGGCGCCGGCTTGCACCTGTTCATGACCGATTGGATGTCCATGAATCTTGAGGTGCAAGACATCATGGTGAAGCAGAATATCGTCGGCCTCAACGCCACAGTGGAGGACCCGCTCCCCGTCGTCAACAAGGCGGATCGGGTGTGGACCCACAACGTATCCACCACCATCGGGCTCACCTTCTACCTGCCGCCGCGGGCCAAGCGGACCTTCGTGGGTCGCCCCACGAACACGATGCCAGTGAGCGCGGCAGCGAGCACGAATAATCCGGATCCAACCGAGGCGCCGCTGACCGAGGAGGCGCCGGTCGCCGAGACGGACCCGGAGATCGACGATACGGAAGAGGTCCTCTCGGACGACGACGACGAGCTGGAGCTCAGCGACGACGAATAACGCGCCGCGTGTCTCCTAGAAAAGAGGGCGCCTCTCGGGGGGTCCTCTTTTTCGTCTTGCCGCCGGCGCGACGCGGAACCTCGTGAACTGCGCGGCCGCCGGTCAGCAGCCCACGCCCCATGAATCGAGGCATACGCACGCGCCGAGAGAATCTTGGGCGGAGCACAGCGCGCCGCCGCAGGCTTCGTCCACCGCGACCTGCACCTTCATCGCCGATATTTGTCCGAAGGTGTCCGTGGTGCCGTCGTACTCGCTGAGCTGCAGGCAATTGCCAGGGAGGTTCACCACCACCTCTTCGAAGACGAACGCGCCGGTGTCGTCGGGGTATTCGAAGCGTCCATCGTCGGTCACGATCTCGTACAACAGCACAAACCCGTCTGGGGACGGATCGCTCACGATCTCCCCTTCGATCGTCACGCCGATCTCCGTCGCCTCCGCGAAGCTCGGAGGCGGCAAGGGCACAGTGATCCCGCGGACGAACGGCGGCGGGCTGGGCAGCTCGACCGTGGTGCATCCGGCCAGCGCCGTGACGAGGAGGGCAGCGCCCCGCGCCGCTGTCGATCCGCTCGCTCCCGCGCGTCGACGGCTCCTCATGTGCGCTCCTTCATGGTCCCTATGGTAGCAAGCAGCATTCCCGCGCGCAGGGCCGCTCTCGTCCCTAAAATCCATTTTGATCTCATGGTGATACGATGGAAGGCCCGCGACGGCACGCCACTTGACCCGCCAACGAAGCCCGCCCCGGGCCGCGGGATCGCCAACACGGTTGACGGGAGCGCGCTCGCGCAAGTCACGCCTCCCCCTCCGCCTCGTCGCGCGCGAGCTCGTCGAGGCGTTTGATCTTCTTTTGTAGCCCGTAGCGGCTCAAGCCGAGCAGCTTCGCGGCGTGGGTGAGGTTGCCGTCCGTCCGCCCGAGCGCGCGCTCGATGAGGGTGCGCTCGAGGTGCTCGGTGTGGGCGCGGATCCGCAGGTCGTCGGGATCGAGCCCGTGTCCTTCGCCGTGCCCCTCGATGTGAGGGCTGAGGTCACCGACCGCCACCGAGTCTTCGCACAGCGCGATCCACCGCTGCACTTCATTCTCAAGCTCCCGCACGTTGCCCGGCCACGGATACTGCACGAGCCTCCGGGTCGCGGCCGCCGACACCGCGAGCTCGTCGGCGCCATAGCGCTCGAGGAAATGGGCGATCAGCAAGGAGATGTCCTCACGCCGCGCGCGCAATGGCGGCAGCTCCAACCGAACGACGCAGAGCCGATAGTACAGATCCTGACGAAACGTGCCGGCGGCGACCATCGCCTCGATATCCCGGTGCGTCGCCGCGAGAACCCTCGTGGAAATCGCCCGAACACGCTGCTCCCCGACGCGACGCACCTCCCCCTCCTGCAAGACGCGCAACAGCTTGGCCTGCATCCCCGCGCTCATCTCCCCGATCTCATCGAGAAAAATGGCGCCCCCGTCCGCCGCCTCGAACAAGCCAGGGCTCGCGGCGTGCGCTCCAGTGAACGCCCCCTTCGCGTGCCCGAACAGCAAGCTCTCGAGCAAGCCCTCAGGGACCGCCCCGCAGTTCTCCGCGACGAACGGCCCCGACCTCCGCGGGCCCGCGGAATGGAGCGCGCGCGCGATCAGCTCCTTGCCGGTGCCGCTCTCTCCCGTGATCACCACGGGCATGTCGGTGCGGGCCACCCGCTCCACCAAGCGAAAGACGTCCCGCATGGCGGCGCTCTTGGAGACGATCCCGTAAAACTCCTCCTCTCGTCCCGGCGTGGCCGTCTTGGACCGAGCGCGCAGCCCCGCGATCTCCACCTCGGACTCGTCGAGGCGACGCTCCAGCGACGCCCGGGCCTCGTCGAGCTGGCGCGCCTTGTCTTCCAACCGCGCCAGGCTCACGGAGTGGGCGACAGAGAGCGCGGCCAAGCTCGCAAATTCCTCCACCTGGGCCAGGTCCTCCGTGGTGAAGGCGCCCCGCCTCAAGCGATGGTCTACGTAGACCGCCCCCATCACTCGCCCACGAAACGACAGCGGCACCGCGAGCACAGAGCGCAGGTTGAGATGCGCGACAGATCCCGCGGCCTCAAAGCGTGCGTCGCTCGCCGCGTCCACGCTGAGGACGGGCTCCCCAGTGTCCATCACTCGGCGCATGATCGAACCCGAGTACGCCTTGGCCCCCTGCTCACCCTCGATCTCGCGGCTCACCTCGATCGACTCTCCGTCCGCCTTGCGCACGACGGCGGTACCACGCTCCGCGTCCGTCAGCTCCATCATCGCCTCCACGACCTGCTCGAGCACGCGCGGGAGCTCATCCTCTCGCGAGAGCCTCCGATACGACCGCAGCAGAGAGTCGAGGTGCTCCCCCCGCGCTCGCCTCGCGTGCGCAGACGCTGCCCCGGGCGCCTGCGCTCCCGCGTCGTCGTCATGGCGTCCGCGAGGTGCCGGCGGGCTCACCTCAAGCTCCGCTCCAAACGCCCGCTCGAGCGAGTCATCGATCCCGGCCCGTCGCTGCAGGTGCTCCACCATGGTGTCGCGCTCTTGTTTCGTCAGTTCCTTCATACATCCCTCCAGATATTGGCGCCCCGCGCCCCACCGCACCTTCGCCACGTCCGTCGCCCCCCACCGCGCCGCCAACAAGGCCTGCGCGAACATCACCTCCACCGCCAAGATCCGCCGCCCTGAAGACCACAACGCAGAGACCTCCGGGAGCGCTCGCGCGGCGATCACCGCGGGGCCGTCGCGGGAGCCAAGCGACACCGCGCGCTCCAGGGTGAGCGCCCACGCGAGCTCGACGTCAGGCGCGTCGCCCGCCCACGCGACCGCGAGCGTCAGCGCCTCCCCGTGCTCGCTCGACGGAGAGACGCCCCCGCGCGAAGTCTTCGCCGCCTCCAGGGCGAGCGCGGCCGCCTCCGCGCTCATGGACGCCTGGTGGTGCGCGCGAGCCAACCCGCACCACGTCTCCGCTGCGACGTGGGTTCCGTGCGCCGCGTCCATATAGAGTTGCGCCGCCCGCACCCGCAACAGCGCGACCTCGGCCCCCTGCTGCTCGCACGACGCGCGCAGCACCTCCACGCGCCGCCGCCCCTCTCGCGAGTGTCCGAGCGCGACGAGCGGGCGCCACAGCCCCAACAAGATCGTCGCGGCCGCTTCCAAATCTCCCGCGCCAAACGCCTCGTTAAACGCGCGGCGCCCCCGATCCAAGGCCATGGCTGGCGCGCCCACGGCCCACGCGAGGGAGGCCAGCGTGCCGTCGATGGCTCGCAAGCCCTCGCGCTCCCCCGCCGCCTCGAACGCGCCGCCCGCCTGCTCCAGCAGCCAGACCGCCTCGGACAACGCGCCGGTCTGTACCGCGGAGGTGGCCTGCAGCTGGAGCGCGCGCGCGTCCACACCGAGCGCGCGCAGCCCACCCAAGCCGGCGACCCACGCGCGACCTGCATGCAACCACCTCCCGGCGTCCACCTCCTCCCCCCCCATGAGCGCGACGTAGGCACCCCACAAGAACAGCTCCGCCGTCGCGAGGCGAAGCTCCTCCGGCTCCTCTCCCGGCGTGACCGCGACGTCGGCGAGCGCGACGCGCACCGCGTCCGCGCGCTCGCCTCGGGTCCCATCCCCCGCGGTCAGGCGCCACCGCAGCGCTGTCGCCCGCCGCCACATCGCCCCATGCACCGGGGCGTGGGACGCCGCGCGCGTGAGGGTCTGCACCGCCTCCTCGCGCCGCCCCTGGCGTTGCAAGGCTCGAGCGCGGCTGACCGCCAGCCTCTCGCGCCCGCTCGAGAGGCGCACCGCCTCGGCGACCTCACCGTCGCGCACACACTGATCGGCGCACGCCTCAAGAAGCGCGTCGGGGAGGCCCGCTCCGCCGCGTTCGACCACCCAGCGCATCAACTGCGGATCTACCTGTCCCTCCAGCCGCGCGTGCGCGAGTCCGTAGGTCACGATCGCGTCGGCGTCCTCCGCGTCGAGGGCCACCGTGAGCGCGGCGAGGTGCGCCTGCGCGGTGATCAACGCGGGCGCCTGGGCCGCCAGCAGGCGGAGGGCCTCCCGCGCCATCGCCCGCCGCGAGGTCGCCCCTAAGCGCTCCCGCGCGGCGCGGCGCACCCACCCCAAGACGCGACCCCCGTCACACCAATGGACCGGCACGCGCGCGGCGGGGTCTCCCCATTCGAAGCTCACGACCTCCCGCGCCATCGCCAACGACAGCGGCGGGTGCTTGATCTGCGTCAGGGATCCCACGCGAGGATCCCTCGGCGATCGCAGATCGAGGGCCCGCGCCTGCATCAGCGAGGTGACCAAGTCCCCGGCCCAGCCCCCCGTGGATCGCAGCAACGCCTCCGCCCAATCTTCCGCGTCCCTCGCCCCCCCCTTGATCTCCTCCACGAGCGCGAGCACGGAGGCTCTGTCCACCGGTCGCAGCGCATGGATGTGTACGTCTGGGCTCCCGAGCTCAACGAGCGCCTCCCCTAACGCGGGGCTCGCGACGACCACCAAGGCGCTACGAGCCAGCGGAGCGCTGTCACCTAAAAACTGCGCGACCACGGACGCGTCAGCCCCCAAGCAAGCATCAAAACACGTGACAACCACCGCGTCTGAGACGGCGCGCTGGGCCAGCCAAGCGCGTCGCACCCGCTGCATTCGCGACGTGAGCGCCTGCGACGACGGGCGCTTGTGAGCGTCGAGCCAGCGCACCTGGGCCATCGTCCGCCCTTCGTGCTGGAGCGCGAGCTCGCGTGCTGCCCGCCCCCGCCCGGATCCGTCGGGACCAGAGATGACGATGATCCTCCCTGGGGCGGCGCCCCCGAGAGCGTGGAGCGGCACCTCAAGCGAGGCCCCAAGCCACGGGATATGTGTGGGCATCGACCAGCGAGAGGCCTCGGTCGGCGCCTTAGAATCCCCCGCCAGAATCCGCTCCAGGCGGGCACACACCTTGAGCCCCACGGCGTCCCGCACCTCCGGTCGGGGGTCCAACAAATCTGCGAGCAAGGCCGCGACTCCCTTCGGCCACGACGCCAACGCCCCCCGCTCCATCTCCTCCACCCGCGCGCGGGCGTCATGAACCGAGCACCCGGCGACCTGCTCCGGCCGGCGCCACGGCACCTCGCCCGTCAACCGCAGACTCAACAGCGCCCCGAGTCCAAACCAATCCGCCGCCGCCCCCCCGGACCCCGCCAGCACCTCCGGCGCGAGGAAGCCCGGCGTCCCGGTCCCGCGCTGACCGAGGCAGCCGAAGTCGATCAGACGCACGCCGCCCCCCGATGTGCCGACCACGTTGGCGGCGCTCACATCGCCATGGTGCGTGCCACAGGCGTGAATCTTCGCCAAGGCGTACGCCACCCCCAACGCCTCCTCGCACGCGCACCGCGGATCTACCGGACCGGGCCGAAGCGGCGCCCCCTGCACGTAGTCGCTGACCATCCACCAGCCGCCGTGATCGTCGCGGGCGAGCGCGCGCGGCATGGCGATGTGCTCGCTCGCGATGCCCCGCAGCAGCACCATCGACGTCGCCACAGCTCGCACGCTGTCTCCGTCGATGAACTTAAACGCGAGCGCGGGCCCTCGCCCGGCAGACGACTCGCTCGCCTCGACACCCGCGCCGTGCCCCACGTACACGGCCGCTTCGCTGCCTTCGCCGGCTACGGCTCGAATCTGGTAGCCAACAATATTAGGAAGGCCGCTAACTAAGTTGATGGACACTGACAACTTAGTTTTGCATGCTCATTTCTTGATTGCAAACGTGTAGCGGCGCCAACTCCTGTAGCGCTCCATGTCTCACCTCATATTCTGTTTACTCAATGATTTTAGATATTTATAGATCTTAAGATCATCTCCGAGAGAGGATCGTGGGCTGTGGCATGCACCATCGAGTCCTGCCTCGTCGATGATGCGTCACCCAAGATCGGCACATGATCCGATCAGCGTACGGAGATCTTGGCCGCAACGATCAGCCGCGGGGAGCCGACCGCCATCCGAAGTTGTCGGTCAACTCGGTCACCAAACGCCCTGCGGCCGCAGACAAAGGCCTACCAGTGGACGACAACCGCAGAGCGGAACTGGGCCATATGCCCGACCGTCTGCCGCAAGAACACGGCCCGATAGTCGAAGGATAACTCCAAGCTCACCGTGGGCGCGATCCAATAGTCGATCCCCGCTCCAGCTCGGACGTGAGCCCCGATTCGCTCTGGCCGCACCGGAAATAGCTCGTACGAGGCGATGCCACCCGAGACCAGCCCGAAGGGCTGGACGACCCCCCGCACCGGAACGAAGAATCGCGCCGCTACAAAGTCCCACGTCACCAAGGTCGGACGCGATTGGAGCAGCGCCAGCTCGTTGCTGAACTCGACGTACGATTCGTAGATCGCGTGGGGCTGGGCTTGCAAGCCCATGCCCAGCGCGAATAATTCGTGGACGCGCAGCCCAGCCTCGATGCCACCACCAAGCGACAGCACATTCCCGCGCGCCGGGGCCTCGCCGGCGAGCGGCCCGGCCAGGGAGAGCGAGGCCGCGAAGTAGCCCTTTCCACGCCAAGGATGGGGCTTGAGCGCCGACGCAGGCTCGGCCGATGGCGGCGCCGGCAGCGGTTGAGGAGCCCCCGCGCGTGCCCCCCCCTCCGCCGCGCTCGGTTGTCCTCCGCTGACGGGCGTCGCAGCGCGTCCGCCGGTCGCTGGAGGTCGCGACGCAGGAGCCCCCAGTGGATCCGGCGCTGGATAGGCCTCCCCAGAGGCGCCTGGCGCGGCGAATGGATCGGCGAACGGATCGGCGACCGAGGGCGCGTCGCCGCGGTCACCAGCCGTTGGCGGCTCGCCACCACGAGGAGGAGATTTCTGCTTGTTCGGCGTCGCCGGCCCTTTCTCCTCGTTCGGCGTCGCGGGGGCGCTCCGGTGCACCGCGGCGGGGGTCGTCTCGAGGCGCGCGGCCATGTCATCGGCGGCGGCGAAGCCGGTCCAGAGCATCAACAGTGCGTAGGTCGTCATGGGGTTCTCCAGTGTCCGCGTGCGGCGGCGGTCGGTGGCTCGAGCGAGTTGGCGCCCGGCTCCCCGGGGCGACCCCGAGAGTGTAGCGCACGTCGAGCCGCCGATCTCAACGCGGGGTCCTCTTCGTTGCGCGCCGCGAACCCTAAGAACGCCGCGGCCTCTCCTCCCCCGAGGCGGCCGAGGGTCTCGTAGAGCCGGAAGGACGAGGCTATCTGCAGCCGCGGCGCCTGACGGAGAATCGCCCCTACGTGGGATGCGTCGCCGATGCGGCCGAGGGTCTCGACGGCCGAGATCGCGACGTCGGGGTGCGGATGTTCGAGCGCGGCCACCACCGGAGCCAAGAACTCCGCGCGCTGACGCTGGCGAACCCACGCCAAGGCCAGCAACACGATCTGGGGGTCTGCGGAGCGAAGCAGCGCGGGGATCCGCGCCTCCTCTCCGCGCTCCAGCACCACCTGGGCGTCGAGAATCCCGAGCGCCAACGACAGCGCCTGAGCCACCGCAGCGTCGTCGGACGCGCCCGCCTCCGCCTGCGAGTCTACCTGCACCATCGCCTCGAGCGCGCGACCTGGACCGCCGGGAGACACCCGTGCTTCGCGCGCGATGGACAACGAGAGCTCCACGCGCCGCGCGCCCTTTGCGGTGGTCTCCACGTCGAACCACAGCGCGCCTTCGACCCCCTCGCCCGCCACGTGGCTCCGACGAAATCGACCCGCGGTGGCGAAAGGCGCCGCGACGATCGCGTCGATCCGCGGCTCAGACACCCTGTCCCCCCGAGCGCCATGCGTGACGCGGACGAGGGACACCTCGATCTCCTCCGCGGGTGCCCGCGACTTGGGCGCACAGCCTGCGCCCATGGCGATCACCACCAGCGCACAGCAGCGGGCGCTCCAACCCAGGCATCGTCGTATGCGCCCCGCGGCGGCCTGAGCTTCAACCTCCACAAGGATCAGGGTAGCAGATAGTGACGGGATGTCCGGCAGGTCCCGACTAGCCCCATCGCAGCCCGTATCCGGCGGCCTGTGCATATCGCTCGGCCCACTCCCGCGCCAGCGACTCCAAAGACAACGACGCCGCGGGCGCGAAGTCTCCGAGACTCACCAGGGACATCGTGGGCGCCCCACACGAGACGAGCGACCCGAACAGCGCGGGATCCACCGCCACATTGATCGAGATTCCTTGCACGGTGACGCCACGACTCACGTGAATTCCGATGGACGCGATCTTTCCACGCGGCGTGAACACGCCGGGCGTGTCCATCCGAAACTCCGCGTCCGCGACCCCGTGATCGCGCAGCACCTCCATGGTGACATCGGCGAGGCGCACGATGTGGGCTCTGATCTGGCGCCCGACGGAGACGATGGGGTAGCACACCAGCTGCCCCGGCGCGTGCAGGGTGGCCTCGCCGCCCCGCGGCGTCTCGCACACCTCGACACCGCGCGCCGCGAGCTCCTCGCTGCTCCACAGCACATCTGAGGCGTCCGCGCGGCGACCGAGGGTGAGCGTCGGAGGATGCTCCACCAAGAGCAGCGTCGCGGGGCCGTCACCTCGCACGACGGCCTCTCTCGTCTCAAGCTGCTCACGCAGGCACGCCGCGAACGAGGTCCGCCCGCACCAGCGCGCCACCAACGGCTCAGGTGTCGAGGCCACGAATCGACTCGATCACCCGCGCCTCAAGCACGGGCGCCTCCAGGGTCAGTCGCCGCACGCCAACACCGGTCCGGATCATCCACTCGCAAAACTCGCGAGCCGAGATCACCCGACTGTCGAGCGCGGCCTCGTCGTCGGCGTCCCCCATGACAAAGGCGATCACGCCGGCGCAGTTCGCTCGCTCGGCCTCCGACTCCATCACACGCATCTCGAAGGCAGATTTCTTCGGCGCGACCACGGCGAGATAGCGGTCCTCGTCACCGTCCTCATCCTCCACCACCATGCGGCAGATACCGCGGGCGGGCACCATGGTGGAACGCACGCGGTAGCCCTCGCGCTTGAGGTACATGCGAACCAATGTCTCAAGCCCCCGCGGCCCGAGGCTGGTCAGCCACCCCCGCAGCTGCAAATCGGTCTGTTTCTCGACCTCGCTCTGGGCGCTTCGAAGCGCCTTCTCCGCGGCCCACGCGGCGGCGGGGAGCCGGACGCCACGAGCCTCGTAACGGGCCTCTCCACTGGCGATGAATCGAGAGTTGGCGCCGTGCTCATGGACGTCCGTGAGGATCTGCGCGGTGACGCTGCGCTCGATCTCTGAGATGTCGCCGCCGAGGAGCCCCTCCTTCGCGAGCGACTCTGCGAGCTGACGAATATGCACGGAGCGCGCGCCCGCTGCCTCGAGCACGCTCGCGGCTTTGTCGAGCAGGTCGCCCTCGCCCTCCCCGACCTCGCGGGGCTCGACGCCGTTCGCGCCCCACTCCGCCTTGCGGGATTTCCTCCTTCGGCGGCGCTTGCGTTTCGAGGATCCGCGCTCTTCGTTGTCTCCGCCTCGCGGCTGCCGGTCACCGCGAATCCGCCCTTTGACCTTGTGGACGACGGTTGGCCCGTCCCCTTGCGCCCGCGCCTGCGACGCTTCGAATTCTTGCTTGAGCTCCGGCCGCGCCTCGGCGAGTCGAGACATCGCGTTGGCCATGACGAGCGCGACGTCGGTCACCCCTTCGAGCCCGGAGCCTTCCGGCGCCTCGAACTCGACCGCCGTGCCGCCGGCCTCGGGCGCCTCCGCCTCGGGCGCCGCGGCCACCACCTCCGCGGGAGCGGATGCAGCCTCCGCGCCCTCCGCTTCACGCGACCTGCCGCGCCGTGTACGTTTCGCGCGCTTGGGCGGCGGCGGATCTTCGGTGGGCGCCGCGGCCGGGGGCGTCGCGCGGACCGGGAGATCTGCCCCCTCGCGAATCTGGTAGTGGGCGGGCTTGGCCCGCGCGAGCAGGGCCTCGTCACCCGCACGCACCGCGCTCGTGAGGCACTTTTGCATGGCGGCCTCGGGGTCGCGCCCGACGTGTGAGAGGAGCTTGCGTTGCACGGCCTGCTTCGCGATGGCTGAGTAGTGGAGCGGTTCGGGTGCGTCACGCAGCACCTCGATTGCAGCTTCGAGAAAAGTCATCTGTATATTGTTCCGTTGGGAGTTATGGGATGCACCGGGCGAACCGTCTCGCACGAACACAGCTCGTTCGAACATGCAGCCTGCGAAAAAGGCTCCGGTGACCGACGTCGCGTCCGCGTCTCAGATCGCGTCGCCAGCCTGTGAATTATCAGAGAATTTGGCCCCATTTTTCAAGCCCTGATACTGACTGAACCTATGGACTCCCTCACAGTTGGAATTTTGGTGTCTCGTGACCTGCAGCGCGCTCGTCTGGACACCTCAGGCTGCGATCTCGCCTCTGGGGTCGCGGTCGCTGAGGCCCTGGGTGAGCTTGGACACCGCCCTCGCATGCTCTACGTGGACGAAAACCTCGATCTCGCGCTTCGCGCGGGGCACCTCGACGCCGCCTTTTTGTGCCTCCACGGCCGGGTCGGCGCCCAAGGAGGCGTTCAGGCCGCGCTCCAACTGCGCGGGATTCCCGTGTACGGCCCCGACGCGTCCTCGGCGAGCCTCGCGTTCGATAAGTCACGATCCCGCAAGACCTTGGCCTTTCACAACCTCCCGGTGCCGACCTCCGTGGACCTCGTGTCCGGCCAAGATGCGGACGCCCGGGCGCTCGGGATGCTCGGGTGGCCCTGCATCATCAAGCCCCGCCGGGGCGCACACGGGATCGGTGTATCGCGGGTGGAGTCTCCCCGCGACGTGTACGCAGCCATCGATCACGCCATGGCGATCGACGAGAACATCATCGTCGAACGAGCCCTGGTCGGGGACGAGGTGCAAGTCATGCTGATCGACAACGAGCTCCTCGGGTTGGCGAGTGTGTCGCGAACACAAGGTTCGTTCACCTACCCGGCCGCCATCGACCGCGGCCGCCAAGACAGCATCGCTCGCCTCGCCGTCCGCGCCGCAGGGGTGCTCGGGCTCTCCGACTCTCCGTGCCGCGTGGACCTCCTCGTCGATCCCGAAGGCAACGAGTACATCCTTGAGGTCGAGCCGCTGCCCCCCTTCCACGCCGACGGTGCGCTCCAACGCATGCTCCGAGCCGAGGGGATCCGGTTCTCCGAGTTTATCAACACGGCGCTTCAGTCGTTGGAGGCGACCCCCACCGTCGTCGAGCGGGCGGCCTTCTCCCAAGTCGCGCTCCACTGACTCCCATGCGCCCCTCTCCCCACCGCACGCTTTTTTCATGGCTCTTGGGCCTGGGCGTCGTCGCGGCCTCGGCCATCGCCGAGACCTCCGCGGCCTCGCGCTTGGAGGTCGGCGTGTGCCTCGACGACGTGGACACCTGCATCTCAGCGTCGCATGTGGGCCTGCGACCCGACGGCCTGTGGATCCGCTCGGTTCACGCGTACCGCGGCGCGCACGAGGTCTCACTCGAGAGTCTCCGCGTGCACGTCGACGGTGTGAGGGGGATCTGGCTCGAGGCCCGGGGGATGAGCGGCGTGCTCGTCGCCGTGGACGACGTCCCCCCCGCGGTCGCCAAATACCACGCGGAGAAATCCGCGCGCGCGGGCGCGCAGACGGAGCCCGTGGAGGAGCGACCGCCGCCGCAGACCGAGCGCGAGGGCGAGGCCGCAGCGCTCGGGCGGCTGCTCGCGCCCATGCGGAAAGCGGCCGCCCGCGTCGGGCTGCCCGTATCCGCGTCGGTTGACGGTGAGCTCAAGATCACGCTCGGACACCACGCCTCCATGATCGCTCAGCGCGTCGACGCGACGGTGAGCCCGGAGGGTTCGGCCCGCGCCCGAATCGAGGGGGAGGCTCGGATCGCCCAAGACACCGTCGCGCGCACCTCCGCCCTCCTGTTCACCTCGACCGCGGAGGCCGGCACGCTGATGCGAAGTGAGGTGGACATGGCCGGCGCCCGGCTGCGCGTCAACGGGCGGGTGCGAGGCCGCGAACTTCAGGTTCGCGTGACAGACGAGCGTGACGGCCGCCTTCAGCTCTCGCTCCCGTCACTGCGCACCCCTCGCAACTTCTCCATCGAGAGCGAGGACTTCCGGGTTCCCGCGGGGATCGGCGCGCTCGCCCGACTGGTGGCTCCGCGCGTGCAGCTGGACGTTGAGACCACCCGAATCAGCGGCGCGGTTAAGGTCGCCCTCGGCAAAGATAACGCGACGGTGACCCTCGATGATTTTGCGGTCGACGGCCTCACCGTGCGCAGCGACGCCCTCGCCCGCGAGCCCGTCACGCTGGGGCCGTGGCGCGCGAGCGGCGTCCTCGAACGCAGCGACCGCGCCCGGGCTGCGAGGGTCGTCCTCGCTCACGGCGATGTTCGTTTCCATCTCGACGCCGCGTGGAGCCCCCAGCACGCCCAGATCGACGCCGAGCTCGAGGAGACCTCCTGCGAGGAGCTCCTGCGGGCAATTCCCCCTGCCATGTCCAACGTCGTCCGCGGCGCAACGCTCGAGGGGCGCCTCGGCGGCCGCGCCCGACTGCACTTTGACCGCGAGTCGTTGACGCGGGCGGGAGAGATCGAAGACCGCACCGGAATTCCCCAACCAGATCCCGGCCTGCTCGAGTTTGACCTCCCGATCGAGCGGGCCTGCGCCGTGACGTCGCTCCCCCCCGAGATCGACGTCGCGGCCCTCGCTCGCCCCTACGTACATCGCTTTCACGACGGCGATCGATCCTTGCGTCGAAAGATCTTCGACACCTCGGATGACGACTTCGTCGCGCTCGGGCAGGTCCGATCGTTGGGACATGCCTTCGTCGCGCTGGAAGACCTCAACTTCAAGCGTCACCGCGGCTTCGATCGCGAGCAAATCCGCCGCGCCGTGTGGCACAACCTCACCGAGCGGAGGTTCTCGCGAGGAGCGAGCACCATCACGCAACAAACGGCGCGCAACCTCTGGCTCGGCATCGATCGCTCGCTCGGCCGAAAACTCCAAGAGGCCCTGCTCACGAGGGAGCTTGAGGAGCATCTGACCAAAGCACGTATCCTCGAAATTTACATCAATATCATCGAGCTCGGACCGGGAGTGTACGGCGTAAAGGAGGCCGCGGAATTCTACTTTGGGCGCGCGCCCGAACAGCTCAACTTGCTCGAGCGTATCCACCTGGCCTCGCTCGCCCCGGCGCCCTCGGCCTACAGCAAAAAGTGGCGGGCAGGTGCCGTCGACGACACCTGGATGCAGACCCTCCGCCGCCATGTTCGCCGCATGCGCCGCATGGGCTACATCTCGCATGCGCAGGCCGCGGCCGCCGCCCGGTCTCCCCTTCGGCTGCTCGACCGCACGCCGAAAGACGCCACCCGATCAACAGCACCTTCCGACGCGAGCGCTGCGAATCCGGAGGTCGTCGACCCGGAGGTCGCGACGCCGCCTCCATCCGTCGCGAGGGAATCCACCGACGGCGCCACCTCTCGGCAGGCGACGCGCCCGTCGCTGCGAGGCGCCGCGGCTCCCTGACTGCACCACGCATCAGAGCGACGCTCGCCGCCGCATCACTCCATCGTTTGTCGCGCGCGACGACCCAACGTTCGTCCGGGTCGCCTCGTGCTACAGTGTAGCGGCAAGGGTTGTAAGAGCCCTCCCGGTCGCGACGAGGCTCCAATGACATCTCCCACGTCGAAACTCGCTGATCTCCCGAAGAAGACCAAGGAATCAGTGATCGAGCCCCAGGACGGCGAGGCGCTCAAGGTGCTCTTCGCCGTGGATCGCTCCTCGGCGCCGGCGCTCCTCAATTCATTCGTCGGCTTGTCGCGTCCTCCATGCGCGCTCACCCACGCCACGGAGATCGCGAGCGTGGGTATGGAGGTGCTCCGCGACACCCACGACGTCTTCGTCATCGACGGACGCACCGACCTGAGCGGGTTCGCGAGCCTGTTCACCGAGCGTGGCACCAACCTCTTGCGACGCGTGGTCCTCGTCGCGGTCGACAGCAGCGCGCCCGCGTGGAGCCTCCCACACGGCGCCGTGCGAATCCCGGTGGACGAGGTCACCGTCGACACCCTCGAGTCCATCCTAGAGCTCGCGCTTGAGCGCACGGCGTTCGCTCGCGACCTCGCTCAAGCCCAGGCACGCTACGGTCACACCGCCCTATCTTGCAGTGACGGGCTGTGGTTTTGGGACGTCCGCCGCGACGTCTGCGATTTCTCCGACCGCTGGCGCAAGCTCCTCGGCCTCCCGGCGGGCGGCGGCGGCGCCTCCATCAACGAGTGGCTCGAGCGCGTGCACCCCGACGACATCGAAGGGCTCCGCGCCAACCTCGACGCCCACCTCGAGGGGCTGTCGCCTGGCCACATCTTCGAGCACCGCATCCGGCATCGAAATGGTCGGTGGCGATGGGTCGTCACCCGCGCCATCGCCGAGCGCAACGACATGGGGCAAGTGACGGAGGTCGCGGGCTCGCTCACCGACATCACCCGCAGGAAGTCCTCGGAGTCGCTGCTCCAAACGGACGCCACCACGGGACTCGCCAGCCGCATGTGGCTCATGGAGAGCCTCGGCGAGGCCATTGAAGCGCTCCGCCGGGTGCCCCACCCGGAGTTCGTCCTGCTGTTCCTCAACGTCGACGGGTTCAAGGTCGTCAACGAGTCCATCGGCCTCGACTCCGGCGACCGAATCTTGAGCCAGCTTGGGGAGCGGCTGCTCGGGAACGTCTCCTCCAATCACTTGGTGTGTCGCTACGGTGGGGACGAATTTGCGATCCTCATGCGCGGCGACGCCACAGTCCAGGACGCAGAAGAGCTGAGCGCGATCATCCAAGACGGGCTCAACCGTCCCTTCGTCATTGACGGGCAGGAGGTGTTCACGTCGGTCAGCGCGGGGGTGACGTCGAGCGCGATCGGATACGAGCGCCCCTCCGAGGTGCTCCGCGATGTCGGCATCGCGCTCACAGAGGCCAAGCGAAACCGCCGCGGCGGCTGCGTGGTGTTCCGACCAGATATGCGGAAGCAGGCGATGACGGCGCTGCGACTACAGACCGAGCTGCGGCAAGCCGTGGACCGAGATGAACTTGAGGTCTATTACCAGCCCATCATCAACCTCTCGACCTCGGTGATGAGCGGCTTCGAGGCCCTCGTGCGCTGGCGACATCCCGTGCGGGGGATCGTGATGCCCGATGAGTTCGTGACCGTCGCAGAAGACACCGGGCTGATCGTTCCCATCGGCAAGATGGTGCTCGATCGCGCGTGCTGCCAGCTCGCCGTGTGGCTCGAGCGCTACCCCTCTCCCGACCCCTTGGCGATCAGCGTCAACCTCTCCACCGCGCAGGTTGTCTCCTCGAATATCGTGGAGGACGTCTCGTCGGCCCTGAAGAAGTCGAAGATCCCAGCGCACTGTCTGAAGCTCGAAATCACCGAGAGTATGCTCATCGAGGATACGGAGGACGCGAAGAAAGTCCTCGGAAAGTTGCGTGCCCTCGGCGTCCGACTCCTCATTGACGACTTCGGGACCGGCTACTCGTCGCTGACGTATCTCCACGAATTCCCGGCGAGCGGGCTCAAAATCGACAAGTCGTTCATCGACATGCTCGGGAAGACTGAGCGGCCGGGAGCGATCGTGCCCACCATCATCTCCCTCGCGCACACCCTCTCCCTCGACGTCGTCGCGGAGGGCGTCGAGACCCCCGAGCAGCGCGATCTGTTGCGGAGCCTATCTTGCGATGAAGCCCAAGGGTTTTTGTTCTCACCTCCGCTTGAGCACCAAGAGGCGACCCTCGCCGTGGCGAACCGCCACGACCAATACAGCGCGACCATGCCCCACACGGCGGCGCCCAATGACGGCACCGTCCGCAGGTACCGGCGCTGACCGCCGCCCCACGCGCGCGAGTCGTCACACTCCTTGAAGCAGACGCGCCCCGAAGGAGTCGGCCAAGCGTTCGTCTTGGAAGACGAGGCTCGCCGTCTTGCTGACATCATACTCGACCCGCTTGAACTCAAAGGTCTTTGCGTCCGTGTCGTAGATCGTATAGCTCGCGCGAGGGTCTTGGTCGCGCGGTTGTCCCACCGAACCGACGGAGATGATGTACTTGAACCCCTGTCGAATCGGGAACTCCCCCGTCAGCACCTCGTGGGCGCGCGCCGGCGCGAGCGCGAAGGAGCGACACAGATGCGAGTGTCCGATGAACGTAGCCGTCCCCATCTCCTCCAAGATCGGCAGGCACGTGCTCGCCTGCTCAACATTGAAGATATATTCGAACTCTTCAAGATCTACCGGGGAACCGTGACAAAAGTGGGTCGCTCCGTCGGCCTGCTTGTAGGGCAGTGACCGCAGCCATTCGAGGCTCTCTTCAGAGATCACCGAGGCGTGATAATCGAGGGCGTCGCGCGCGGCCTGATAGTAGTAGGCGTAGTCCATCCGGCCTGCCACCGCCGCGTCGTGATTGCCGAGGATGGTGTAGTCGGCGTTGGCTCGGATCAGCTGACAACATTCCTCCGGCTGCGGCCCGTAGCCGACCGTGTCTCCGAGGCACGCCAACACGTCCACCTTCTCGCCTTCCAAACTCCGAAGGACCACCTCGAGTGCGGCGAGGTTCGCGTGCGTGTCACTAAAAATTCCGTAGCGCATTATAAGATCTCCAAGTCCGAAATGGTGAGCACCTGCGTGGGATCTGGAACCACCTTCATGCCCTCAGTTGAGGCGAGACGCAACCGTGCTCGGCGAGAGAACCTACATATTGGATCCGATGCGTCTATCTCGCCACTGGCATCGCCGAGCGTGGCGAGCGCGCGGCTCGCCGCGGCCCGAACGACGGAGTGCTCATGCGCACAAAGATCCGCGATGAGCTCCACCCCGTGTCGCTGGCCCGCCTCCCGCAAAGCGACCACTGCCCGCTCGCCCTGGCGCTTCTCGCTCTTTGTGGCGACAATCTTGGCCACTTCGGCCACCGCGCTCGGGCCGATGTGTCCGAGCGCCTTTGCCGCGTCCCGCCAAGCGTCGCTGGGATCCCCAAACAGCATGCCACACAGGGCCGCGACAGCGCTGGGACTCCCCGCCTCCCCGAACGCGAGGGCGACGCATTGACGCAGGCTCGAATTCTCGGCGGACAATCCGCCGAGCAGCGCGCTTTTGTGGGCGCTGGTCGCGACGACCATCGGCGGCAAGAGTCGAATTAGCTCGTCGTCCGAGAAGCCATCGAGGTGCTCGAGCAACACCGAAATGTCGCTCTCGTCGTAGCCGAGGAGGAGATCGGAGGCCACCTGCACCCGTCGCTTCCGGTCGTTGAGCCCCACCGCGACCTGCGGCGCACCGCTCCCCGCGCCAAGCGTGCCAGCGACAACCCCGCTGGAGGCTCCCGCGGCCGCAGGCCGTCGCTCGCCCAGCCCCTCGTACGCCTCGCTTGGCACCTCCAACCCTCGCGCCTCGCAAAATGAAATCAACCGTCGCCACGACTCCGCCTTCGCCGTCGGATCGAGCGAGAGCGCCTCGTTCACGTCGGGATCCGCGGTCTCACCGCGCCGCGCTTCCACCAGCGCGTTCACGTACACCGCCGGGCTCTCGCACAGACCAGAGGCGATGACGCGACGCCAAAATCGGCGGGGGCAGCAGAGCCCAAACACGATGGAATGAGCCAAAATGCGATGGCGAAGGTGCTCGAATTCTCCCACCGGCATCCCGTCCACCTCGAGCAAGTGAGCCAAATTTGCGGTGCTCGACACGGCATCGAGATGCTCCAAGGCGCCCCAACTCTCCGTCGCCGAGATGATGTACTGATAGTCGCCTGCCCCAATTTGGACGGCCGCAGGCTTCAGCCTCTCCGACACTGTGCGGGCCGCGAGCTCTTCGATCGCGTCATCCCAAGCAGAGAGTGGAAACTCCCCGGCGGCGAGCACGGCGCGCGCGGACTCAAAACACAGCGCGGCGTTGCGCTGCAACCCTGGCGCGGTGACGCCACGGGCCACGGACGCGGCGCCCGCGTAGTCTCCGTCGATCTCCACGCGCACGCTCACCTCCTCACACAGACGATCGACGATCGCCGCGGCCTCGTTCGAAGAGGGGTCCACGACGCCGTCGATCACCGACACCCGCCCCAGATACGACGCCAACACCCGCACTCCGAGGATGGGGTATCCCATGTCTCGCAGGTGAACCGGACGCACCGACAGCGCCGCGGTCCCCCAGTGCGCGCGGTCCTCGTCGTCCATCGCCACGTGCAACGACACCTGATCGCCCTCCTTGAGGACGACCAAGCCTACATGGGAGGAGAGCTCGCCTTCTTGCGTCACGCCCGACAGCTCCATCCCAACCTGCACCGGCACCCCAGCCCCGACGCTCGCGCCTCTGGCGTTCCCGTGGTCGCCCCCCACGAGCCCTACATAGGTCCCAGAGTGAGCGCCGTGTTCGTGTCCCGCGCGTTCCCACGGAGCGAGGCCCTCCGCCTCGACGTCTGCGCGCGGCGTCGGGCTCACCAACCACGCTGGAAGCACGTCGTCATAGGACTCGACGGCCCGATGATGCCAGCGCAGCGCCTCCATGACCTCGCCCAAGCGCCCGCGCGGGAGGACCAGCCAGGCGCGCTCTGATTCGCGATCGCAGGCGACCCATGGCGCGTGGCCAAACGCGGGTTCTCCGCAGTCGGGGCACATCCCCTCGAGCGGCCCCTCGTCACGAACCCGCGCAGCGCGGGCGCCGTCGAGCGTCACGTCGATCCACGCCCAGCGCCGCGCCTTGAACAGCGCTCCGCACTCGCACAAATAGGACGTCGTCACCACGCGACTGAGCGAATCATTTTCCATGACCACGGCAGATAACAATAGCGCTCTGCCATTCTCAGTGTAAAGATCTTCCGAATGTCGAAAGAGGATCTCTCCCCGACAAACGTCACCGACACCTCCGCCGGCCGCCCCGCCCTCGTGAGCGATTTGCACACCTCGTTCGCGGACCACATGCGGCGCGCGCTCGATTTTGCGGTGGACGACAGCGAGACCTCGCTGGCGTGGGTAGATCACTACCTCCAGACCCTCAGAGGCGAGACGCGCCGCCCTATCCTTGAGATCGTCGCCGCCGAAGCAGGGGCGTATTTTGGTGAGGTCGTGCGCAAAGAAATCGGCGCGCGCTGGATCGGCGATGGCAACAATCCACGCCGCCTGCGCCTCCTCCTCGAGCCGCAGTTCTTGCACTTCTCCCCGATCGACCAAGCCTACGAGGTATTGCTCGGCGAAGACGTGATCGAGAACGATCCCCGGCTCCCCGACACCGCCCCCCTGGATCCAGGCTTTCATCCGAACGACTCCGTGCCAGACGACGCCGCGACCGCGGCGCACGAATCCGCTCCAGCCTCGGACGCCCAGTGGCTGGCCAAGGCCCTTGAGAACCGGCCACAAGTAACCAGCCAAGAATACTACAGCCTCACTGGCAAGTTTGAAACGCTGCGACTCCTGCTCGAACTGCTCGCCCAAAAATGCGCGTCCGAGGGTCGCGAACCCCGCGAATATCAGCTCGCCGACTATGTTTCGGCCCTCGCCGACACAGAGGCCAACTAGCCCACGCGAAGACCGTGTAAACTTCAGTTCGATGGCGACTTCGGTCGAAATGCCCTTGCAAGAGACCATGAGGGCGCTCGCGGGAACGCCCCCTACTGAGAAAGAACGGATCGCTATCCTCTCTTGGGCCGCTGGCCGGTGGAATTTCTTGTCGGGGAAGCACCGTGAAGCGGAGCGCCTCTTGCGGCAAGCGCTCGAGGCCGCGCCCGAGCTTCGCCCTGCCATGCGCCTGATGTCCACGCTCCAGCGCGCGCGACGGGACGTGCGCGGCTTGGTCGAATTCATCGACACAGAGATCCGAGCCACTCGACACCCAAAGGAAGCCGCGGCGCTCTACCGAGAGCGAGGCATGATCGTCGAGGCGCAGTTCGGCGACCTTGAGGCGGCGCTGGAATGTTACCGGGCCTCACTGAACGCATCCGGCGGCGACCTCCCGTCGTTGCGCGCCGCGGAGCGCCTGTACCTCTCCCGCGGCGACCTCCCTGGGCTGACACAAAATCTCGAGGACCAGCTCGAGACCCTCGACGACGGACGGGCCCTCGCGCCGGTCTTGCACGAGCTCGCGCTCCTTGAGATGCACCGCGGCGGCAACAGCAACCTCGCCTCCGATCTCCTCAAAGCCAGCCTCGATAGCGCTCCCGGGCACTTGGTGCTCGCGCTGGACCTGCTGCGGGCCAGCGAGATCATCGGCGACGACGTCGGGGCGATTCAGGCGCTCGACCACTCCGCCGAGCACCTCAGCGCCCATGGGCGCGCGCTGCTCATGGCGCGCGCCGCCGCCGTCCTCCGCGAGTCAGGGGAGAGAACGCGCGCCATCCCCCTCGCGCGCGCGGCCGCGTTCGAGCACGAGGACAACCTGAGCATGTGGAATAGTCTGCGGAATCATGCGGTCGCCGCCGGCGAATACGAGGTCGCCGTGGACGCATCCATCCGCAT
Source organism: Myxococcales bacterium (assembly GCA_014240065.1). GTDB lineage: Bacteria > Myxococcota_A > Polyangia > Nannocystales > Nannocystaceae > JAAZXR01. Next base: position 24,528 of record JAAZXR010000004.1, read on the forward strand.
CGCGAGCCTGCTACACCCTGAGGATTCCACCGCCCGCGCCGAGGCATTCTACCAGGCGGGGAAGCTGGCCACGCGACGCACCGCGCGTGTCGACCTCGGCATCTCCGCCCTCCTCCGTGCCCTGCGCGAGGATCCAGATCACCTCCCCGCCCTCGAGGAGGCGGCCCGGCTCCTTTTCTCTGAGCGGCGCTACGCGCAGCTCCTTGAGGTGCTCGAGCATCAAGCGCAGACAGCCACCGGCCGCGGGCTGACCCGAAAAGAAGTGTCACTGGCGCACCTGCGTGTGGGTCAAGTCCTCGAACGTCACCTGTCTCGCCCCGAGGCCGCGCTGCGAGCCTACGAGCGAGCTGTTGACTTTGCGCCTGAGTTTCGCCCGCCAAAAGACGCCATCGAGCGCCTGCTGCACGTCCAGTCGGACACTCAAGGGCTGCTGAAGTTCTACGAGCGCGAGCTAGAATCGACGCCCGATCCCGCCCGCAAGAGCTTCCTTCACGCGCTCTCCGGGCAACTGTCGACGCGCGTGGGGGACAACAAGGTCGCCTCCAAGCACCTCGTCGCGCTGCTCAAGAGCCATCCCGACCACATGATCGCGCTGCAGTCTCTCGCGCGACTGATGGCGAAGCAGGGCCGCAAACAAGACCTCCTCAAGATCACCGCACACGAGGCCGCGCTGACCGAGAGCCCGTCGCGCAAGGCGAAGCTGCTGCACCGCTGCGGAGAGCTTCACCTAGAGGCCGACGACATCGATCGTGCGCGAGACTGCTTCGAGCAGGCCCTCGACGCTCGCGACGACTTTGTACCGGCCCTCGACATGCTCCATGAGGTGCTCAAGCGCCAAGCAGACCACCCCGCGCTCGTCGAGTCCCTCCACCGCCGCCTCCTCTACGCCCCCGACCGGCACTCTCGAGCCACGATCCACATCGAGATCTCGATGATCCTCGCCAGCGAGCTTGGCAAGCCAGAGGAGGCGCTCGACATCCTCGACGTCATGTTGAGTCGCTGGCCCGAACATCTCCCGGCGATCCACATGGCCTCGCGACTCGCGGAGTCGCTCCAAAATTGGCGCAAGCTCACCTCCATCCTCGACGCCCACATCCTCGCCACTCGCAGCACCCGAGGTCGGGCGCTGTTGCTCCACCAGAGCGCGCTAATTCACGCGAGGCACCTCGGCGACGACGAGACCGCCTGCCGTTTGCTGACCCGCGCGCTCTCCTTTTGGCCTGATCTCGGGGTCGCCCGCGCGAAGCTATTGCAGCTCTACGAGAAACTCGGACGCAGCCGCGAGCTCCACTCGCTGGCCGAGGCCGCGCTCGACGTGGAGCGCAGCCCCGACGCGCGAGAAGCCCTCGCGCTCCAGCTCGCCGAGCTCACCCCCCGCGTCGAGGTGGCCATGCAGTACCTCGAGCCGGTCGCGGAGGCGCGTCCGGACGATTTTGTCACCCAACAGCGCCTGGCCAGGGCCGCGCTCTACGCCCGCAAGGACGTGCAAGAGGCGACGGCGCGGAGCAGGATCGCCGAGATCGTCCAGCGGGCCGACGAGCCAGACCTCAAAGAGGTCCACACCCAGACCTACCTCGCAGGGTGCGCGCTCGAGCGCGCGAAGAGACTCGACGAAGCGGACGCGCTCTTCGCGAGCGTCCTCGACGCCGATCCGGAGTTTGTCGTGGCGGTCCGAGCCCGTCGACGTATCAAGCTGCTGCGCACCGAGCTCGCGTCTCCTGTGACTCAAGATCGACTCGATGCATCTGGGGATTCCTCGGACGCTGAGGCGGCGTCCCTCGCGAATATCGCCGCCGAGATTATGGAGCGGCGCGGACGCTACGACGACGCCCTCGAACACCTCAAGCGGGCCCGCACCCACGCACCAGACTACCTGCCGGCCCTGCACACAGAGGCCCGCGTCCTGACCCGCCAAGGCGGCACCGCCGCGATCATTCGAGCGATCTCACTGGAGGAGCGGATCGCCGAGCACACCTCATCTGGCCGGCATAAGAGCCGCGCCCTGGTCCGCGCGGGGCGCCTCGCCCTGCGACGATCCACGGAGGGGGCACCTGCCCCGGAGGCGTGGCGACTGCTCGGGCGGGCGTTGACCTGCGACCCCGCAAATGACGACGCCGCGATGTGGCTGATGAGGACGCTCTTGGAACATGGCGCCGAGGAGGCCCCCGACCTCACGGTGGCCATCGCAGATCGCATCGAGGTCCTCGCCAAAGAGTCACGACTCCGCGCCGCCGACGTCCAGCTCGCGGGGCGCCTCGCGCTCGACACCGACGGTCCGGCCGCGTCGATCGACGTGTTTCAGCGCGCCTTGAAGCGCGGCGCCGACGTCGCGGCGCTCGCCCCGGAGCTCGCGAACCTGTACACCAAGGTCGGCGATTGGAAGCGCTCGGTGGAGACGCTGGAGACAATGCTCGAAGGAGCCCCGCCCGAGCGCGCCGCCGCGATCCACTTCTACATCGGAGAGGCGGAGCGGGCTCGAGGGAATCGACCGCGGGCGATCGCGTCGTTCATGGACGCGGGGGCGGGCGGATTCTACCCGCTCGTCTCTTTCTCTTCGGCCGAGACTCTCGCCCAAGAGCACGGCGATCACGCCGCGATCGTGGCGGCGCTTGAGCGCAAGCTCGAGGTGCTCCCCGGAGAGCAACGCCCCCAGGCGCTACGACAGCTCGCGCGAATCTACGCCGACGTCCTCGACGACACACCGCGCGCCATCGAGTTCCTGCGGCGCGTGGTGGCCTCCGAGCCCGACGACCTTGGCGCCATTCGAGACCTACACAAGCGCTTGCAGGCGGCCGGCCAAACACAAGAAGCCAACGCCACTATCATGGGCGCGATCGCGCAGCACCGCGCGCGGATTCGAAGTCACGACTTCCTCAATTCCAACGATTCGCCCGCCTCCGAGATCGTCGCGAGGCTGGCCTTGCTCTACAAGATCTCGGGACAAAGCGACGGCGTCTTCCTCGCGACGGCCCTCCGTGAAGCGCTGGCGACGGCCCAAGGAGAGGAGGACTCCCTCCCCTTCACCTGCGACGACCTCGTCACCGTCCCGTGGCCGCTCCCGGTCGTGTCGCGGAGCCGAGGACTCGACGGGCTCATCAGCGATGTCTCGAACTCAACGGCGGTCGAGCTGCTGCATGAGGCGAGCTTTTGCGCCCCGCCGCCACCCAGCGCCTCCTCAAACGACGCGACGACTCCGAGCGGTCCACCGCTGCCCTCATCGAACAGCGCGATGATCGTCGTGACCCAGATCGCGGAGGTGCTCGGCGTGTCCGTGCCGAAGATCTTCTTGGATCCGACCGTCGAAGGCGTCGGCCACCTCGCGAGCAACAAAGATATATTGACCGTGGGTCGAGACGTCCACGCGACGCCGTCGTCGCCCCTCCACCGGAGCCTCTTCGGTCGCGCGCTCTTCACCGCAGCGGTCGGTGGGATCCACATCCGATCAGAGATCGGGGACGCGCAGCGTGTCGGCTACATCATCGCGCTGCTCCGCGCCGCGAAGGTAGAGGTGCCAGAGGCCGTCGCGGCGACGTGCGACGATGACGACATCCCGGAGTTCGCAGAGGAACAGCTCGGGAATATTGGCAGCCTCGAAGAGGCTGGACGCGAAGTCGCCCAGTCAGTCAGCAACTCCCGCGAATCGTTCCACGCGGAGAGCATCTCGATAGCCCTCGACCGCGCCGAAGACCGCGTCGCCATTTTGTGCGCCGCGGATCCCCGGCCCGTGCTCCACGAGCTCCTCCGTTCTGGTGCGCTCGCCTCCCCGCGTGGCTTCGCGCTGCTCGATTTTCTGTTCTCCGATGAGCACCTCAGACTACGAGAATCTTGGGGATATCACGTGGTCCGCGAGGACGCCGATCAGGAGGCCTCATGAGCGACCACGGCACCCCTCCCTCCATGGCGCAGGCGCTGCGCGGCGGCGCCAGCCCCGAGACGCCACCAGGCCTCGCGGACCGGCCATCCCTCCTGTGGGGCCTGTCCTCGGGCGTTCACTCCGGTCTGTTGTCCCTGAGGGAAGAGAGTTGGGACGCCACGTATTGGAAAGAACTCGCCCAAGAGTTCCTGCAAGAGAGCGCGGCGGACACGAAGGGCGCGGCCCTCGGGAGCGAGATGAAGTGCGAGGCAGGACGGATTTTAATCCAACGCCTCGGCCAGCCCGATGAAGGTCGCGCCGCGATCGAAGACAGCGCCTCCAAGGTTGGGGCGATCCTCCTCGACGCGCTCCCAGATGACCAAGACAACATCACGACCCAGCTCGAGCAGCTCAAGCGAGAGGCCAACGACGAGTCCCTCTCTCCCACTCGACGCACCGCCGCGCTCATTGAGCTTGGGATGCAGTGCCTCTACATCCTCGAAAACCCTACCCGCGCCCTCGCCGCCTTGGACGCCGCCTTGGACTTGACCCCGGAGCACCCAGTCGCGACCGTGCTGGCCGCCGATCTCTCCTTGATCTACGCGACACCCGTTCAAGCTGGCGCGCGGATCCGTCGGCGCAGGGACGCGGCCAGCTCCAAGGGGATCGTGACCGCGTCGTACCTCGATCTCGCCGAGGTCAGCGACGATCCGACGCATCGCATCGAGCACTTGCGGGCGGCTCACCGCTCCCTCCCCTCTGACGAGACCGCGTTGCGGAGGCTCATCCGCGCGACCGCAGCCATCGGCGACGACGACGGCTTGAGCGGCTTGTATACGAAACTCGCCGACCTGACCCAAGACCCGATCTCCAAGGCGACCGCCATTCACCTCGCGTTCTTGAACGGGCTCACCGGGCAGCACCCTCCGCACGCGCTCATCGAGAGGATCCTCGAAGAGAGCATCGCGGCCTCGGGGCCGGACAATCACTGGCTCGGACCTATGACCGAGGTCGCCATGTATATGGAGCGCGAGCTGACCGTCGGGACCGCCGCGCCCGTCCTGTTCGGCGAGCAACTCCTCGACGCCGCCATCAATGTCATCGATGAGCCGCGCGAGGTCGCGGTCCTCATCAAACACGCGTGGATCCAGCGGATCCGGGCCGGCGTCTTCGCCGCCGCCGACAGTGACCTGAGCGGTCTTCGCGGCCGGCTCGAACGGGACCTGCGCTTCTGCATTCTTCACTTCCCGGAGGACAACTGGGCGCGAGAGCAACTCGAGCAGCTGTACCGAGAGACCGGAGACTTCCCATCCCTCGTGGCCCTCCTCGAAGAGTGGAGTCGCGTCCAAACCAATCGATCCAATCGCGCCTCGCTTCTGCTCCGCCTCGGTGAGGTGCACGAGCACATGGGGGGCGACTTGTCACGAGCCGCCGAGGTCTACGCCCAGGCGGCGGCAGAGGACCGCGACAACGCCGCCTGCCTCCGGGCGCTCGGCCGGAGCTTCGAGTCCCTGCGCCGCTGGCAGAGCGCGGCGGAGGCTTATCTCGCGCAAGCGGAAGAGAGCGACCATCAGCATGAGCGCTTGGTGACGCTGCGCCGCGTCGCGGAGATGGCTCAACGAGAGCTCGCCGACCCCGACCTCGCGATCTCAGCGCTGCAAGAGATCACGAAGCACGCCTCCGACGATCTCCTGTCGCTATATCAGCTCGTCGCGCTCAGCCGTCTTCACCGCCGCACCGCGGTGCTACAAGAGGCGCTCAAGCTGCTCGTGGAACGCGTCACGGAGGGGACCTCCAAGGCGACCGCCCTCGTCGAGCTTGGTGAGGTGCTCGAGCACGGACTGAACCGGCGAAACGAAGCGCGGGACGCCTACTCAGGCGCGCTGAAGGCGTCCCCAGGCTACACCCCAGCCATCCAGGCCCTCGCTCGCATTCACCGCGAGGCCGGCGACTTTGAGGCGGTGCTCACGCTCTACGATCCCATCAGCGATCCCGTCACCGATCCGGCCGCCCTCGCGCTGAAGGCGGCGCGGGTCTGTTACGAGGAGCTCGGGGATCCCGGGCGGGCGATCATGTTCGCGAAGCAAGCCTACGAGACAAACCCGGACTTCGCCGCTGCGCGTTCGTTCCTCCTTCAGCTGCTGCGGTCCGAAGAGCGCGTCGCGGAGGCCTACGATCTCCTCCGGGCGCAGCCGCCTCCGGCGACACCGGCGTATCAAGCGGATCAAGCCTATCAGCTCGGGCTGTTCGCGGAGGCTTCCGCGCGATCAGCCGCGACCAGCGCCGCGCGAGCGTCGGCGCAAAACGCCTCGCTTCAACACTACAGAACCGCCATTCAGCGGCAGCCAAACCACTCCTTGGCGTGGGAGCGAGCCCGTCGAATCCTGGTGGCCGCCTCCGACTACGACAACCTCGTGACACATATCGATCAGCGCATCGGCGTCACCAACGGCGCAGAACAGGCCGTGCTTCACGTGAAGCGTGCGCGCGTGCTCGCGCTCACCAGCGAGGGGATCTCGGAGGCGAGGAGCAGCTACGAGCTGGCGCTCCAGCACATGCAAGACGATCCGATCATCACCCGCGAATACGCCACGCTGCTCCGTCACGTCTCCGACAGAGAGTCCCTCCCCTCGCTCTATCTCAACGCCGCCGAGAATATCGGCGACAAGAGCATGAGCGCTGCCTTGCTCATCGAGGCCTGCGAGAGCCTCCAAGATGGAGGCCAGGCCGAGGACACCGCGCTGGCCACCGACGCGGTCGTGCGCGCGCTCGGGCGCGACCCTGGCAACGCCTACGCTGTGCGACATCTTGAGCGGCTCTTGCTCGACGCTAAGGGCGTTCCGAATATCAACGACGCAGTGTCCGTACGAGCAGTGCGGGCGCAGTCTGACCTTGAGCGCGCCATCTTCTACCTGGAGAGCGCAGAGCTCCTCGAACAGTCTGGAGACTACGCCCTCGCGCGGAGGGCGTACCGGGCTTCGCTCGCCGCGGCGCCGAAGAACTTCCCGGCGGAGTCCGGCCTGTCGCGCACCTCGGAGCGTCGAGACGGACCTCCTCCCGTTCGCCGGCCTGTCAGCACCCAGGTCGTGCGTGCCTCGGTTCACGCGCTGCTCAACGAGGCGAAGCAGCGCGTCACCGCCGCCATCCAGGGCGAAGACCATGCGGCCGGTGAGCAGGCCGTCAAGCTGCTCCGAGAGATATTTAATCGCGATGGCAATCACCGAGACGCGTTCCGTCTCCTCGAGCGGCTGATCTCATCTGTCAACGATCCCGGGACCGCGGTCGACCTGCTCCGGGAGTTCTTTTGGACACTGGGCGACGCAGAGCTGCGGCATGAGCTCGGCCTGATCCTCGCCGAATTCGGGCGCGACGCCGACGAGTGCATCCGCGCGCTCCGTGCCGCGACCGACGCGAAGCCTGACAGCAAGATCGCGCTTGAGCGGCTCGTTCGCGCCTACCGGGACGTCGGAGACAGCGACTCCGCGGCGCTGGTCACGGAGCAGCTGCTGAGCCTGTTCCCCGTCGGTGACGCCACGGGCTTCGAGCTGCGGCTCGGGCTCGCGCGCCACCTCGCGAGCAATTCGGACACCCTGGATCGCGCGCTGCATCACGGCGAACAGCTCCTCGCCCAAGCCCCTGAGAATCCACGCGCCATCTCACTGCTCGCGGAGGTCCTCGAGCAAGCGGGGCGGCCCCTCGACGCGGAGATCTACCTCCGCAAGCTCGCAGACCAGCAGCGGGAGCCCGCCGACCAGCGCGCCCTTCACCTGCGGCGCGCCCGACTGCTCGCGCGCTCGATGGCGCACACCTCCGCCGCCATCGACGCGACCCGCCTCGCGTTCCGCGTGGACCCAGGGGACAGGGAGTCCTCGCAGATCCTCATCAAGCTCCACGAGCGACTCGGTGACATGAGCGGTCTGAGCGAATTTTTCGCCCCCGCGCGGACCGCCCTCATGCGCAAGTTTGCGATCGGAGACGTCTCCACCCGCGATCTGCAGGTCCTCACGCACATGGCGAAGGCGGCTTCGCGCCCGCTCGGTTACACGATCCAAGGGGTGCTGCACGCGGTGGACGCCAACTTTACCGCCCCTCCCGAGGAGCACTTCCGGCCGGCGCGAGCGGATGGGCTGGAGCGCACCCGCCAACCCGCCATCCTCACAAAGATCCTCCATCGTGGCGAGGGCCTGGAGCTCACGCGACTCCTCGCTTGCCTTGAACCGGCGATGGAGCGGCTGACAGAGTTCTTCCCGAAGTTCGATCGCGGCAAGACCTCCCCGATGCCATTCAACGTGAAGCCGGCGGTCCTCACCCCGGTGCTTCAGCAGTGGTGTCCCTCCGTGGGGCTCCCCGCGCCCAAGGTCGCCTCGACCATCGCCTCGAACGTCGTCACCGTGCTCCCGGGTAAGCAACCCATCGTTCAATTTGGCGAGAACCTGTGGATGCAAGGCAACGAGCACGACTGGCGCGGCCTCGCCGCGGTCGCGCTCGCGCGATACGCCCTCGGCGCGAGTCAAGTTCGATCTCTCGACCGAGTCGAGCTCGATCTCCTCCTCGCCGCGGCGTTCGAATCGGTGGGGGTCTTTAACGCCATCACGGCGGACCCCGATCCCGACCGACTGAGCGCGCTGACCTCACTCCTCAATCGCTCGCTGCCGCGAAAGGCACGAAAGATCCTTGAGCAGTGCTGTCATCAACTCTCCAACGAGAACTTCACCCCTGCGGAGACCGCTCGTCGTGTCTCCGTCGGAGATCTTCGCGTCGCGTATCTCTTGTCCGGTGACGTCGCAGGGATTTTGGGGGCCGCGTGCCTGATGGACGGGGTGTCCGGACCAGACCTCAAGACGCGCCTCCAAAAGTCTCGCCTCGGTCAACAGCTGCTCATTGACCTCGTGTCCGACCCCATCACCCAATGTCGCAGCATCGCGACCGGGGAGGCCCCGCAGGGCGACGACTAGCCGCCGGGTTGGCCCATCCGCTGCATCTGCTGCATCGCGAGCGCGGCCACCTGCATCTGCACCAAGTCGGCGGCCCAGCCGATCGTCTCGCAGGCATCCGAGCTGCGGGCCTCATCGCCCATCTGCCGCAGTCGCTGCGCCTCAGCCCCATGCCCCTCCAACCACAATGAGAGCGCTGCGTCCTCGAAGCGTGACAAGATGGGTCCGAGGATGCCCTCGCGGACGCGCTCGTCGTCGCGCACCGCGTCGAGGTAGATCGCCCGGCGCTCCTCCTCCGACATCTGAGCGTCGTCTTCGCCATCGCTGCGGTCCCCCGCGGTTGCGTTAAGCTTCTCGATCAGCCCGCTCGCCTCAAACATGATCGGCCAGCGTGGGACCCCCGCCGCGACGAGGGCGTCGACCGCTTCAACCTCTGCCGCGTCTACCCCCGCGAGGAGCGTCTCCACCGGCGAGGCTGGTACTTCATCAGGGAGCGTCCCCATGCGCTCTTGGACCGCGTCGAATCCTTGGGGCACGCTGAATCCGAGCTCGATGGTCCGACGCCGCGACCATCCGAGGCGTGCCTTCACGTAGTCGACCGGGATCGCGCGCCCCTCAAAGCCGCGATCCCAGTCTCGGAGCATGCGCCCGCGTTGGCCGTCCGTCTGGTAGCCGGAAGAGAACTCCAGCAAGCGGCCGTCTGGTCCCACGAGCGCGATCATCAAGGACGCGCCCTCGTCTGGCTCTGCCTTGCTCAAGATCAGCCGCGTCGCGCCAGGAGCGGAGCGGACGTCCACCATGGCCCGGTCACTGAGGTCTCCGCGCAACGACTCGAGCCCCCCGACCGACCAGCTCGCCTCCTGCGCTCGCTCGGGCATGCTGACCCCCTTCGTCTTCAGCACATGCAGGGCTTTCTTGGCGGCCTTTCGCACCTTCTTGTCCGCGTGCGTCTCGAACGCAGCGAGTCCAGTGACGTCTCTAGACGTCGCCAAAGCATCGATCTTGGAGAGGAGCTCTGCGGTGGGCGCTGACATAGCCGCGCTTGTTACTACATTCCGTGGTCGAGCGCGAACGCGGGCAACAAGTTCACCGCTGTCCCCCAGCGCAGCCGCTTCCAGCGACCAAATTCCAGCTGATGCCAGGTCGCCGCCGTGCGCATCATCCGCATTCCTACCCCGCCCCCCGCCTCCAGAGGGGCTCGCTCCCCCGGATCGAGGGAAAGATCATAGAGCCGGATACCATCGGGACCGACGGATGGACCTACCTGAAGCTTGAGGTCGTGCGCCCGAATCATGAAGCTCCCGTCTCCGAGTGAGGCCGCCGCGATCTGCGGAGGTGGCTGGGGGTCGTCGATGACGCTCACCCACGAGCGCCCCTGCCAATCGGTGGGGGCCTCAATTCCTACGAGGTCGAGGAGCGTCGGCGCCAAGTCGAGGAGGTCCACTGGAATCGACACCTCTCCGGGCGCGAGTAACTCCGGCGCGCGAATTAACACGGGCACCCGCAAGCTCTCCTCGAACAGCCGAAGGCCATGCCCCGCTCCATCGTGCTCGAGAAACTCCTCTCCATGGATTCCGACGACGACGATCACGGCGTCCTTCAGACGGCCACTTGTGACCAGCGACTCCAGCGTATTGCCGAGCGCGACGTCCACGAGCTGCAGCTCACCACGATACAAGCTCCGGACGTACCGACGCTCCTCCGCCCTCACGTCTCGTCCACGTCGGACCCGGCCGACCCACATATGGGTGAGGTGCTGGGCCGGCGCGCCCTCGGGCGCCGTGAGCCCGCGCAGGAACGCCTTTGGCGGATCGTACGGGGCCTGCGGATCGTTCATCACCATATACGACATCGCCGGGAACTTGCGGTCGTCCTCCTCCGGGAGCGCCGCCGCCACGACGTGGGTGGCGGTGTTGTTCCGGACCGGACCCGCGGTGAGGGTCTGCACCTCTCCCATCCCTTGCACGAGGCCCCGGGCCTGCGACACGTAGGGGTTCGCGGTCACGAGCTGCGTGCGGTAGCCGGCGCGCTCGAGCACCTCGGCCAACACCGTCCATGACTGCGCGACGAAGGTCCCGGTCCCGGTGAGATGCGCCGCCGGGACCACCGACGACTGCAACGCGGCGTGGCTCGGCACCGCCGCCGCGCCAGGTGCATAGGCGACGCTGAATGACAGCGCCTCCCTACGAAATTGTGACAGCGAGGGGAAGTCCCCCGAAGCCAAACGCTCGGGCGCGAGCTCGTCTCCGCGGAACCCCTCAACGGCGAAGATAACGATATCTCGCGGGGTGCGCTTTCGGCGATCGACGGGGATGCTCCTGCGCGCCCGCACCTCCAATTTCTTGAGCAGCGCCCCCGGTGCGTCGAGCCGCCGTGTGTCCCTTACGCGCAGCTCGAGCCGAGTCGGCACGCCCCCATATCCCGACAGGTCCACCTCCAATTGCTGCCCCGTCGGCCGCAGCGCGGTCTGCGACAGCTGACGCGGGGCGCGTGCGTCAGCGTGATCAACGTCAGTGCTCGCGAGCACCTCCAGGCTGCCTTCCCCCGACGCCTCGATGACGAGCCGCCCACGCCGCGGCGGCACAAAGTAGTACGACAAGCTCCCTCCCGCAGCGAGCGAGAGGTTGACCTCCCCGTCTCGACGAGGAGTCACGTCGAGGACCTTCGGCGCCGGGATCGATGTTCGAATCATCTCGGTCGTCCCGACCTCCAGGAGTCCAAGGTCCGCCGTGCTGCCGCCGGCCGCCCCGGCCTTCCGAAAGTGCAATCGCAGACGATTCTCACCCGCCACCGCGTGCTCGAGCGGGATGGAAACCGTTCGGCGCCTCCACTCTGCCCCGACGGTGAGGTTGACGATCGGGTGCTCATTCCACAAAACAGTCATGACTTGTCCTGCGAGATCGGAGCGGACCGTCAGCGCGATCGCCACCCCTTTGTCACCGACCAGCGCGGGGGATCGCGCTCCGTCGAGCGGCACGTAGATCGAGGCGCCGTGCTCGCGCAGCGACCCTGCTGCGCGACCCGCCGCGACCACCCCTAGCCCCCAGCGATGCAGCTCCGTGGGTGAGAAATGCCGGCGCGCGTCCTCATGAGCGAAATCGACGACCACCCGGCCATGCTTGCTGGTGACCGCGCTCGGGCGCTGCGAGATGAGATCGAGCCAGGCGTCCGTCGACACAACCGACGCCACCGGCGCGAGCGGCTCGCGCTCCTCTCGCGGCCCCTCCTCGCCGATCACCGTCGCGCGAGCACCCCCATCAGCGCCGGCGCCCACAACTTCACCCGCACCAATCGAGTCGCCCGCCGACGGTCGGCCGCAGCCGCAAGCAGCGAGCGCGGCCCACAGACACAGCGTGTGGGGCCAGGTCTGAGCGGCACCTCGCGTCGGTCCCGGCGTCTGGGCCACCCTAGCTCGACTCCCCGCGTCTCACAGAGAGCCCGAGCGTCGCACCGATCCCAGCGATGATCGACAGCCACGCCATCGCGCCGAGAATCCCGGCGCCCGAAGTCCACGCGCCCGTCCGTGACGCCACATCGATCCACGCGAGCACCCCACCCCCCCAGCACGCGGTGAGCCCACAGATCCGTCCGAGACTCGGGCGACTCGCTGCCGCGCCCCCGCCGAACCGGAGCCCGAGGACGCCGACGCACGAGAGCGCCAAAATCAACCACAACCCCGTCGTGCCGTAGCTGCTCACCCGCCCGGCGAGCGCCGCGAGGCCGACGCCCTCCATCGACGAGAACCCCGAGCCGCCCCCGGCTCCCGACGCCGCGTGGATTGCTGCCCCGACCCAAAATCCCCCTTGCGCGCAGGCACCCGTGACGAGCGGCGCGAACCACTCGCCGCGGCGGCGCGTGGCGACCAACGCGCCGGCGACCAACGCGAGAATCGCGAGCGCGGGCCAAGCCAGCGTCCCCACGGACGTGGGTGTCGAGAGGTCCCAGGGCTCGCCGCTGCTCATGCTCCGGCGGCGGAGCGTGAGGTGAACAAACACCTGCCCTCCTCGCCCGAGTCGGCGGCCTATCAACGTGGCGTGTCGCGGCGAGGCGTCCGCCTCAAAGGCTCCGTCTCGCGCCACCGCTGCCGCGAGCCACTCGCCGTCAGTCGCGTCGATGGACGACTCGTCGAGGACCCGCACCTTGAGAGGATCCGCGCGATGTACGGGGCCGTAGAGTGTGGAGCGCAACCCTCCAAGCACTGATATGCGCGCCAGCTGATACGACGCCATCGCGGTCGCCGAGCGCGCCCCGGCGCCTGGCTGCAGCCCCACCACGGAGAGCAGCGCGGCCAACGCGAGGAAGAGGAGGCGCTGCCGCCTCAGCGACGAGGGCGTGAACATGTCCTGTTGTACGCGCTCTCCCTCTCACCCGCAACTTCGAGGGTGGCCCACGCGGCGATCAGCGGAGCAGCGTGGTGTCGAGTCGCGGTCCCTCAAGATCGACCCACCCTGCGATGGACAGACCCAAGGCCAACCTCAAGTTCAGTTCCGAATTTGGGAACAGCTCCGCGGCGCTCGGTCCCCACCCGCCCGGCGAGTCCAACATCCAGAGGATCACCGCTTGGCGCCGCGCCGCCGGCAACTCACTCAGCAGCGACTCCATCACTTGAGCGGCCTCCAGCGGGGTCGCGCCAAGGATCCGGCGGAGGCACCGCGCGGCGTCTCCGCCGGGCGCCGTCGCGGCTGCCGATTCAGCGCAGGCCGACATCGCATCCGAAGCGGTGGCGCGAGCTTGCGGTGCGCCCGCTCCCACAGCGAACGCCCGATCCATCGCCGCCGAATGCCGCTCCAACGGAGCGAGCGCCTGGAGCTCGCCCATCACCCGGAGTGCTCCGGGGAGCGTCGCCCCGGGAATTCGCAGGAGGCTGCGCATCATCCACTCCACAGTCGCCCACCGCGTCGCCTCTCCCGATAACTCGAGCAGCCGTTGGAAGGCGCGCCTGCGAACGCGCGCGTCGGTCTGTGGTGAGGGCCCCCCGCGGCCCATGAGGAGGTCCCTCCACGGACCGAGTTCCAACAATCTCCGCGCGACCCGTGCCTCGCTCGGAGCCGAGTGCAGCACCACCTCTCGCAGCGCTCGCAGCGAGACCTCCCGCGCCCCGATCGCGACCGACGAGACGTAGCCGCGCACCCACACAGCCCGCGGATCACGGCTCAGCGCGGCGGCCTGTTCGAGCCGCTGCAGCGCGCGCCGTGGGGCGCCCATCGCCAGCAACGTGGCGGCCTCGGACTCCGCCGCCATCGACGAGCCGTCGTCTGTCGCCCCCTCTCGTCGCCCCGCCAAGGTCTTGAGCGCCCCGACCGCGCCCAGCGCTCCCAAGCGCTCCGAGAGCAGCCTCGCCCGACATCCGAGGGCTGGATCTCGTTCCGACAACGCGACGATGGCGGCGGCATCCTCCCTGGAATCGCCCCCACCCACCTGGCGCACGAGGCGGCCCCACTCGCTGTCCGAGCCCACCGTTCGCCACGCGAGCCCGCAATCTGTCCGGTCCATTTCACCGACCGCGTCGCGACGGCTCGGAACGTTGAGCACCATGGAGTCGAGCGTGGCGACGGCGTCACGTCCCAAGAAGGCGGTGACGACCGCCCGATCTTCCATCTCACCGCACGCCCCACCGCAGAGCGCGTCGCGGAGACCTATCCAAGCCCAGCACGCCCGCGCCACGCGACGCCGCGTTTGCGGAGCGTCAATCTGCGACGCCAGATACAACGCCGACCACGGGCGCCCCTCCGCGAGGATCTCCACCACCTCTCGCTCGACGAGCGCCTCCGAATCCAGCGTCGCGCCGGCGGCCGCCGGGCTCCTGGCAGCCGCGAACACCGTCGCCCGCAGTCGGAGGGCCGACTCGCTGTCGCCTTTGCGCGCGAGCAGTCGGGCCAGCACCAGCAACAACCGGATGGAATCGTCCCGCACGGGGACCGCCTCCGCCCAATGCCCGCGCCGCGGATCATCCACCGACACCTCCTCGTTCCGCGACGGCGCCTCCGCTGACTTGGCCGCGCCTGGGTCCGCGAGCATCCGCCGCAATCGCGCGCCCACGTCGAACTGCGCGAAGGTGAAATCCCGTTCCAGCCACCGCAGCATCCAGCCGTGTGCCGAGGCGCTGCTCGACTCCTCCACACGCAGCCGCAGTTTCTTAGCCTCCACCGGCGACAGCGCCGCGTCTGTCCACACCCCGGATACCCGGAGGCGCACGTACGCCGCGACATCCTCGGGCACGTCACGCAGCGCGGCCTCGAGGTCCGCGCGCGAGGCGTGCCCGAGCTGGGCCTGCACCTCCTGGTCGGTGATCGGCGCGACCCCTCCCCGCCCCGCGAACTCACGGGTCGCTTGGGCGACGTAGGTCGAGACCTCACTCCCGGCCGCCGGCCCCTCGGCGTCACGGGGTTCGTGGACGTCGCCCCCCCATCTTTGGCATGGTCCGGGATCACAGCGGACGGGCGCGTTGCGAGCCACGACGTCTTGAACCGCCTGCCCGTAGCCCCGGTTCCTGCGCGCCGTCGCCTCTTCCCCGAGCACGCGGAGTTCCCCCTCACTGCACAGCGCCTCCACAAGCTCCAAGTCTGCATCGGCGGCCGCGAACTCCCCCCACGATTGCCGCGAGGCCCCGCGCGACAGCAACAGTCGACAGGCGCTCGGGTCGCTGTGAACCAACTCTGGAGCCAGCCGCGCGAGCATGCCCCAGCGAGCCGCGGCGATACCGTCGAGTCCCATGGACGACTCGAGGGCCGCGAGCGCGAAGAGCGACTTCACCTCACCTCCGCGGCGAAAGTCCGCCTGCAACAGGTCCCGCGCGTCCCCCAAGCGCGACAGCGCGACCTTGGCCTCCGCCACGGCTCGCGCGGTCGCACCTCGCACCGGTCGTCGCGCCGCCGCTGCGGCCGCCACGCCCTCCTCGAACCTCTCGCTCCTCAACAGGCGCCGCACCCGATGGTGGGCGCAGCCGACCAGCGCCGCGCAGACGGCGATGATGAGGGCCCGCCTCAGCATCTCCACCATTCCTACGCCGCCGGACTTCATCACCACTGTCACCCCGAGCACTGCAGCGACTCGTCCCCGCCCACTTCTGCGACGAGACGAATCAACAGATCGCGCTCGGAGCCCTTCAGCGAGCGCTCTCCGCCGCGAGTTTGACAGAGCGGATCAATCGACGCCTCCACGTCGCCCAGCACAATATACGCCTCCGCCAAGCGGAGGTGGTTGCGCGGGTTGTCGGGAAACTGTCCCGCCAGATCCTCGAGCATCGCGAGCCCCGCCTCGGAATCGCCTTGACGCGTATACTGGCCCGCCATGACATACAGCGATCCGAGCAGACGCCGCGCCGCGCCATCGGAGTATGTTGGCGAGATCGAGATGCTGCGGAGGGCGTAGCGCTCCGCCTCTTTGACCTGCTCGAGCCCCGTGACCCCGCGCTGCTCTGCCAGTCGAGCCGCGATCAAGGCCCGCGCGAAGCTGTAGGCCGCGGTCCCGTCGCGCCACGCCTGGATCTTGTAGTGGGCGTACTCGCGGTCGGAGCGGGTGTCTCGCCCCTCTTCAATGAGCTGCTCGAGCGCGTCGGCGAGCTGTGTCGCGTCTTGGTGAGCGACGGCTGTCTTCAACGTCGAATCAACGCGCCGTGTCGCGAAGCAACCCGCGAGGAGGAACGAAATGAACACCAGCGGTAAAGCGCGCCGCACCGCTAGACGCTAGCACGAATCAACGGCTCAGTAACTGCGGAACAGCCCCGCGTAGTCAGCGTCATTCGCCGGCGAGAGCGACGAGATGCCCGCCTCCTTGCAGGTCGCCTCTCCGCCACCAGCGCAGATCTTCGAGAGCCCCCTCTTAAAACGCGCGCGCGCCTTCGAGTCGACAGGAGCGAACGCGACCACGACCATCGGCGGCAACTTCTTGGACTTCCACACCGGCGCGAGCGCGCCACCGCCGTCGAGTCGTTTTGCGTATGCCAGCTGCGCGTCGTCGATCAGCGCGCACTTGGCCTCTCCCGAGAGCACCTTCTTGAGGGTCTGGACTGGCCGGCGCGACGGGACCTGGGTGAAATCGGAGACCTTAAAATCTCCACTCGAGACGATCTTCTCCACGAAGCGCACGTCGTCGAGATGATCCGACGCCAGCGTGCTCCCTTTGCACTCGGCGAGCGATCGTGCCGCGGATGACACGATAAAATATTGTCGTCCTCCGGCCTGCGCGACGACAGCCTTCCCGATGACCGACAGGCCGTAGCGATCCCGTAGATGGAGGAAGGCCGCGAGCGAGACGATGCCAAAGCCGGGGTGCTCCGCGTCGATCCACTTCACAGCGCGCGAGCGGCTCGTGTAGAACACACCGCGAAGGCCTTTGATGTTCGCGATCTTCTCCACGCGCGCCATGAGCCGATCAACGAAGGTCTGGGCCTGCGCCGTGCCGCCCACGGCGTGCTCTTTTAAGATCAAAATGCCGGTCTGCGCGCCCGCCGTCGCGGCGGTTGGCGAAAGCAAGAGCAGAGCGCTCAGGGCGCATCGCGCGAGGGTTGGACTAAAACGTCGTCTCATGAAGTCGGTCCCGGTCATCGGACGCAGGCACCTGTTAAGTATGCAACCAACCGCGCGAGAGACCGAGATGCTGGCATGCGCGATCTTCGCGCGTTGCGGGTTTTGCGCTAGTTGGCGCCGCTCCGCGGGCGAGCCCTCGCCCTACGAGATCACATCGAGGCGCCGGCGGGGGCGATCGACGTACGTGAATTGCTCTCCCTTAAAGTCGCGAAAAATCCAACGATCCCCGTCCACTCGCACCACTCTGTCAGGCGAAAGCGTCACTTTTCCTCCGCCGCCCGGCAAATCCACGGCGAACTGTGGGATCGCGAGTCCGCTGACTCTCCCCCGCAGGGCGTCGAGGATCGCGAGCCCCGTCGCGATGGGCGTGCGCAAGTGGGCGGTGCCGGCGACAGGATCGCACTGGAACATATAGTAGGGCCGGCATCGGTGGCGCACGAGCCAGCGATTCAAGCGTTCCACGATCATCGCGTCGTCGTTGATCCCCGCGAGCAGCACCATCTGATTTCCTACATTGAACCCGGCGTCGGCCAAGCGATTGAGCGCTTCGCCTGCCTCCGGCGTGCACTCGCTCGGATGGTTGAAGTGGGTGCTCACAAAAATCGGATGGAACGCCCGCAGCCGCTGCAACAGCGCCGACGTCAGACGGAACGGCAAGGTCACCGGGTTGCGAGTACACAGCCGGATCACCTCCACCGAGCTCACCGCCCGGACCATCTCCACCACGCGAACGAGCTTGTCGTCGGACAGGCTCAGGGGATCCCCGCCAGACAGCAGCACGTCCTTGATCTTGGGCGTCGCGCGCAGATAGTCCACGGCCGCCTCAAGCTCCGCCGCGGCCGGCGCGGAGGCGACGTCCCCAACCTTCCGCTGTCGCGTGCAGTGCCGGCAATACACGGGGCAAGAGTGGCTCACGTACATCAGCGCGCGATCCGGGTATCGATGGGAGAGGATCGGCACGGGGCTGTGCTCCTCTTCGGCGAGCGGATCTCTCATATCCCATGGCTCCCTCTCAAGCTCCGCCGCCAGCGGCACCGCCTGACGTCGCACCGGGCACCGGGCGTCCCCAAACAGCGAAAGATAATAGGGGGTCACCGCCATCGGGAACGCCTCCGCGCGCCCTCGGAGCCCCCGGCGTTCCGATTCGGTGAGCGCGATCAGCTCCCCGAGGTGCTCCTCGCTCGTCACCCGATGGCGAAGTTGCCACCGCCAGTCCCGCCACGTCGCCTCGTCCACGTCGCGCCACGCGGGATGCCGCGGAGTGCGATGGGCGCCGGGGTCGAGGGCTCCGTCCATGGTCGCGAATGTACGCGGGACCCCCCGCAAAGATCAATCTCTACTTAACCCCTCGACCCCGACGCGCGCAGCGCAGGAAACGAGACCCGCACCTCGTTCATGGATGGTCGCTGCTCATGGGAACCCAGCGAGATGTCGCCGCCCATCCCCAAGGCCAAGCTCCGCGCGTGATCCAGCGCTGTTCGAGGTGACGATCCAGGCGCGGAGAGGTCCTCCTCCAAGATCGCCGCGAACTCTTGGTCGGTCAGCGGCAGCCCTTCGTCCCACACCCCGAGATCCACGTAGGGCTCCACGGCGTCAAGTTGCAGCGCCATCCGGCGCCCGCCCCCCGTCCGCGTACGGGTGAATGCGTTCAGCACCAGGGCGAGGATCAGTTGTCTAGACATCCCCAGGTCAGCACCGATCACGAGCGAGGCGGTGTCACAATGCACCGCGAGCTCAACGCCAGCGAGTACGGGCTCCAGCGCGCGGCACATCTCGTTCGCGACCACGACCATGTCCACCGCGTGTTCGGTCGCCGCCAACGGGACCGGCCACGAGAGTAACTCCTTGAGCCGAGCCATGTCGGGCCGGGCGTCCTCAACAACCTCCGCGCCCCCCGAGTCTTTCTCCGCTGCTCGAGCTGCGCCTGCGACGGCGACGTCCTCTGGGCACAGAGAGTAGAGCCTGGTCATGAGCGCCAACCGATCCACCAGACTCCCCGCGATCACCGGGGTGAACGTCTCCGTGGAGATCATGCAGAGGACAAGCGGGGGCTCGTCGTCGATACAAAATGGGAGGGCGTGCACCCCCGCCAACGGCAATTCACCGTCTTCGCGCTCCACCACACGCCGCCTGGTGGGCGCCGATTCCGAAGCCGCCTCCCACGTCGACGCCCCAAACTCCTGGGCGTCGATCTTCGCTCCAACCGACCATCGCGCCCGCCCCTGAGCATTGGCACGCAGCACGCGGCCGGTCTGCGTACACACCAGCGACATCGACTGAGGCATCCGCTCAAGAACATCGAACGCTGCGGCGACGGCTTCCAGGCTCGCGGATTCCTTCACCGGGTAGATCTCCTCACGGGATCTTGACCATTCTCACATCATCCACCATCGAATACCTCAACCACAGCTCATGTACTTCGTACCGCACTTGAATGTCCCGTTCCAGCAATACACCTATTCGCCCCATCCACTCGGCGAGCTTTGCATACAGGTAGTCACATTTCCGCACCAAGTAATCGGCTTCCGAGCCCAGAAATGTGTCGATGGATTGTCGAAAAGAACCCAGATCGATTTCCGCTTGATAAAAGACCGGCTGAATCTCAATCTGCTCCGCGAACCAAGCGTCAACCGCGGCGTTGAGCTCCTTCGAATCGAGCTGCGCGCCACGCTCGATCCACAGCCGCGCGAGGACCGAACAACTCAGCGCGCAGCACACAAGCTCTTCTGCGAGCACCCGCCGCCCCTCGGCCGTCTCCGGGTCGTAGGGAATGGCGGAGTAGTCGAGGCCGTGATCGTCGTCGAGTCGATTCGCAAACAGCAGATGTCCGACCTCGTGTGCCAGGTTCGGGATCCCTTCCACAGCGACCCTGTGAGTCCACAGATGCAGACCGGATGGGTCCACCAGGCGGACACTATTTTCGGCGTGCGCGTCGAGCACGACCTGCCCACCTAACGCGGTGAAAACGCGGGCCAAGGCGCGGCCGGAGCCCTCCCAAGGGCCCGACTCCGGGGGCATCGCGGTGTCCGCTGCGGCATCTCGCATCTCGACGCCTCCACGGTATCTCCAAACGACCAAATCCGCCAAGCTGGCCTTAGAACGGCGTGTTTCACGCTTTTGCTGCTACAATCCCCCCACCCATGTCGGCCTTCCTTCAGCGGCGCGCGTTCCGGCTCGGACGATTCGACGTCGTCCGGCGGATCGCCAGCGGCGGCATGGCCACGGTCTACCGCGCCCGCAAGCGGGGCCGCGGCGGATTCAAGCGAGACGTCGCCTTGAAAGTCATCCATCCGCATCTCTCCTCCATCGACGGCTTCATGGCCCGGCTCGTGGACGAGGCCAGCGTCGCCTCGCGGATCCACCACCCGAACGTGTGCGCCGTCGTCGATATTGACGCCGCTCGCGGGTACCACTTCTTGGTGCTTGAGCTCATCGATGGCGTCACGATCCGTCAAGCACAAAACTTCTCGCATACGCCGATGGTGATGCCCGCCGAAGAGGCCGCGCGAGTCATCGCAGACGCCGCTCGAGGGCTGGCAGCCCTCCACGCGCTGCTCGACGACGAGGGCAGATCTCTTGAGGTTGTGCACCGGGACATCAGCCCCCACAACCTCATGCTCGACAAGGGGGGGCGCACGGTCCTCATCGACCTTGGGCTCGCCGCGGCCCGCGACCGTATGGGGCACACCCAAACAGGCGTGCTCGTGGGCAAGCTCCCATACATGAGCCCGGAGCAGACCCGCCTCGGCCGACTCGACCCGCGCAGCGACATCTTCAGCCTGGGGGCGGTGCTCTTCGAGTTGATGACCGGGGCCCCGCCGTTCGGAGACGAGCACACGCCCGACACGCTCTCAAACTTGCGCGCGTGCGACAACGAACTGCTGCGAGGAATCCTCGACAACAACCGTTCTCCTCGGTGGATCACCGACGTCATCCTCGGCTGTCTTCACGCGTCCCCTGCAGACCGCTATCAAGACGCGGCCGCCCTCGCGACGGATCTCGAGGTGGGGATTCATCAGACGGGAATCGCAGAGCAGACGATCCGCTCACGAATCGCCGGCCGAGCCGAAGACACCCAAAAAGCCTATGGCACCGGGGAGCGACTCGACGAGCTGCCGCCGGCGATCTACGCGCCTCTTCGACGCACCCGCCCCTTCCACACAGCGCTCGCGCTCGTCGGAGTCCTCGCGATCGCTGGACTCTCCATCGTCACGTTGACCAGCAAACGCGCGAGCGTCCGTGAGTCGGCGACCGTCGGGGGGCCGCAGACCTCCGACATGACCGCGACCCCTGAGGACGTCGGCAAGGCGCAGAGCGTGCGCCAAGCCCCCGCCCCTCGCAAAGACGCGGATCAGAGCGCGCCGTCAACCCCGGCTCCAGGCAGCGCCGACCCGGCGGACGACGATTCCACCGCCGACGGCTCGGAACAGGAGATGCCGCCCGGCGAGTCGGCGGCAGACGATTCCACCACCGGCGCAGAGCTAGAACAGCCCCCCGCCGAACCGGCAAGAGCGAAATCTGCTGCTGGGAAGAAAAAGCGCCGCGCGCGTCGAAAGTCACGATCGCCCCGCGCGCCCAAGTTAAAGGTTAATCCGTACGAATGACCGTGATGTTTGGGGCCGTCGTCGTAGCCTTGTCGCTCGCCTCCGCTGGACTCGACCCCCCCCAAGTCTCTCCTCCGGTGCGCGAGCAGGCCTCCGCCCGATTTACCGCCGCGGTCGAAGCGTTCGCTGTGAAGGACTATTCGCAGGCCGCGGAGGACTTCGCCGAGGCGAACGCCCTGGCCTCCCATCCCAACACCATGATCAACCTCGCGCTCGCCTTGGAGCAGCTCGGAGACCTCTCCGGCGCGTGGTGGGTCCTCACGCGCGCGACGAGACGATTCAGCGACGAACCGCGCTCGCTCAAGCTCGCCAACAAGGAGCTGCGAAGCCTCGCGTCACGGACCTTCTTGATCCACCTCCAAGCCCCCTCCTCCGCGCGAGTCTGCGTCGATGGCGTGCGGATCCCACAGGATCCCGCGGGGGATTACCGCATGGCCCTCCCGCCAGGTGCACACACGGTGCGCGTCGGTGATGTGCGGCTCGGCGTCGACGGCGAAGCCGGCACGGAGCGCGTCCTGGGATTCGAGCGAATCGAAGAGCTGCTCGTGCCGCTCGAGCGAAGAGCTGTCACCGCGATGGCGGCGAGCGCGGCCGGCCTGGCTGCCTTGAGTACCGGGCTCGCGCTCGGCGCCGTCGCTGCGCATGGATCCCCGCGCACGCGGGCAGGCCTCGGCTACAGCGCGGCGGCTGTCGGTGTCGCCGCGACTGGCACGGCCATCGCGCTCGCCGTGCGCGCACGCAATCCAGAGCGACGAGCCCAGCGTGCGTCGGAGCGCCGAGAGGTCGAGCCGTGCGCCCCGTTCATCGACCCGGAGCTCGCCGGACAGCCCACGGGGCTCCAGCCAAAACCTGGCCCGTTCACGGACGCGGCCTCCAGCGGACCCGCGAGCTAGAACCGCAGCTGCGCGGTGGTTCCGAGGTAGGTGCGGGACACCGCGGGCTGGACTCGGAGGCGCTTGCGTTGGGTTTCGCCCACGATGATCATGGCGATGCCCCCACCCAATATCAGCCCGCCCGGTATCGCCATGGTGGCCGCGGCGCGGTCACGCGCATCGGTGAAACAGTTATTCCCCGCTCCGAACGCGCAGCTGTCAGAGAACCGCATGGCGAGGCCACCAGCGATGAGCACGCCCCCAGCGACCACTCCGACGATCCCGGCGCGGACCCAACCTCGAGCCCGCCGAGCATCGAGCGCTCGCTCCTCAGCGTCAGCACCGGCGAGGTCCCTCAAGGCGGCGACGACCGCTGCCCCTGTGGTCGGGCCGAGCACTTCGGGCTCCGACCGCGTCCGAGATGACGGCCACTCGGGAACCTCCTCGTCCGTGAGCAGCGGGTCGGGAGGAGGACTCCAGGGCGCCGCGCTCGCGGGGCGCGACGCCGACTCGGCCGCAGCGACGGGGGCGGGAGCATCGGGAGGCGCCAGCGCCACGGCTGCGTCGCCTCCCTCGGCTCGCTCCGGTGCCTCGGTTCCAGGTCCACGGGCGCCGCGCGGCGCCTCGGCGGGGTTTTGGGCCAGGGACTCCGCCGCTTCCTCCGCCGGCGCGGATGCCCACGCCGGGCGACCGGACGCGAATAACACCGCGCAGGCGGTCACCGTCAGACGCAGAACCGAGGACGCCACGCTCACCGTCATCGCGCCGTCCAGCTTCCGCGGTCTCGCTCGATAATTCGATCCGCCTGCACCGAGCCCGCCGGGGAACGAGCGGCCCACGCCATCTGCGAAGTCGCCCGAGCGCCGTAGCCCCGCTTCGAAATTGCGATCACGCCGACCCCCTCGTCGCGCCCGATATTCCACGTCGCCCTGCGAATGGACTCGTCGGGGTGAAGCCCGGCGCACATCAAATCGTAGACGGCTGACGCGACATGCTCACGGATGATCGCCTCGCCCTTGCCCGTCGCCGCGACCGCGCCGCACGGCCCCGCGAACAACCCTTGACCGTATTGCGGCACGTCTCCCACGCGGCCGAGCAGCGCCGTCGACGTCCCCCCGGTGGACAACGCGGCCGCATACCGCCCCTCACTGTCTCGCGCGATCACCCCCACCGTGTCCTTGGTGTCCTCGGTGACCTCCGCGCCGGACGCTGCCGGAGTGAGGGCGAGCGCGTCCGCGTACGGGAGCTCAAAGTTCCACAGCCGCTCCCACGAAGGATCGGGGCCGCCACGGGCGACCAGCGCCCGCGCGAGCTTCGCACGCGCCCTCTCACTCGCCTCGGCGCCCGCCTCGAGGCCGAGGGTTTGGCCGAGGGCGCGGGCGCCCTCGCCGGCGATCAGCAGATGAGGCGATGACGCCACGGCCTCCGCGAGCAAAATCGGGTTTTTAACGCCCCGGGCGCCGGCCACCGCGCCGAAGTCGCCCGTCCAGTCCATGATCGCCGCGTCGCACTCCACCGTCGTTCCGTCGAGCCGCACGTTCGCCCCCGTCCCCGCGTTGAATCGCTCATCATCCTCCATGACCATCGCCCCCGCGATCACCGAACGCTTCGCGTCCCCTCCCCCCTCGAGCACCTCCCACGCGCGCCCCGCGGCCTCCGCGACGGCATGGGAGCGAGAAGCTGGAGACCCCTGCCCTCCGTGCGCCACCACCACGGGGCCGCCATCTGATCGCGCCTGCGCGGTCCGCCGCTCCCACGACACCGGCGCGGGGAGCTCACCGAAGGAGCTGCGCTCTTGACCGCACCCGGCGATCAGCACAGCGAACAACATTGGCAACGCCGCGCGCATGGCGTTACTTTGCCCTTTCCGACGCCGGTTGGGAAGGGCTTGCAATCCGCGCGAGTCCTCGCGACGCTCTGTTATGCGGCGTTTTGGGCAGCGGGTCGTAGAGTTCATCATCGCCGCCGCAGCTGTGGTCGCCGCGAGCGTCACCCCCGCGAACGCGGCGAGCGACGCGCCCCGCTGCGACCCCCCGCTGCTCTCTTTCGGTGCCGGCGCTCCCGTCGTCATCCTCGACATCTACTTCGATCCGGCGGCGCCGCGAGCCGCCGGGATCCCACGCGCCGCGCGAGCGCTCACCGCAGCGCGCAAGCGATGGCTCTCGGTTCGGCTCAAGCCGCTGGTCCGTCGATCTGACAGCGCCTCCTCTCGGCGCCTCGTCTCGGAGGCGCTCGTCTCGGTCTCCGCGCGCGGGCGCGTCGACGCCGCCCTGCGGTGGGCGCAGGGGCGCGCCGCCGACGTGATGACCGCTCATATCGAAGACCCCGACCGCCGGCGCAGCGTGGCGCAGGCGCTGGGCGTGGACCGTGAAATCATCACCCCCAACGGCGACTCCATGCGATGTGCGAGCGCGCTGTTGGCGGATCATGCGGCGCAGCTGCGCGCGCTGTTGATCGAGCAGCACATCCTACCCAGCGACGCACGCGGCAGGCTCCCGTTCGCGGTGATTCGTGGCGCCCGAGGGACCGTCGCCGCCGCGAGCGTCGACTCGGACTTGGCCAGGCTCGGTGGCCTCCTCGACCGAGCCCATCAGCGGTCGCGCCGCGAGAGCGCTCACCCCGAGCTCGCGCCGCGCGGGGCGACCGGCGCCCGCGACGCCGCGCGCCTCGGCGCAGCGCGAGCAGAGCTTGAACTGACGAGCCCTCACGCGCGTCATCACGTCGAGGTCGTCGTCACTGGTGAGCGCTTCGACGAGAGCGTTGAACGCGTCCGCTTCGCCCTCCGAGTGCGGGCGCAGGCGCTCGGCGACGTGAGCTTGACGATCGACGCGTGGGGGGCGACCGGCGCGGCGGAGCTGCTGCGGAGGCGCGCGTGCCAGGCTGTCGCCGCGGGTCGGGTGTTGGACTACGCCCGCTACCTCGCGACACCCACCGTCGAGCGGGGAGCGCCACACATGCGCGCTCTGATCGAAGACCTCGACACTCCGGCCATGGGCGCGGCGCCGTGTCCCTCCCAGCGCAGAGCCGTCGGCCCGCCGCCGGGGCTCCGCATCAACAGCGTGATCATCCCCCCAGGAGATATGGAGGCGGCGCGGGGCGCCCTCCGGCGCCCGCTCGCCGTCGATTACCTGATCGCGCTGCCGTGACCGCGCGACATGGTCCGCCGATTGCACTACACTGCGAACACCGCGGGAGTGGTCCATGGACATCGCGTACGGGGCAAGCACGGACATCGGGAAGAAGCGCGCGAACAATGAGGACAGCTACCTCATCGACGGCGCCATGAAGTTGTTCGTCGTCGCTGATGGAATGGGAGGACACGCCGACGGATCCACCGCCAGCGCCCTCGCGATTCATACGATCCGCGGCGTCATCCAGCGAGAGTTCGACTTGTTCGACACGCTCGGGGAGTCTCCGAGCGCCCACCTTGAAGTTGGGAAGCTGCTGGAGTTTAGCGTGCACGCCGCCAACGACGCGATCCAGGCGGTGGCGCGGGAGAATCCCCTCAAGAGCGGCATGGGCACGACGGTGGTCACGCTCATACTCCACGAGGGGCACGGATATCTCGCCTACGTCGGAGACAGCCGGGTCTACCTGCGACGCAACGGGGTCGTGTATCAGCTCACCGACGACCACAGCATCCTCAACGAGCTCTTGAGGCAGGGGCGCGTGACCAAGGAGAACTTCGCCAACAGCCCGTTCGCGCGCTTTAAAAACGCGCTCGCTCGCGCCGTCGGTCCAGAGCCCATGGTGGACGTGGACACCCTCGACTTTGAACTCGCGCCCGGGGACACAATCTTGATGTGCAGCGACGGCCTCTACGAATACACCGACGAGGAGGAGCTGGTGGCGCTCCTCGCCGACCAGGACACCAAGGCGGCTTCTGAGAGGCTCGTCGCGCTCGCGAATGACCGCGGCGGCAAGGACAATATCACCGCGCTGGTCGTCGCCGTCGAAGGTGACGCCGAGGGGGACAGCGCCGACAACGCCCTCGCGGTCCTCCGCGCCTCGGCGCTGTTTGAAGACCTCACGAGCGGGCAGCTCATGCGGCTGATGGCGATGTCGATGCCCTTCGCCCTCAGCGACGACCAGCCCCTGTTTGACGCGTTCGACGAGGCCGATGGGATGTACGTGCTGCTCGAAGGTGAGGTCACTGTGTCCCACGACGGTGAAGACCTCATGGTGCTCGAGCGCGGGGCCGCCGTGGGGGCGCTGGCGTTGTGCGTAGGCTACACCCATCCGGCGTCTGCGCGGGCGAGGGGCGACGTCCGTGTCGCGTTCATCAGTCGCGCCGACTTTCAGGCTCGCGCCACCAAGGATCCCTCGCTGTCGCTGGCGTTGCTGCGGCGGATCACGGTGCAAGCGGCCCACTCCCTGCGGTCAAAGACTCGCATCCTCCTCGAGCCGAACGCGGACAGCTCCGACGCCGCTCCCGCGCCGATCCATCTCGACCCCATGGAGCTCTAGGCACGCCGTCATGACCCCCACCGATGAACAAATTGACGCGCTCGTCGAGGCCGCGCGAGCGGCTGCAGGCGCCGCTCACTGCCCATACAGCCGCTTCCCCGTGGGCGCCGCCCTCCTCGACATCCGCGGGCGCACGTGGACGGGCGCGAACGTGGAGAACGCCAGCTATCCGGAGGGCCTGTGCGCCGAACGGGTCGCGCTCACGCACGCCGTGACCCACGGCGCCGCGCTCGATTCCTTCCTCGCCATCGCCGTCTGGACGGACACCCCGAGGCCCACCTCTCCATGCGGAGCCTGCCGGCAGGTGATGCACGAGCTCGCGCCGTCAGCTCGCGTCGTCAGCGGATGCGCCACCGACGAACGGATCGACGCCACGGTCGCGGTGCTCCTGCCCGCCGGCTTCGATCCATCGCTGCTCCCTCCGGCGCCCACCGACGGCGACGCCTAGCGTCGCCCCCCATCATCGCCGCCGCCTATGGTCCGAGCGGTCCAAGCCCCCGCTCGAGCACCCACAGGTAGCCCGCCACCCGAACCACGCGGATCAAAGAGATGAGCACGAAGCGGGTGTACGGCATGCCGATGGCGCCGGCGGCCCAACACGCGACGCTGTACGGCAACGGGGTGAGCGCCGCCGCAAAGAGGATCCACGCCCCACCCCGCTGGAAGCGCTCCATCATCCGTGATCCAACGCGATCAAAGTACCACTTCAAGCGCGCGACCCGCCCGACGAGATATTTCCCGATCAGCCACCCGACGCTGCCGCCCACGATGCTGCCCGCCGTGCCCCACGCCACCACGGCCATGAAGGTCATCCCGCCGACGCGGCCGACGAGCGCGAACGCGTCGTTGGGGATCGGCAAGGTGAACGCGTCCGGCAAGAAATACCCCAGCCCGATCCCCGCGCCGCCGAGGGTGTGCACGAACCACGCGCTCGCGGCGGTCACCTCCGGCTTGAACACTTGAAGCGTGGCGTAGACGGCCACGAAGAGCAGCGAGAAACTCACGAAGAACGACACGAGCAGCCGCCTGAACTCAAGCACGGCCTTGCGCTCATCGACATCATCTTGTTCGTGAGAGTGACTCATCACAGCCTCGCCCGGGGGGAATAACGACCCTCAGCCCTCAGGTCAACGGCGAACACGCTAGGCGTAGCGTAAAAATCGACCGCGACGTGCGATGAACATTGCGCGCCCCGCTTCCTGACTCGACTCGATCTCGGCCGCGCTGGCCCCGTCCTCGACCATTTCGCGGAGCCACGCCCCCCCAGCGAGCAAGTCGATGGCGGGCCGATCCTCAACAAACTCGTAACGCTCCGTGCGCCAGCCGCAGGATTCGGGCCATTGCTTCCAGCACGCCGCGAGGAGCGCCCACGTGCTCTTGAGGCTGCGCACCTCACGGGCCGCCCGCACATGAAGTTGGATGCCACCGCACGAGCGGCCGCCGTGCTTTTGGAATGTGGGCTTGAAATGGACGGCGCGGAGCCCCAGGCCAGGGAAGTCCTCGGCGCGGAGCGCGGCCATCCAGCCTGCACCATCGACGAACGGGGCCCCGAAGAGCTCAAAAGGCCGCGTGGTCCCTCGCCCCTCGGAGAGGTTGGTGCCCTCCCACAAGCACTGGCCCGGATAGACCAACGCGGTCTCGAGCGTCGGCATATTGGGCGAGGGGAGGACCCAGGGCAACCCAGTGTCCGAGAACAAATCCTCGCGGCGCCACCCCGCACATTCGAGGACAGTCACGGCGTCCTCGAACCGAACGCCACGTTCGTGCAGCGACATGGTCACGATCTCTGCGAGGGTCATCCCGTGCCGTACGGCCACGTCGTGATACCCCACGAAGCTCTCTTGCCCCCGCTCGACACCGGCTCCTTCGACCGAGCCATCCTCCCCGCCCAGAGGATTCGGGCGATCGAGAATGAGCACCTTTAAGTGAGCCTTCAACGCCTCCTCCACCGCCATAAGCGCGGTCCACACATAGGTGTAGTAGCGAGCGCCCACGTCTTGGAGATCGACCACGAGCCACTCCGCATCGTGAAACATGGAGTGGGTTGGGCGAAGGCTGTCAAAATCCTCGCCGTACAGAGAATAGACCGGGATCGCCTCGTCGGAATCGACCCCGCTGCCGACCCCCTCCATGTCTTGAGCCGCGGCGTCGATGCCGTGCTCGGGCCCAAGCAGGCTGACGATGCGCGCACCACGGCGCCTCAAAACCTCCAGCGTCGGAACAAGATCGCGATCCACCGAAGCCGGGTGGCACAACAGCGCCACCGGAGCAGACCGCAGGGGCGGCCCCTCACCTGCGGCGAGTCGGTCGATACCTGTTCGCACCTCCACGACGCCAGCATGCCTGCTCCGCCGCCTGCGCGCCAGTGCTCTGCCACGAGCGCCGCCGGGCCACGCCGTCGCGGAACGATCTCTACCAATCGGCGCCGGGACGCCGCTCGCGGACCGTCGCGAGCCGTCGATCCCCCCCTCCCGACCACCACATCTCACGCTGTGCGGCGCTCACTGCGACGAGGGGCGCTCCCCCATTGACCGCATGTGCATGGTTCTCTATGCTTCCGCCGTCCCGTCCGCGGGACCGAAAACCCCACTTTTTCACGATTTTCACCACGAGGGATCTCAAGCGTTGAGCGACACCAACAAGCCCAAAAAGAAGGACCTGAGCGACCTGCGCGCTCGTCTTGCGAAGAAATCTGCGCCCGAGCCGGCCGCCGCACCCGCGATGCCAGCCGGAGCACCGCCTCCCGCACCCGGCCAAGCCGCCGGCGCACCACCGCCGGCTCCGGCGGCGCCTCCCGCGTCCGCGCCCGCCCAAGCCCCGGCCGGTGACAACCCCTTCGGTGGTGGCCCTGGCGTGTTCATGCCCGACGAGGACTTTGACGCCAGCTCCATCGACATGAGCGGCCCAAGCCAAACGAAGTTCATCATCATGGTCGGCGCCGTCGCAGCGACCCTCGGTGTCGCGCTCGGCTGGGTGCTGCACACCAAGATTGACGGCGAGGAGAGACTCGCCGCGGCGCAGTCCAAGGGCGCGACCATGTACCAGGCGGTCAAAGAGGTCGCCGAAGTACGCGCGAAGGTCTCGCTCCGTATGGATGACCTCAAGAAGCAATTTACCTCGGAGCCCGACGCCGCCATCACGAGCCTCACCGGGTTGCTTGAGAAAGAGTTCGCCGAGCAACCTCGAGTCGACGCCCTCTTCGGCTGGCAGCTCGCGGGTTTGCACCCCGACGCCATCAAAATTGTCTTCGACCTCTACCGCGCCGCGAACGCGCTGGACAATGACCTCCGCCAAACGACCGACTTCATCTCGAAGAACAAGGCGGCGCTCGCCAACGCCTCGAAGATGGGCCAATTGGGCGTCATCGCTTCGGGCGGCGGAGCCCAACTCGTCTTCATCTCCTCCACGATCTGTGACATGGAGGCGGGGACCGCCTGCGACAAAAAGTCGAAGCCAGGCGACGCCCAAGGCTACTCCATCAAGACGAGCGCGACAGGAGAGTCCACGAACGTCGGGCTCGACGCCGTCCAGCCGCTGATCCCGAATGACGTCTTCAGCCTCGCCTTCGGAGAAAAACCGGAGAACAACGCCGTCCTCCGCGCGGCCCAGATGCTCGCCCAAGTCGAGGGCGACTTGGCGACCATGAACAAGAAAGAAAAGATCGCGATCGCGGCGCTGGAGCAGTACGAAGCCAGCCCCACGATCGACGCGGACACCGCTCAGCCCGCGCCGGCAGGTGAGTGAGCCCGCGGCACGAGCCTGGGTGACCAACCCCGTAAGAGCCGGCCTATTTGGCTGGCTCTTTCGCTATGGGCTCATCGCCGCGCTCATCACGACCCTCGCGCTCGTCGCCTCCGCCCGCGCCCTCTATCGTCACTACGACGGGCAGCTGCCCGAGCTCTCCTCCATCACCGAGTACAGCTCCTTGGCGCCCGGCGTCTCGTATCTTCACGACAAAGACGGCGCGGTCTTGTCCATCCTCGCCCGCGAGCACCGAGCCTATGCGCCGATCAACGAGATCCCAGCGTCCCTGCGCCAAGCGTTCATCGCAGCCGAGGACCGCCGGTTCCCCACGCACTCCGGCGTCGACATTCGTGGCATCGCCCGCGCAGTCTTGGTGAACTATCGCGCCGGCACTATCGCCCAGGGCGGCTCAACCATCACGCAGCAGGTCGCGAAGTCGTTTCTGGGGACGGAGCAGACGCTTGAGCGAAAACTAAAAGAGGCGATCCTCGCCGTGCGACTTGAGTCGCGGCTCAACAAAGATCAGATCCTCGAGATTTATCTGAACAAAATATTCCTCGGCAGTGGCGCCTACGGGGTCCGCGCCGCCGCCACGCGCTACTTCGACAAGACCCTCGACGAGCTGTCCATCGGAGAGCGCGCGTTGCTGGCGGGGCTCGCTCGCGCCCCGAGTCGAGACCACCCTCGCCGCAGCCAGCAGCGAGCGCGACGCCGGCGCGACCTGGTCTTGGAGGCCATGGCCGAAGAAGGCTTCGTCACACCCGCCGAGCTCAAGGCCGCGCGCGCCGAGCCGATTCAGCTCGCGGAGCCGACGTGGGATCCGTTTCGGTGGCGTCTCCCCTACTACGCGGAGCACGTCCGCAAGCAAGTCACGCGAATCCTGGGGCCCGACGCCCCGCTGCGCAGGAGCCTCCAAGTCGAGACCTTCGCGGACCCGCTCGCCGGACACTACGCGCGCGAGTCGATGATGGCGGAAATTACGGCCCTCGATCGGCGCCAAGGATGGCGCGGCCCCGTCGCCCATCTGGAACGCGAGGACCACCGCGCCACGTTCCTCGAGCGTACGCGCCAAGCGTACGGACTCACTCCCCTGCGCAGCGAAGGCCAATGGTATCTCGGCCTCGTCGAGGACGTGGACCGCCGCGACGCGATGGTTCGGGTCGGTCCCGTGCTCGCGCGCATGACCATCGTCACCACCGCTTGGGCGGCGCCGTACGACACTCGCACGGGAGCCAACAACGCGACGGTCGACGCGCTCACCGAGGTGCTGGAGGTCGGCGATGTCGTGTGGGTCCGAGGGCGCTTCCAAGAGCGCCACAACGGCGCGCGAACGCTGCGCTTCGGGGACGAAGCGAAGCCCCTCGTCTCTCTCATGCAGCTCCCCCGGGTGGAGGGGGCGATCTTGGCCTCCGACACCAAGACCGGGGCGGTCGTGGCCATGGAGGGTGGCCTCGACTACGACCGCTCGCAGTTCAATCGAGCGACGCAGGCGTGCCGCCAGCCTGGATCGGTCTTCAAGGCGATCTACTACGCCCTCGCGCTCGACGGCGGCGACTACGAGATCGACTCCATCCTCCACCATCGCGCGTGGGAGCCGGAGCCGGGCGAGAGCTGGAACCCCCAAGACATCGAGAAGACACCCGATGGGCGCCTGCTGTTTCGGACGGCCTTCATAAAATCGCTCAACACCCCCTCGATCCGACTGTTCTTGGATCTCGGGGCCGACGACGTCGTCGCATGGGCGCGACGCCTCGGGATCGCGTCGCCGCTCATCGCCGACAAGGCCCTCTCGCTTGGCGCGAGCTGTGTCCTCATGACAGAGCTCGCCGAGACCTTCGGCGTCTTCGCGAACACCGGGAGGGCGTATCAAACGCGAGCGCTCGCGCGGATCGTCGATCAAGCCGGGCACACCGTGTACGACGCGCGCCCCGTGGATACGCCGGGGATCGACGTCGCCGGCCGTCTGCGGGCGGCGGTGACCGCCGTGACCACGAAACAGCGGCAGGTGATCGACCCGAAGACCGCGTTCCTGACCACGAGCCTCATGCGTGATGTGGTCCGCGCCGGGACCGGGATCCGTGCCACGCGCTTGGGCGTCCCGACGGCGGGGAAGTCGGGCACCGCGAGCAAAGCGCAGTTCACCACCGACGCGTGGTTCGTGGGCTTCACCTCCCACCTGCTCACCGCGGCCTGGGTCGGGGACGACACCTACGCGCGCTCTCTTGGTGATCACGAGGCGAGCTACACCACGGCGACTCCAATGTGGACACGATTCATGAGGTCTCTCTCACGAGGTCGGAGTCATCAGGAAATCCCGTGGGGACGTCCTCCTGGTGTTGAGAAACGTCTCATCGATGCGACGCTCGGTGGCCCCGCGATCCCAGGGCTCCCGAGCGCCTGGGTCCACTACGTGCCCGCGTGGTCCGCGAGGGCGAAGCGGCACGCCTTCCACCCCTTAGAGCCCTCAAGCCTACGCTAGGCCCTCAACCATCGCCGACGCAAAGAGCGGCAACCGCACGCACACACTGCACCGCCAAGACATCGATGACCGATCTCCGATAGACTGCGCGCGCGTTCCCCCTCGCGCGCTCCAGGGCTAGAAGCCGCGCTCGCTCGAGAACGCCTCCCCTCTACCGACGATGAGTATCCCCTCCGACCGCAGTTCCGACCGCACCGCTGGCAGCGCGACGCGCTTCATTCTTGAGGTCGATGGAGAACAAGTCTCCATCGGACCCGAAGACATCGTCCGCATGGTAGAGACAGGCGCCGTCCCGTTGGAGACCCCAGTTTCGCTGTCCGGATCGACCCGTAAGGCGCCCTTGCGCCGCTGGATTCGAGAGCTCGTCTTCACGGCGGATGAACAAAATCGGATTTCGGGGTTGTCAGAGGCCCCGTACCGCTCTTTGTTCGAGGTCGCCTTCGACGATGCACCGATCGGAATCGTGCTCTCCGACCTCAGCGGCCGAATCGTCCGATCAAATCGGGCCGCGGTCGAATTCCTCGGCCGGAGCGCCGACGATCTAACCGGGCGGGCCGTGGGCGAGCTGAGCTACGGGGAATCCCGCGAGGAAGAGATCGTGCTCGGTAACGAGCTCATCGCGGGGAAGATTAAGTCGTTCCAGGTGGAGAAGCAGTTTCTCCACTCATCTGGCGCGATCCTCGACGCGATCGTGGGGCTGTCGATACTCAAGAGCACTGTGAGTCGGCCTGCCAGGGTCATCGCACATATCACCGATACACGCGAACAAAAACAGCTGGAGAAGGCCGCCGCAGAGGCGGAGAAGCACCAAGCGATCTCCGACTTCGCCGGCGGCCTCGCTCACGATCTGAACAATCTCCTCACCTCGATCATTTCAAACACCGCGCTCGCGCGCGAAGCTCCCGAAGAGGTGTCCGACTCTCTACGCGGGATCGACGTCGCGGTCGCGACCGCAGAGCGACTCGTCGGACAATTGCAGTCGCTCGATTCGTCCGCGAGCGTTGAACCAGCTGAGCTTGACATCGACCAGTCGATCAGCGCGACGCTCCCGCTGCTCAACAGCCTCCTCCCGGCGGGCGCTGCGCTCGAGACCTCTCTCCACTGCCCGTCCATGACGGTGATGATCAATGCCTCGCAATTCGAACAGGTGCTGTTGAACTTGGTCGTCAACGCGGGGCTCTCGCTCGTCGACGGCATCGGCACCATCAGGATCCGAACAACCCAGACTTCGCCCCGTGAACACGGTGCTCCGACGCTCACGGTGGAGGTCGAGGACACCGGTGAAGGGATGTCTCAGTCGCTCATCGAGCAGATATTCCAGCCGTTTTTTAGCACCCGAAAGCAAGCGGGCGGGACCGGCCTCGGCCTCGCGACGGTCGCCACGATCGTCGCCCGATCTGGGGGGAAGATCAGCGTATCGTCGGTCCCAAACGAGGGATCCAACTTCAAGGTCCAGTGGCCGCTCTTTGATCGGAGCCGCGGCGACGCGCGCGCGCGCGGCGCCCAGCCACGGCCACGGCCACTGGAGGGGCTGCGAGTCCTCATCGTCGATGACCAGCCGGACATCGTTCGCATTCTTCGCAGACTCCTCCACCGAGAGCGATGCGAGGTCGTCACGGCCACGTCAGTGAGTCACGCGAGGGAGCGGCTTCGAGCGCAGGGTCCATTCGACGTTGTCGTCTCCGATATTATCCTCGACGATGGTCAAGGCACGGACCTCTACCTCTTCGCCCAAGCCGAGGAGATTGAAGGAAAGTTCGTGTTCATGTCTGGTTTTGGAGGCTCCCATATCGAGGATGTAATCGGCACCTCGGACTACCACTTCATGCGCAAGCCGTTCATGCCGAACGACGTCCGAGCGATCCTGATTCAGGCCGCCGGCCGGTCTTAGACCCGTCCGTTTTGGGCTACTCTTCGCCCGCGCGGGGGCGTACACTCGGCGAATGGATCGCGCTCGCCTTTTCGTCTCCCTGGCGCTTTCGATGGGCCTCAGCTCCTGCGCGAAGGACGTTGGAGGATCCGCCGGACCGCTGCCGTCGGCCGAGGCCGGGCGCGTGGAGTCCCCCGCCGCAGGGCGCCTCCCCGACAGAGACATCCCCCTCGCGAAGCGGCTCATCACCGAAGAGCGGGCGGTGGTCCTCGACGTGAGGAGCATCGAAGAGTGGAATTCCGCGCACTACGAGGGCGCGCTCCTTATCCCCCACACAGAAATCAAGGCGAGATTGAGCGAGGTCGTCCGCGCGGTTGACGGCGATCGACACCGCCCGCTCGTCCTCTACTGTCGCTCTGGTCGTCGAGCGGATCTGGCCCGCGCGGCGCTGGAGTCCGAGGGCTTCACGCGCGTCACAAACGCGGGGGGGCTCGTCGACCTGTGCCCGGACTGCGCGCGCTAGAGGGCCTCGAACACCTCGAGCGCGGTCGTCGGCCGGGCGCGACCCACACCCACAAGATTGGGCTCAGAGAGCCATGGGAGCCTGGTATGGTGGAGGTGATGCGAGGCGTTCGGGTTGTCGTAATCGGGGCAGGAGTCAGCGGTCTCACGGCGGCGAGCGAGCTAGTCTCGCGTGGGGCGCACGTGGAGATCTGGGCCAAGCAACGACATCCCCATACGACGAGTGATGTCGCGGCGGCGTTCTGGCACCCCTTCTTGGTAGAGGAGACTCCGCGAGTCGAGCGGTGGGCGACGGTGGCCTACCGGCGATTCTCGGAGCTCGCCGAGCGACACCCTGAATCGGGGGTGCGGATGGTGCCGGTGCGCGAGTTCTTCGGTGAGACCGCCGCGCCCCCCGCCTGGCTCCAGCGAGTCGAGGGACACCGACTCCTCAGTGACGAGGAGCTCCCGGTCGACCGAAGCACCGGGCGGGCGTTCGTTGCCCCCATCATCGAGACAAACCTCTACCTCCCCTGGCTTGAGCGGCGACTCGACCGCGCGGGATGTGTCTTTCGCCGCCGACATCTCACCGAGATCGACGCGGCGTTTGAGTCGGCGACGCACGTGGTGAACGCGACTGGCATCGGCGCGGCCTCCTTGACAGGTGACGAATCGCTGCGACCCGTTCGCGGCCAGGTGGTCCGCGTCGACGGCTCGTCGCTTCACGGAGAGCGGAAGGTCACCCTCGACAGCGGGGACCCCTTGGGTCCGATCTATATCGTACCGCGAAGCCATGACGTGGTCATCGGCGCCTCGGCGGCTCCGTCCGCTGACACCGCCGCGCGGGAGTCGGAGACGGCGTCGCTGCTGCGGCGCGCCCGCGGCCTCTCCCCGGCGCTCGCCTCGTCTACGGTCACCGCCGTGGCCGTCGGCCTGCGACCGTGGCGGCCGACAATTCGCCTCGAACACGAGGAGCGCCCACGCGGCGCTGTGTTTCACTGCTACGGGCACGGTGGCGCGGGAATCACCCTGTCTTGGGGGTGCGCCGAGGCGCTGGTCGATCTCATGGAGGCAGTGACCGCGCTCACAGGCCCCGGCAAGAGCGCGCGCACCGACCAGGCACCGCCCGCGACGTTGAGGTAGCGGCGGCAAGACCGCCGTGACACCGCCGCCAACTCGGCCACCCCCGCCACCCCCGCCACCTCCGCGATGCATCGCCTCGGCGTTCGATGTAGCATCCACGGGCGACATGACCTGGCTTCACGACAAAACCGAAGAGCTCCTCACCCGGGTCAATGAGGTGAAGGAGAAGCGAGCGTTCCCCTTCTTTCGACCATTCGAGAATATCGGCTCGCGCGTGCGGGTCGGCCGAGGGAGCTATATCAACTTCACCTCGAACGACTATCTCGGCCTGTCCCAATCTCCCAAGCTCATCAAGCCCTCCCAAGCCGGCACCGCGGCCTACGGCACGGGCCTCGGGAGCGCGCGACTGCAAGCGCACAGCGTACGCCACGAGCTCCTCGAACAGCGCCTGGCGACCTGGCTCGGATACGAAGCGTGCTGCAACCTCACCACGGGCTACCAGGCCCTGGTTGGATTCCTCTCTAGCTACCTCGACGACGACGTGACGGTGGTGTTGGATCGGCTCAACCACGCCAGCATCATCGACGGCGTCTTGCTCGCCAAGGGGCAACACCCCGATCTCGAGATTCGGTTCTTTAAGCACAACCGGATGAAGTCGCTGCGCAAGGTGCTCAAGACCGCCGAGCACAGCAAGAAGATGGTGGTCGTGGAGGGGCTCTACAGCGTCGATGGTGACTTCGGCAAGCTCGATGACATCGTCCAAGTGTGTCGAGAAGAAGGCGCGGTCCTCGTCGTCGACGACGCCCACGGACTCGGCACGCTCGGCCCCACCGGCAGGGGCGTCCCCGAGATGTACGGCGTCGAACGTGACGTGGACGTCCTGATCGGCACCTTCTCAAAATCCTTCGGCACCATCGGAGGGTTCGTGGTCGCGGATCAATCGATCATCGACTATATGAAGCTCACCGCCCGGGCGTTCATGTTCTCGGCGTCGCTGCCGATCGGCCTCGTGGAGGCGGCCCTCGCGGCCCTCGATATCATCGAAGAAGATCGCACGCTCCAGCACCGGCTCGAAGACAACGCAAAATTCTTTCGAGAGGGGCTGGTAGACTTGGGCTTCGACCTCGGCGACAGCCACACGCACATCACCCCGATCTTCATTAACGACGAAGAAAAAGCGATGACCTTCGCCGCGTACCTCTACCACGGCGCCGGCGTCATCATGATGCCCTTCATCTCCCCGGGAGTGCCCGCGGGCACGGAGCGCCTGCGCTGTAACGTGACCGCCGCCCACACCCGCGCGGAGATGGGATACACCCTCGAGGCGCTGGCCGAGGTGGGCCGGCAGCTCGACATCATCCCTGGAGCGAAGAAGACCAACTTCTCATCGATGCAAAAGGCCATGTGGCTCGCCGAGCACAAGCTCCGCGGGCTGAAGTCTGGCGGGATCCCGTTCTTGGTGGACGAGATCGGCGACGCCGCGGAGCGCATCCAGCGCTGGCGTACGACCCGGTAGCCAGGGACAGCAGGGTCCGAGGCCGGCGCCGCCACACGCTGGGTTCTCCGCTGCTACACTCCCGCCGTGAGCGCCTCTCCCTTCTCCTTCTCGCGCATCGTCCCATCGCTCGACGGCGACACCAACCTCGTCCGCGTGGCGTGGGATCGGCTCAGCCCTGCCCCCGGCGGGAAGGCGGTCTTCAGCAGGCTCGTAGGACGCATGGCGGCGTATACAGGGAGCGTCGGCGCGCGCGTCGAGATCCTCCGCCCTGGATACTCCGAAGTTTCCATGCGGGACCGCCCCTCCGTGCGCAACCACCTCAAGTCAATTCACGCCGTCGCGCTCGCCAACCTCGCGGAGCTGACCGGCAATATCGCGGTCGCCTACGGGATGCCGGACGACGCGCGGTTTATCGTCACCGGGCTGCACATGAGCTACCTGAAAAAGGCCCGCGGCACCGTCCGCGGCGTGTGTGAGGCGCCCGTGCCGACGACGAACGCGCGCGAGGAGATCGACGTGCACGTGCGGATCATCGACGCCTCCGGGGAGGTCGTGACCACGAGCATTCTCAATACGCTGATCGGCCCGAAGCCCTCCCGCTCGTGAGCCCGACGCCTCAGCTCGCGCTCTTCCAGATTCGTAGGATCCGGAGGGACACTCGATCGCTGCCGCGATACAGATCAAACTCAGGCTCGTACAAAAAACTCACCCTGTCTCCCGGGTTGATGGGCGCCGCCCCCTCCCCAAAGACGACCGCGCGATGCTCGGTGCCCGCCTGCTCCAACACCAACTCAAGGTGTTGCTCCGCGAACAC
The DNA here is from genome assembly GCA_014240065.1 of Myxococcales bacterium. GTDB lineage: Bacteria > Myxococcota_A > Polyangia > Nannocystales > Nannocystaceae > JAAZXR01. The sequence goes on from JAAZXR010000004.1 coordinate 63,775, forward strand.
CTTCCGCATCCGGACGCGCGCTCCTTCGCACAGCAACGCCGGGGCGGCGAACCCCTGACCGAAGGGCCCCGCGCGCCGAATGTCCCTCAGCAGCGCAGGGACCACGTCTCCCAGCCCGAACTCACCGTCGAAGTAGACCGCTGGATCCTCGACGAGGTCTTCTTTTTGGCGAGTCACAGCCTCCTCGACCGCCCGCGTAAACGCTCCTAGCTGGGCGCGCTCCAGCGAGAATCCCGCCGCCGCCGTGTGTCCTCCATGCCGAATCAACAGCGAGGAGGTCTCTTTGAGGACGCGGTGGACATCGATGGCGCCGTGGGTCCGCGCGGAGCCGCGAAGTTCCCCGCTCACCTCGTCTTCCGACATCACAAACGCCGGCCGAGCGTAGCGTGAAGCCAACGACGACGCGGCGATACCCACCACGCCATGCATCCAGCGAGGGCTCGATAGCGCGATGGCGTGCCGCTCGAGCGACGAGGGGTCACTGTCGATGGCGGCGCCTGCCTCCGCGACCACCTCCTGCTGGAATCGCTTGCGAGCGCGGTTGATCTCTTCCACGGCTCGGAGGATCGGCGCCGCCTCTTTCGCCGATCCCGCGCACATCAGCTGCAGCGCAGGATCCGCCGGCCCGATCCGCCCAGGCGCGTTGAGACGTGGCCCTACCGTGAACGCCACGAAGTTCTCCGTCACCTCATCCGCAGCGCCGACGCGACCTCTCCGCAGCAGCGCCTGCAGCCCCGGCCGGCGCCGCATCGAAGGCGACCGCAGCCCTTGATGCACCAGCACCCGGTTCTCTCCGATGAGCGGCACCATGTCACACACTGTCCCGATCGCCGCCAGATCGAGCCACGCGCGCGGGTCGGGAATTGAGCGCTCCCCCCCTGCCATGGCCCGCAAGCGGGTCCTCAACGACGCGCATAAATAAAACGCCACACCGGCGGAGCATAGAAACTTGAACTCGAACGCGCACCCTCGCTGCCAAGGGTTGATGAACGCGTCCGCCGGTGGATCGGTCGCAGGGACCTGGTGGTGATCGATGACAATGGTCTTCACGCCCGCCCCTCGAAGCCACGCCAGCGACTCGTGATCGGAGGTCCCACAGTCCGCTGTGATCACGAGGCCGCACTTCGCCTCCTGGAGCTCGCGCGCCGCCTCGAGATGGAAACCATATCCGCCAGATCGGGAAGCCACAGCTGCGACCACGTCCACGCCCACCGCTCGCAGGAAGGTGCTCACGATGCTCGTGGAGGTGACCCCGTCCGCGTCGTAGTCTCCGAACACCCCGACGCGGACGCCTCGTTCGATGGCGTCGACCAAGAGATCGAGCGCCTCCTCGAACCCCGCCATCCCGGTGGGCGGCCGCAAGTGGGCCAGCTTGGGCGCGAACCATCGCGCGAGCTCCTCGACGCTCATTTCAGGGCGACGCGACAAGGTGAGGCGCGCCGAGATCGCGGGGATGTCCAGCGCTCGCGAGGCATCGTCCGCGCGCCGCGCCGCCGCCTCCGAAGCCCGGGGAGAGAGTAGCGGCGGTCGCTCAGAAAACATCGCGGCGGCTACCCTTGGGGCCTGCGCCTGCGCCTGCGCGTTTTCTTCTCGCCGCTGGATGTTGTGGGAGCGTCGTCGTCGTCACCCCCCGCCGTCGGCGCAGCAGGCGTCGACGGGGCGTTCGAGCCCTCGCCCCCTGGCTGGCCAGCGCTCGCGAAGATGGTCCCGGTCCCCTCTTGCTCCTCGCTCCCTGCGAGCAGGTGTCCCTTGCCCTTGTAGAAGCGATTGTTCACCCATAAGAACACCGGGGAGGCCACGAACAGGCTCGAGTAGGTCCCGACGATGACCCCGATGAAGAGCGCGAAGGCGAAGTCCTTGATGGGACCGCTACCGAGCACCCAGGTCGAGAGGACCACGAGCAGCGTGGTCCCAGAGGTGAGCACCGTCCGGCTGAGCGTCTCATTGAGGGCGCGGTTGGTCGTCTCCTCGATGGGCGCGTCTCGATCCAGCGCGACGCGCTCGCGGATTCGGTCAAAGACGACGATGGTGTCGTTGATGGAGTATCCAATGATCGTGAGCAACGCCGCGATCGTCTGGAGGTTAAACTCCTTCCAGAACAACGCGAACATGCCCGTCACGATGATGGTGTCGTGCGTCAGCGCGACGATGCCGCCGGGCGCGAAGCGCAGGTCAAAGCGCACCATGACGAACAGGAAGATGAAGCCGAGGGCATACAACATGGAGAGCGCACCATCGACTTTAAGGCGGGCGCCCACCTTCGGCCCCACGGTCTCCGAGGACACGATGCGCAGCACGGAGCCCTCGCCGAGCGCCGCGTCCAGGTCGCTCAACATGCGCGAGCCGACGGCGACCAGGGTGAAGTCCACGGGGAATTCCCCCTCTTTGCCGACCCCGGGATCGGCCTGGCCTTCGCAGCCGGCCTCATTGAGGCGCTTTTCCACCTCGGCGTAGTCTGGCTTGGCGCCGTAGTTCAAAAAGATCTTCGAGCTGCCCTCGGGGCGCGCGAAGCCGCCGTCGAGCAAGGTCACCCCGTTCACGTCGGCCACGGCCGACTCGCACGCGTTGATGGTCTGCGTGGAGATGCTGACGGTCTCCTTGACCCGGATGAGCAACTCGCGCTCGGCGTCGGGAACCGCGACCGCGGAGGACCCCTCGTATCGCGGGTCATCGTCGTCGGAGGCGTAGTTTTGCAGCGCCTCCCTCACCTCTTCGAGGTCCGGCGCCTCGACAAACTCGACGCGCACCTGCGAGCCGCCTTGGAAATCGATTCCAAAGTTGAGCACGGCACCGCGAGTCGCCCAGTTATAGCCGAGCGCGCCGATGGAGAGCACCATCAAGATCATCGAGAACAGCAGAAATCTGCGCTGACGAGTGACGAAGCTGATCGAGGTGCCGGAGGGGATGGCTTCAAAGAACTTTTGAGTCATAGCGATAATCTCCCCAGTCTAGATCGACACCTTGTCGAAGCCCTTGCGGTTGGATTGCCAGTCGAAGAACACCCGCGTCGCGAACACCCCCGTGAAGATGGAGGTGGCGATGCCGATGAGCAGCGTGATCGCGAACCCGCGGATCGGGCCGGAGCCGAACTGCGCGAGCACGAGGCCCGCGATGGCCGTCGTGATCTGCGAGTCAAAGATGGTCGTGAACGCGCGATCGTAACCGGCGTCGATGGCCGCGCGCGCGTTATAATCGTCTCGCAGGTACTCCCGCACCCGCTCGAAGATGATGACGTTGGCGTCGACGGCCATCCCGATGGTGAGGACGATCCCTGCGATCCCTGGCAATGTGAGGGTCGCCCGGAACAACGCCATGGCCGCCATGACCATGACCATGTTCATGAGCAACGCGAACACCGCGATGAGCCCCGCCTTGCGGTAGTAGACGGCGGTAAAGAGGATGACGAGCAGGAACCCGACCAGGAAGGCCCGAAACCCGCGGTTCACCGAATCCGCGCCGAGGTCGGCGCCGACCCGGATTTCAAACTCCTTGTTGAGGCGCGCCGGGAGCGATCCCGACTTGAGCACCTTGGCGAGGTCGTTGGCCTGCTCGCGGACAGACTCACCGGGCAGCGCCCCCAGCGTAATCACCACGTTGCCACCCGCGATGCGCTCGTTGAAGATGGGGTCGGAGACGACGTTGCGGTCCATGACGATGGCCATCTTGCGACCCACATTGTCGCCAGACATCTGCTCAAACGCCGAGGCTCCCACCCGGTCGAACTTCACGCTCACCTGCGGGAGGCCGGTGTCGTCTTTGTAGGTCACGTTGGCTTGCACGATGCGATCACCCGTGATGTCGGCGCGGGACTTGAGCACGTAGCTGCGCCACAAGATCTCCGGTTCTGCGCCGCGCCTGGTCTGCACGGGCACGGGGCCGTAGGCCATCTTGTGCGTCGCGGGTAGGCGCCACTCCGCCGGCAGGCTCGCGAAGAAACGCTCGAGCGTCCCTCGGTCCTGGGCCAAAAACAGGTAGGGCTGCTTGACCATGCTGCCCCCCTTTTCAGGGCGGCCGTAGTTTTGCTCAATGTTGACGGCGAAGCCCATGCCCTCGTGGACAAACCCCGCGTCGTACAACGCGCGGAGGTAGGGCTTGCCCGTGTCACGGAACTCGGACTCATCGTCCACCAGGTGCATCTCAAGCACCGCGGCGCGCTCGATGGCGCGAAGCAGCCGCCGAAAGTCGCTCGAGCCCTCGAGCACAGAGTCGCGTGAAGAGGGTGTCAACGCGAGCGTGACCCGGGCCGGGTCCGCCTCGACCTCTGTGATCACCTCAAAGTCGACCCCGAGGCGCTCGTCCACGAGCGTCTTCCCGTCCGCGAACCCGTCGCCGAACGTGCCCGCGAGCAGCGCTTTCACGTCCTGCTCGGGGATGGTCATCATGATGGCGCCCGGGTCCTCGCGCAGCGCCGCGATCATCACCTGCGCGGCGCCCCCTTGCTGCAGCAGCGTGCGGAGCCGCTCTCCGGCCTCCATCGTCGCCGCCTTGACCTCGGTCGCCGTGTCCGAGAGCCCGGGGAGCTCCACGACCACCTGGCGGTTCTTCGGATAGATATTGGGCTCGGCGACGCCCATGGAGTCCACGCGTCGGCGCACGGTGTTGATGGCCTCGTCCACGATGGCCTTGCGGTTCTCGGCGATGGCCACCTCGGGCATTTTGAACTTCATGACGCCCGTGCTGGTCGCTTGGTCCTCGGCGATGCGCTCGAGGACGCCGCTGGTGACCAACAAGACATCGTCGGTCGCGAGCGCGACGTCTTCGACCTTGGGGAAGTTCACGTGGAGCTCGTCGATCCCCTCGCGGGTCACGGCGACCTCCAGGTCTTTTTTCTCCTTGAACGCGGCCTCGAGCTCGTTCGCGACCTGGTCGAGCTTGTTCTTGATGGCGCCGTCCACGTCGACCGAGTACTCGAGGTGGAGGCCGCCCTGGAGGTCCAAGCCGAGTTTAAACTCGCGATCGAAGGTCTCGGTCATCCACGTGGGGAGCTGCTCATACACACCGGCCACCCGCGCAAATGACGGCGTGACGGCGACGAGCGCCAGCAGGAAGAAAGCGACCAGCGCGATGGCCTTGATCTTGACGAACTTACGCATGGCTTATTTTTTCTCCTCCGCGGCCGACCCAATGCTCTTGAGCTTGGCCTCTTGGGTATCTGCAATCTCGCGCTTGAGCACCGACACGGTGACACCCTTCGCCAACCGCACGTTGGCAATTTCATCCTCGACCTTGGTGATTTCCCCGAGAAGTCCGCCGTTCAACACAACCTTCGTCCCGGGCTCCAGCTCCGCGAGCCGCGCCCGTCGCTCCTTGTCCTTTTTGCCCTCCGGCCGGATGAGCAACACATAGAACAGGCCGAAGATGGCGAGCATCATCACGGGGGACCCGCCAAGGGCGTCCATCATGCTTGGCGGCGCCTGTTCGCCGAGGAGCGACACGGCGCCGAGGCCACTGGGAACGTTCGCGAGAAATTGTGAGGTGATCATGGAAACCTGAGGGCGAGTGCCGGCGTCAGTATGGGGCGCGCAAGCGCCGATCTGACGGCGCTTCGCAGCATCCCGTCGTGCGGGAAACGAGCCGCACTGCTAACAGCCCCCCCGGCTGCGGTCAAGCCTTGTGCGGAGTCTCTGCAGGCAGGTAATGGTCCGAGATCACTCCAAAAAGCGCCTTGGACACCTCCGCGAAGTTGCCCTGGACCAGCCCTCGCCTCATGGCCCCCACAAACTGGTGAAAAAACGCGATGTTATGGAGGGTCGAGAGGCGCACGTAGAGGGGATCTCCCGAGTCGTGCAAATGCCGCAGATAGGCCCGGGAAAAGCGCTGGCAGGTGGCGCAGGGGCACCGGTGATCCAACGGGGCTCCGTCGTCGCGGAACCGTGCCCCCTTGATATTGAAGCGACCCTCCCAGGTGAACAGCTGGCCGTTGCGCGCGTGACGCGAGGGGATCACGCAGTCGAACATGTCCACCCCGCACGACACCGCCTTCCACAGGTCCCAGGGCGTGCCGATGCCCATGACGTAGCGGGGCTTGTGCGGCGGGAGGGTCGGCGCGACCTCCGCCATCGTGGCGTGCATCCGCGGGACCGGCTCCCCCACGCTCAGCCCGCCGAGCGCGAAGCCGTCGAAGTCGAGCCCCTGCATGGCCTGCACATGCTCGCCCCGAAGTTGCGAGTCGGTCCCGCCTTGCACGATGCCGAAGCACAGCTGCCCCGGCGTGAGAATTTCATGCCGCGCCGTCGCTGCGCGCTGGGCCCAGCGGGTGGTGCGATCCATCGCCGCCCGCATCTGCGACGGGGTCGCGTCTCCCGGCGGGCAGTGATCCAGGATCATGCAGATGTCCGAGCCGAGGTTCGCCTGCACCTGCAAGACAGACTCCGGCGTCATCCGGTGCTTGGAGCCATCAAAGTGCGTTCGATAGTCGACCCCGTCGTCATCGATCTTTTGCAGCCCACGCAGGCTGAAGACCTGGAACCCGCCGGAGTCCGTGAGGATCGGGCCGTCGTAGTCCATCATCGTGTGCAGACCCCCGAGCTCGCGCACCCGCTCGTGCCCTGGACGGTGGGTGAGGTGATACGCGTTGGCGAGGATGGTCTGCGACCCCACAGACCGCAGGTCCTCGCGCAGCAGCCCCTTCACCGCGCCGTAGGTGCCCACCGGCATGAAGCACGGGGTGTGCACGGGGCCGTGGGCCGTCCACAGCCGCCCCGCGCGGGCGTCGCCCTCGTGGGCCAACACCTCGAAGTGCCCCGGCGCACGCGAGGGTAGGTCGCGAGACGGCAGGTCGGCGCAAGGGTCCACGTGCAGCAAGGGATCAACGCTCACCTAGGACGCATGCCACATTCCATGGCGAATTCCTACCCGCGGTCCGTGGCTGCGCCGTGAATTCCGTCCGCAACACCGGAGCGAGGGTCACGCGTTGGCCGGAAACACCGACCGGAGGTATCGCCCGAGGCGATCCGACCGACACTGCCAGCGGTTCTTGTAGGCCACGCGTCGGACGGCCTCTCGCATCGATCCCGCGGACTGGTAGCGATCATCGGGATCGCGCGCCAAGGCGCGAAGCATGATCTGCTCAAGCTCCACCGGGGCGTCGGGCCGAAACTCCCGCAACGACGGGATGACCCCCTCCTTGACCGCGCGGAGCGTGGCGACGTCGTTGTCGCGACCAAACATCCGCCGCCCTGTGAGCAGCTCAAACATCACGATCCCCACCGCGTAGACGTCGCTTCGCCCGTCGAGTTTCTCCCCCATCATCTGCTCGGGGGAGAGGTAGGCGAGCTTGCCTTTGATCGTCCCAGACTTCGTCTCGTAGCTAGGGCGGTTGATCTTCGCCAGTCCAAAGTCGATCAGCTTCACCTGCCCCTCGAAGGAGACGATGACGTTCGGGGGGCTCACGTCTCGATGGACGAGGTTGAGCGGGGAGCCGTCGGTGTGGAGCTTATGATGTGCGTAGTCGAGCCCCTCACACACAGCAGACAAGACCGTGCAGGCCTCGGCCATCGGCATCCGCTCCCCACGCTCTCGCAGCCGCGCGGAGATGGTCTTGAGGTCTTTGCCGTCGACGTATTCGAGCGCCATGTACAGCGTCTCTTCGTCCCGCCCCAGGGAGTAGACCTGACAAATATTGCCGTGGTGCAGGCGCGAGGCGACGTTGGCCTCCTGCTGAAACATCTCCGCGAAATCCTCCGTCTCCAACAGGTGCGGCAAGATCCGCTTCACCGCCACCGGGAGCTCGAAGCCGTCGACGCCGGGTCGCGTCGCCTGAAAGACCTCCGCCATGCCCCCGGTCCCAATCTTGCGACGAACAACGAACGGGCCAATCGAACGGGGGGACTTCATCGCCCCCGAAAGCTATCGGACTCCACGCCCCCGCACCAGGCCTTCACACGCGAAAAAAAAACGCCTGAGGCCCAGATCAACCGCGTCTTCTCACGAACATGGCGTCCCCGTAGCTGTAAAAGCGGTAGCCCTCGCGCACAGCCTCCCGATACGCCGCCAGCACCTCCTCCACCCCCCCGAGGCTGCACACCAGCATGAGGAGGCTGCTGCGCGGCAGGTGGAAGTTCGTCAGCAGCCCGACGATGACCTGAAAGCGGAACCCCGGCGTGATCACCAGGTCGGTGGAGAAACTCCCCGACACGATGCGCCCGCCGTTTTCTCTCGCCACCGACTCCAACGCCCGGGTGGTGGTCGTTCCCACCGCGATGATGGGACGCCCGCTCGCGCGCGCGCGCTCAATCCGCGCCGCGGCGCCTCCCGACAGCGAAAACCGCTCGGTCCCCACCCGGTGCGCGCGCACGTCCTCCGCCTCCATCGGGAGGAACGTGCCGGGTCCCACATGCAGCGTCACGAACTCGTGGGGGATTTGTTCTAGGAGCTCCTCGGTGAAGTGCAGCCCCGCGGTCGGAGCCGCGACGCTCCCCGGCGGCCGCGCGTACACCGTCTGGTAGCGCGCTCTGTCCTCGTCGGTCGTGCCCTCGGGGCGCGCGATATACGGCGGCAGCGGCAACGACCCACGCGAGGTGGCGACCTCAAAGAGGTCGCCGGATTCGACACGAAATACGCGGGCGCGAGGGTCCACCTCGTCGACACGCACGTAGCGCACGGACACCTCGCCGCAGGTGAGGCGGTCACCTTCGCGCAGCTTCTTCGCGCCGCGAACCCACGCGCGCAACTCCTGCCCAGCGAGCACGCTCGGCGCCGGTTCACACCACAACAACTCAAAGCGGCGATCGTCCCCGTCGCGCTCGAAATACAGGCGGGCCGGCACCACCCGCGAGTCGTTCAACACGACGAGCGCCCCCTCCGGGAGCACCGACCGCACGGCGTCGAACCGCAGGTGCTGGCACGGGCCTCCCGTGACGAGCAACCGCGCCTGCTCCCGCCGCCCCGAGGGCGACTGCGCGATCTGAGCCGTCGGGAGCTCAAACTCAAAATCCGCGGGGGACCATCGATCTGCGTGCGTCCGCGTCACGTGGGCGCATATAGCACGTCCCTGCTAGACTCCACGTCGCCCGTGCTCTACCACGCTCTCATCGCCTCCATCGCCGGCGTCAGTGTCCTCGGAGGCCCAAATCCCGCCGCCGTCGGCGCCCCCTCGGGGCGAGCCTCGTCCCCTTCGTCCGCGCCGTCATCCACGGCGGCGGCGCCAGAGGACAACGACGTCGCCATCGTGCTCGATGAGGTGCAAGGCGACTACCTCGCGGCCAGGGCCCGGCTCGAAGCCTCCCCCGCGCTCGCCGCCCCCGCCATCGAAAGGCGCCTCGGAGACAGGACCCTCGACCCCGCGCAGCGGCGCCGCCTGCTCCACACCTTGGTCGCGATCCAACCACTGCGCGCGTCCCCGTGGCTCCGCGACGAGCTCCGCGTCGCGTTGACGACCGGCCAGGACGACGCGCCGTGGCGCTCGCTGCTGTCGCGCCTCCCCGATCGCGGAGAGGCCACGCTGATCGATCTCGTAGGCGACCCCAAGCTCCCCGTCGCGGCGCGGGCGAGCCTCCTCGAGCCGCTCGTCTCCGCCTCTTCAAATCCTGCCCGTTTCGCGCCCCTCGTGGGACGCGGCAATCGACAGCTTGAGCGGGTGCTGCGTCGGCTCTTGCGCTCTCGCGCGAAGCTCGACCCGGCCGCGCGATCACAACTCGTCACGGCCCTCGACGACCAGATCTCAGCCGGCCTCGCGCCTGCAGGGGTCGTGCTCTTGCGGGGCGCCATCGGGTCCATCACGGGCGCCACGCGAGCCAAGATCATCGAGTTGGCGGTCTCAGCGGACACCCCCTTCGACGTGGCTGTGGCGTGCCTGTCGGTGCTCGCCGCGCCGCCTCGCGGCCCCTCCCCTCCCGAGTTCTTGGCGTTCGCGCGCGACCACCTCTCCCCCGCCCGTCGCGCGGACACATCGAGCACGATCTTCAGCGCCTTCGCCCTCGCGGCCCTTGACGACGCCGACGCCCGAGCCCTCATCGCCGAATTCGATCTGCTCGACACGGAAGAGCCCCGGCTCTACGCGCTCGCCTTGGGGCGGGGCTCCCTCGACGACCCCGCGCGCGCGTGGCTCCACGACGCCCTCGACAACCCTTGGCCGGAGGTACAGCTCGCGGCCATCGGACGCATCGACGCCCCCTGCGATCCGAGCGTGATCGCGGCCCTCCTGCGAACGGCGGAGCGGACCGACGACCCCGGACCCACGGTGGAGCGGGCCGCGATCCGAAGTCTCGGACGCTGCGGCGCCGACGCGCTCAAACCGCTGACCGCGCTGATGTCCAACCCCGCGCTCCCGCCGTGGAAGCGAGCCGACGCGGCCACCCAGGTCATCCTCGTCGCCCCCGAGCGCGCCGACGACGTCGCCGCGATGATGCGCGGGCCAGATGACTCTGTCTCCTTGGCGCTGCTTGAGGCGCTGCGGTCGCTCCGTGCGCCGAGCGACGCGCTCGTCGATTCGGCGTGTCACCTCCGCTCCGAGCGCGAGCAGCTCAAGGCCCCCGCGCGCCGATCCCTCAAGGCCTGGGGGGCGCTCCGCCGTTGCGAGTAGCGCCCCTGGCGGGGTCGCAGATCAGCTCGCCGCGCGAGTCTCTGCCGCGAGCGCCGTCGGCCACGTGGGTCTTTCCCTAGCTTGGCGCGATCCGACGGGGTAGAGTTTGGGACTGTGGCGACGCCTGAGCGACCAAAGTTGCGGCGACTCGAGCGCTTTTATCTCGCGGGCGACGAAGATGAGCACGTCGTCTTGAGCGACCCCCTCGGCATCGCCCCCCTCGAAAAACTCGATCGTGATTTTGAGGTCGTGCTCGACGCCCTCGACGGCACGAAGTCTATCGCGCAGATTCGGCAGTCGCTGTCCATGATGCACGGGCTCTCGATCCCGCGGGCGGACCTCGACGATTTCGTGGCACAGCTCGACGCGGACGGGTTCTTAGAGGGCGAGTCCTTCTCACGGCTGCAAGCCGCCGCCGTGTCCGCGTTCGACCTCAACGACCGGCGCGCCACCAGCGTCGCGGGGACGTTGTACCCCGACGACCCCGTGGCCCTCGGAGCGCTGCTTCACGAGGTGCTGCCCGACAGCGCCAGCCGAACCCAACCCGGCGGCCGCACCCGGGGTGTCCTCGTCCCACACCACGACTTCCGGGCGGCCAAGGGCGTCCTCGATCCTGCGCTGCGCCGGCTCCCCGACGCCGACGAGGTCGACCTCGTGGTGGTCCTCGGCACCGATCATGCGCCGGGGATGCGCGCCTTCGCAGCCACCGACAAGGACTACGACACCCCGCTCGGGATCGTGCGCACCGACTACGAATTCGCCGATGTGCTGTTCGACGAGCTGCCGTGGCTCCCCATGGAATCGCTCCGGCACCGCACGGCCCACAGCGTCGAATTTGCCTGCGTCCTGCTGCGCTTCCTCTACGCCGATCGCTGCCCTCCGATCCTCCCGATCTTGTGCGGACGCACACTCCTCGGATCGGAGGCTGAAACCCGCTCTCGAGATGAGCTGCTGGCCGGCATCGCCGCGCACCGAGGAAGCCGGCGCATCCTGTGGTGGGCGTCGGCCGAGCTCAGCCACGTGGGAGACGCCTACGGCACCTCGGCGAACGAGGATGACGCGCGACTCCTCGAGGTCGCGCGAACCCACGACGCGCGCTGCATCCAACGAATCAAGACCGGCGACCGGCAGGCCCTCACTCGGGCCCTGGAACGAGCGCCGCCCACAGTGCGCCCGAGCGGCGCCGCCGCCATCGACACCATGACCCACGCCCTCGACGGCGATGTGGACGTGGACTTTGCCACCTACGAGTCTGTCGAACTCCACTTCCCGCACCTCCCTGGTCTGTCGGGCTGGGCGGGGCTCGCCGGCATTCGATTCTGCGACCGGGGCAATTAGCGAAGGCGAGAGCGGTCTCCCCTCCCGCCTCGCGCGTTCACCAAACTCCGAATCTAGTTCGGCGCGGTCGTCTTGTCGACGACGCCAAACTCCAGCGTCGGCGCCGCGGAAGCCTTGAGGCTCCGGAGCACCTGCTCCGCGACGATCTCTGGCGGCACCGGCAGGCGGCCTTCGGCGTCCAGGGCCGTTTGAAATCCAAGCCCATGGATCATCGAGAGGACGCTCGCGGCGGCGTGCCGCGCGTCGACGGTGGCGAAGATTCCCTCGCGGATTCCTCGCTCGATCACGTCGCGGTACAGCGAGGTCAGCGTGAGCATGGCCCGCTCGAGCTTGCCGCGGAAGGCTTCATCTTGGGTCGACATGGACACGAGCAGATTGAACAAGCGGGTCTCGTTGGGCTCGTCTTCCAACGTCTTCAAATGCGCGACGACGAGCCGACCAAGCGTGCGGTCGGCGGGTCGGTCGGACGCCGGGACAAACGCCCATCGGTCGCGAAGCCGCTGCAAGTGATTCTCAAGAATATCGTGGAACAGCTGGTCCTTCGCGCGATAATGAAAGTAGACGCCGCCCTTGCTGAGCCCGGCCTCTTTCGCGATATCGAGCAGCCGAGTCGCCTCGTAGCCATTTTTCACGAAGCAGCGCGTGGCCGCGGCCCTGATCTCCCTCTTCCGTTGTTCCTCATTGCGTTGTCTTGTCATCTCAAAACTCCGTTTATCGCTATTTGAGCCGCCTCCAATGGCGTCTCTCCAACCTCCATAGTTCCGCACAGCCGACCACACGTGTCTACCGGTTTGCGCATTTTCGCTCTGAACGCCGTCTAGATACCTTTTCAGCGGGTTAACGCGGGCGAGATCTCACGAACAGGCAGTATTCGGCCCTTGAGCCGCACTGAAGTTCTCAAAAGTAGACACCTTTTCGGACCGCTCAGCGGGCTCGCCGGAGCCAAACGAGCAGCGCGGGGAGAGCGAAAACACTCGTCAAGAGGCAGGCCCCCGTCCCGAGCACCATGACGATGCCCAACGAGCGCATGCCGCCGTGGTCCGGAATGATGAGCCCCGCGAAACCGATCATGGTCGTGACCGTCGCGACGACCACAGCGCCCCCGGTCCCTTCGAGCAGCTCGGGCAAACTCGCGCATGCCTCCGACGAGCTCGCCGCGCTCTGCCGACACCGATGCATGATGTGCACCCCCGCGTCGATACCGATGCCGAGCAGCAAGGGCAGCACGACGATGTTCGCGAGGTTGAGGGCGACATCGAACACGACCATGCAGCCGACCATCAACCCCCAGCCCAAGACCACAGGGACCATGGCGAGCGCCGCGTCCTTCACGCTGCGAAAGTCGAACAGCAAAACGAGGAACACCAACACGCCGGCCAGCAGGGCCGCTTGCCGAAAATCCTGCTGCACCATCTGCGTGTGCACGTGCATGTTGATGGCCTGCCCCGAGGCGCGGGCGTCCACGGAGCGCACCGCGTCTGCGAAGTCTTCGGCGGGACCTGGCTCCCAAATCGGGTCTTGCGGCGTGACGAAAATCGCGACCGCCTCGCTGCCGTCGCGCGCCGCGTGCCGTCGCCGAAACATCAAGGGGAGATCCGCGGACGCGTAGGCGCCCCGCTCGGCGACCTTCGCCGCGGTCGTCCACGCGCGCCCGAGGAGGTTCGCGAGCCGCTGCTCAAGATCGGCCAGCGGGACGCCTCCATCCGCGGGCAACGCCGCCGCAGCCGCCGCGACGCGCAAGAACGCCGTCTTGCACCGCTCCGCAGCCCCGGTGTCGCGGTTCCCTTGCTCGATGGCGAAGACCACCTCATCGAGGATATCGGCCACCGCTCTCGCCGCCGCCTCGAGCTCCTTGGAGGTCCGGTTCGAACGCGCGGCCAAGCGCTCGAAGTCGGGGAGCGGGCCGGCCTTTTCGAGGCCATCACGGAGCCGCTGCAGGCGGTCGTCTTCAGCCAAGTCGGGGAGGATATCGCTCGCGGACACAACCTCCCCGATGGGCGCGAGATCGCGTAGCGCCGCGGCCTTGCGGCGCGCGTCTTCGATGTCATCGGCCCCCAAGAACGCGATCACCGGGCTCAAGCCCCCGTCGCGCTCGAGCAGATCGAGCGCGCGGGCGCTCTCCTCTTGCTCGGGCATGAAGTCGAGGTAACGGGCGTTGAAGCGCGCCATGGGAAGCGACAAAGCCCCCGCGACCGCCCCGACCACCGCGATCACAACGATCAGCCGAGGCGCGCGACGGACGAGGCCTGGGAGCATTCGAACGCCAGGGATCCGCGGCGGGGTGACCTGCGGAAACCACTCGCCGCTCGCCAACACCGGCAGCAAGAGCAGCGTGCACCCGAGCACCACGAACAGGCCGATGGAGGTCAGCAGCCCCAGCTCTGCGTAGGCCGTGAAGCGAGCGCTCGCCACGGTCAAAAATGCGAGAGAGGTCGTGATCGCGCCCGTCAGGATTCCGGGCCCCGCGCAGATCAACGCCCCGCGCATGGCCGCCGCGCGAGCGCCCGGGTTGTCACGTAATTCTTCATGGTATCGCGCTGTCAGGTGCACTGCGAAGTCGATGCCTAGGCCGAGGAGCACTGCGAACAGACCGCTCGTCACAGCGTTGAGGTGACCGATCACCAGGTAGGCCACGCCCAGCGCGATCCCCATGCTCACGCCGAGCGGCACGAGCGTCACCACCGACTGTCGGAGCGACCGAAACGCGAACGTGAGCATCAAGAACACGCCCAACGCCGTCGCCACCCCCGACTCGATCAACCCGCGCCCGACGAGCCGATGCTCGTCGGCGGTCAACATGGGGAGGCCGGTGAGCTCCACCGTCAACGCTTCGTGGGGGTGGGCCGCGAGGACCGTGTCGCGAACCTCCGTGGCCGCGGCGGCGACGGGCGCGTAGTCGGACACCTCCGAACCTGCGAAGACCGGGAACAGCGCGATCACGTGGATCGGGCTTCGCCGCCCCACCAAGTAGCCGGCGTCGTCGATGCCTTTAAGGTCGGTCCACGCGTCCTCGTCGTCGGCGCCTCCCGCGAACTGAGAGAACCCCGCCGTCGCATCCCACGCCCCCTCGTCCCCGAGCTCTCCCGCGAGGAGGTTCGCGGCGAGCTCAAGGCGGTGGAGCCCCTCGTCGACCTCCTTCGCGTCGACCTCCGCGCCCGTGTCATCGTCGAGGCTCGACTCCAACCGCGACTCCACAGCGCGGAGCATGCTCGGGATGCCACCTTCGAGGGTCGCGCCAAGCTCCCCGGGCGCGCCGAAGACCGACGCGACCTCCCCGAGCGCGTCGGGCTCGAACAACATCAGCGATTCGGCGCTCTGCTTGCCGTCGATCTTCGCCAGCACGCGCCCCGCGAACCGCGGCGCGGCCTCATACCCGTCGCGGAGCAGGTCGACCATCGCCCGGCGCTGGGTCTCGTCCCCGCCAGACACCACCACGACCAGGCCGTCCGGCACCCCGAAGCGGCCGAAGAATTCGTCGAGTCGCTGCTGCTCTGGATCGTCCGCCCGAACCATCGAATAGCGCGACGTCTTGATCTTCAGCAGGGATCCCAACCACAGCCCGATGACCAGCAAGACGACGAGCGTCCCGACTACGATCCAGGGGTGGCGCGCGCTGAAATCACCGATCCCTCCGAAGAGCCGTGTTCGCAGTCGTCGAGGCATGAACCCCGCCTACCGCTTCGCGACCTTCGCCGCCTTCGCGCGCCGAGCGGAGGTCTTCGACGCGCGCTCACGCTTCGACCGGTCCTCTGCCTCTTTCAACTCCGCGGACAACAACCGCCTCGGGGCCGGCAAGCGATCGCCCGCCTTCCCGCGAGTTGATTTTGACCCGGCGGACTTGCTCGTCGCCTTCGCGGCGGTTTTTCTCTTGGTCTCGTTCATCGACTTTCGGAGCCCCGCTGCCGGCTTAAAGTCGAGGGTGTAGAACGCCTCAATCTCAATCGGCTCCAAGGTCCGAGGGTTGACGCCGCGACGAGCGCTGCGGCGTTTCTTTGTGAGCGTGCCGAACCCGGGGAAGGTGAACCGCGGGTGGCTCGCGCGCGTGACCTTCGCCTTCTCGAAGTACTGCGCGAGCTCGCAGAAGGTCAGGTCCACGATCTCTGCGATGCACTTCTTCGTGATATCCGGAGGGAGATCCTTCGAGCGGGAGATCTTCTCAATGAGCTCAGCCTTGGTCATGATTGGCAACGACGGGGAGCGATTCCAACGAGGCGTTCCTGGTGAACGCGAAACCCCGGACCGCTAGGGTATGGAGTCGCCTCGCGAACGTCAACAGCGAGGAGCCCGCGAATTTGACACGCTCGACCGTTCGATGGGGGCGAGCACCAAACCACCTAGGCGGGACCGTTCGCGCCGAACACTTCGGCAACCGCGCGCCGAAGTTCTTCGATCACTTTCTCATTTTCGGGCTTGCCAATCTCACCGGTATCTGGTCCCCGGTCTTGACGGAGGACGTAGGCCGGGTGATAGAGCACGCACACCGGTCGCTCCCCAGTGTCGCGTGGATCACGGTAACTGTGCAAGCGGCCCATGGCCTGGTTCATTCGAACGGGCCGACCGAGGAGTGCGCTCGCCGCGAACCGACCAAGCGCGACCAACAACGCGGGACGCACGGCCCTGATTTGGGCCCGTAAAAACTTTGAACACGCCATCACCTCCGGTCCGAACGGATCCCGATTATTGGGCGGGCGACACTTGAGCACATTCGCGATGAACACCCCGCGACGCTCGAGCCCAACCGCCTCAATCCACGAGTTCAGGCGCTGCCCGGCCGCTCCCACAAAAGGTCGCCCGGTGTTGTCCTCCTCGGCGCCGGGCGCCTCGCCCACGATCATGATGCGCGCGCGCGCGCTCCCCTCCCCGAAGACGATGTTGCGCCGCGTCTCGCACAGCGGACACCGTCGACAAGCACCGATGACTCTCTGCTGGAGATGGATCAATTTCTGGGCTGGCGTCCAAGATGCGGGATCCGCGGTCTGCTGCCTGGACCCACCGGGCGCGGCGGCCACCGCGCCAGCCGCCAGCTGTTCTTGGGGCCGACCTGCCGAGGTGAACGCGCGCTCCGAGCCCGGCGCGGTCGCGCCCGGTGAGCTGCGCGGGTTCGCTCCTGAGCCACCTCCCGAGCGCGGCGCGGGTGCGTCAAGGTATCGCACACCGCCGAAGCGCTCGAGGTGCTCAAGGTGAGCCGCGAGGTCCGCAGCGAGCGCTCCCACGCTGTCATCACGGGGCTCCTTGCTCACGACCTCGAGCCTATCACTCCGTGCTCATCGAGCCGATCTAAAAGCCACGCCGCGAGCGCCCGCTTCGGCATCGCCGCGGGTGACGCGACGGCCTGAACCGCGTCGCCTTCGCCGCGCACCAACAACACGCCTTCGTTGGTCTCGCTCTCAAAGCCCACCCCTGGACGCCCGACCTCGTTGGCGAAGAGCGCGTCGGCGCCCTTGCGGCGCAATTTCTCCTCGCCGAGCGAGCGCAGGGTCGCCGCCGAGGTTTGATCGCCAGTCAGCGTCTGGGCGGCGAAGCCGAGCGACGGCACGCGCGACCCATGACGCTCGATCAAGGCGCCAAGAAGGTCGCGCTCTCGCGCCCACTCCATCGCCCGAAGATCGGACAGCATCGATGACTTCGGCCGCTTCTCCATGAGCGGCGCCTCAACGTGCACGTCGCTCACCGCCGCGACCATCGCCAGGAGATCGACGGGGTGAGCCGAGAGCGTCGCGTCGAGCGCCCCGTACATCTCGGCGGCGGTCTTGACGTCGACGCGTCTCACACCGGGCGGCGTGGGCTGCGCGACCGGCCCCGCCACCAGCGTGACCTCGGCACCTCGTCGCGCCGCCGCCCGGGCCAGCGCGAAGCCCATCGCGCCGGTGGATCCGTTGCTGATGAATCGAACGGGGTCGAGATAGGTTCGGGTCGGGCCGGCCGACACGACCACCCGCTGACCTCGCATGACGCCCTCGCCCGCCGACAGTCGGGCCAGCGCGGCGCTCGCGAGCTCGGGGACGTCGGTCATGGCCCCCACGCCCGTCCAGCCGCAGGCCAGCGCTCCCGTCGCCGGCCCCACGGTCTCGTGCCCGTAGCTCGCGAGCCGATCCAGGTTGGCTTGGGTCGCGGGGTGCTCCCACATATTGGTGTTCATGGCGGGCGCCCACATCACCGGCGCGCGCGTGGCGAGCAACACCGTGCTCGCCAGATCGTCGGCGGCTCCCGCCGCGGTTCGGGCCATCAAGTTCGCCGTCCCGGGCGCGACGAGGACGAGGTCAGGCCAGTCTGCCAGCTCGATATGTCCAACCGATCCCTCCTCTGTCGGATCGAGGAGGCTCGAGCGGACAGGGCGACCGCTCACTGTAGCCAGGGATAGTTCAGTCACGAACGCGGCTGCGGACCTCGTCATCACCACCTGAACCTGCGCGCCACCGCCACGAAGCGCCCGCACGAGCGCCGGGGCCTTGTACGCGGCGATCCCTCCGCCCACGACCAAGAGAATTCTGCGTTCGCCGGCGGCGCCCGCTGCGTTCACCCGACCTCCAAGGGCGTGCTCCCGGCCACGTCGATCCCGAACCCAGCGAGCCCAATGATCTTGCGCGGGTTGTTCGTCATGACGTTGATGCTGCTCACCCCAACGAATCGTAGCACTTGAGCGCCCAGCCCGAACTCGCGGAACCCGGACTCGCGCGGTTTGAGGCCGCCTGCACCCTGTCCTGCGGTGGCGCGAAGCGCTGTCGCCCCGCTGAACTCCGCCCCCAAGACGTACATGAACAGCCCCCGTCCGCGCGCTTCGATCTGTCGGATCGCGGCGCTCATCCGAGTCGCGGAGTCGTCCGCGGGATCGCCGAACACATCGCCGAGGACCTGCGCCCGCTGGGCCCGCATGAGCACGGGGTCCTCCCCCGAGCCGACGTCTCCTTTTTGGAGCACCACGTACCGCGCGGCCGGTTCGACGGTCGCCTCAAACACGTGCATCGTCCATCCCGCGCCCTCTTCGATCCCGAGATGTACGGAGTGAAAAGGCGTCGACGAGACCTCTCGGACGAGCAGCTCCTTCCCGAGGCGATACTCGATGAGGTCGGCGATGGTGAGGATCTTGAGGCCGTGCGTCCTCGAGAAGCTGTCGAGATCGTCGCGGCGAGCCATCTGACCGTCGTCCCGCATGATCTCGCAGATCACAGCGGCCGGTCGCAGCCCCGCCAGCCGCGCGATGTCGACGGAGCCTTCCGTGTGCCCCGAGCGAACCAGCACCCCGCCCGGCTGGGCCCGCAGCGGGAACACGTGCCCGGGCGTCACGATGTCTGCCGCGTCGCAAGCTTCATCTCGCGCGACCTCGATGGTCCGCGCCCGATCGTGCGCAGAGATCCCGGTGGTCACCCCAGTGCGCGCCTCGATCGACACGGTGAAGGCCGTCCCCATATGGCCGGGGTCTCGCGGCACCATCATCGGCAGCCCGAGCGACGCCACTCGCGACGCGGTGAGTGACAAGCAGATCAACCCCCGCCCCTCCTTGGACATAAAGTTCACCGCGTCGGCGTCGCAAGCGTCGGCGGCGATCACGAGGTCTCCCTCGTTCTCGCGGTCCTCGTCGTCCACCATCACGATCATCCTCCCCTCGCGAATTTCGTCGATGCACGCCTCGACATGAGCGAAAGTTGCGGAACGATCTGTTTGCGGGTTCATCATTGTGTCCTCATTCCCTGATCTCATCAGACTTCAATCGCTGTCAGGATCCCTCGGCCCCACCTCCGCGTAGTCGAGGATGCGCGCGACATAGCGAGCCAGCTGGTCCACCTCGATATTCACGGCGTCGCCCACCGCGCGCGCGCCCAGCGTCGTGACCTCCAAGGTGTGAGGGATGACGCCGATCATAAAGCGCGCGCCTTCAACCCGGTTGATCGTCAGGCTTACGCCGTCGACGCACACCGATCCTTTGGTCGCGATGAACGGCGCCAAGGAGGCCGGCACCTCAAACCACATCTCGCGCGCGTCTCCCCGCGAATCAACGGAGGCCAGGGTGCCGACACCGTCCACATGCCCGCTGACGAGGTGCCCCCCGATCGCGTCCCCCACCCGGAGCGAGGGCTCAAGATTCACCCGATCTCCGGGCGCCAGCGACCCCAACGTGGTGAGCTCGAGCGTCTCGAACGCCGCCTCCACAGTGAAGGTGTCGCCCTCGCGCGAGGTGACTGTGAGACACACCCCGCTCGTACACACGCTCGCGCCAACGGCGAGATCCGCGTCCCTCAATGTGGACGCGATCACGAAGGTCTTCTGCTGCGCACCAGCGTCGATGCGCGCCACGCTCCCCGTCGAATGTACGAGCCCTGTGAACACCGAGCGGGGTATATCACCGATCTTCCGATTTTCTCGGCGCGAGCACGGTTCGCGTGTCCTCGCCAAACGAGCGGCGATCCACAACCCGCACCGCAGGCGCGCGCTCCACGTCCGCCCACGAAAGACCGGGCAGCAGCGGACGGGACGCCCCTCCGAGCAGCTTCGGCGCGCAAAACAAGTGCATCTCCTCCCACACGCCGGCTGCATAAAATGACGCCGTCAGCGCGCCTCCCCCCTCAACCATGAGTGAACGCACTTGGAGCCGCGCCAGACGGCGGAGCGCATCTCGCACATCCAAGCGGCCCGAGCGGGCGGTCCGCACGCGAATCGGCACCAGCCCGGCGCCCGCCGCTCGCGCTCGCGCCGTCTCCGGGGCCCGCTCGCCGTGCACCACGATCGTGCCGGACCTGAACACGTGGAACTTCGGCTTTCCGCCCGCGAGCTTCAGCTTCGAATCAAACACCACCACCCGCGGATCCGCGCCGCGAACGTCTCGCACGGTCAGGTGGGGGTCGTCGCTGCGCACGGTCCCGGCGCCCACCGCGATGGCGTCGTGGGTGGCGCGGAGCCGATGGCCCTCGCGCCGCGACGCGCTCCCCGTGATCCATCGGCTCTGTCCGTTCGCGCAGGCCATCATGCCATCGAGGCTGACCGCCGCCTTCAACGTCACCCACGGGCGCCCGCGCGTCGAGGCGAAGTGGACGTCTCGATGAAGCTCGCTCGCTCGACCCCCCTCGACCCCGCGCCGAAGCTCGAGCCCCGCCCTCCGGAACCGCGCCGCCGCCGGGCCAGAGATCGACCCCGCGCCGACACATATCGTCTTAATTCCCAGTTGCGAGCACGCGGGGAGATGCGCCACCAGCTCGTCGGTGGCGTAGGTGACCGCCAATATCCGCCGCCGCCCCCCTCCCGCGCGGACCGACGCGCGCGCCAACAGTCTCGTGACCGCGTCCCCACGGACGCCATGGCGGGCCGACCCCTCCACGCCCCGCGCGGTGCCCAGCGCGGCGCCCTCTCCCGCGCCCACGCGACCCGCCCCGCGACGTCGGCGCGCCGCGTCGAGGGCCGCCCGCATGACGTCCGACTCAAGCGCCGCGTGCCGCGAGTGCCTCACTTGGCTCCGTCTGTCTTCTCGACCTTCGCGGGGGAGCCCTTGGCGCCGCTCGCGATCGCGGTCGCGGTCGCGGTCTTGGCGTCGAACAGCGTCCGCTGCCCCTCCACGTTCACCCGCTCCGCCTTCTCCATCTCGCCGAGCAGCTCCTCGAATTCCTCCACCGTCTCAAAACTCTGATAGACCGACACAAAGCGCACGTACGCCACGGCGTCGAGCTCGTGGAGGTGATGCATCACCCGCTCTCCCACGTGATCCGCCGGCACATCACGGTCTCCGCGGGTGCCCGCCCATCGCTCGATGGCCTGGACCACGCGCTCGATCTCTTCATCAGAGACGGGGCGTTTTCTGCACGCGAGTTGAATCCCTCGCGACAGTTTTTTTCGGTCAAAAGACTGCCGAGTCCCGTCCCGTTTCATGACGCTGGGGAGGGCCTCCTCAATCCGCTCCTTCGTCGAGAACCGGTGACCGCACTCGCTGCAGGAGCGGCGACGACGGATCCCCCCATCTTTTGACTCGCGTGAATCCAACACCCTCGTGTTGCGCGAATCGCAGACAGGACACCGCATCCGCTAGACCTCCGACCCCTCGCCGTCGATCTTCGCCACTCTCCGCGCGTGGCGCCCCCCTTCGAACTCCGCGTCGACGAAGGCGTCGAACACGACCTTCGCGAGCTCCGTCCCGAGCACCCGCTCTCCTAAGCAGAGCACGTTCGCGTCGTTGTGGGCCCGCAGCATCCGCGCGCTGAAAGGATCGCTCGCGACCCCGGCCCGAATTCCCCTGACCTTGTTGGCGCTGATCGCCATGCCCTGCCCCGTACCGCACACGAGGATGCCCACGCCTCCGTGCGCCGACAGCACCGCGGCGCACAGTTGATGGGCCACGTCGGGATAGTCCACCGATTCCCCCGCGGTGTCGGGCCCGAGCCTGGCGCGCACCTTCATCCCGCGGCCCTCCAGGTGAGCCACGAGCACGTCTCGAAGCCCGACTCCTCCGTGATCGCTCCCGATGAACACCTCGGTGACAGACATACCCGGGGAGTATACCTGACGATGAGCGGTGAGATCGGACGCGCTCGACCCGCGACCCCTAAACGCCGCTGTCCTCCCGGGACGTGGAGATCACCCGCTGTTCAGGCCCGGCGGAACACGAGGGTGGCGTTGGTACCACCGAATCCAAAGCTGTTCGACAGCGCATACTGGACGTCGGCGTCGCGCGCCGTATTGGGGACGTAGTCGAGATCGCACTCGGGATCCGGCTCATGGAGGTTGATCGTCGGGGGCAGCTTGCCCGTGCGAAGCGCCTCGCAACAGATGGCCGCCTCGATCCCGCCCGCCGCGCCGAGCAGGTGCCCGTGCATGGATTTTGTCGACGACACCGCGAGGCCCGACTCCGCGTGAGCGCCAAAGACCCCCTTGATCGCGCGGGTCTCGATGGTGTCCGCCAAGGTCGAGGTGCCATGCGCGTTGATGTAGCCCACCTGCGAGGGCTCGATCCCGGCGTCCTTGAGCGCGAGCTTCATGCATCGCTGGGCGCCCTCTCCGTTGGGCGACGGCGCGGTGATGTGGTGTGCGTCGGCGTTCGCCCCGTACCCGACGAGCTCCGCGATGATGTTCGCCCCGCGGGCTGTCGCCGTATCCCAGCCCTCGAGCACCATCACTCCGCAGCCCTCACCCATCACAAATCCATCCCGATCTTTGGAGAAAGGTCGCGACGCCGCGGTCGGGTCGTCGTTGCGCGTGCTCAGCGCCCGCGCCGCGTTAAAGCCGCCGACGCCGAGCGGGGAGATCGTCGCCTCGGTGCCGCCGGCGATCATCAAGTCGGCGTCACCGCGCTCGATGGTTCGCGCCGCCTCTCCGACCGAGTGCGCCCCCGTCGAACACGCGGAGGTGTGGCTGAAGTTCGGCCCCTTGAGTCCGTGAAACAACGAGATCTGCCCGGCGGCGAGGTTGACGATGATCGCCGGGACAAAGTACGGGCTCACGCCGCGCCGAGGGCCTTTCTCCTTGAGCGAGTCGTGGGTCTTCTCGATGGTGATGATGCCTCCGAGGCCGGCGCCGACGAACACGCCGCACCGCTCCGGGTCCGGGCGCGACGCCGGATCTGTCAGGCCCGCGCTGTCGAGCGCCTGAAACGAGGACGCCACCGCGTACTGAATGAACAGATCCATCTGCCGGACATACTTCTTGGAGAAGTAGACGGTGGGATCGAAACCTCTGACCTCACCCGCGATCGTGGTCGCGAAGTCCGTCGTGTCAAAGTGAGTAATCGGACCGATTCCAGAGCGCCCCTCGATCAGCGATCCCCAGGTCTCGTTCATCGTCAAACCGAGGGGACTGATCACCCCGGTGCCCGTTACTGCGATTCGTCGTCGTGTCATTTGTCTTGTTCCTGAACGGAGCGTCCCCCGTCGAGCGAAGGGCGCACCCATCCGCGCGATCCGAGCCGGATCGCGTAGACGCCGCTGCTCGAGTTAGCCGAGGCGCTGGGTGATGTAGGAGACCGCGTTCCCCACCGTCTGCAGCCCATCGACCTCGTCGTCGGGGATTTTGACGTCGAACTTCTCCTCGAGGGCGAGGACAAGCTCGACGATGGCGAGCGAGTCAGCCCCTAGATCGTCCAAGAAACTCTTGGACGTGTCGACGTCGGAAGCCTCTACGTCGAGCTGCTCGCAAATGATTTCGATGATTTGGGATTCAACCTCTGCTGACATGATGTGGGTGGTCCTTTTTGAACGTGGGTGACAAGTTTGAACAGGATTTCGTCTGCGGTCAAAGGGGGCGTACAGAACATCTGTTAGCCCCCTCCCGGCTCACAAGTGGAGGCCTCCGTTAACACGAAGGACGTGGCCGGTGATGTAGGAGGCGGCGGGGGAGGCGAGGAACGCCACGGCCTCCGCGACCTCTTGAGGGAGGCCGATCCGCCCGAGCGGTATCTGAGAGAGCAACGCCTTCCGGGCGTCATCTTGGAGCGCGGCGTCGGTCATGTCGGTCTCGATAAACCCAGGCGTGATCGCGTTCACTGTGACGCCCCGCCCCGCGAGCTCTTGCGCGACCGATTTGGTCATCCCCAAGATCGCCGCCTTCGACGCGGCGTACATGGTCTGCCCGGCGTTGCCTCGCTCGCCGACGACGCTTGAAATATTGATCACGCGACCGCTGGCCTTGGCGCGCAGCAGGTGGCGCGACGCGGCCTTCATGCATGAGAACACGCCCCGCTGATTCACAGCGATGACGCGCTCAAAGTCCTCTTCCTTGGCGCGCATCAGCAAAGAGTCGATGGACACGCCCGCGTTGTTCACCAAGATGTGCAAGCCGCCCAGCTCTTCGACGACGCGCTTAATCCCCGCCGCGACCGCCTCTGGATCCGAGACGTCAAAGCCGATCGCTGTCGCCGTGCCGCCCGCGGCTCGGATCGACTCGCACACTTCGACGGCCGCGTCCTCTCGGGACGCGTAGTTCACCGCCACCGACGCGCCGCGTGCTGCGAGGGTCTCCGCGATGGTGCGGCCGATGCCGCGCGAGCCTCCCGTCACGAGCGCGACGAGCCCGGCGAGGGAGAGACTGGGGGGGAGCTGGGTGGTCGTGTCGTCCACTACGCGCGAACGTCTAGCACATCAAAATCGGCGGTGGAACTGAGACACGTCACGTTGATGTCTTTGGTGATCCGCTTCACCAGACCGCGCAAGACCTTGCCGTGGCCGAGCTCGTACGCCGTCGTGATTCCCATGTGCAACGCCTTTCGCACTGAGGCCTCCCAGCGCACGCGACGTGTCACCTGCTCGACGAGCAGCGACTTCACCCTCGCCTCGCTGTGATTCGCCTCGGCTTCCACGTTCGTGATGACGGGGAAGCGCATGGGGGAGACCTCGATTTGCTCGAGCGCCGCGGCGAGTCGCTCCGCCGCGGGAGCCATCAAGGAACAATGAAATGGCGCAGAAACATTGAGCGGGATCGCCCTCCAGCGGCGCTCTTTCGCCGCCGCTACCAGGCGCGCGACCGCTCCCGCATGACCGGCCACCACCGTCTGACCGCCACCGTTCTCGTTGGCCGGCGCGACGATCTCCTCTCCAGACACCTCCGCGCACGCTGCCTCAAGCTCCTCCAACTGTGCACCGATGATCGCAGCCATCGCTCCCACGCCGGGTTCCACCGCGTGCTGCATGGCCTCTCCACGCAGGCGAACCAGCGTGACCGCGTCGCCAAATCGGAGCGCCCCTGCCGCAACAAGCGCAGAAAACTCACCCAGGCTGTGACCCATCGCGAGGCCCACCGGGAGGTCCGCCCTCGCCTCCAGCGCCCGCAACGTCGCGATGCTGGTGGTCAAAATCGCCGGCTGGGTGTTCGCGGTGAGGGCCAGCTCCGCCTCGTCGCCGCCGAAGCACAGCTGCGACAGCGAGAACCCCAAGGCATCGTCCGCCTCTTCGAACACCGCTCGCGCCTCCGCGCTCTCCTCGTACAAGGCCTTCCCCATGCCGATCTTCTGGCTCCCTTGACCAGGGAAAAACAACGCGGTGGGAGACTTAACTTGTTCCATTCGACTTACTCCGTGTCCTTGGCGGCCTGCATCAGCGCGCCGTGTGCAGCGAGGCTCTGGGCGACCTCTGACGTGAGCCCGCCGTCGTGAAAATTGGATGCTTGCCGCAGTCCGTTGGCGAGCGCGACGGCCGACGATCCGCCGTGACAAATGATGACCACACCGTCGACCCCCAACAACGGCGCGCCGCCGTAGCTGTCAGGATCGAGGTGATCTTTGAGCGCGACGAAGGCGGGCCGCGCGAGCATGGCGCCGACCTTGCGAACGAGGCGCGCGTCCACAGAGTCGCGGAGCAGGTGACTCACCAACCCCATCGCGCCCTCGACAAATTTTAGCGCGACGTTGCCCGTGAATCCGTCGGTCACCGCGACGTCCACGTCACCCGCGAAGACGTCCTTTCCCTCCACGTAGCCGAGATATTCCAGCTCGGCGATCTGGGCCTCTTCGAGCAGCGCGTGCGCGGCCCGAGTCAAGCTCGTGCCCTTTCCCGGCTCCGATCCGTTGGACAAAAGCCCGACGCGAGGGCGCGGCCGCCCCTGCCGAACGCGCGCGTACACGGCCCCCATGAGGGCGAATTGGACGAGATTGAGCGGGCGGCACTCGGCGTTCGCGCCCATGTCCAACATGCAACACTGCCCGTCACGGGTGGGAAATGCCGAGACGATGGCCGGACGATCCACCCCCTTGATTCGCCCCGATTTAAACAGACCGCAGGCCAACATGGCCCCCGAGTTGCCCGCCGACACGACCGCGTCCGCCTCCCCTTGCTTGACGAGATCAAAGCACACCGGCATCGACGCGCTGGGCTTCGAGCGGATCGCCCGCGCCGGGCTGTCGTCCATGCTGATTCGCTCCTTCGCGTCAACGATTCGCAGCGGCAATCCATGGGCTCCCTCTCCCACCAACGCCTCGAGCCCGGTGGCGAGCACCTCCGCGTCTCCCACGAGGGCGACGTCGATCCCTTCTCGCGCAGCGATGACCGCGGCCTCCAATTCGGCGGCCGGGCACTCATCGCTACCAAACGCATCGAGGGCGACGCGAACGCTCACGGCTGCCTCCTCACGCGAGGACCCCCTTGAGGGTCCTTAGTCCTGGGCAACTTCGATGACCTGGCGGCCCTTGTAGTACCCGCAAGCAGGACACACGTGGTGGGACATGGTCAGGTCTTCGCAGTTGGAACATGCGGAGAGGTTGGGCGGCGTCCGCCTGTCGTGATTCGCTCGGCGCATGTCGCGACGGGAGGGGGATTTTTTCTTCTTGGGAACGGCCATGGTGTCCTCATTCCTCGGCGAATTCTGGGTCGAAACTCACCGCTTCTGAATTCTGAGCCTCGCCGGACGCACGGGCCAAGCGGGGAGCGCTGTCTATCAAAGCCCGCAGCCGTTGCAAAGCCAAACTCGTCCACTTCCGCGCTGTTGGCGCACAGGCCGCTCAGGGATCGTCCGAGAGCCCCATGAGCTTGCGCTTCCACGCCGGGATCTCTTGCTCGTGCTCCTCTGGCTCGTCCATAAACGGCGCTTTACACGCGCTGCAGGTGGTCGCGTCCGCTGGCATGTCGTTCACCATGGCCCCGCAGCGACCGCACATCCCACGGCACGCCTCCCCGCGCGCGCAAAGCACCCGCATTGGGAGCGCCAGCAACAGCTGCTCCCGCACCACATTCGACAGATCCACGGCGTTCCCCTCGTAGAAGATCTCATCGAGATCACTCGCCACAAGCTCGAGCCCCTCGGGATCGTCCCCCGGCGTGTTTTTGAGATAGTCGCGAATTCGTGCCGCTGGAAGAAAGGTCAGGCACAGCTCATCGCTCGCGTCCACCCCCGCGTCGCCTAAGCACCGCCCGCATGGGGCGAGGATCTCCCCGGTGAGGCTGCCCCGAACCAACAGGGTGCCGTCGGAGTGAAGGCTCAGCTGGGCCGAGAGTTGGACAGCCTGACCCGCGCGCGCCTCCGTGTCCGCGCACACCGTGTCGATCCATTCTTGCGACAGTTGGATGACGCGTTCGGTCGCCTGGCCTGGCTGACGACGCAGCCACTCCAGATCCACTTGCAGCGCTTCATGGACCTCTCGCGCCGCTTCGGGGATAGCGGGGTTTCCGCGCTTCGCGTCGTTGTGCATGTCGAAGGATGTAGACCATGCCCTCTCCGGGCACAAGCCGAACACGCGGGCGATTGGCGCCGGCGCGCAAAAAACAGCAAGATCACCGCCGAAACGTGCCTTCTACGGTTGCAGGAGCGCTCGTGAGTCGGTTATTCCACGCAGGCTCTTGGGCAATCCACGACGCCATCTTCCACGGTCTGTACGCGACGCGCTCGCGTGTGAGGGCCGCTCCCTTCCTGGACTCGGGCCCGACCCGCGTCGCGGGCGGGGCCGTGGTCGCGGGCGCTCCGCGACCAGCCTAATTCGGTTCGGCGTCGCCCTGCTCTTGACGTTGGCCTTCGTGTCGCCCGTGGAAGCGAGCCCCTTCTCCTTCGTCACGGCCCGCGGCTCGGGAGCTGGGGAGACCACGCGAGCCGCTGACGCGCTGACGCGGGAGCGCGACGCGGCGTCCTCCGTGTCGCGGCACGTCGAGCGCGCGGCCGCCGAGCGTGACGCGGACCTCCGCGACCGACGCGACCGATGGGCGGAGGCCTTCGACGCCGACGCCGAGCTGATCGCGCCCGCGCTCGCGTACCGACGAGCCGACGCCTCCGCGCCTCCCCCTCCTGCCCCCGTCGATGCGCCGCGCGAGGCGACCGCGGCTGCCCCTTCGGAGGCGACCGCGGTCACCCCTTCGAAGGCGACCGCGGTCACCCCTTCGAAGGCGACCGCGGTCACCAAGCGCAGGCGGGGCATCCCGCCATTTTACCTGCGTAAAGACACCGACACCCACACCACGACGGCGCTCTACCTCCCCCCGGTCTACCTCCACCGCGCGCCCAAACCCGGGCACCCCAACAAGCTGCTGCACCTCGACCTCTCGCTCACGGTCGGCTGGTATTCAAAGCGCGAGGAGAAGAACCGATACATCAACCCGGTCGGGCTGTTCTTCGGCGGTTTCTCCGAACAGCGATCCGCGTGGGCGATGGTGCCGCTGCTCATGGGCTACAAGCGCGTGGGCGAATCGTATCGCTTCGGACAGTTCCCCCTGGTGTGGGCCTGGGGCAACCGAGAGGTTAAAAACCTCCTCGTCGCGCCCTTCCACTTCCAGCAAAAACGGCCGGATGGGTTCCGCGGCATGTCCCTGCTGCTCGCGTGGTATGGCCATGAGAACCTCCAAGACGACGATCCCAGCAACGACAAGCGCTACACGATCTTCGCGCCCTTGTACCTGGGACTGACCAAGGGCACCTCAAAGCTCCACTTGAGCCCCGTCTTTATCGCGGGGAGCGACGAGCGCAAGGGGGTAAAACACCGCACCGCGCTCCCCTTCTTCCACCGGAGCACGCTGGAATTCGGGAACCGCAAGGAGCTTTGGACGCCCCTGTATGTCCAACGCTCCGATCGCGCCCGCCAAAAGAACACCTGGATCGTGCCGCCGGCGCTGAGTTTCTCGCACCGCGCCGGCGCCCACACGACCACGGCCTGGACGCCGCTCGTGTGGAGGCTCGAGGACAAGCTCCGCGCGTCGTCCACCTGGATCGTAGGGCCCATGGGCACGTGGGGCGCGCCGAAGCGTCGGGTGCAGTGGGCGTTCCCCGTGTACTTGCGCATGCAGGACTCCGCCGCGAACGCGTCGGCGTCGCTGCTGCTGCCGCTGTACTACGCGCGCAAAAACCCGCGAGAGTCCGCGCTGCACACGGCCCTCGGGTTCGGGCGCCGCGGCCCCAACAAGAGCTGGGGCTTCGGGGTCCACCCCCTGCTCACCTACGCCAAGCGAGGCCCCGACGGCGACACGCGGGTCGTCGCCGGTGGCGGGCTGTTCTGGCGGACGCACCAGCCCGCCCGGGCAGACGCTCCCCTCACCTCACGGTGGGGCGTAGGACCGCTCGTGTTCTCGAACCGCAAAGGTGAGCGCCGAGACTTCGGGGTCGTCCCCCTCGTGTTCGCGGGTCGCGACGGCACCAAGCGTTACCAGGTGATCACGCCGCTGCTGTGGCACTTCAAGGACCGCGCCCCCGACGCGAAGCGCGACACCTGGGTCCTGGGACCGGCCTACGCCCACCGCAAGAATGACGACCGCCAATTCGGCGTCGCGCCGCTGTACTTTGGGCGGTGGGGCGGCGACCAGCGCTGGCATATCGCGCCCCCGCTGCTGTCATTTCACGTCGCTGACCGGGTGAAGAAAACCTCCCGCACTGTGTCGCCGTTCTTCGTGCGCGCCAAGGGTCCGGACTCCAGCGCGCTGGGCGTGCTGTGGCTCGGCTGGGACGTCAAGCGCGCCGACGGGCGTGACTCGATCTTGTTCCCGCTGTACTACCGACGCTCACGCGGGGACACCTCGTGGTGGGCGACCCCGCTCGGTGGCATGAAGACCACCCCCGAGGGGCGCAGTTGGGTGCTGGGAAACACCTACCGGATTCGCAACGCCGACGCCCGGGGCCATGGCGTCGCGCCGTTTTATTTCCGACATGAGCAGCTCACCGGAGACAACGTCGGCGCGACCACGGTGGTCTTCCCGTTCTACACCAAGAGCCGACACGCGCACGCCGACGTGGACATGTTCACCCCCTTCGTGTGGCGGGCGAAATTTAAGAACGAGGCGCTCCCGCGCGAGGCCTTCGCGGCGTTCCCGTTCTATATGCGGCGGCGGCAACCGGGGGGCATCGACCTCGACGCCGGGTTGCTGTGGATGTACGGGCGAAACGAGACCAGGCAGACTCACCTTTTGGTCGCGGGGCCGTTCTTTCACCGCCTCTCACGCAAGGCGCTGCACACGGGCGTCGCGCCGTTGACGTGGTGGAAAGACAGCGAAGACGCCCGACACTTCATCGCCCTGCCCCTCATCTACCACTTCCAAAATAAGGCCAACGGGGAGCGGACCACGGTGGGCCTCCCGTTCTGGTTCGACCGCGTCCGCCCCGACGGGAGCCGGGTGTGGTTCGCGTTTCCGGCCGCCATCGGCGTCAAGGGACGCCACAACTACACCCGCGTCGGCTTGGGCGCCTTGGGCTATCTCGACGTGTTCCGTCTGTCGCGACGCTCCCGGATCCCCAACGAGAAAGAGGACGCCTTCGCGCTGAATCTCCGGGGCGGCGCCGACGGCGTGCTCCCCTCCTTCCGACTGAGCGGGTGGCTGCCATTTTATTTCCGCTACGACCAGTGTGGTTACCGCAAGAGCGAAGATCCCAAGTGCCGCTACACAGTCCGCGGCAGCTTCCCGCTGTTCATGTACGGATCGAGCGCCGCGGGGAGAAAAACCCACGCGGCGGGGCTGCTGTATTACTCTGACCGGCGACCGAACGGCGCGCGGAAGTTCTTCACGCTGCTCGGCGGCTACGCCAAGGATCCCGGCAAGCGGCTGACGATCTACGGGCTGACCTTCGTCCGGGACGTCTCCAACGACGTCTCGCTCACCACGGTCCTGCCGTTGTTTTGGCACAAGCAAAGCCGGCGGCCTGACGCGCTCCGCAGCACCACGTGGGTGCTCGGTCCGCTGTACACCGCGCAGCGAAACGGAGACAAGCGCTGGTTCCAGACGGCGGGCGTGTTCTGGCAATTCCGCACCCCCGTCAAGGTCAGCACCGCGGTGGTGCCACCGATCTTCTTTCGGCAGCACGTGTTCAAGGCGCGCAAGCTGTCGTGGCTGTTGCCGCTGTATGTGGACGACCACAAGATGGTCGACGACGAGCGATGGACCGTGGCGTTTCCCCTGCTCACCGTCGATCACCGCGACAAGCAAGCCCGCAGCTTCGTACAGTTCCCCCTCGTGTGGCACTTTAAACGGGACGCCTCCCACGCCACGACGATCGGGCTCCCGCTCTATTACGACATCAAGCGCAAGAATAAGCGCCTGACCATGGTGCCGTTTGTGTACGCGCGTCGAATGTCCCCCACCCTCACGCGGCACATCATCGGACCATTCCTCGCGCGTTGGGACCGCGAGCAAGAGGGCGCGCTCTCGTCCTTACACTGGCGGGCGCTGATCGGCATGGTCGGCGGCGGACGCGTCGGGAGCGAGCGCTACATGCAGCTGTTCTGGTTGAAGATTCGTCTCAAGCCGGAGTCGGCCGCCCAAGCGACCCGGCGCCTGAAACGCGAGACCGCCCGGGCGGACCGGCGCGAGGGGCGGGAACAGCAGGCGAACGCACGCCGCACGCGACGCGAGACCGACCAGGTCGCGCGCACCGCTCGCCGAGCGGAACGTGCGGTGAGCGCGAAGCTGCGCCGCGACGCTCGCCGAGACCGGCGCGTCGCGGCTCGTACGGCGCGTCACGAGCGCCGGGCGGCCACCAAGGCGGCCCGGGTCCAACGACGGGCTCACGCCGCGGAGCGCCACCGTGCACGTGGTCGCTCCGGCCGCACCGCCTCCCGCGCGCGCGCGCCTACCGGCGCTCGATGACCACGGTTTCGATGGGCTCGCTGGTCACGGGGTGATCCGAGTCGTCTCTCGGCACCGACGCGATCGACTTGGCGAGCTCGATCCCCGCCGCATCACACTGCCCGAAGATCGTATGCAGCCCGTCGAGGTGAGGCGTCGGTCCGAGCGTAATGAAAAACTGCGCGCTGCCGGTGCCCGGCCCGCGGTTCGCCATGCTGAGGCGCCCGGCCGCGTCGTGCTCCACGCCCGTCACGAACTCGTCGGCGATGACGTACCCGGCGCTCTCACGCCCGGTCCCGGTGGGGTCTCCAGCCTGGACCATGAAACCTGGGATCACCCGGTGAAACTCGATGGCGTCGTAATAGGGGCGCTTGATCCACGCGCCCGTTTCGTGGTCGCGAAACGGCCGCAGGCCCCGCGCCAGGCCCACGAAATTTGCGACCGTTCGGGGCGCTTGGGCCTCGAAGAGCTCGCACTCCAGCGGACCTCGAGCGGTGTTGAAGACCACGGTCAACGTGCCGTCGCCATCCAAGCCCTCCACGGCCTCGGCCATGGAGAAGCCCGCGCCCCCCTCGGCGATCTTCGCAGCGAGGGGATCGCCTTGCGCGAGGTTGTAGGCCAAGCGATCCGCCTCCGAGAGGTCGGGCGGCGCCGGTGTCCCCTGGGCGAAGCTGCGATCGGAGGGCGCCACCTGGACCGCGCCCGCTCCCTCCGGCGCCCCGGCGCCGGCGGCGGAATCATCGGCGGCACCCTCGGCCGCAGCATCGGGGCCATCCAAGGGCGCGGGCGGGGTGAACAGGCACGAACAAAGCGTGAACGCGGAGATCACGCATTGCCCTGCCCGCGCGAGTCTCTGCCGCTCGGCGTGCGAGCGGACCGCGCGTGGACACCACGAAGAGGAGGAGACCTGGGGGATTTTGGTGGGCAAGAGCATGGGCGGAGGCGCTCGAGGTCGCTGCCCGCAGGCTGACCTGTTGATGAGCGCTTGACAAGCCCCCTTTCCCACGTCAAAACAGGCGCCCCCAAGGACGAAAAGCCCGTGGCAAATCATAAGCAGGCAGAAAAGCGAAATCGGCAGCGTCTCAAGCGTCGCCAGCGAAATCTCATGTACCTCAGCGCGATGCGCACCCACATCAAGCGCGTCCGAAAAGCGCTCGACGGGAGCGACAACGACGCGGCGAAGGCCGGCCTCCCGGTCGCGGTTCGATCCATTGATCGCGCGGCGTCGAAGGGCGTCATCCATCGCAACACGGCCGCGCGCTACATCTCGCGGCTGACCAAAGCGGTCGGCACCTCCGCGGCGTAGGTCGGCGCCTCCGCGACTCAACCGGACTCAAAGACGCCCCACGTCGGGCGTCTTTTCCTTTCTTGCGCGCGCGACCACCTCAGCGAGGCGCGGCGCCTGGGAGCGCGCCGCAGGTGTCGAGCACCCACCGCTGCAAGGTGAGCAGCGCGCTCTTGCTCGCCACGTACCGCGCCCGCGTCCCGCCCTTGAGCTGCGCGTCGATGCGGCACAGGCCGGTGAAGGCGGTCTCGAGTCGCGCGGCGTTGAAGTTGCGCAGCTGCGCGTCGTACTTCGAGGCGATGAACGGCGGCACGTCCAACGCGCCGGTCCCAGAGACCGCCGCGGTGTAGAGCATGCGGACGTGGCGAGTCAGCAGCCCCAAGAGCGAGAACACCTTGTCAGACTCGGACTCCTTGGAGAACATCGCGGCGAGGAGCTGAAGCGCGCGTCGCTGATCTTGGTGCCCGATCGCGTCGGTGAGCGCGAAGACGTCGACCTCGCGGCTGAACTCCACGACCGCCTCAACATCCGCGACGGTGACGTCGTCG
>JAAZXR010000004.1:97909-130192 GCA_014240065.1 Myxococcales bacterium
TCAGAATGTGATCAATTGGGCGCGCCTCCCACACCCGATCGCAGCGCCGCGGTCCCATGTCCCACCCTCAACACCACCTCGTCGGCGGCGCCTCGCCCGAGGCGAATACCGTGGGCGCGCGCGTGCGAGGTCAGCCACCCCACCGCCTCCCTGTCGTTGCCGGGCGCCTTGAACCGCTCGATGTGACCGTGGGGTGACTTCGTCACCGCCTTCACGAGGCGGCTCGTGCTGCGAAGTCCACCGCTGCTCACCAGCAGCAGCGTCGTCGGAGACGGCGCCTGTACATAGGCCAGCAGCGCGTCCATGCACTTGTCGGCGGGCGGCGCGTCCTTCACGTGTTTACCGAAGCTCTCCGGCGCCGAGAGCTCCACCAGTCGCTGCGGCGCCATCATCGGGAGCTGCTGACACGCCGCCTTTACCGGACCGAAACCCTCCGTGTAGGCGGCGTCGAAGACCTCGTGGTTGAACGCCTCCAGCCCCGCCGCGGCGCCCAAGCTCCGGCCACGCGCCTCGCCGATGGCGGCCTCGATGCGCTCCGTGTCATCCCCCCACAGCAACACCACTCGCGGCCGCTCACCCGCCTCACCCGTCATCGGGCGCAGGCTCCCGATCTCGATTGAGCACAGCCACGATCTCCACCTCCGCGGTCATCGGCATCATGTCGAAGATCCGCACGTCCACGGCGCGGAACCCCTCGGACAACAACACCTCCAGATCTCTCGCGAGCGTCGACGGATCGCACGACACGTACACGATCCGCGAGCGCGCGACCTTGGCGACGAGCTTGGAGGCCTCTTTGCCCAGCCCCGCCCGCGGGGGGTCCACGACGACCACGTCGAATCGACGCCCTTGGCGGGCGTAGCGCTGCAGCTCGGTCTGACTCGCACCGCGTCGCGCTCGAACCTTCAGGTCGGTGGCTTGGATCATCTCGCGGAGCCGACCGATGGCCTCACGATCATCGTCCACCGCCCACACACCGGCGGCGCCCTCCGCGAGCGCGCGCGTGAGGTTGCCACCACCGCAAAACAACTCCAGCACCTTGTGACCCTCCGAGGCCGTCGCCTTGGCCACGTGGTCGACGAGCGCCTCATTTTGCGCGGCTTGGGCCTGCGCGAACACGAAGGGCGTCGCAGCGATGGGCAGACGGCCGCCCTCTCCATCGATGGCCAGCGCCGCCACTCCGGCCGTCGCCCGGTTCCGTCCACCGCGGAACGTGATCCCCACGAGGACCTCGTCGAGCAGGCGCTCCGCCGCCGCCATACGCGCGCTGCTCGGAGCCACGCCGCCGAGTCCGAGCACGACGCGCCCTCCGTCCGTCAGCCCGTGGATCTCTCCCCGCTCGGGGAGCACCTCCGCGATCTCCCGGAGTTTTTGAAGCGCCGCATCGAGGACTGGGTGAAGCACGAGGCATCGATCCACGTCCACCACCCGCCGCGACCGCGCCCCGAAGAAGCCCAACGAGATCGCCCCGTCCTGCACCTCGTAGTGCAGTCGCGCGCGGCGGCGATATCCCGCGTGCGCGGGGCTCGGGATGACGCGCTTCACCTCCACGGGCAGCCGGCGAAGCTGGCCCCGCACGATCTCCGCCTTGTGCTCCGCCTGCCGCTCGGGATCAATATGTTGCCACTGGCACCCGCCACACCCTGCCGCGTAGGGACACGACGGCTCCACCCGCTCTGGCGACGCCTCGAGCACCTCCACAACGCGCCCCCGGCGGCGCTTCGCGTTCGCCTCCAGCGGCTCCACCCGCACCAGTTCCCCAGGGATCGCCCCCTCCACGAACCAGGTCTCTCGCGTCTCCGGTCGCTCAGGGTGCGCGATGGCATCCCCTCCGTGAGCGAGGGCGCGCACGCGCAATTCTACGGGGTCAGTCACGTCGCGGACCATACCACTTGCGGGCTATCCTCGGGCGCATGTGGTCGCTCGCCCTCGTCGTCACCCTCGGTCAGGCCTCACCGCCCGCGGTGGCCCCCAGGGGAGCGGTGGCGCCCAGCCCCACCGAGCCGGACGCTCCGACACCGCCGGTCCCCTTGCCTCCGGTGTCTCCGCCTCCCGACGCGAGCGGCGCCGCAGCACCGCGCGACGCGGGGAACCGCGGCCCCATCGCAGGGCAGCTCGCCGTCGCCTACGAGGGGCGGACGTGGAGCAGGCAGCGCCGGTGGCTGAGCAGCGTCCAGGTCGCGGGGGGAATCGCGACCGGATTTGGCCTCACCGCGAACCTCACCGTGGCCCCGACCTCACCGTATTTCACCACCTTGCAGCACCGCGCGTCGAGCACCACCGTGGCCGCGCGACTGCACCAGCTCCCCATCACGGCCGAGCTCGGCTACCTCCACCAGTTCGCGCGGGTGGGGCTCGAGGCCGTGGCGGCCGGGGGCGTGGTCGTCCAACACCTCAGCACGACCACCATCCCCTTCGACACCGACGGGACAGCGCCCCTGAGGGTCCAGGGTGAATGGTACAGCGACGGAGTTTTGGGCGCGCACGCGGGCCTTCGAGTCCACATCACGCCACGCTTCGCCCTCCGGTTTCGAGCCGGCGTCGAGCTCCTCGTGCGCGGCGTCACCCCCGTCGTCCAATTCGCCGACGGCGCCCAAACCACCGCCGCGGCGGTCGCAGACCCGGAGCGTGTCCGCGGCGTCTTCAGCCTCGGCTTCTCACTCCGCCCGTGATCGTGCGTCTCACGAGCGGCCGCCGAATCGCCGCGCGATGTCCCGCGAGATGACGATGCGTTGGATCTGTGAGGTGCCCTCGTAGATCGAGGTCACGCGGATGTCTCGGAGGGCGCGCTCCACCGGGTACTCCCGGGTGTAGCCGTAGCCGCCCAACACCTGCAGCGAGCGGTCGCAGATGTCGAAGCCTCGCTCGCTCGCGAACAGCTTCGCCATGGAGGCCTCCCGCGTGAAGGGCTTGCCCTGATCCTTGAGCCACGCGGCGTTGAGTGTCATCAACTCCATGGCGTCGAGCTCGGTCGCGTTGTCGGCGAGCATCCACTGGATCGCCTGGTAGGTCATGATGGGGGCGCCGAACTGGGTGCGCTCTTGGGCGTAGTCCAAGGCAAATTCATGGGCGCCGCGCGCGACGCCAGAGGCCAGCGAGGCGATGCCGATTCGCCCGCCATCGAGCGCCATCATCGCGATCCTAAAGCCCTCGCCTTCCTCGCCCAACAGCCCGTCCTCGCCCACCTCCACCTCGTGCAATTCGAGGGCGGTCGTGGTGCTGCCGTGCTGGCCCATCTTCTCCTCGGGCTTGCCTCGGACGAGCCCGGGCGCGTCACCAGGGACGAGGAACGCCGACAAGCCCCGCGCTCCGGGTGCGTCAGAGGTGCGGGCCCAGACGATGAACAGCCCCGCGTGGGTGCCGGAGGTGATCCAGAGCTTGTTGCCGGTGATGGACCAGCCCTTGTCGGTGCGGGTGGCCTTGGTGAGCATGCGGCTCGGATCGCTGCCGGCGCCGGCCTCCGAGAGCGCGAAGCCCCCCACCACGTATTCGCCAGAGCACAGGCGGGTCACGTGGGACTCGCGTTGCGCCTCGGTCCCGAACGCGCAGATGACCTCAGCGACCATATTCGACACGGTCATCGCCACCGTGGTCGCGGCGCAGGTCCGCGCCAACTCCATCACGCTCAGGGCGTACGACACCGCCCCCGCCTCCACGCCACCGTAGGCCTCGGGCACGTTGATCCCCAGCAGCCCGAGGTCCGCCGCCTGCCGAAGGCTGTCTTCCGGGAACCCGCCTTCGTGGTCCAGGGCGGTCGCCCTCGGCGCCAAAATTCTGTCCGCGTACTGACGCGCGCCCTCGCGCATCATCTCTTGCGTTTCGCTCGGCTGAAACTCGAACATCTCAGGGTAGGACTACCAGGCTTCGCCCATTCGTCCAATGTGCGTGTGCACATATCGCACCTCTGGAGGCGGATCGAACTCCCAGTCCGCCACTTTTTCGTGCACACAGGGCTCAAACTCGTCGGCGTCGCGCGCGACGGCGCCGTCGGCGACCCTCCGCTCCTTGATGTCCACATCGAAGATTCTCACGTCCGCCACGATCCCGGAGGTCTCAATCGCCATCTCGATGGTGAAGGTCCCCGCGACCCAGCGATTCTCAAGCCTGGACATCTCCTCCTCCAAGCAGTGCTCGAAGTCGGTGATGTAGACCTCCGAGATGGTCTGCTCGATGCTCGCGAGGGTCGCCGGCAAAATCCCGGTCCCGACATCTTCATACTCTTGCTGGTCCGACGCGACCTGAATGTCCTGGGAGTAATGGTCTTGCTGCTCGAACTGCGAGTAGAGCTCGTCGTTCGTGTGCTCGGTCGTGTCGACGGTCTTGCATCCGGTCAGGGCCACGACCCCGCTCACTAAAATCCACTGCGCTGTGCGTACGTTCATGATGATCCCCTTGGCCTGCGCCAAGTCTACCATCCTTCGCCAGCGGCGTCCGCTAGCGGCGCGCGATGGAGGCGGCGATGACGACCCGCTGAATCTCGCTGGTGCCCTCGTAGATCTCCGTTATCTTGGCATCTCGGTAGAAACGCTCCACGGGATACTCGGTGACGTAGCCGTTGCCGCCAAACACCTGAATGGCGTTCTTCGCGGCCTTGTTGGCCACCTCGGAGGCCATCAACTTCGCCATCGCAGACTCCTTGGAGTGGCGTTTCCCGCACGACTTCATCCACGCCGCCCGGTAGGTCAGCATGCGCGCCGCCATGATCTCCGTCTCCATATCGGCGAGCATGAACCCGATGGCCTGATGATCGATGATGCGCCGACCGAAGGTCTTTCGGTCGCAGGCGTACTCGGCGGCCGCTTCGAAGGCCGCTTGAGCGATGCCCAAGGCCTGCGCGGCGATGCCGATGCGCCCGGCGTCGAGAGTGCTCATGGCGACCTTAAACCCGTCCCCGTCCTGTCCAAGACGCTGGGTGGCGCTCACCCGATGGTCCTCAAAGAACACCTGGCAGGAGTGGCTCGCACGAATCCCAAGCTTGTCATCCTTGGGGCCGCGTCGAATTCCCTCCCCGTTCATGTCCACCACGAAGGAGCTGATGCCGCGATGTCCGGCCGCGGGGTCGGTCATGCACATCAACACGCCCGTGTCGGCCTGGGGGCCGTTGGTGATCCAGTTTTTGGTCCCGTTGATCAGGTAGTCGTCGCCGTCGCGCACGGCCACAGTCTTTTGGGCGGCGGCGTCGGAGCCGGCCTCGGGCTCCGACAACATGAAACAGCCGAGCTTGTCCCCGCGGGCGAGGTCCTTGAGCCAGCGCTCTTTTTGCTCGTCGTTGGCCCACTTGCTCAGGGGCTCACAGACCAGGGAGTTGTTGACGCTCATGATGACGCCCGTGGACGCGCAGGCGGCGGAGATCTCCTCCATGGCGATCACGTAGGAGATGGTGTCGAACTCGCTGCCGTCCCACGCCTCCTCCACCTCCATGCCGAGCAGGCCGAGTTGGGCCATCTCATCGACGAGCTCTTTGGGGTAGCGCGCCTCCTTGTCGATCTGCGCGGCGATGGGCTTGACGCGGCGGGCCGCGAATTCTCTCGCGGTGGTTCGCACCGCCTCATGTTCGTCCGTGAGCTGAAATTCCACGATGTCGTCCTCGTCTTCTCTGGATCAGGCGTTTTTGAAATCTGGGCTGCGCTTGTCGATGAACGCGCGCATCCCCTCGGTTTGGTCT
Organism: Myxococcales bacterium; assembly: GCA_014240065.1. Taxonomy (GTDB): domain Bacteria; phylum Myxococcota_A; class Polyangia; order Nannocystales; family Nannocystaceae; genus JAAZXR01. The sequence continues at coordinate 103,575 of JAAZXR010000004.1, forward strand.
TCGGTGTTGAACAGGGAGGCGAATCCCTCCACCTCGATCTGGTTCGCCGCTTCGAGCGGCCGCTCTGCGCCTTCGTGCATCACCCGCTTCACCTTCGCGATGGCGCGCGGCCCCATGGTCGCGATGGTCTCCATGGTCGTCACCGCGGCCTCCATCAGCTCCTCGGGTGCGAGGACCTTGTTCACGAGCCCGAGCTCCAAGGCCCGCTCCGCGCGAATCATCTCCCCCGTCATGCACAGCTCCATCGCCCGGGCCAGGCCGATGCGGCGGAGCAGCCGCTGCGAGCCGCCGAACCCCGGGATGACGCCGAGTTTCACCTCCGGCTGTCCAAAGCGCGCCTTGGCCGACGCGTAGATGAAATCGCAGGCGAGGGCGAGCTCGCAGCCCCCGCCGAGGGCGAAGCCTTGCACCGCCGCCATCACCGGCACCGGCAGGTTCGCGATGAGGTCGCCCACGGCGTGCCCGGCGCTCGCGAAGGTCATCGCGTCGTCCTCGCTCATGTCCGCCATGGCCGCGATGTCGGCCCCGGCCACGAAGGCTTTCTCTCCGGCGCCACACAGCACCACGCCGCGGACGTCGCCGGGGTGGGCCCCCTCGAGCATCGCGAAGGCCTCGTAGAGTTCGGACACGACGGTGGGGTTCAAGGCGTTGAGCACCTCGGGTCGGTTGACAGTGATGATGCGGATCGGCCCGCGATCCTCGATGAGCAGGGTCTTAAATTCTTTCATGGGGCTCAGTCCTTGCTGTAGTCGTAGAAGCCTCGCCCCGTCTTGCGGCCGTGCCATCCGGCGGCGACGTGCATGCGGAGGTTGTTGGCCGCGCGATATTTGTCGTCCCCCAGCTCGCGATGCAGCACATCCGCGATGGCGAGGCAGGTGTCGAGACCGATAAGATCCGCGAGCTCGAGCGGACCCATGGGATGGTTGAGCCCGAGCTTGGCGCCGGTGTCGATGTCCTCGGCCGTCCCGAGCCCCTCTTGGAGCGCGAAGCAGGCCTCGTTGATCAGCGGGATCAAGATGCGGTTGACGAGGAAACCAGGGCAGTCCTTGGAGGTGATGACCGTTTTGCCCATCTCCACCGCGAGCGTCCGCGTCGCCTCGTAGGCGGCGTCCTCGGTCTGCAGCCCGCGGATAAGCTCCACGAGCTTCATGACCGGCACAGGGTTCATAAAGTGCATGCCCATCACAAGCTCCGGCCGCGAGGTCTCCGCCGCGAGCAGCGTGATCGAGATGCTCGAGGTGTTGGACGCGAGGATCTTGCCCGCGGGCAGCGCCTCGTCCATCGCCCGAAACAGCTTCTTTTTCAGGTCGATGTTCTCGGTGGCAGCCTCCACCGCGAAGTCGGCCTTCGCGAAGTCCGCCACGCTCGCCACCGGCGTGATGCGCTCCATGATGGCGTCCGCGTCGGCCTGGCTGGCCTTGCCCTTGTCCACACGACGCTGCAGGCCCTTGCCTATCTTGGACTTCCCGGCCGTGGCGCGGTCGAGATCCACGTCCGCGAGCAACACCTGGTAGCCCGTGGCCGCGGCGACCTGGGCGATTCCTGCGCCCATCTGCCCTGCGCCCAATACTCCGATGACTTTAATTTCGCTCATGCTCTCTCCGTGTTGCTGGCTCGGGATCAGCGCTCCACCATGACGGCGACGGCTTCACCGCCGCCGATGCACAAGGAGGCCACGCCGCGCTTCGTGTCGGTCTGTTTCAAGGTGTACAAGAGGGTGGTCAGGATACGCGCCCCGGAGCATCCGATGGGGTGACCGAGGGCCACCGCGCCGCCACGTGGATTGATCCTCGCCGCGTCAATTCCAAGCTTGTCCTGGTTGGCGAGCGCCACCACGGCGAACGCCTCGTTCACCTCCCAGTAGTCCACGTCCGCGACGGCGTGACCCGTCTTCGTCAGCAGTTTCTCCATGCTGCCCGCGGGGGCCGTGGTGAACCACTCGGGGGCCTGGGCGTGGCTGGCGTAGGCGGTCAACTTGGCCAGCGGCTCAAGCCCTCGTCGCGTCGCCTCCTCCGCGGACATCACCACCACCGCGCTCGCGCCGTCGTTGAGTGTGGAGGCGTTCCCCGCGGTCACGGTGCCATCCTTTGTGAACGCCGCCCGCAGCTTGCCTAACTTCTCGATCTTGCCGCGAAACGGCTCCTCGTCCGTGTCAACCACGACGGGGTCGCCCCGACGCTGGGGCACCGCCACCGGCACGATCTCCTCTGTGAACAGCCCCTCCTCCACCGCGGCCTGGGCCCGCCGGTAGCTCTCGGCCGCGTAGGCATCTTGTCGTTCGCGGTCGATCCCGCACTCCGAAGCGCACATCTCCCCCGCGTTGCCCATATGAAAGTTGTTGTAGGGATCCCAGAGGCCGTCGTGGACGAGCCCGTCCACCACCGTCTGATTTCCGAGGCGAAACCCGTCGCGGGCCTTGGGAAGCAAGTACGGGACCTGAGACATGTTCTCCATGCCTCCCGCCACCACGATCTCAGCGTCGCCGGCCTTGATCGCCTGCGCCGCCATCATGACCGCCTTGAGCCCGGATCCGCACACCTTGTTGAGCGTGACGCACCCCACAGAGTCCGGAAGCCCGGCGCCCTTGCTCGCCTGGCGGGCGGGCGCTTGCCCCACGCCCGCCGGGAGCACAGTCCCCATGAGCACCTCGTCCACGTCTTCCCCGGAGACGCTGGCGCGCTCGAGCGCCCCGCGAATGGCGATCGCCCCGAGCTCCGGACCAGAGACGGAGGCGAGGGATCCTTGAAAACTCCCAATGGGAGTACGAACAGCGCTGACGATGACGACTTCTCGAGACATGGGTGCACACTTTCACGGCGTGGAGGTGGCCCGCGATGTGACGCGAGCCGCTGTTCCACGGCGGTGAGAGGGGCTTACCCGCCTGTTCGTTGGGTGTCAATGGAGGCGGAATTCCCGCCGCTGACTGCCCGCGCGCCCAGTCGCGAGGCGACGCCCATCGGCGCACACGCTCCGCGCGCGCGCCCCCCCTCGCCGCCCGAGCCGGCGTTTGGGACGCGAGGGGGCCGACTGTCCGCCCTCCCCACCCCGTTTTCGTTGACTTGTCACCGCGAATCTCCTATCTAACCGTCCCGCGCCGGGGTAGCTCAGCTGGTTAGAGCGGCGGATTCATAACCCGCAGGTCGGCAGTTCAAGTCTGCCCCTCGGCACCACGGCGACGCCCCACCGCGTCGTCGTTTACTTTTTCTTCTTCCGCTTCGACCCTTTGCGCTTGCCGCTTCGGCCCGCGGCGCCCGTACGCCCGCCGCCCGCGTCGCTCGAACCGGGCTCCGCGGGCGTCCACCGGCCCCCCTCCCACTGTCGCAGCGTGCCGGGAGCGGCGGCCTCGCGAGAGCGGCGGTGCCGGTAAATAGCCACCGTGATCGCGATGACAGCGACGGCGCTCACTTGGCCGAGCCGCACCGGTCCAAAGACTTCGGGCGAGCGGTCCGCGCGGAAGGGATCCTCAAGCAGCATCCGAATGATCGCGAAGGCGCTCAGCGCGAAGCACGCTATCTGGCCAGAGAACCGCCGCTTGCGACGCAACAGCGCGCACACGGCCACGGCTGCGGCCAACGCCCCCGCGCCGTACAGCTGCACCGGATGCACGGCGAGCGACGCGCTCTCTTCAAGGTGCAGCCCCTCGAGCGCCGCGCGTTGGTAGGCGTAGACGGGGCTGTCAGCGGGGAAGCGGACGGCGAACGGTGAGGCCGGATCGATGAGGTTTCCAAAGCCCGTCCCCGCCATGAACGCGCCCATCCGCTCGAGCGCCAGCGCCAATAAGATCGCCGGCGCGGCGCAGTCGGCCCACGCAAAAAACGGGATCGCCCGCCGCGCACAAAAGACGATGGAGGCGGTCACGCCGAGCACGAGCCCACCTCCCGTCGCGAAGGTCCCCGCCGTCAGTTGTAAAAACGACGCCGCTCCTTCGATCTTGTCCGGGTGTTGCAGCAGCCACAGCGCGCGGGCCCCAAAGGTCCCGAACACCACGGTGAGCACGTAGGCCGTCCCGAGGTCTTCCGCGGGCAGTCGATCCCCTCGCGCGCGACGCAGGCTCGACAACCACCCGAGCGCGAGGCCCACGCCCACGAGAAATCCGTACGAGGGGATCAGCATTTCGGTGCCGGGAATCGTCAACAGGTCGGGCTTCATCGGGGCCACCATCGTAGCCCACGAGTCCACGCGCTCGCGAGGAGGTCGGCCCAAAGGGTCGATCCAGCGATGATCTGCCCCAGGTGGCCCGAGATGAGCCCCCGGCCCGCGGGCGTGTCACCTATCGCTTGTGCGCCCGATGACCGCGTGAGTTGACGCGCGCGACCGGTGTGGACTACGCTTACATCGCCCGCTGGGACGATTTCAACGATGGCTGAACCTGACAAGCGTAAACAGAGCCTCTACTTTCCAACCGAAATGCTCACGGAGATCGAGCGCGAGGCGCTGCGCCAGGATCGTTCGAAATCCTGGATCGTCCAGCAAGCGTGGAAGCGCGCCAAGCGAGAAATCCAGTCGATGCCCGCCGTGAACGACATTCCAGACGACTATCCGTCGGACGAGCGCGGCAAGAGCGACTGACTTGTCGCCTCCGGCAACGTCTTCGGCGCCGCCTTCGGGATCCGACGCTGGGCACGCGCGACGTCGGGCCCGCTCGGTCGTGACGCACCGGCCCGATGGCGCCCTCGTCCACGGCTACTTGAGCGTCCCTCCGGAGTCTGCGAGAGACGCGACGCCCCTCGTGGTGCTCGACGGCATCGGCTGCTACGGCTGGGCGTTCCCGGAGATCACCCCCCAGCTCGCGGCGACGCGCCCGGTCCTCCACGCCCACTACCGAGGACACGGACCGAGCCCCACACCCCCGCGACCGTGGGACCTGCGGATGGAAACCCTCGCCCACGACGCCATGGCGTTGGCCACGGCGGCCGGCTTCGACGGCCCTGTCATCGTCCTCGGCTACTCCATGGGCTTCCAGGTCGCGCTCGAGTGCGTCCGACGCTATCCCGAGCGCGTGTGCGGGCTCGTTAACATCGCGGGCCCCTCGGGACGGGCGCTGTCGACCTTCCAAGGCACCGACGCCTTCGCCCACGCGCTGCCCATGCTCGCGGGGGCCGCACGATTCGCCCGCCGCATCACCGACGACATGTGGAAGGCCCTCGTCCCCCACCGCCTCGCCACGGAGATCGGGCTCATCACCGCGGTCAACGGCCGTCGCCTCCCCTCGAGTTACCTCGAGCGCTACATGGGCGACCTCTCTCGGATCCACCCCGAGCTGTTCTTGACCATGCTCGAGGAGGCCAACGACCACGACGCCGCCGACCTCTTGCCCACCATTGAGATCCCCACGCAGGTGATCGCCGGGGCCAAGGACAGCTTCGTGCCGCTCGCGGTGCTCGAGCGCACCGCCGAGCAGATTCCCAACGCCTCCCTCGAGGTGATCGAGGAGGCGACCCACGCGGTCACGGCGGAGTACATCCCCGAGGTCACGGACCTCATCTTGGGCCTGCTGGCGCGGGTGGATCGCGCGCGGGCCGGCGCAGACCTGCGCGGAGCCTAGCGGCGGAGCTACTCGGCAGACGCGGACGCGGGCGCCCCAGCGGCGGGGGGCGTGGTGGCGGCCGTCGGGGCCGCCGAGGAGCTCGCCTCGTCTTGCTCCACCACGAATCGAACGAGCTTTTTGATCACGTTGTTGCGCTCGATATTTCCGAGCACCTTCACGAGGTCGTCGTAGGCCTTGGGATCCTTGAGCAGCTTGCCGAGCGTCCCCTCTCCCGAGGCGAGGGAGGTCCTGACCTCGGCCACCACCGTCTCCACCTCCACGAGCGTCTGCTTGCCCACGACGAGCGCGTCCGAGGCGGCGGTGATCGCCTCGGCGACCTCCTCGCCGAGCGCGTCGTCGTGCAACAGCCGAGAGACCACGGCTTTGTTCTCCGGGTCGTTGATGGTCTCGAGGGTTTTGTTGACGCGCCGCAGGGTGCCGCGCACGTCTCGAACCGCCGGCGTGACCTCGCGCCCCATGCTCGTCAAGGCCCCGTCCACCTCTTGCACGCCGTGCCGCACATGGCGGAGGGTCTTGGAGAACTCCGCCTTGTACTCGGGATCGTTGAACAGCGCCCCTACGAGGCCGTCGCCCTCGGCGACCTGTCGTGAGATTTCGTTGGCGTTCGCGAGCACGCCCTTGAGGTCGCCCTTGGTGCGGTCGTCGTTGAGCGCGTCGAACAGGCCCGCGACCCCGGCGAGGCTGCGGTCGAGATCCTCCGTGATGCCCTCGAAGCGATCCTTGAAGAACAAGAGCTCCTCCATGAGCGACGGCGTCGCCTGGATCGTCCCGCCGTCGGCGATGGGCTCGCCCTTGCCCACGGTGATGTTGATGAGCTGGTCGCCCAGCACGCCGTTCGCGGTGATCGTCGCCCGCGAGTCATCGCGAATGTGAATGAGTTTCTCCTCCGAGACCTCCAAGGTCACCCGCACCCGCTGGTGCGACGTTTGGTAGGGGACGCACACGCCCTCGGGGCCCGTCCACTTCACGCGGCGATACCTCCGCGTGAACAGCTTGGTCACGCACATCTCGCTCTCTCGGCAACCATCCTCCGCGGTGCATGGCTCGTAGTTGCGATCGAGGCCGGTGTACATCTCTAGCTCCGCGCACACCGCCTCCGCCGCGCAAAACAACGAGGCGTCACAGTCGTCGGTGCGGCCGCTGCCGAAGCGACCGAGGTCTTCCGTGGTCGGGCTGCACGGATAACTCGGAGAGGCGAAGCCGATCTCCTTGACGACGCCGATCTTGGTGCCCGCGAGCTGCACCGGGCTGTTTCGTGTCAGGCCCGTCACCGTCCGAAAATCGGCGTAGATGTCGGCCTTGGCCTCGAGCAGCCCCTCGCTCGTCGCGATGATGAACATGGAGAACACGAGCAGACCGAACATCGTCGTCACGAACGCGCCGACCAGCAGGTTCACCCGCGCTTCGTCCTTACGTTTCGCCATTACCTCGTCCTCCGCACGATGAAATCTCGTACCACTTCATCCTCAATTTGCCGAAAATCTTCCGTTCGCGCGACCCAGGGGAAGCGGTGGTCGTGCAGCATCGCCATGCGATCAGACACGTAAAACGCCGTGTCGATGTCGTGGGTGACGACGACGCTGGTCACAGAGAGCTGCTCTTGAAGGTGTCGAATCATCATCGAGATGCGGTCGCAGTTGGGTGGGTCGAGGCCCGTCGTGGGCTCATCGTAGAGGATAACCGCTGGTTTAATAGCAATCGAGCGCGCCAGCGCCACCCGTTTCCGCATGCCGCCGCTGAGGTTGGCCGGGAAGGTCTCCAGGATATCGGGGTTTTCACTCAGCCCCAGCCCCACCATCTCCAGGCACTCCTCCGCGCGGTCCCGAATCTCCGCATCGGACATCTGGGTGTGCTCCGTGAGCGCGTATCCCACATTCTCGAGCACGCTCATGGAGTCAAAGAGCGCCCCGCCCTGGAACACCATGGAGAGGTCTTGCCGGAGCTTGCGCAGCGAGTCCGCGCCCATCTCCGCGACCTCTTCGCCGTTGACGTGCACGCTGCCCTCCTCCGCGCGCAGCAGCCCGATCATCAGCTTGAGCGCCACCGACTTCCCCGTGCCGCTGCCCCCGAGGATCGTCAACGTCTCGCCGCGATAGACGTCGATGTCCATCCCCTGGTACACGACGTTCGCGCCGAACGCTTTGGAGACGCCCCGCATGGAGATAATCGGCGTTTGGGCTTGATCAGACATCAGATGGGGAGGAACAGCGTGGTCAAGGCGAAATCCGCGATGACGACGGCGATGGAGACGGCGACCACCGTCTCCGTGGTTGCGAGGCCGACCGCCTCCGTGCCGAACTTGGTCATGAACCCTTGGTAGCAGCCAATGATGCCCGCGATGGCCCCAAACACTGTGGCCTTCACGATGCCCGAGATGTAGTGGATCGGGATCAGCTCGTCGATATAGGTCTCATAAAAATAGCCCGCCGGGACGTCGAACACCGCGTCCGAGATGAACATGCCACCGAGGAGCGCCATGATGTTGCCCCACGCCACGAGCAGCGGCATCGCGAGGGTCGCCGCGAAGAACCGCGGCCACACCAGTTTTTTCACGGGGTCCGCACCGAGCGACGCGATGGCGTCGATCTGCTCTGTCACCTTCATTGAGCCTAGCTCCGCGGTCATGCCCGTGGCCATCTTCGAGCCCACCGTGACCGCGAGGAGCGCGGGGATCAGCTCGCGGACGAGGGCGAGCGACGAGGCGTAGCCCAGGGACTGCTTGGCGCCGAAGTCCGCGAGCGCCTCCCCAAACTGCCACACCAAAATCATGCCGACGAACAGCGACATCAAGGTCGCCATGGGCATGGAGCGAATGCCCACCGCGAGCGTCTGGTACGAGAGGTCGTAGACGCCAATGGGCCGCTGCGGCGCCACCCACACCGCGCGCAGGAAGAGGATAAACACACCACCCGACCAGCGAAAAAAATCGTTGAGCGCCGCGCCAATGCGCCCCAACACGCCGCTCAACGACGGCCCTTCCCTCGCAACGGGAAGGCGAACCCCTCCAGCACGGCGTCGAAGCTCGCGAGGCCGGCGTCAAATGCGGCCGGGCGCGTGATGTACTGCAGATCGAACAGGCACCCGTTCTTTTTCAGCACGACGAGCTCAAGGTGCACCGGCACCCCGTCGAGCTCGGCCTGGACGCGCGTGCGCAGCCCCTCGCGGCCGACGATCTCGATGGCCCGCTGCGATTGAATCTCCCACTGGCCAAAATCGATCCGCAGATGATCCGTGAACGACGCCAGATCGCTGTCACCGTGCTCGTCACATTGGGAGCGCACCTGGATAACGGCCGGGGTTTTGCCCTTCGACCACGCCACCTGCACGCCGCGCTCGCGGTGGGGCCGCCACCCCTCCCCCGGATCCCCGACCCGAAAGGTCGCCTCGCGATCCATGCCTTTCCACGCCGGTTGCCACGACTTGTAGTGGACGCGCTCCCCGTCCCACCCGGACGCGCATCCCGCCGCCATGAGGAGGCTCGCGCGCAGGCCCGCAAGACCTAGCCGCCGTCCGATCTCGAAGCCCCGCACGTGCGCAGAGTGTATCAGCGGAACGAAGGTCGCCACTATTTTCGTCCGGGATACGACGAAAGTCGGAGAGATCTCCAGATCGGGCCTCGATGCCGCGAGATCACCTCCGCATCAAGGTCGGGTCCAGCGGACCTGGTCCACGGCGGAGATCGGGGTATAGGCCGCCGTATCGACCCGTCCTGCGCACGCGCCGGTGTTGTGCACCCCCGTGGGCGCGAGCGACACCACGGTTCGCGGGGCGAGCGCTCCGAGACTCGAGTAGCGGGGCCCGCAGCCCCCCGAGTCGTCGGGCGTCATGACCACTGTGAGGTCCTCGTCCAGCGCGTCGATCCACCCGCGTCCGCCCGCGAGCGCCCGGTCCATCGCCGTCTCGTGAATCCACAGCACGGTCGCCTCCGGACACGACGAGAGGTCGTCGGTAGCGCTGAGCTCCCCCGGAATCCACACCACCTGCCCCGCAGCCTCCACGCACAATGACAGCCCGGACGTCGCCGGCGCCGCGGGCCGGTGCCAAGAGCGCACCGCGATGCAAGACTCGGACGGCGGTCTCGCCTGGCCCCCGACGCAGGTGTCGACGCCCGGCGACAGCCGCGCGCTCGACCGCAGCGCGCGCTCGATCGAGGTGTGAACCGGATCGTCGGGGTCGAGCGGTGCGGACGGGAGCAGCGACTCGGTGAGCGCGACGTCGTCGCCCGTGCCGAGCGAGCCGTCGGCCCCCGCCACCGCGCGGGGTACGGCGCCTGCCGCCTGCGAGAGATCGGGCACCACCACGACCTCACGGGGAGGCGGTGGCCCCTCGCCGTCCCGCCAACGACCCAACAGCTGGCGCGCCGCGCTCGGACCCGCCCGGGAGATGGTCAGCCGGGTCCCGCCGTGCCGGGCCACCAACATCGAGCCCCCGCCGAGTCGCTCGATGCTGAGGGTGTCTCCCCTGTCCACACCGCGCGCGTGGCCCGACGTGAGGAGCCCCGTATACGCACACGCACACGCGATCGCCATCACGCATGCGCACGAGCGCATCCCCAGGCCCCCCCGTTCACTCCGTCTTTGCCGAGGTCGCATACGAGACAAGTCGCCCCCCCACCGCGACCGTTGCAAAAAAAAAAGATGCAACGCTTCGTTCGCGGGGGCGACCCCCCTTGCATGCCGTGCCCGCCGTCGATCATGGTGCCCACCGTGCTGCTGTTCGCCGCGTCGCCCCTCACCGCCGAGGAGCGAGGGACCGCGCGCGCGTCGCCCCTCACCGAGCACCCCACCGCGGATGAACCCGACGGCGCCCAATGGGGCTTGGGTGGCGCGCCCATGGCCCCCTTTGCGCGCGCCTACGTGAGCGCGGGTCGCGTGTTCGTCCGGTGGTCCCCTCAGGCGCCGGCGGTGCCGCTGGTCGGACTCCCCCCGATCACCCGCCCCCTCGGACTACGCGGCGTGTTCTTGTCGCCACGGCGGCTGCTGATCGAGCTGGCCGACGGTCACCGGTGGATCGCGGTGGCCACGCGCGCCTCCGTCGAGCCGTGGACGGAGTCTGGCGGCGAGGCCCCCGGCGAGCGTGCCGCGCTCGCCGACTTCGTGGACCAAGAACCTGAGGTTGGCGCTCGTGAACAGCGCACGCCAGCCCCCACCGAGTCCGCGCCGTGGGCGTCGCTGCGCCGCTTCCATCGCCCCGACCCGCGCCCTGCGTTCATCTCCCCAGCCCCCGGAGGGACGGGAGGTGCCGGGCCAGTCCTGCACGCGCAGCCGGCTCCGAGGACACCCTGGCGCGCGCGGTGGCGCGACCTCGGGCTCACCGTGTCCCTGTGGATCCACACCCACACGCGCGCCCGCGCGGGGGTCCGCGACGGGTCCGCGCTCCCGCACCACCGACTCCGCGAGGTCGCCGCCGGCATCACGCTCCGCGGGCGGTGGCGCCCTCTGGGCCCCACGCTCACCCGATGACCCACACTCCCCGCACGAACGGACGCTCACATCATGCACTTCACCTCCATCGCACTCCTCCTCGGGACCTTGCCCCTCTCGCCTCCCGCGGCGCAGGCCACCGTCGGTGGCCCCGCGCGTCCCGCTTGGGCCCTCGCAGTCTCACGCCCCGACCCGCCGAGCCCTCCGCAGACGCGCAGCCTGCCCGCGCTCGTCCAAGCGGCCTGGCGTCGCGCCGACCTCGACGTCCCAAAGCGCCGCGCGTGGACACGCCGCGTCCGCGTGGCCACCTTGCTCCCTGAGGTTTCGGTGGGCTACGACCGCCGCCGGGACCGTGGCTGGGACCATCACCTCCAGCTCGACGCACCCGACGAGCTCGACACGGACGCGAAGACGGCGCAGACCTTTCGATTCCGGGCAACCTGGGATTTGAGCCGGCTCGTGTACTCGAACGACGAACTGCGCGTGGCGCAGACGATCCTCGACATCCAATCCCGCCGCGCCGCCATCCGGGCGGAGGTCCAGTCCCTGTTCGAGCGCCGGCGGGAAAAAATCGCGACATGGACCATGGCGGCGCCTCGCGATCCTCTCCGCGTCACCCTCGAGAGCGAAATTCGCCAGCTGACCGAGGCCCTTGAGCTCCTGTGCGGGGTCGAGTTTTGATACCCTGCGAGGGTGGAACACGAGCGACGCAACAACTCCCGCCTGGCCTACGAGGTGGCCGCACGGCTGTTTCGCGACGGCGCCCCCGCGACCAGCCCAGGGGTGAAAGTCCGCACGATCGACCTCGCGATGTCCGGCGTGTGCCTCGAGAGCCCCGAACCCGTCGCCGTGGGCGAGAGCTTCGATCTCGAGCTCAGCCTCGAGCGCGGAGACATGAGCAGCGAGCCCCTCCGGTTGAGCGCGCGCGCGGTGTGGGGCACCGCCGTGGCGGGTGGCGTACAAGTGGGCGCCGCCTTTCATAAAGACCTTCCCGCCTTGGCCCTCACGAGGCTCGACGTCCTCCTCAAGTTTGTGCGCGGGGAGCTGTCTTTGCCCGGCGCGACTTCGGGTCGCTGAACCGACGCGCTGGGCCGACGCGACCGCGGTGCTCCGAGCGCGCCCCAAGACTCCCCCATATGCGCCGAGAACCGGTCGCTATCGCCCGATATCGCGCGGGAACGCTCAGGCCATCATGTGAGAAAAGCGTGACGTGTAGGTCTGCACAGTGAACGAGGCTGCACATGAAAAAGGACGAATTCCGCGAAGAACCCTGCGCATCGCGGAATTCCCGCCAACATCAACCGTGCGAGGCAACCACCCAAAATCCAAACGTTTTTTGAGGACCGCGCCGTTATCGCGGGCGACGGCAAGCCGGTTGCAGTGTTTCGGGCCGTTCCGAAGGACCGCACATGCACGTCACGACCGAACCGCAAACAAAAACCGACCCTCGAACCGTTCCTACGCTCGCCAAGGCCCTCTTCCGGCAGCTTCGCGAGCAGGGCCTCAGCAGCACCCAAATTGTCAGCCTGTCCTCCGAGCTGATCGACATGGTGAGCAGCGACATGAGGCGTGAGACGCGGCACGTCGCCGAGTAGGCGCTCCGACCCTCTCTGCCGCCGGCCTTCGATCCCTCGCGCGGCCGCGGCGAAGCGTCCCCTCCGGACCTGCGCTTCACGGACCACGCGGCGCGGGAAATGTTGTATGGAAGTGCGCCCGTGATGAGAACGCTCGAACAACTCGACGTGGAGAATCGGCGCGTGCTCGTGCGCGTGGATTTTAATGTCCCTTTGCAGGATGGGAAGGTGGCAGACGACGCGCGAATCACCGCCGCCCTGCCCACGATCAACCACCTCCGAGCGCGAGGCGCCCGGGTCATCTTGGCCAGTCACCTCGGCCGCCCCAACGGCGCGGTGGTCCCGGAACTCTCGCTGGAGCCCGTGGGCGATTACCTCGCGGGGCTGCTCGGCTGCGAGGTCCTGCTCCCCGACGAGGTCACCGGCGACGGCATGGCCCAGGTCATCCGCCAGTGCCCCCCCCACGCCATCGTCTTGCTCGAGAACCTGCGCTTCCATCCCGGGGAGACCGGGAATGACGTCGCCCTCGCCCTCGAGCTCGCCGAACACTGCGACGCCTACGTCAACGACGCCTTCGGCGTCAGCCACCGCGCGCACGCGTCGGTGGACGCCCTGCCCCGCGCCAAGGGTGAGCGCGCCGGCGGGTTGCTGCTGCAGCGCGAAATCGAAGCGCTCGAGCGCGTGCTCCACCCCACGCGACCGTTCGCCGCGGTCGTCGGCGGGGCCAAGGTCTCCGACAAGCTCGGCGCGCTGGTCGCCCTCGTGAACCGGCTGCAGGCGGGGGACCGACTGCTCGTCGGCGGCGCCATGGCCAACACCTTCCTCCTGGCCCGCGGCCACCAGCTCGGGGCGTCACTCGTGGAGCCCTCTCGAGTCGATGAATGTCGACGCCTCCAGGCCGCCGCGCGCGCGCGCGACGTCCAATTCCTGCTGCCCAGCGACCTCCGCATCGGCGCGGGGCTCGACGCCGGGGACGCGACCGTGTGGTCCCATGAGCACGGCGAGTTCCCGAGCGATGCGATGGCCCTGGACATCGGCCCCGAGAGCGAGCGCGCGTTCGCAGCGGCGCTCTCCGGCGCCCGCACCATCTTTTGGAACGGGCCCATGGGCGTGGTCGAGAACCCCACCTTCGCGGGCGGGACCGTGGCGGTCGCGGAGGCGGTCGCGGAGTCTGAGGGGTACACGGTCGTCGGCGGGGGAGACAGCGTCGCCGCCATCCGCGCCACGGGCCTCGACGGGCGCATCGATCACATCTCCACCGGCGGGGGCGCCTCACTCGAATATGTCGAAGGCAAGATCCTGCCCGGCATCGAGGTGCTCACATCGGTGACGCCACCGCTCCCCCGCGAAGAACCCGAGCCAACCGAAGGGACGCCACCATGAACGACAGCCCCGCACGCCGGCCCACGTGGGTCATCGGCAATTGGAAACAACACAAGCTCACCGCCGAGGCGAACGCGCTCGCGGACGAGGTCGCGAGACGCGGGAGTGACCACGTCCGCGTCGGCGTCGCCCCCACCCACCTCACGCTCGCCGGCGTCGCGACCACCATCGCCGATCGTCCCGTCACGGTGTTCGGCCAGACCTGCGGCCTGCACGACACCGGCGCCTTCACCGGCGACGTTGGACCTCAGATGCTCGTGGACGTCGGCGCGGGGGGCGTCCTGCTCGGCCACTCGGAGCGCCGCGAAATGGCCCACGAGACCTCGGCAAAGGTCGCCGCGAAAGCGGCCCTCGCGCTGGGCGCCGGCCTCCACACCGTCGTATGCGTGGGTGAACCCCTCGACGTACGCGAAGCGGGGGGCCATGAGAAGTTCGTAACATCGATGCTGCTCGAGTCCCTCGACGGATTCGAGCTCAACGACGCCTCGGCGAGCCGCCTGGTCGTCGCCTACGAGCCGGTGTGGGCCATCGGCACCGGGAAGACCGCCACCGCGACGGAAGCTGGCGCCATGCACGAGGCGCTCCGCGTCGCCCTCGACGAGCGCTTCAGCGCCTGCGGCGCGCGTATTCCGCTCCTCTATGGAGGGAGCGTCAAACCTGCCAACGCGGCGGGGTTATTCGCTCCGCCCTTCGTGGATGGCTTCCTCGTCGGGGGCGCGGCCCTTGACGCGCGGTCATTCATGGATATCGTCTCTATCACCGCAAAGGCTCACCGCCCATGACCACGCTCGTCACAATCATTTTCTTCCTCGTCAGCACCATGATGATCCTCGCGATTTTAATGCAGGCCGGGAAGGGCGGCGGCATGGGGAGCGCCCTCGGTGGCGGCGCGAGCCAGAGCGTCTTCGGCGGCGGCGGCGGCGCCGACGTCATGGCAAAGATCACCCAAGGCCTGGCCACCGCGTTTATGGTGTGTGCCATTTACCTGGCCTACGCGGGGTCCCACAGCGGATCCGAGTTCCTCAAGGATCAAAGCCAGGCGTGGGAGGATGAGACCAAACTCGTGGAGGAGGACGGTGAGGTCAACTACGAACGCGTCGCTCCATCGGGCAATACAAAGCTCGCCCTCCCGAGCAAAGAACGCGCGGCGGTCATGCGCGCGGAGGCGGCCGCGGCCGCGCCCGCGTCGACCCCTCTCCCGAGCGCTCCAGGCTGACCGCCACACCCGCGCAGGGCGGACCATCCGTCGATCCACCGCGCGCCTCACGGGGATCGGAGATCCCTCGGCGCCGCGCGACCCTCGGCCGCGTCCGGCTGCCGTCGCGCGCCGTTGTCCCCGCGCTTTCTCAACCGTCGCCGCGCGTTCACCGCGAACACGGTTTTCAGCCCCAAGAGGGGCTAAAAAGCGCCTCTTTTTTCACGATTTGTGGTGCCGTAGGCCAACCTAGTGACTCACGAGCTCCGATGGGCCCATTTTGGGCTCGACGAGAGAGCTATTATGACCTCCAGCACGGCGAATCCACCGATGACCACCCAAGCACGCAGCTCCCACCAACTCGCCATGATCGAATTCCACACCGCAGGCCAGACCGGCGCGGGGGGGATCGAGCGCTGGCTTGAAGGCTCGTCGCAACCGATCGAGCGCCTCCGCGTCCACGCGCTCCAACTCAGCGGCGAGACCTCCCCGCTGATCGTGGTGGAGGGAGAGCCCGGATCCGGGAAGCTGCGCGTGGCTCAGTTCTTACACCGCGCGTCGTCTCGCACCGCGAGCACGCTGATGGTCCTCGACGCCGCCGACCCTTCGGTCGACGCCCAGATCAAATCGGTGATCGCCCAGATGCGCTCCAACACAGCGGCGTCCGCGGGCACGCTCGCCGTCCGCAACTTTCACTTGGCGGAGCCCGCCGCCGTCCAGAGCCTGCTCGAGCTCGTCACCTTGCAAGGAGACGGGAAGGAGCTTTGTACGATCCTCCTGACGCCGGAGCCGATGTCCAGACTCCGCGCCCGAAATCTGCAATCTGGGCAATTGCTCGGGCGCGCCACCCGGCACGTCCTTCGAATGCCCGCGATGCGAGAGCGCCTCGGCGACCTCGCACTGCTCGCGCGACGCTTCATGGACGAGGCCCTGTCTCGCTACGGTCGACGCGTGCGCGGCATCTCTCCGCAGGCCATCGCGCACCTCGAGAAGTACGATTACCCAGGGAATATCCACGAGCTCCGCACCATCATCGAGCAGGCGGTCATTCGCTGCCAAGGCGACTGGATCACCATCGAGCACCTCGGCGGGCTCGAGACCAAACAACAAGTGGATCAACCCGAGAGTTCGGAGCTCGTCATTCGACTCCCCGGCTCCTCCCTCCGCGAAATCGAAATCGCCGCGCTCAAGCTCGCGCTCAAAATCTCCGGCGGACGAGTCGTCCGCGCCGCGGAGCTCCTGGGCATCACCCGACACGCGCTGCGCAGGAAGCTTGAGAAGTTTGGGCTCAACGAGCTCCGCGTTCGCTACGACAACAGCGACAACGTCTCGGACTTGGATCCGGGCCCGCTGAAGGGATAGACGCCCGCGCGCGCGCCAATCGCACGGGCCACGCAGACTCGAGGCGGCGCGCCGGAGCGTTCGTTGCTAGGGTGACGGCAGTGACCGCTCCGCCCACGCGCAGGTTCTCCAAAGTCGAAGGGCTCGGGAACGATTTTATCCTCCTCGATCTCCGCGCGGATCCGCCGGAGTCGCTCCCGCGCACCCTGCGACGTCTCAAAGACGCCGCCCCCGCCTGGTGCGATCGCCGGACCGGCGTGGGCGCCGACGGCGTCCTGGTGATCACCCCCGATCCCGACGCGAGCGCCGGGATGATCGTGTTCAACGCCGACGGCAGCCGCCCCGAGATGTGTGGCAACGGCCTGCGATGCGCGGCCGCCCACGTCGCCGGAGCCTGGTCGTCTGCGGCGAACGCTCCGTCCGTCGCGGAGGTCGTCATCTCCACCGACGCGGGCCCCCGCGCCTGCCTGCTCTCGGATCATGACGCGCAGAATCGATCCATCCTCGTCGACGTCGACATGGCGCCGGCCACCCTCTCGGACCTCATCGAGGTCGCCAGCGCTCCTGGGCGCCCCTTGCGGCGCGTGTCCATGGGCAACCCACACGCCGTGCACTTCACCGCTGAGACCGAAGACCCGGAAGCCCTGGCGCGCAGCCTCGGCCCACGAATAGAACGCGACCCTGCCTTCGCCGCCGGCGCCAACGTGGAGTTTGTCCGGCGCGAGCGCGATGACCTGTTCGTTGTGTGGGTGTGGGAGCGCGGCTGCGGCATCACGCGCGCCTGCGGGACCGGAGCCTGCGCGGTCGCGGCCGCCGCGGTCGCGGCTGACCTCGCGGCCTGCGACCGCCCGCTCACGATGCGACTCCCCGGAGGTGACCTCCGCGTCACCGTGCCCGAAGGCCCTGGTGAGGGGCTGCGCATGTGTGGACCGGCGCGCCTCGTCTTTGAAGGCGAAGCGCCCGTCCTCCCGCAGGCGTGATCGCTACGACTCGACGTCGCTCGTCGGCCGGCCGAGGTGCCGCGCAGCCCTCTCGGTCGCGACCCGGCCGCGTGACGTCCTCAAGATAAAGCCCCGCCGCAGCAAGAACGGCTCGTGCACATCTTCGATCGTGTCGCGGGGGATTCCTACGCTCGCCGCGAGCGCGTCTACCCCCACGGGACCACCGGCGAAGTGCTCATAGATCGCGGTGAGCAGGTCGCGGTCGAGGCTCGTGAGGCCCTCCTCATCGACGCCGAGTTTCACTAAGAAACGCCCCGCGGCCTCCGGCTCGATGCGGTCGAGCCCCTCCACCTGCGCGAAGTCCCGGACCCGGCGGACGAGTCGAATAGCCCAGCGCGGCGTGCCCCTGCTGCGGCGACCGATCTCGAGCGCCCCTGGCCCGGTGCAGGGCAAGCCGAGTCGCACCGCGGCGTTCTCCACGATGGTCGCGAGGTCCTCATCTTCGTAGAGCGACAGCGATTCAACGATGTGGAATCGATCGCGCAGCGGGGCGCTCAGCAGCCCGGTGCGGGTGGTCGCGCCGATGAGCGTGAACGGGACGATTTGGAACCGCACCGTCTGCGCGCTGGTGCCCTCCCCCAAGGGCATGTCGATCTCCCCGTCCTCCATGGCGGAGTACAAAAACTCCTCCACCGTCGGGGACAGCCGATGCACCTCGTCGATGAACAGCACGCTGCGCTCCTTTAGCCCCGTGAGCAGGCCGATCAGGTGCCCCTTGTGCTCGACGGCCGGCCCCGAGGTGATTTGAAACGGCACGCCCATCTCGTTGGCCACCACCTGCGCCATCGTGGTCTTGCCGAGGCCCGGCGGGCCGTGCAGCAGCACGTGATCGAGCGCCTCGTTGCGCTGCTTGGCCGCCTCGATGAAGACCCGGAACTTCTCCACCAGGTCTCGCTGCCCAATATATTCGTCGAAGCGCTGCGGTCGCAGCATGCCCACGCCGGACTGCGCGAGCCCAGCCATCTGATCCTCAGGGAGCTGTTCAGGATCGAAGACGTCGTCCTCGGCGTCTTCCCCTCCGTCTCCTCGTGGATGTGGGACCCTCGCCATCTACTCCCACTCGATCGTCGCCGGAGGCTTGCTGCTGATGTCGTAGGTGACCCGGTTGATGCCCCGGACCTCATTGATGATGCGGTTGCTCATCTTGCCCAGCACCTCGTACGGGAGGTGCGCCCAGTCTGCGGTCATCGCGTCCACGCTCTCCACGCAGCGCACGGCGAGCGCGTTCTCGTAGGTGCGGCCGTCTCCCATGACCCCCACCGTGTTAACCGGGAGCAACACCGCGAAGGCCTGCCACAGCTTGCGATACAAATCGGCGGATCGAATCTCCTCGATCACGATGGCGTCGGCGTCCCGCAGAAGATCGCAGCGCGCCTTGGTCACCTCCCCCAAGATGCGGACGCCGAGCCCCGGACCGGGGAATGGGTGCCGCCACACCATCTCCTCGCTCAGCCCGAGGTGCATCCCAAGCTCTCGGACCTCGTCTTTGAACAGCGCCCTCAGCGGCTCGACCACGTCCATCTTCATATGGTCAGGGAGGCCGCCCACGTTGTGGTGGGTTTTGATGGTCGCCGACGGACCGCGGGTGCTGACGCTCTCGATCACGTCGGGGTAGAGCGTCCCCTGGACCAAATAATCGGCCCCACCGATGGCCTTGGCCTCCGCGTCGAACACCTCGATGAAGGTGTGCCCGATTCGCTTTCGCTTGACCTCCGGATCCTCCACCCCCGCCAGCGCCGCCATGAACCGGTCGCCGGCGTTCGCGACGATGAGCGGGTTGGCCAGCTTGCCCTTGAACATGCGCTCCACCTGGGCGCGCTCGTCTTTCCTGAGCAGGCCGTTGTCCACGAAGATGCAGTGCAGCCGATCACCGATGGCGCGCTCGACCAACATCGCCGCGACGCTCGAATCGACCCCGCCGCTGAGCCCGCAGATCACCGTGCCGCTGCCCCCCACCTGCCCGCGAATCTTCGCCACGGCCTCCTCGACGAACGAGGCCATATTCCAGTCCCGCGAGAACCCGCAGGCGTCGACGAACGACGACAACATCTCGGCTCCCCGCGGGGTGTGGGTCACCTCTGGATGGAACTGCACCCCCCACAGACGGCGCGAAGGGCACGCCACCGCCGCGTGCGCGCACGCCGGCGTCGATGCGAGGGTCTCAAATCCCTCGGGGAGGTGATCGAGCTCGTCGCCATGGGACATCCACACGTCGACGCTCGCCCCCACCTCGAACCGCCCGAGCGGACCGGACGCGGCGCCTACGTCGATGGAGGCCGCCCCAAACTCCCGCGTGGTCGCCGGCTTCACCGCGCCTCCGAGCGCGCTCACCATGGCGAACATGCCGTAGCAAATACCGAGCACCGGCACCCCGAGGTCGAGCACCTTCGGGTCGACTTTCGGCGCGCCGTCATCGTAGATCGACGACGGTCCCCCGCTCAAAATGATCCCCTTGGGATTCAACGCGCGGAGCGCGTCGAGGTCGATGTCGAAGGGGTGGACCTCCGCGAGCACCCCATCCTCCCGCGCGCGTCGGGCGATCAGCTGGGTCACCTGGGATCCGAAATCTAGGACTATCAGTCGCTCATGGTCGGTCACGGGCCACCTCACTCCATTCGATAATTCGGGGCCTCTTTGGTGATGATCACGTCGTGCACGTGACTCTCGCGGAGCCCCGCGCTCGAGATCCGGCGGAACCTCGCCCGCTCATGAAACTCGGCGACCGTCGCGACGCCGCAGTACCCCATGCCAGAGCGCAGCCCGCCGACGAGCTGGTAGAGGCTGTCGGTGAGGGGGCCGCGGTAGGGCACGCGGCCCTCGATGCCCTCCGGCACCAGCTTGCGCTCCTCGCTGACCGTATTTTGGAAGTAGCGATCCTTGCTGCCCGCCTTCATCGCTCCGATCGAGCCCATCCCGCGATACACCTTGTAGCTGCGCCCTTGGTACAGCACCTTCTCGCCCGGCGCCTCGTCCGTGCCCGCGAACAAGCTCCCCACCATGACCGAATCGGCGCCAGCCGCGATCGCCTTCACCACATCACCAGAAAACTTAATGCCCCCGTCCGCGATGATCGGCACCCCGAGTTTTCGCGACATGGCGGCCACCTCGAGGATGGCCGACACCTGCGGGACCCCCACCCCGGCCACGACGCGGGTCGTGCAAATCGACCCGGGCCCGATGCCTATCTTGACGCAGTCGGCGCCGGCCTTCACCAGCGCCTCGTACGCCGCGGGGGTCGCGATATTACCGGCCACGAGCTGCAGCGTCGGGAACGCCCGCTTGATCTCCTGGACGGCGTCGAGGACGCCCCGCGAGTGGCCGTGCGCCGTGTCCACCACGACCACGTCCACGCCGTGATCCACCAGCGCCTGCACGCGCTCCATGGAGTCGCCGCCAGTGCCCACCGCCGCCCCCACGCGGAGCCTCCCGCCGGAGTCTTTGTTGGCGTCGGGGTAGCTGTCGGTCTTCATGATGTCCTTGACCGTGATGAGCCCCAAGAGCCGCCCGTCTGCGTCCACCACCAGCAGCTTCTCGATCCGATGCTTGTGCAGGATGCGCTTGGCCTCGTCCACAGGGATTCCGACGGAGACGGTGATTGGATCCTTCGTCATCACGTCGCCCACCAGCTGGTCGAGTTTGGTCTCGAAGCGCAGGTCGCGGCTCGTCAAGATCCCCACCGGGCGGTGATTCTCCACCACCGGGAGCCCCGAAAACCCGTGGGTCTTCATGGTGTGCATCGCCTCGCGCAAGGTCGCGCCCGCGGTGATGGTGAGCGGGTCTGCGACCATCCCGCTCTCTGATCGCTTGACCTTCCGCACCTCGCGCGCCTGCTGTTCGATGCTCAGGTTCTTGTGGACGACGCCGAGGCCTCCGGCCCGCGCCATGGTGATCGCGATGTCGGCCTCTGTGACCGTGTCCATCGCCGCCGAGACGAGCGGCACCCGCAGGCCGATCTCCTCAGTGAGACGACTGGAGATGTCAACGTCGCGGGGGAGCACCTCACTGTACTGAGGCTCCAAGAGGACGTCGTCAAATGTCAGGGCTTCAACGATCTGCGAAGGGGCGGTCATGGGTTCGTGAAGGCCGAGGAGACAGCGGCCCAGATTCCGGCGAGTATAGGGCACCGAAACGGTTTGACCAGGGGGCCTCGACCGAAGTTCGCGCGTCCCCCACCCTTGGGCCGACCCAGCCCTCACACGCCCGCCAAGGTCCAGCCCACCGACGCGCTCTGATTACGGGCACGAGCTCTTGAAATCGGCCCGCGCCCGCTCCACCTGCGCCTTTGCCACCCCCGCCGAGGCCATGGCCTCGACGGCCCCAAGAGCGTCCTCACACCTCCCCAGCGCGCCGTAGACCCGCACGCGCCTCCGATGTGCAGCGACCCCGGCTGGATCGAGGGCCAACGCGCGATCGAGGCTCGCGAGGGCCGCTTGAAGATCTCCCCGTGCGTGCTGCACGGCGGCGTGATCCGACCACGCCGCCGCGTCCTCCGAGGCTCGTTCAATCGCCTTCGTCGTGACCGCGAGCGCCTCGTCGAGGCTCCCCGCCGGCAGCAACGCCCGCAGCAAGCGCGCTCTCGCGGGCGCGAGCGCGGGTTCGAGGCCCACAGCCAGGCGGTACGCGGCCAGCACCTCCTCGAGGGGCGCCCCCTCTGCCGCCAACACGTCCCCGTGAATCATCTGCACCCACGCGTCCTCCGGTGCCACCGCCGCGGCCTCGTGGACAGCCGCCCGCGCCGCCTCCCCGCGCCCCGCCGCCTCGAGCATGCTGGCCTGCTCGAGCAAGATCTCTGGGTCGCGAGGTTGGAGGGCCCGCGCGCGCTCCATGGCTTCGAGCGCGCGATCGAGGGCGCCCAGCTGGCGGAGCGCCAGCGCATAATTGTATTGACCGGCGGCGAAGTCGGGGCGGATATCCAGCGCCCTCCGAAAGAACTTCACGGCCTCCTCTGCGCGGCCGTTGTCGAGGTGGACGGTGCCGATGCCATCGAGCGCGCCGAACAGGCTCGGATCGAAGGAGAGCGCGCGCTCCCACGCCTCGATCGCCTCGTCTCCGCGCCCCATCTCTTGGAGCACCGCCCCGCGCGCGAGGTGCAGCTCCGCGTCGGCGGGCGAGTCCGCGAGCGCCGAGTCGACGAGCTTCAACGCCGCGCTCGCCTGCCCTCGCGCCAACGTCTGCGCCACCGCGCTCACGACGTCCTTGGGGCTGAGGGCGTCCGCGCCGAGCAGCTCGCTCGCCTCCTCCTCTCCGGGCGGGATCGCCTCCCGCTCCCCCGACGATCCCGCGCTGCAAGCGACGCCGCCGGCCCACGCGAGCGCCGCGCTCACCGCGACCACCGCGAGCGGCGAACCAACCCGCCGAGCGCTCACGGTTCCCTCCGGCGCAGATACTCTCGCACTTGGCGGGCGAGGGACGCCCGCGCGCGCTCCTCGAGGTGGGAGACGTAGAAGATGTCGAGCACTCGTGGGCCCTCCGTCATCAGCCGGGCGAGCTCAATCTTGGCGTCGCAGACCGCGAAGGCCTGGGTGATCCGTCGGAGCACCCCCGGCTGGTCGTCGGTCTCCACCTCCACGATGGTCCGCGCGCCCCCTGGATCTTCGGCGAACTTCACCACGCTGTCCTCCGGGCGTCGCCGAGCGCCCCTGCGCAGCCGCTGCAGCGAGGGCGGCCGGCGAAACTCCTCGTGGGCCAGCACCCGCCGGCGCAGCCGCTCTTCCACCCGATGGGTCCACTCTTGATCCGCGCGCAGCTCGTGACCGTTGCGCGCAGACACGCGGAAGACGTCGAGCGCCAGCGGGATGTCGCCGGGCACGGGGAACACGTCCGCCGCCAACACCTCGAGCCCAACCTCGTCGAATTCTGCCGCGATGTGGGCGAGCATGCCGGCCTGGTCACGCGCCGTGACGGTCACCCGCAGCAGCCCCCCCGCCCCCGCGCGCACGTCCACCGCGATGACCTGATCCCCCTCGCGGACGCGCTCCAACATCGCCCGGTGGGTGCGGCGCAGGGCCACGTCGTAGAGGGCGTAGTAGCGCTCCGACAACCCCTCCGGCTCGTCACCCCGCGAGCGCTGCCCGAGGGACCGGCGATGGACCTCGCCGCTCAGCTCCGCCGCGGTCAGCAGGTAGAGCTCGTCGAGCAACGTCGCCTTCCACGACGACAAATAGTCGGGCGCCACCGCCGACATGTCGGCGATGCTCAACAGGTAGAGCTCCGACAAAAACCGGCGCTCTCCCACCTGCTGCGCGAATCCCCGGATGAGCATGGGGTCGCTGAGGTCTCTGCGCTGGCTCAGCATCGGCATCTCCAGGTGCAGCGCCACGAGCCGCGCCGTGCGGTTCGCGTCGGCGGCGGAGAACCCCAAGCGTGTCGCGACCTGCAAGGCCAGCGAGGCTCCCACGTCACACTGGTCGCCGTGGGGCTTGCCCGAGTCGTGCAACAAGGCGGCCAAGTACAGCGGCCGTGGGTCATCGACGCCGAGGTGCACCGCGGTCCCGAGCGGGTAGTCCTTGCGATACTCGCCGCGCACGAGGGCCTTGAGGAACTCGACCACGTACAGGCTGTGCTGATCCACGGTGTAGGCGTGGAAGCTCTCGTGTTGCATGCGGCCACGGCACGGGCCGAACTCCGGGATCACGCGCTCGAGCAGCCCGTATTCGTGGCAGCGCTCGAGCGGCGTCGGGCTCCCGGCGTCCTTGGGATCAGTGAGCACATCGAGGAACCATCGGTGGGCCTCCGGATCTTGCGCCATCCGTGACGAGCGAGGATCGCCGGCGCCGTCGACGATGGAGTCCACCGCGCGCGCGCCGATGGACAACCCGTGATCACGAGCGATGGCGATGGCTTGGAGACCGAGCGCGGGGGTCTCCGCGAACGAGGCCCCCCCGTCGTGCACCAGCCGATGATCGACCGCGCGGAAGCGTTCATCGATCCTGCGGTCGAGCCGCGGTCCGAGCCGCGGCGGGAGGCAGCGTCGAAACTCGCGGCGGCCGAAGCGAAGCGAGAGATTCGCCGCCTCGTGAAAGCGCTGCATAAACGACTCGATGGCCGCGACCGTCACCTCGTCGCTCGCCTCCTCGTCGACCCGCCCCAAGATGAAAGGGAGCCCGTCTTGATAGCGAAACACCAGCCGGTCCTGCGCGCGCCCGGCCGCCAAATGCAACGCACACCGCAGCTCGAGCAGCACGTTGGCGGACGCCTCCAGGACCTGGGCGGATCGCTTGCGCAGCACGCTTCGGCCGACCAGCTTCGAGAAGCTCGCGGTCTCGTAGGTCAGCTGGAACGCCCACCGTAACGCCGCCAGGTCACGCAGCCCCCCCGCCCCAAGCTTGAGGTCCGGCTCGAGGTTGTAGACGGTGCCCCCGTAGCGTGCGAAGCGCCGCTCCATGTCCTCCCGCAGCCGCATCAGCAGTCCGAGACGACGCTCCCCGGCGAACCGGTTCATCATCCGCGCTCGCAGGGCGTCAAGCATGGCGGCGTCACCGCCGACGACCCGCGCGTCGAGCAGCGACGTACACAAGCTGAGATCCTCCGCGCACCCGTCGAACCACGCCTCCGGCGTCTGCACCACCGACTTAATCTTGAGTCCGCAATCCCACAGCGGATGCAACAGATCGCGCATCCATTGACCGAAGGACTCCTCCGCGTCGAGCGGTCGCTCGCAGAGCACCACGAGATCGATGTCGGCGAAGGGGCACAGCTCGTCTCGTGCCAACGATCCGGTCTCGAGCACGCTCACCGCCCCGCGCCCGACGTCCCAGACCTCGATGGATGCGGCCACGACCTCCGTGAGCAAGGTCCGGATGCGCGCGGCGTAGTCGCCCACGATCGCGAATCCACCCGCGTCTCCCAGCAGCGCCTCACGCACCGCCTCGCGGGCCGCGTGAACCTGCGCCGAGATCTGCGCCGAAGCCATGGGCGCAGCTTGAGGAGGAGGAGCCACGTGCACCCCACCATAGCAACTCTTTAAGGCGCCGCGCCGGCATCTCGCAGGAACCGCACCTGCACGCCGCCGTCGGTGGCCGCGGGGCGGCGCGCCCGCCAGCCCTCCTGGAGCTCCACGGTCACCTGAACGGTCGTGTCACCCCGCCGGACCTCCACCACACGCACCCCGTCGAGAGCGGGCCGGGCCTGCCGAACCGTCGGCAGCGCGCCCGCGTTGGCGAACATGAACATCACGCGACCTCGCGTCGCCTGGCTCGCGATGCTGACGACGGGCCGCCCAGAACTCTTCACGTCCAGCGCGACACCGCCGCCGGTCTCCGTGAGCCCGAGACTTGTCAGCATCACCAGCTTCGCGTCCTTGCCCACCACCGATGGATTCGCCGGTGTCGTGGCCGCCGATCCGCCCGCGGGGGTGGCTGGCTGCGCGGGGGTGGCTGGCTGCGCGGGGGTGGCTGGCTGCGCGGGGGTGGCTGGCTGCGCGGGAGCCGGGGCTGGCGCGCCCTCAGGGGCAGCGTCAGGGACCCGCAGCCGCACCACGTTCTTCGGTCCCTGCGAATCCGAGGCGACCGTGGGGGGCTCTTTGGGGGCCTCCTCGCCCCCAAAGATCCGGCGAGCCGCCGCGAGCTGCGGCGACGTCGAGTTCAAAATTTCTGCGGTGATCGGCTCGGGGAGCTCACCGTTGACGAGGGACCGGCGGGCACGATCGATGAGCGCGATCTCCTCCGACTCCACCGCACCGGATCCTGCCTCGGTCGCTCCAGTGACGTCCTGCCCGGTGTCGACAGATCGCGAAGAGTCGCCGGCCGGCTGTTCGACCCCGCAACCGACCGTGACAACGACGAGCATACAGATCCCAATCACGGCGCGGCCAGCGGCACCGCGCCGGGAGACGCCCGCGGGAGATCGGGCCGGGCGCAGCACCTCGCTCCACGCGGCACCACCCACGAGATCACCGGGAACAGATGCCTGCAGCGAATGCACGCGCTGAAGGTACCACGAACCCCACGGACTCTCGTGGATGCGATAGGATGCCCCATGCGCCTCATGGAAGGAGCCCTCGCCGCGCTCACGCTCCTCGCACCGGGATGCCAATATCCGGGCGACGCAGCGGACCACTCTTCAACCGCCACGACGGACCCCTCGCCCGACGACGACAGCGGGGCGTGCCTCGTGGGCTCGGTGGGATGCGACTGCTACGGCAACGGCACCTGC
>JAAZXR010000050.1 GCA_014240065.1 Myxococcales bacterium
GATTGCGAGGCTGATGCCATGCCCTCGAGTCGCATTCCCGCCGTTCGTGTCTCCGTCTTTGCCTGCATGGTCTTCGGTGCCGGCCTCGCCAACATCCCGCAGGTTCGTGCGGACGAGGGTCAGTGGACCCCCGACCAGATCTCCCAGCTCGACTTCGACATGATGCGAGCGCGCGGGCTCGAGTTGAGCGCGGAGCAGCTGTGGGATCCCGAGGGCGACGAGCGTACTGGTGGGCTGATGCGCGCGGCGGTCAACCTCTCCGGATGCAGCGCCTCCTTCATCAGCCCCGACGGGCTCATCGCGACCAATCACCACTGCGCGTACTCGGCCATCCAGGCCAACAGCACGGTGGAGCACGACTATCTCAACGACGGCTACCTCGCGGCGAGCCGCGGCGACGAGCTTCGCGCCACGGGAAAGACCATTCGAGTCCTGCGCTCGGTGCGAGACGTGACCGAGACCATCGACGCAGCGCGGGCCTCGGTGGCGACCGGAGACTACGAGAGCCCCGACGCCATGTACGTCGCCATCACCAACGCGGTCGACGCGGCGTCCCGCGAGCTCGTGCGCGCGTGTGAAGAGAAATCAGTGGGGCTCCGCTGCAACGTCGCGAGTTTCTACAACGGATCGTTCTTTCGCATCAACGAATACGTGGAGCTCAAAGACGTTCGCCTGGTCTACGCGCCCCCCGCCTCCATCGGCGAGTACGGCGGAGAGATCGACAACTGGATGTGGCCGCGACACACCGGGGACTTCTCGCTCCTCCGCGCCTATGTCGGGCCTGACGGCGCGCCGGCGGACTTTAGCGAACAAAACGTACCTTACGCGCCAGGGATCCACCTCCAGGTCTCACCCGACGGAGTGACCCCGGGGGATTTCGTCGCGATCTTGGGCTATCCCGGCCGCACCCAACGCTATCAACCGGGGGCGGAGGTCACCCGAGGGGTAGAGCAAGTGCTCCCCTTCATCGTCGATTTCTACGGGGAGTGGATCGCCATCCTCGACCGACTCGGGGCGAAGGCTCCTGAGGTGGAGCTCAAGGTCGCCTCGCTGAAGAAGGGCCTCGCGAATCGCCATAAGAACGCGCGTGGGATGCTCGCAGGCATCGCCCAGATGAACCTCACCACGAGGCGCCGGGCGGAAGACGAGGCGCTCCGTGCCTGGATCGAGGAGGGCGGCGCAGAGCGTGTGCGAATCTATGGCGACGTCCTCGACAAGCTCACCGCCCTGAGCGACAGGGCGCGCGCCACCCATGAACGCGACGTCATCATCTCCTCACTCCGTCGAGGGCCCTCCCTGCTCGCCATCGCCATCGATCTCGTCCGGCGGGCACGGCTCGCCTCCGTCGATGACGCGAAGCGACCGTCCGCCTTCACCTCACGAAGGGCGGACGCCCTGTGGGCCAGGCAGGAGCGACGACTCCGCGACCTCTCCCTCGAGGTCGACGCCGAGGTGTTCACGATGTTCGTGCAACGGCTGCGGAGACTCCCAGACACACAGCGCCCACAGGGGCTCGAAAAAATCATCGCCGGCGCTGATCGAGCGGCGGACCTCGCCGCCGCCGGAGCGCTTTTCTCCAACACGACCCTCGGCGACATCGACGCGCTCAAGGGTCTGTGGGAGGGAGGCGACCTTGAGGCCCTGCGCGGGCTCAACGACCCGCTCATCAACTTGGCTATCTCGCTCGTCCCGCTCATCGAGACCATCGAGGCCGAAAACAAAGCGAGAGTTGGTGAGGCGAACACCCTCTACCCACCCTATTTCGACATGCTCCGCGCGACGCGGGAGGGCCCCGTGTACCCCGACGCCAACAGCACCCTGCGTTTCAGTCACGCGGCCGTCATGGGCTACCAAAAATGGGATGGCGCGCCGCAGACACCCCAGACAATGATGGCTGGCGCGGTCGCCAAACACACGGGGAAAGATCCCTTCAACCTCCCTAGGAGAGTGCGTCGGCGGGCGCGAGCCGCCAAGACGACGTACTGGTCTGATCCTCGGCTCGGCGATCTTCCGCTGTGCTTCTTGTCCAACGGTGACACCACTGGAGGAAATTCTGGCTCGCCGGTGATCGACGGTCGAGGGAGGCTCGTGGGTCTGAACTTCGATCGTGTGTGGGAGAATATCGCCGGCGACTATGGCTTCAACCAGGGCCATTCGCGGAACATCAGCGTCGACATTCGTTATCTGCTGTGGATGCTCGACGAGGTCGAGGGTGGCCAGGCGCTGCTCGCAGAGATGGGCGTCGCGGAGTTCGCGGAAGCTCCGGCGCGCCCCCGCGTTCCTTCTGGGAGTGAGGGGCCGCCCAACACCCACGCGCCCGCGGGCTGCGCGTGCCATACATCGCGCGGCCACTCCCCGTGGGCGTCGCTTGGATTCCTGGGCGCGCTGCTGCTCCTCGTACCGCGTCGTCGGCGCGCTGATCGCTGAGCGTTCGCGCGTCCTGTCCTGTCTCGCAGGTCACCGCCCGTGAGCCGCCAAACGCCTGTCGGTCCCCAAAACGTTTGGGGACGATGAACGTTGTCGAGCCTCTGCTACCCTCGTTTATCCCGACGATGTCTCTCTCGACCACCTTCCTGCGACGCGCGCGACTCGAAGCAGAGCGATATGGCGCCGACCCCTGGGTGTTCGTCCGAGAGTTCACACAAAATGCCCGCGACGCCGCCGCGTCGTGCGTACAAATCGAGGTGGCGTCGACTCCGGATGGGACGGCCCTCACGTTCCAAGACGACGGCGAGGGGATGAGCTGGATGCACGCGCAGCGCTACCTCTTCTCCCTGTACTCCTCGAGCAAGTCAGACGACCTGCGGACAGTCGGAAAGTTCGGTGTTGGTTTTTGGTCTCACCTGCGGATCAAGCCCGCGGCGATTCATGTCCGTTCGCGACCGCGCCAGGGGCCAGGGTGGAGCATCTACATCGACAGCTCCCGTGAGACAGCGAGGCGCGGAGACTACGCCGGTCCTGTCGGCACCCAGATCGAGCTCCTGCTCAATCTCCCTGCCCCGGTCGTGCGTGAAGCCGTCGAAGACACCGCGCGCCAGTCCGTGCGCTACATTCGGACCCTCCGAGGGCACGCGCCGCTGCACGTAAAAATCCAAGGAGAGTCGATCAACGCCGCCTTCTCTCTCCCTTCCCCGAGCCGATCGTTCACAGACACATCTATCCGCGGTGTCGTGGCGCTCGGTCGCTCTCCGAGGGTCGAACTATTCTCACGTGGCATCCGAGTACGGGCCGCAGGCTGCCTCAACGACCTGCTGCGCGACCATCCGAAGCTGAGCTACAGCCGCCTGCAGTTCTCCTCACTCCCGGGAGGCCTCGCGCCCCAAGTGCTGCTCGAGGTGGACGATCTCGATCTTGACCTCTCTCGAGCGGACGTCAAGAACGCCGACACCGTCGCGCAGGCGGTGCGGTTGGCCCGACGACAGCTTGAGCGCCTCGTCGTGGAACAGCTCGACGCGCTCGCACCACCGAGCCTGCTTGAGCGTCTCCGAGGGTGGCTCGGTGATCTCCCCACGATGGGGGCGTCAAATCGGTGGCGAGTGGCCTCCGGTTTCATCGCTGTCGCCATCGGTCTTGGGGCCTTCGCGAGCTTCGTCCAGCGTCCTCAGCCTTTGCTCGCGCTCGCGACACAAGAGCGCGCGAGGCTCGCGACCTCTGCGCCCGCGGCGCCGGCCTCTGCCGCGTTCACCGAGCGCGCGCGTCCACCCGCGCCCTACAAGGACCTTCGCTCCAGCTACACAGGCCCGGCCTCTCATCCCGCCGGACTGGCCGCGTCATATCAGCCCTTGAATCTCCGATATTCCCCGAAGGACCGCCGGCTCCATCTGGCGATGCTGCGCATCGTCGACGACCCCCTGGGGCTCGCGAACTTCCGACGCCCCGACCAGCCCTTGCCCGCGGTGGACTGCGAGGGTGGATGCATCAAGATCGCCCTCCGAGTCGCGGCGAACAGGGGCTTCCTGCCGCTCCCCACGCCCACGGGTATGGGCGTCCTCCCCGAATCGATCCGCTTGAAGCAAGCGCCGTTGCGCGGACGCGTGCTGACGGACCGATCGTCGATGCCCATGGTGGAGCTTTCGGAGGCCGCGGACGGCATCATGACCTACGCGGTCGGGCGTCTCACCCCGAGGACGACCCCGGAGCCGGAGCCGTCTGTGACCAAGACCACCCTCCCGCCGCGCCTCAACGCCGCGGTGGAAGCGGCGCGCGCCCGGCCTCACGACGAGCGGGCGGCGCTGCTCCTCGATGAGGTTCGGGTGCTCGTGCGCTACGATCTCACACCCGAGGTCGCGTCCCGGCACCGCGCGCTCGAGGCCGCGGGCGTCGAACCGTTGACGCGGCTGCTGCGCGTCGGTGCAGGGGACTGCGACCTACAAAATGGGCTCCTCACAGTGCTCTTGCAGGCGACGAACGTGCCGGCGAGGATGGCGGTGGGGCACCTCACCCGCGACGGTCTCCCCCGCCCCTTCGTTCACGCGTGGGTCGAATGGCGAGATGAAGCGGGCGCGTGGCGCGTCGCCGACGCGTCTTCGACCGACGCGCCCGCGCTCTCGCAGTCACCACCTGGTCTGGAAGACGCCATCGCGTACACCAGCCCCCCCGCGCGGTTCCCCTCCCGGGCGTCGGCCGACGCCGTCGAAGAAGGTGTCCGGGCCGTCGCCCTCGCGCCCTCTCCTCCAGACGCGTCGGCGCCGCGAGCGCGCTCGTCACTCTCTGACCGCACATGGATCAGCCCGCCCTACCGCACACGAATCGGGGCCGGCATGTTGTTCTTGATTGTGATCGGGACCGCCATCGCGCTGTCACGCCGACGCAGACCGATCGACACAGACCCCCCCGAAGTTCTTGAGTTCATTCGAGGCCTCCTCTCGCGCCCCCAAATCCTCCACGACCTCCCCGTGCTGGCGACGCGCCCGTTGATCCGCACCCTCGGCGGTCGGAGAATCTCCATCGCGCGATGCCGGGCGCTCGCCACGTCGGGACGACTGTTCATCGCCGCGACGGAGGCCTCGCGCGCGGTGACCGGGTCACGCATGCGCGGCGACATCCTCGATGCGGGCCACGCGACCTCCCGGTTGGTGGCGACCATGATGGACGCGCAGGACCTGGAGTGGTGGGCGCGAGCCATGAGAGACGGCCGGCGCTCGCCGCTCCTCCACAAGGTTGAGGCCCTGCTCAGGACGATAGCTCCGTGTGAAGTCGTGGCCGTGAGCGGTGTCCACGGCGTCCTCGTCGTCGATCGCAGCGCCCTCCAGACCTCCTCTTCTCCCAAGCTGAGCGTCGCCCTCGACGTCGAACACCCGGTCCACCAGCGCGCGCGCGCTCTGTACGACCGACACCCCTCCCTCGCGGCGACGATCCTCGTCGAAGCCGTCGCGCCGTCGCTACCCAGCGACCCGCGCGCCGTCCGCAAGCTCACCACGGCGTCGTCGAGAGGCGCCCTGCGCGAGCTTTTGGAGGAGGCGACGTCGTGACCTCTGAGGAGCTTGGACTCGACGAGCTGCTGCGCATCGACGTGGACGCGCAGCTCCTCAAGCTCGCGACTTGCCAACTTGAGGACGATCTAGATCTCGTGATTGAGATCCTCCGCGCCGCCGTGTTCGCCGGGACGCGTGAAATACAGATCACCCAACGCAGAGGGACCCTGTCGATCACGACGAGCGCGTCGCTGTTGTCCCGCGAGACCTCTCACGCCCTTCAGGTCGCCGCAGACCCGCGCTCTGACGCGCATGAGCGGCAGCGAGGCATCGAGCTGGTAGAGCACAACGCCGGCGCGGGGTGGCTCGCGCTGCTCGGCCGCAAAGACCTCACCTCCCACGCGAGATGTTCCCCCGATGGCGCGCCTCCTGATCTGAGCCTCAACCTGCCGACGCACGCCGACGCGCGGGAGATGCCACGCCGGTCCAGTCTCCGGCGCTCCGGGAGCTTCCTCATCATTCGAGGCCTCAATATTCAGAGGCGATCGTTGCAGCAACGAATCGGTCGGAGGGTGAGTCGCTTCGGTCCCCGACTCGATGTGTTTGGTCTGGATCCACGCTCGCTCCAACAGGATAAATCCCATGACCCGGTCCACGCGACGCTCCAAATCAACGGGCTTGAACCTACGTTGGAGGCGGCCTTTTCGCTGAGCAGGAGCGCGACCGTACGGCCTGCGCGCGTGTTTTTATCCCACGGAGGCTTTGTCCGCGGCGGGATCACGCTGGAGAACCTCCAGGGGTTCGAGTTGGTCTTGAACCTCGACCCCTTCGGCCCGACGCTCCCGGCCCTTGAGACACTTCGTCGGGGGATTCAAAACTCAACATTTGGGATCGAAGAGCGGCTCGCGCACGCGGTGACGCGCTGGGCGATCGGATGCTCGAACGGGCGCCTGTCGCGTCTCCGCGAGGTCGTCATCGCGGCGCTCGCACATCGCAGAGAGAGCCCCCTTCGGAGCGCCAAGGTGTTCGAGTATTTTGATTCCACGGGCCTCCACCGCGCGTCG
The DNA here is from genome assembly GCA_014240065.1 of Myxococcales bacterium. GTDB lineage: Bacteria > Myxococcota_A > Polyangia > Nannocystales > Nannocystaceae > JAAZXR01. The sequence continues at coordinate 6,479 of JAAZXR010000050.1, forward strand.
TGGGACCAGCTCATCTCCTCGACACGGGAAGATCCATTCACGTACATAGGACCGGAGTCTCGCGCGTGGCTCCGGCGCCAGACACGCCCCGCGTCAAGCGGTCGAGTATGGATCGCGGCGCCTGAAACTGCCGCGTTGCTCCGGGATGAATACGCGATCCAGGTCCGAGCGTTCCGAGGCGCGCGCCGCAGGAGCATCGCGAGAGACATCATCGGCGGCGTCGTTGAAGGCCTCGCGCGCGTCGCCGCCTTCGCCCGCGGTCGTCCGCTCCCTCGAGCGAAGCTGACTGCTCGCGAGGTGTCCGTGCTCGAACACCTCAACGCGTCGCTGGACCCTCAGCGCTCCAATGGGAGACAGATCGAGTTGAGCGGCCACCGAGGATCCCTCCGGTGCACGAGAGAACACTGGCTGTTGCCCCGGGTGGCCCCGGGGACCAGAGAATTAGTGGCGGCGGTCCATGCCCACCAAGACACCGCGCACCTGGCCATCCTCGCGCTCGGACACCCAGACGCGGTCCCCAGCGTCCAAGCGACCTCACGCTTCCATCAGCTGGTCTCGAGGCTGACTCACGAGCGCTCCCCTGACCCATCGCGAGGCCCATCATCGGGGCGCCTCCCACCAGCGGAGCGCTCCAAAGAGGAGGCGCTCTCGTGAGACCACCGCGACAATCGCAGCTTCGCGACCGCTTCCTTCGGGAGGATCAAATCGTGATCGAAGGTCGATTCGCCGTCTCGCGCGCGCTGGAGTCCGGCTACCAGCCTGAGCTCATCTTGACCACGAAGGAGACGCTGCATGCGCTCCCACCGACGCCATCAAAGACGGTCACGGAGATCCTGTCACGACTCGAGCTCTCGCAGATCTCCGGCTACGACTTTCACCGGGGATGCCTCGCGCTGGGTCAACGACCTCAACCAACCCGCTGTCTTGAATCGGCGCTCGATCGGCTCATCTCGAACACCGCTGAGTCATGGGAACGCACCGTCGTCTTGCTGGAGCGGATCGCCGACCCACAGAATCTTGGCGCCATCTTGCGCACCGCTCAGGCCCTCGGCGTACGCCAGGTGTTCTTGTCGAACGAATGCGCAGACCCTTGGTCGCGGCGGGTCATCCGAACCAGCATGGCCAACGTCTTCGCGTCGCCGCCGATCATCTCGGACGATCTCTTTAAGGTCGCAGATCACCTCGCCAAGGAGGCGAACGTCACGCTCGTCGCCGCCGCGCTCACAGAGCAGGCGCTACCTATCGACGCCTTCCGCCCTCCCGACACGCCGCTCGCGCTCATGCTCGGAAACGAGGGCGACGGGCTCTCGCGCGCGCTCCTTGATCGCGCCCACGTCACGGTCAAGATCCCTGTGCGGGACGTCTCTGACAGCCTCAACGTCGCCGTGGCCGCCGGCATCTTGATCGATCGGTTGCGGACGCGTCGAGGCTGAGCGGCCTCACGTCACTCCGTCGGCTCGCGCTCACCGCGACGCGCGCGCGCGCGACGTGCCCACGCACGAAGCTCTGGATCGTCACCGTCCGCCACCGTCCCTAACACTCGCGTTTCTTCGGCGCTCAGCGGGCCTTCCACGTTACCGAGGGCGATTAAGGCGTTGCGTCGAAGCTCACGCCGTGGGATCCGGTTCAACGCGGAGTGCCTCACAAAACCTTTGTGCTGGTTGTTTCCGACGCCCGCGAGCGCCGCCAAGCTGAGCTCGCGATCCCGATCTCCAGGGACAGGCGGCAGCCGCTGGTGCGGCTCGGTCTTGCTCGGTAAGGATGGGCTCGCGTTGTGTGGGCACACCTCCTGGCAGACATCGCAACCCGCCACGCGAGCCCCCATCTGCATCGCGAGATCTTCGTCAATGACGCCTCGGTGCTCGATCGTCAGATAGGAGATGCACCTGCGCGCGTCGAGCGTCGCCGGTCCGACGAAGGCATCCGTCGGGCAATCGTCGAGGCACGCCCGGCACGACCCGCACGCGTCCCACGGCGCCGCGGACGAGCCTGGGCTGCTCTCTTCGCGCGCTTTGTCGTCGCTGACGTCCAGCGTCGCGGTCGTCAAGATCGCGCCGATCACGACGTAGCTGCCGAGGCCGGGCACGATCAGACACCCATTTTTTCCTTGAAATCCGATCCCGGCGAGCATGGCGAGGGATCGCTCTGGTACGGGTTTTGTGTCCACACAAATCTTCGAGGTCACCTCGGGGAGCAGCTCGGAGAGCCGCGCCACCACCGTCTCCAACCGACGATGAACGATGGTGTGATAGTCGGCCCATTGGGCGTATCTCGCGACGGGTCCTCGCACTCCCCCATACGCCATCACGCCCACCAACGCGGTCTTGGCCCCCTCCAGCAGGAGCGCCGCGTCATCTCGCATGCCCTTCGTGGTCGTCAGAAATTGCATCTCGCCTTCGTGACCACGCGCGAGGAATGACTCGAACGCCTCCCTTGAACGCTCAAGCCGAGGATCGTCGAGGCGCGCTGGCGAGAATCTCAACAGACCCGACTCGCGCGCGACGGTCGACAGCGCTTCAAGAATCGAGTCGGTGATCGAGTCGGACACGCTACACCTCTCCAACCAACGACGCGCGGACGAGGAGTTCATAGGTCATGCGCGCGGTCGCCCCCCACAGTGGGGGATCGTGGATATCGAACTCGTGGAGCCGATACTCGCGTCCCCTCCACCGACGAGTGTCGGCCACGCGATGGAGACTCGGATCGCACAGCTCGCTCAACGATGGCGTGAGGATCTTCGCTACTTCAGCGCTGCAAGCAGATGGCTCCCACGTTGAGACGAGGCGCCCGACAAATGGCACGATGAAAAAACCGGTCGGAGTCGGCACCGGCTCGAGGCGCCCGAGGACCTGCACGCTCCCGCGGTCTAGCCCGATCTCTTCGTGGCTCTCGCGCAAGGCCGTGTCGAGCAGATCCCGGTCCTCAGGCTCACGCTTTCCTCCGGGGAAGGCCAGCTGTCCCGCGTGGGTGTTGAGGCCCTGCGCGCGCTGAATCAGCAGCAGGCGCTCCCCACGAGCGTCGACCTCCGGCAGGATCAAGGCGAGCACCGCGGCGTGTTGGAACGACCCGGAATCGGGGAGCGGCGCTCCGACTAGATCGAGTCTCCTCCCAAGATCTTCAGGAAACGCGACCGGCTTCGTTCCTTCGCTTCGCAACGAGGGAGAGTGTCGCACACCGCGACTACCGCATGGTCGTGTCCCACCGGGCGTCGTTTTGAGTCAACGCCATGCCCCGGCGGCGCCGACGTGCTAGTTTCTTCACATGCGGCGCGAACTACGCCCTCTCCCTCTCGTCGAGGCGACGCACAGCAACATCGACGCTGCGATCGGTGGGCTGTGGTCCGTGCCCCTCGTCCTCAGTTGCCTCGCGGCCACGTACGGACTTGGCCATCACGCCGGCAGCGCCCCTGTCCACGCGGCCGAGGTTCCGGGCGCCGACCTGCTCGGCCTCGGCGAGCTGCTCGAGCGCATCATCTCGCTGCTCAGCCGCGGCGGGGCGATCTTCGCGCTCATCGTGAGCGTCGGCTTCATCGCTACATGGGCGGTGTGCCATCTCCGGTCACCACGCGCGAACTCGACCGCGACCCCGCGGGTTTTGCCCTTCGTCGCGCTGTGTTGCAGCGCGGTGCCGGTCGCGCTGACACTCGTCGCCGTCGCCACCCGGTTCTTTCCCGGCGCCCTCCCTTTAACCCTGAAGATCTTTGGCGTCTCGGTGATCGCCGGCGCCGTCAGCTGGACGCTGAGCGTCCTGGCCATCTTCGTCGGTGGCGACCGCCAAGATTTACGTCGCGCCCGACGAGCCGTGCTGCTCTCCGGTGCGCCCTGGTACGCCCTGACGCTCTACCTCGCCTCGCTCATGGGCGCGTCCGTCTGAGGGGCTGACTCCTCAGCGGCCGTGGTCGGCGAGCCCAGCTGCGAGGACATCGCGAGCGCCCGCGGCTCCGCAGGATCCAGCGCGAGGGCCCGCGCCAACGCCAGGTCACCCGATTCGACGTCACCGATGGCGTAGGACGCTTCGGCGCACGAAACCCAGAGCAGGGCCTCATCGGGATCGAGGGCCGCCGCGCGACGGAAGTGAAGTTGGGCCTCCGCGGGACGGGCGGGCAGCGCCTCCATCGCGAGCAGCCCCCGCAGGTACGCCTCGTATGCCGCCGACGGCGCGTTGGGTGTGCGCACCAGGGCCCCGTCGACAACGTGAAGGTCGCGGGCCGCTCGCGGAGACGCGCAGCCCGCCGTGACCGTCATGACCACCATCAGCGCCCCTCTCCACGATCGGCCGAGGCTCACAGGGGGATGTTCCCGTGTTTCTTCTTGGGGTTGACCTGCCGTTTGTTCCGCAACAGCCGCAAGGACCTGCTGATCTCACGACGCGTCTCCTCGGGCTCGATGACGCGATCGATGAAGCCCTGCTCTGCCGCCTTGTACGGGCTCGCGAACAGCTCCCTGTACTCTTGGGTCAGCTTCGCGCGCAGGGCGTCAGGATCGTCGGCCGCCATGATCTCTCTTCGGTAGATAATGTTGACGGCTCCATCTGCGCCCATCACCGCGATCTCTGCGGTCGGATACGCGAGGTTGATGTCTCCGCGGATATGCTTGCTCGCCATGACGTCGTAGGCCCCTCCATAAGCCTTGCGCGTCACCAAGGTGATCTTCGGGACGGTCGCCTCCGTAAACGCGTAGAGGAGCTTCGCCCCGTGTCGAATAATGCCGCCGTGTTCTTGATCTGTTCCGGGCAAGAAGCCGGGGACATCAACCAGCGTCAACAGCGGGACGTTAAACGCGTCACACATCCGCACGAACCGGGCGGCCTTCACCGACGCGTCGATGTCCAAGCAGCCGGCCAGGACGAGCGGCTGGTTGGCGACGACGCCGACAGGCGCCCCATCGACTCGGATGAAGCCGATCACCATATTCTTCGCGAAGTGCTCTTGGACCTCCAAGAAGCGCTCATCGTCCGCGACCCCCTTCACGATCTCTCGGATGTCGTAGGGCTTCGACGGATCGAGCGGCACCAGCCCCCGAAGCCCCTCACAGTCGCGGTCGCCGGGATCGGTCGTGGCCTGGCGCGGAGGATCCTCCATATTGTTCGAGGGGAGGTAGGCCAGCAGCTCGCGCGTCATGGCCATCGCCGCGGCCTCGTCTGGGCACGCGAAGTGTGCCACGCCGCTCTTTCCGTTGTGTGCCATCGCGCCGCCGAGCGCCTCTTTCGTGACCTCCTCGTGCGTCACCGTCTTGATGACGTCTGGCCCGGTGATGAACATGTAGCTCGTTTCTTGAACCATCAACGTGATGTCGGTGATGGCCGGTGAATACACGGCGCCCCCGGCGCACGGACCCAGGACCACCGAGAGCTGCGGCACGACACCAGAGGCGAGCACGTTGCGCTTAAAGATCTCGGCGTAGCCAGCGAGGCTCGCGACCCCCTCCTGGATCCGCGCACCTCCCGAGTCATTAAGACCGATCACGGGAGCACCAACCTCCATCGCCTTGTCCATGATCTTGCAAATTTTCATGGCGTGCGCCCAGCCCAGGCTCCCGCCGAAGACGGTCGGCCGCTGCGCGAACACAAACACCGGCCGTCCATGAACTAAGCCGTGGCCTGTGACGACCCCGTCCCCATAGGGTTGTTTGTCGAGCATCCCGAAGTCCGCGCATGGGCTCGTCACGAACTGATCGAACTCCGTGAACGATCCCGGGTCGAGCAGCGCGTGAATGCGTTCGTGCGCTGTGGCCCGGCCGGTCGCCTCCACGCGCTCCGCCGACGCCTTCGACTTCGCCCGGATGGCGTCGAGCGTGGTCGCATCGGCGTCGAAGGCCCGCGGTCCCGCCCCCATCTCTCCGAGCGCTACGCGCCGCGCCAATTCTTCTCGTGGGTTCTTGGTCGATTTGTCGGCCATCGCCGGGACTCTAGCAAGAGCCCCCACGTTGGTGAACGCCGACGACCACAGAACTCGCCTCGATCGGGCAAACTCGGCCGGATTAGAGCGTGCCCTTGGTGGAGGGGACCGAGCCCGCGCTCGCCGCGTCTCGCGCGCAGGCCATCCTCAGCGCCTTCGCGACGGCCTTAAATGTCGCCTCTACCACGTGATGGGCGTTCCCACCGCTGCGCTGTCGGATGTGCAAATTCATGCGCCCCTGCACGCTCAACGCCTGAAAGAACTCGCGCACCAAATCGCAGTCGAAGGTGCCGATCCACTTCCCTTCGATGGCTGGCAGTTCAAAGACCAGGTACGGGCGGCCGCCGAGGTCGATCGACACGTCCACCAGGGTCTCATCCATGCACAGCGAGAAGTGGCCGTACCGGTAGATCCCTGAACGATCACCGAGCGCCTCGTCGATCGCGCTCCCGAGGACCAAGCCCACATCCTCCACGGTGTGGTGACCGTCGATCTCCACGTCTCCCGCAGCCGTCACCGTGAGGCCCATCGCGCCGTGCTTGCCGAGCGCCTCGAGCATATGTGTCAAGAACGGCACCGGCGTCTCGATCTTCGGGGGACGAGGCGCGTCTCCGGGCAAGACCAGCTCCACCACGATTTGCGTCTCCTTCGTATCTCGCGCGACGCGGGCGCCTCGGTGCTCATGGCTCGTCATTTGGGGCCTCTCGAGCGAACCATGCGCCGAACTGCCTCCGTGTGCAAGTCCTTGAGGACGTCCGCGTGCTCAACGCTGAGCCCCAACTCCGCGTCGATGGCGGCGCCTTGCCAGTCCTCTGCGTCAAACTTTTTCTTCGCCGCGTTGAGGTAGACACGGGCGAACGAGCTCGTGAGCGCGCGCGCGTCGCCGGTGAGTCGACGCGCCCGTATGTCCGGGTCGAGACGCGTCGCCCCCACCCGGAGGCCTTCGTCGTAGGCCACCCGAAGCTCGGGATCAACAAGCACCCGATACGCCTCTGTCATGCGCTTGTAGACCGCGTAGATCTTTGAGCGATCGCCGTCGAATGCTGCGCCCAAGAATCGGTCGGGGTGGTAGCGCTGCGCGCACTTATGGAACTGAGCGCGCACCTCAATATAGTCGACGCTCGAATCCAAGCGCAGGATCGCGTAGTAGTCGAGCGCTTCGAGGTTGGATGCGAGCTGCTCAAAGTCTTCTGGTAGTTGTTTCGCCACACCCGCCTCCTAGATCACCGCCCACATCACCGCCCACATCACCGCCGCACGACGCTGCCCTCATGACCATCTTCACCGAGTAGACCCTCCGACTCTGCCTTTGAGATCATCGCGTCCACGTCCTCGGGGCTCATACCGCCGAGCACCTTCATCGTCGCGGTCTGCTCTTGGCCCGTCTGGCTGTCGAGCGCGCGCACCTCGAGGAGGCCGTCGGTGTTGATCTCAAACGTCACCGAGACAGAGATCTCTCCCCGCCGCGCGGGCCGAATCCCCGAGAGCAAGACTTCACCGAGCTTGGTGTTGTCATCGAAGGATGGAGACTCCCCTTGGCACACCTCAATCCGCACATACTTTTGATTGTCTACCGTGGTCGTAAACAGGCGCGTCTGCTCCACCGGCACCACCGAATTCCGCTCGATGATGCGATCCACGTGACCGCCCAACGTCCGGACCCCCAAGCTCCGCGGGGTGACATCAAGCAAGACCGCGGTCGCGTTCATACTCGGCGCAGACACCCCCCCATCGGCCATCGGCACCAACAGGCCGACGAGCGCCGCCCCTTGAATGGCCGCGCCGACCGCCACCACCGACATGGGGTTGATCGACGTCTGCGGCGGTCGATTGAAGACCGCCCGCACCGTCTCTCGCACGATGGGAATTCGCGTCGTGCCCCCAACGAGCACGATCTCGTCAATCTGCTCGGCTCGAATCCCCGCGATCTTCATGGCCTCCTCGCACACCGGGATGGTCCGGTTCACGATAGGACCGATCAGGTCGCGCAGCGACGTCTCCGTGAGGGAGAAGTTGAGGCTCTTCCCCTGATCGGGCAGCACCCCTTCGATAAACCGAGAGACCTGGGCGGTCTCGCTGAGCTCGATCTTCAGCTCCTCGGCGACGGAGCGCAGCCGCGCCCGAGCCACCGGGTGTTCCCGCAGGTCGATCCCGTGCTCCTCGTTGAATTGCTCGATCATGGCCCCCAAGATTGCCTCGTCGAGGTCGTCTCCCCCGAGAAACATCTCGCCAGAGGTGGCGAGCACCTCAAACACATTCTGGGTGATCTCGAGGATCGTGACGTCGAAGGTGCCTCCGCCGAAGTCGTAGACGGCGATGCGACGATCCATGTCCTCGATATAGCCGTAGGCGAGCGCCGCCGCCGTCGGCTCGTTGATGATGCGGATGACCTCAAGTCCCGCGAGCCGCGCCGAAATTCGCGTCGCGCTGCGCTGCGAATCCGTAAAATTGGCGGGCACGGAGATCACACACTTTCGAATCCGCTGGCCAAGCGCCTCCTCCGCCATCTTCCGCAGATACTTCAGCACGTAGGACGAGACCTCGACGGCGCTGAGCTTCCGGCTGCCAAAGCCCACCATCACGGACTCATTGCGCCCCTCAAAGATCTTGTAGGGGACCGTCTCGATCATCTTCGTGACTTCGGGCGAGGAGAAACGACGACCGATCAGGCGCTTCGCGCTGTAGATCGCGTTCACAGGATCTAGAATTCGCTCCCGTTTCGCCTCCAAGCCGACCGCCATGGAGCCGTCCGCCCGGGCGGCGATCATGGACGGGATGATCCGATCCTCGCCCCGACGTACCACGCTAGCGCTCCCCTCCTGAACGACTGCACAGGCCGAGTTCGTGGTCCCCAGATCGATACCCAGCACGAATTGATGATCTTGTGCCATCGTCACTCCAGGGTACCCCCTATCGCGATTATCGCCCAATGAAGGCCTGAAACCGGCCCGACCTGCGTGCTCCCGGTGCGGCCGCTGCTAGGGGCGCCGCCGTGACAGACGCTCTGACGGGCGGTCCACCACCCGGGCTATAGCGGAGACTCTGGGACGAAGACGATGTCTCCGGGTTCGAGCGGCACGTCTTGCGCCTTCCCAGCGGTGATCTCCTCCAGAGATATCTGGTACGTCTCCGGACCATCTGGGCCCTTGCGAATGAGTTTCACGCGGCGCGGCGCGGCGACTGGACCGAGGCCGCCCGCCTCGGAGATCGCCTGGACGAGGCTCAGGCGCTCGACGAACGGGAACGTGCCGGGCTTCGCGACCTCGCCGAGCACAGAGATCTCCACGCTCTTCCGCTCGAGCACGATGACCGTCACGCTGGGGTTCTTGAGCAGGCCGTCCGCGAGGCGCTCCTCAAGGGCCGCGGTCGCTTCCCCCTGCGTGAGGCCCTCGAGCGTGACGCGCCCGACCAAGGGGAACTCGATGGTCCCATCTTCTTGGACCTGGAATTGGCCAGACAGCTCCTCCTCATCAAACACCCTCACTTCGAACACGTCGCCCGGCACGAACCGAGGCGCGGACCGGACGACGCCCACACCCTCCGGTCGCAGCGGTGGCGATGGAGTCGCGCAAGCCGCCGCGGCGGCCAGGCACGAGACAAAGAAAAAAAGTAGTTTGGACATCGCTCAGTACCTCAGCGCGCCAAACAGCCACGCGATATGCCGCGTGAACTTGCCTGGCGCCACGAAGCCGTTGTTGTAAAGGGTGACAAAATCGGTGTTGTTCAGTTGAAGGTCATAGCGGGCCACGAGCACGAACATCTTCCCAAACGGCTGCTCAACCTGCGCTGACGCGGCCACCAGTAGATCCGTTCGCTTAAATCCGGGGGCGGCCTGATATGCGGCGATGACAGGATCTTCGACACCTGGGACCGGGAGCGCGAAGAAGCTGCGCTGCGCAACCGTGAGGCCCGCGCGCATGTCCATCTTCCACTTAAAGCGCTGCTGGATCCCTAGCGAGCCCCCGAGATCTGAGGCGTAGTTCCCAACGAGGCTGTCTCGAAATCGATAGAATCCGCGCATGCTTAATTGAGTCCTCGGCGTGGGGAAATAGGTCAGGGCCGCTTCGAAGTTCGGGCGACTGAAGCCCACGCCGTTGATGTCATTGTAGTAGATCCCCTTGCCGTAGCCAGCGAGGAGCTCGACGTCGATTTTTTTCGCGATTTGCCCGATAAAACCCGCCTGGACGATGTGATGGTCGGAGTCTTCGTTCCTGCCGACGCCGATCTCCGTACAACATATGTAGATATTGTTGGTGAAGCGGTACCTGGCGACCAACGCGGAGCGGTCTCGAAAACGCCACTTCAATTCCGCCTTGAGGCCGTTCACCGTGCGGTCGCTGGTGTTCTCTTGGCAATCGCCCTCCGACGCGCCTTCGGGGCACGGGTTCGCGTCCAAAAAATACAGCATCTCGGTGATGTAGCCGAGCTCGAGAACCAACCTCCCACCACCGGGCCGAAGCAGGAAGCGAATCAAGCCGCGATGGTCAAATCGGTTGAGATTATATTCGGCGGTCGACTCGTATTGTCGCGGCTGACCGAGCACCAAGAACGTCTCGTCAATCCCGAAGCTGAACCGACGTTTGGGGCTCGTGAGGACATGCAAGGTGACGCCTCCACTCGGCTTCCCCGCCGCGCGAACACTCTCCCTCGAGTTCGTATAAAATCGCCACCCGAAAAATGCCTGAAGGTTGTAGTCCGCCTTGCGCTCACCTCCCTTGAGAGAGGTGTTCATTCGCTGGTTGATCATGCGGCGATTGCCGATGCTGAGCCACGCAGCTGGCTGGACGAAGACGCTGCCGAATTTGGCACCGACACCGTCGTTGGAGAAAACATTGGAGTCGTAGCCCACCGCTACGGCCGCGCCGCCGTGAAAGGTCGAGCGCTTACCGACCTTCACGCCGGGACCGTCTTGAGAAATTGGCAGGCCCACGTACGCGTCGGGTTCACCGGCCTCTGCAAGATTGCTCCAGCCGAGCGCGCAACACAGCAAGACGAGCACGGTGCAGATCCGCCAACCGCTCGACTTGGCTCTAGCGCTCGGTCCCCCAAGAGAGCTGCAACCGCGCGACGAGCGGAGGGGTTTATCCCGCCGGTAGCGTCCGATCCGATGTCGTGCGTGGAGAGTCATTCAGAAGAGAGGAGGAAGAGCAGAGAGAGGGCTGCGTCGTGGTTCGACGAAGTGGCAGCGCCGCTGGCCCGCGCGGATCTCCGGGCAAGCAAAGGTGGGCTCGCGCTTTTGCGCAACCCGAGAAGGATGAGTGGATTCAAGTGCTCGTGTTCGGCTACAAGTTTGCCAGTTCAAGGCTCGTATGACGAAGATGTGGACCGTTTGGAACCCCGTCAGTCTTGCGCGGCTCCCCCACCCACACCGGCGTACCCTGTCGCGCCTATCGTCGGATCGTCCCACGAGGGGCGACATCGTCCCTAAACGGGCAACCTGAACACGGGTGCTGGTCTCGAGCAACCACGGCCGACCGGTCAGCCATGGGACCGTGGACCCAGGCGCACATTCGCGTGTCTCATACCAAGCCGTGACGGGAGTTCAGCGCCCCTACGGGTCCATGAACGCGCCACCGGCCATCCGAAGCACAGAGCATCACGCGCCGCACAGCGACGCGCGAAAGCGGCTAGAGGATGGGGCTGACGGCGGCTGGCCACATATCCGTCGTCGGCGGGATGATCAGCAAATCCGCGACAGAGCTGGTTGGATCATCGAGCGGAATCGTCTTCGGCTCGTCACTCTTCGTCGTGGTCACGTCATCCGACTCCTCGGGCCCAAGGCTTTGCTCGAAGTTCTGGGCTCGCTGCACGATCTTCTCAAGCTGTTCGGCCGCAGCCGCAAGTTTTTCCGCCGCGAACACTCTGGCTTGTGCGGTCTGGTTTGGGTCGTTGATGACCTGCAGCTCTTCGTCGATGAGACGAAGTGGCTCGGTTACGCGCTCTCGCTCTGCCTCGACATGCGCGATTCGAAGCACATCGCCGGACCGCGTTGCCCGCGCCGCTTCCTCGGCAAGCGCAGAAAGCGCCTGCTCAATTCGCAGCTGCGAAGACTCCGCTGAGGGGACATCGCCAGTGGCGCTGACCTCCCGGGTGGCGGACACCGGAGGCGCCGCGATCGCCAAGCCCTGCACACCTAACGTGAGCAAAGAAAGGCTCCATATCGCTGCACGCGCCCTCATCGTGATTAAGCGTACCACATTCTTTGGGTCAGTTCGTTTCGAGCGGCGAAAGTTCGCACTTTGCACCAGCACCCGCCTGCGCCGTCCTCGCCGCCCCGACCGCGCCTGCGACCGCGCCTGCGACTGTGGCCCTTACGCTGCGGCCCACGCGGTGTCCGATGCCGGTCGCAAAGCGCCCGTCTTGTGGCGGCGTTGAGCACCCCCTCGCTTCGCGAGCCGCAGCTCCTCTTCGCTACCCGGCGGCCCTAGATGAACAAGCGCGCGCCGATGATCAGGCCTGCGAGAACACGACCGAGAAGGTGACCTCGCTGGAGTCTTCGGCCCCTTCCACGGGGAAACGCCAGCCCTTAATCTTCGCCTTGCAACAGCTTAGCGTCGTGGAATCGCCGAGCGTATCACCCTCGACCGATACCTTCACCACGCGCCCAGAGGTGCTGATCATGATGGTGAACGTGATCTTCCCTTTAAGAGCGGACTGGCTCCGAAGCGATTTCTCGTAGCAAGATTGGAGAGCGCCCATGCGACGACGGATGGTGGCCTGCACGAGCTTCTTGTCCACGTCTCCGTAGACCTCGGAGGTCGAGCTCTTCACCTTGCCCTTGATCTTCTTTTCTCTCTTCTTCTTCTTCGCGACCTCTGGCTGATCGTCGGTTGTTTTTAGCCCCTCGGTTCCAACGAGGGCGCCGCTCGCCGTGATCCCCTCTCCGCCCGCGACAAAATCTGACACCTCCGTGCCATCGGCGTCCACGACGCGACCCATGCCCTTGTCGAAGAGTGAATCGAGGTTGTTCTCCGTGGACTCGATCACGTCGAAGACGGTCCCCTCTCCCGGCCCACCGTAGGTGCCCAACACCCGCGCGACACCGACACCCCGCGCCTTCTTCGTCGCTTCTTCGGAGAACTTCTTCGGCTTGGTCTTCACGACTTTGTCGGGTTCAACCTGCTTTTTCTCCTGCTTTTCTTCAGGCTGCTTGAGCTCCTCGTCCTCCGGCTCTGGCTCCTCTTCCTCCTCGAGCTCTGGCTCTTCTTCTTGCTCGTAGACGACCCCCATCGCCTCCACAAAGCGCTGATCGATCTTGACGACCGTGGAAGGTTTCACGCCGAAGGCCGTGTACATCCCCCCGGTTCCAAAGATCAGCACACTGCCCAGGAGGATCGCCGCGAACAGCGGGTCACGCTGGCGCTGGAGGACCAGGTTGACGGCCGCTCCCACCGCCAAGCAACCAACGAGCCCGATGGGGCCGAGGAGGAATCCGATCACTCCGATCGAAGCGACCATCCCCAAGAGCATCCCGTAGGCGAGCGGCAGCGGCGTACCTGACAGGCCATAGCCTCTCAGCGGTCGAAGCGTCGGGCTCTTCCGCTTCGGCCGCGCGAACTGAAACAAAACGATGCTATCCCCGAGGAGGATCTTCCCCTTTGCGGTCGAGCGGAGCGCCACCTGCACGCGCGCCGACCCCTGCTTTCGACGCAGCTGCTTGACCGTATAGGCCCGCTTCCCCTTCGCGAGGGTCACCTTGCCGCGCGCCTCCTTGGGGAGATTCAGGTAGTAGCGCCCACCCCGATACTCGAACAAGGTGACGCTCTCGGGCGCGACACGCTTCGGTTTTTTCCTTCGACCCTTCGGGGGGTTCAGCGCCGGTGACCGCAACCCTGCGATCCCGCCGACGAGCGGCGCGAGCCCCATCAAGAGCAACGTCAAGCCGATGAGCGCAAGATCGGGCCCCTCCGTCTCGCTCCCGTAATCATAGACGTCGAAGCTGTTCGCGTCTTGGCCCTCCAGCGCCTCTTGTCGGGCGGCCTCCTCGGCGGCGTAGCGATTGACGTCGGTGACGAAGAGTCCGAACCCCGACAGCAACATCAGCATCGCCATCGCCAACAGCGGCTTCGCGATCTTCCTCGGATCCCGACGCCGATCCACGCTGTCGTGGACGACCAGGTCGTTGTGAAGACCCCAGCCGACCTTGAGCCCGCCAGGCTCCGTTTGATGAAGCTCCCCGCACAGCTTGTCTTCAACGACTATGGCGGCCCGAAGAACCCGGCTGGACTTGCGCTGTGGCATGGATCGAAATGCAGAGAAGCCTAGGCCAGCCTCAGGGGAGGCCACCAGAAACGAGGGTTACGCTGCGAACAGAGCATAACAGGGGGATCTCTAAAGGTGTAGTGGAGGGACACTTTGGCTGAGGGTAACGCGAGGATCGGTCAGACTCTAAAAACACGTCGGAACACAAAAATGCGCCCCTACATCGCGATAATGGGCACGCACCGCTGATTCTCCGGCGTTGCTTTCAGAGGCGATTCTGCGCGCGCTCGTCTCAAAACGCACCGAACAGCAGATCAGGTTCGACGCGGATGGAACTCCGCAGGTTTCAATGTGGGTTCCTTTCACACCGACGGGCCGCTCCGCGCACTCTCCGGCGCGGCGTCACGACGCCCAGCGGGCTTCGCCTCCACGGGCGAGGCGCCATATGCGTGCGGGAAGACGAGCTCGCCATAAGCGAAGGCCGGCGCGTGAACGAGTCACGGCCGGCCCTCCCTCCCACGGGACGTTGGAGTCCCGCGTTAGCCTTGGCGAATGACGCAGAACGCGTATTCGGTGAATTCGGCCTTTCCAGCCGTGAACATCACCTTCACCAGGGTCTCGAACGGGAGTCGCTCGTCACCAACGAGGATGAGTCGAGCATCCCACGTCGTCTTGCGATTCTCCGCCATCTGCTTGGCCTTGTCCGCCTCCTCCGCGAGGACGTCGTACAAAGGCCCGATCAGCTGACCAGAGACATCGGCCGGGGTCTTGCCCGCCTCGAGCACCTGGACCTTCTTCTCCAGCACGATGATCGCGCGGTCGGAGAGGTAGACCGGAGTGCCCTCCTGGATCGGTGAATCCACCCGCGACATCGGGATCTTCTGATCCGCGATGGGCGTAATGAGCACCGGATCGGACGCGTAGGACTTGAGAAGGTAGATGACGATGATGGACACGATGTCCATCAAAGAGGTCAGACCCATGCCCGCCTCCTCGACCGCTTGACCGCGACGATTCGCCTTCTTCAGCGCTTTTTTCTGCTTGAAAAATTCTTCAGCGTTCACGGTGACTCCTACCCTGCTCCAGCCTCGATGATGGGCTGCCAAAAATAGCACTCAGGCGGGATCTCTTCCCCTGCCTTCATGGCTTTCATGAGTTTGCAATCGCTCCCTCGCATGGCGTCCATCGTCTGCACCAACACCTGCATGGGGATGGTGTTGATGGCGCTGATGGTGACGACCTGCTCGTGTTCCGCACGACTCTTGTACTCTTTGGCCTTGGCCTCGAGCCCTGGGAAGTCGTACTTGCAGTAGTCACGATACGCCTCTTTTCCGTTCATACACTCATCGGTGGGTTTCCGATTCGGAATCGTGGGCTTGCTCGAGTCGACCTCCTTGCCCGCTTCGGCGCCGTCTTGCTGACCAGACGCCTGAAGACGGAAGCCTTCATCCATGATGAAGACCTTGAGCTTAAGAGGCTTTTCCTTCTTCTCTTCCTTCTTTTGCTCCTCTTTCGGGGGTGCCGCCGCGAACTTGGGCGGGGACACCACGATGGCGGCCATGGATGCGACCTCCATCGCGAGCAGAAGCGCCGGAATGAGCAAGAACATGATGTTCATGACTGGGAGCACATTTGCTTCTTCAACAGCGATCTCTTCGTCTTTTTTCCTTCGTGCCATGACGCCTCCTTTCGTTGTGAGCTAGTTGGTTCCTAAGATGGGCGAGGCCTCACTTCGTGAGGCTCCCCGTGGAGCCGAGCGCGCTGACACGACGGTCAGAGCGCCCGACAGGTGAGGCTCAGCCGAGGCGGAACCGAGCAGAGAGGAGGTTCTCAAGCTTCACAGAGTAAAGCTCGACGCTGTCCTTGATGCTCTTGGCGACGTTCGACACGATGATGTGCGACGCGAGGAGAGGGATGGCGACGATCAGACCGAAACCGGTGGTGTTCATCGCGATACCAATGCCGCGTGCGAGCGCCGTCGACCGTTGGTCGGCGGGGGCGTTGGCCACAGCCTCGAACGCTGCGAGCATCCCGAAGATGGTTCCGAGGAGTCCGATGAGGGTCGCGACGTTGGCGACCGCTGCGATCATCGAGACGCGCTTGTCGATTTGCGGCATCACCTCAAGCATCGACTCTTCGATGGCTTGCGACACTTGCTGCTCGTCCTTGGTGGACTTGGTGAGGCCCGCCTTGATCACGCGTGGCAGCGCCGCTTGTGCGTTGCGGTCACACAGCTTGATCGCGGTGTCGATGTTGTTGGCCATGACGCACTTTTGAACTTGCGCATAGAACTTGGCAGCCTTCGTATTCGCTTTGAACACCAGGTAAATGATTCGGTCGGCCATCGCCGCGACCCCGATAATCCCGGTGAGCAAAATGAAGTGCATGAACGCACCACCTTCTTGATAAAACTTGGCAATATCACCCATGACTTTGTCTCCTCTTGGTGTGCGGGTCTGCCCCGCTCGTCTCTGCTCCGGCGCTGCCGGTCTTGAAAGTGTGATGGCCCTAAGGCCGGTCTAGGTTTGTCAGTTGAAAAAACTTGGCCGGTCGAAGTAGAGCGGCTGTGTTGTAAAAGTGGAACTTAATTTCCGGGCGTCCGGTGTGGGACCCTGCGGCTGACGGATTAGAACAACGGATCTTGCACAGACTCAAGTACCAAAGGCGACAATCGCGCATCTAGCCGCGCCCAGTCGTAATCTAGGGCCGAACGCCGAAGAATATAAAAAGCGCTAGGTTTTTCCAGGGTTCCTTCCACGGTAAACGTGTCATCAAGGGTGATCTTCTTGCCGGATCCGCTTAAAGCGCCGTCTGATTCCGATTGCCGGGCATCGGCGGTCGCGTCCTTATCGGCCGCCGGTGGCGCTGCTTCGACCACCTGTGGGCTCACACTAGCGAACGCCACGAGCACTGCCAAGACGCGTAATCGCGACGAGCATGGGCCTTGAATGCTTCGTAACCGGCCGTACAGCAGCGGCAATATCCAAGCGTCGGTGAGCGTTTTCATGATCAATTTTTCTCTAGTTTCCACGTGGGTGTTCCCCGGCAATCTCCCGAACGGACGTTCCATCCCACGGGTTTACAGCGGCCTCTCCTGCTCGGTTCGGTCGAAACGGCGCGGTGCGCGTCACTGAGATCGCCGAGCTCGGACGATGCTCCGTGCGCCAAACGGGCACGTCTCGACCCAACCTTGTTGGACATTTTTTCTGACGTGAGGCTTCCCTCAACGATCCACGAATTCCGATGATTCTGGCCGAAGCGTCGCCCGCCCGGCGTGGGCGCAAAGAATGCATACGACGCAGCGAGGCGCATAATTCCGTGAGATCTCGCGCGGAAGACGTCACGGTTGCTGACCTCCCGATGGCTGCTGCGGCGCTGGCTGCTGCGGCGCTGGCTGCTGCGGCGCTGGAGCCTGCGGCGCTGGCTGCTGTGGCGCTGGACCCTGCGGCGCTGGACCCTGCGGCGCTGGTTGCTGCGGCGCTGGTTGCTGCGGCGCTGGACCTTGCGGCGTCGGATCTTGCGGCGTCGGATCTTGCGGCGCTGGTTGCTGCGGCGCTGGACCTTGCGGCGTCGGATCTTGCGGCGCTGGACCTTGCGGCGTCGGATCTTGCGGCGTCGGATCTTGCGGCGTCGGCGTCTCGCCTCCATCGACCGACGGCTCGTCCGGCGCCATTTCTTGCGCCCCTGAATCTTCGGGGACGAGCGCGGCCGCCTCCGCCGCCTCCTGGGCCTCCTTCGCCTCTCGCTCCTTGCGCTTCACACCGCGTTTTTTCCGCCGCTCCTCGCGCTCGAGGTTTTTCTTGGCGACCCCGATATACAGATCCGCCTGCTCAACAGAGACGAACTCGCGCCCCGGCCCGGTCTCGAGGGCGACGGTCCACGTGTCCACCCCTCCCTTCGCCGCGGGCGCGCGGGTGAGGACCACCTCCTTGTACCGAGTGAACGCTTGTACCGCGAGGTTCAGCCGCTCGGTGGCTTCGATATTCGGGAAGGGATCGGCGTCGAGGTACAACACCCCGAGATTGAAATGGGCGTCGGCGCTCTGCGGATCGAGCTTCAAAATCTCGCTGAATGTTTGTCGCGCCTCTACGATCTGGCCGAGCGCTCGCTGCGCCGCGCCGAGGTTCAAACGCGCGCGCCGAAACTTCGGCTGGAGCTCCACCGCGTACTGAAAACACCCAATGGCGGTCCCGTAGTCGCCCTTGACCATAAATTGCACGCCCAGGTTGTTCCACGCCGCCGCGTTTTGCTCGTCGCCCTCCGCCGCTTGCCTGAACATGTTCAGCGCCGCCGTCGAATTCGCCTCCGCGAGGTAGGCGAAACCCCGGAGATTGAACGCTTGCGAGGCCTCCTCTGGCGTGAGCACCTTCGGGTCAATTTGCAGCGCGAGCCCCCCGACGGACTGCGCGATCTCATACTTCCCCTGCTTATAAAACGCCTCCGAGATGACGAGCATCGCCTCCACATTTTGCTCGTGAATCTTGAGCGCTTGCCGCGCCTCCCGGATCGCCCGATCGAGGTTACCGAGCTTGAGCTGGGCCATCGCCTTCGAGCTTCGATCTCGTGACAGAGACATCTTCCGCTTCTCCTCCTCCGGATCGCGGTCGCGAGAGACCGGGATCTCGATGGGCTTCACCGGCGTCAACTGCTCCTCTTCGGCGGAGTCCTCTGTGTCCGCCTTCGCCACCTCCACGGGCGCCGCTTGCGTCGTCGCTTGCTCCGACATACGCGGCGCGCGGGTGCTCTCGAGTTGGACCTTTCGACGCTCTTTCGCCTGCTCTTGGAGTCCCGCCGGTGCCTCGGTCTGTACCGCGGGCTCTTCGACGGCACACCCGCCTCCGGTCGTCACCGTGAACGCGGCGGCGAAGAGCGCGCGACGAAGTGCCTCGCCCCTCATCGGAGGTCCTCCAGCTGCAGCACGAGCGCGGCGTCTCGAAGGAGCGGGAACTCCTCGGGTTTGTACTTATTCAGGCGCTCACGGGCTCTCCGCGTCCAAATCGTATTGACCTTAAACTCGGCCGAGCGACGAATTAATGCCTCGTAGAGCAAGATGGACTTGTCTTCAAATCGTTGGGCTTCGCTCGCGACGATGTCCTTGTAGGCGAACCACGGCTCGCTGAACTCTTTGAGTTGCTTCGGTACTGGCGCCGTCCGAATTTTCTCTGCCACATCTTCGAACGCGAAGCCGCGGCGATACATCCCCGCCAACGTCCAATCTAGTCGCCGAAACGGGAACACCTTGTCGTAGGCTTGGGAGGCGGCGAGGACACGATCGAAGAGGCTCTTCACCGACTTCT
The DNA here is from genome assembly GCA_014240065.1 of Myxococcales bacterium. Lineage (GTDB taxonomy): Bacteria > Myxococcota_A > Polyangia > Nannocystales > Nannocystaceae > JAAZXR01. The sequence goes on from JAAZXR010000050.1 coordinate 25,874, forward strand.
CCATCTTCTTTCCGGTACCTGAGATCTTCACCTTCAACACATCCTTGAGGGTGCGCTCGGCCAGCAGGAACTGAGCCTGCGCCGGGAACTCCGCCGCCTCGGAGGCGGGCTCAAGCCCCCGCCGGTTGAATTCTCCAACGCACGCGCGGTAGGCCTTGTCCGCGTCCTTGCGACGCCCCATTTCCTCGTAGGCGAGCCCGATCTGAAGCTGCGCCTCCACCGCCCGAGGGCCCTCCGTCGCGTCGTTGCCGTGCTTCGCCAGGTAACGCTTGTACGCATTGACCGTCGCCCGATGCGCGCCCCGTTTGCCGGTCACCACAGCGGCGCGAAACAACCCTTCCGCCCGTTCATTCGGATCCTCGGATTTCTCGGACCACTTGCGGAACAATTCAGCCGCGCGCTCGTAGTCTTGCAGGTTCTCCATCAACGCGGCGGCGTTCTTCAGCGCGATGAGTCGATGCTCGCTCGTGGCGTAGCGCTCGTCCTCCGCGAGGACCAGGTACTTCGTCACCGCCTGCTCGTACTCAAAGAAACGCGCGTGGTTGAACCCCGTACGCAGCAGCGCATCGTCGGCGAACTCGCTGTCTGGATAGTCGGTGTAAATCCGCTCGTAGGTGCGCGTGGCCGAGCCAAAGCGCCCGACCTCCTCGTACGCCACGGCGGCGTTGTTGAGCGCGCGGTCCGCCTGGGAGTCGTCGGGCGCCTCGTCGACGAGCGCGACGTAGCGGTCCGCCGCGGCCTCGAACGCCCCCGCCTCGAACAGCACCTGCGCCTCTTGAAAACGCACAGCGTTCCCGATGGTGCGCAGCTCGCCGGCGAATCTCGCTCGCTCCTCATCCGACCCGCAGTTGCGAGAAGCCAGCTCTTCGGTCCACGTGCGCGTGCCCTCAAGATCACCGCGTACGACGTGGGCGTCGATGATCGCGTAGCCCGCGTTGATCGCGATATTCTGGCTGCAATGGTTGTCCAAAATCGCGACGTAGCGCGCCTCCGAATCGTTGAAGCGGATGTAGCGCTGGCTCAGTGAGGCGGCCTCGTAGCGGAACTGCGCGGTCGATTTGCTGTCCGGGAAAATCCCGATGAAGTCGTCGTACGCGCGCTGAAGCGCCGCCACCACAGGAGGCAACTTCTGCGGCTTAAGCTCGGGTCCTTGCCCCTCCATCCCGTCCTTCGGCATCTCGGGCAACTCCAATTCGCCGCCGTCGACGGCCTCTTGCATCGCCGCGTCGAACGCGAAAATGACGCCCTCGGCCGCGTCTCGCTGCAGGCGGTTGTCGATGTTCGAATCGCGAACCTCCGCGTAGTTTTGGGCGGCGAGGTCATACTGATCGCTGTAGTACAGGCTGTCCGCGTACTGGAATCGATACTCGTACGAGCTCTCGGTGTTCGGGAAGCGCTCTAGATAGGCTTGATACGCCTTTCCAGCGACCAGATACTCTCGCTTCGCGCCCGCGAAATCGCCCTCGGAGCGATACGCTTGCGCCTTCTCGTGATGCTCGACCGCCGTCGCGACGAGCGCGTCCTCGGCGAGCTCAAAGCCCCGCGCGATGGCGTCGGGGTCGCTCTCGTTGGCATAAAACCACTCCGAGCCGCGCAGGTATTGGGTCGCGAGCTTGTCGCGCGCAGCGGCGGCCGCGTCGCGCTCGGTCAGCAAGGCGTACGCCTGCATAATCCGCAGCTGCACATCGGGGGCGGTTCGCGTCGTCGGCCAGCGGCGGAGCGTCTCCTCCCAGATCTCGATGGCCTCTACAAAATCGGTCTGATAGGCGTACAAGCCCCCGAGCGCCGCGTAGATTTCGGGGACGTGGACCTCTTTCGCGCGGGCCTTGTAGTCGCGATCGAGGCGCGCCAGACCCCGCACCGGATCGAAGCGGCCGTCGCCATCCCAATCCTCCTCCACGTACGACTTCGCGATGTACTTCACCGCGTCATCACGCAGCTCGGCGGTGCCGAGCCCTTCCTCTGTCCCCTTCACCTTGTCGGCGTAGCGCACGAACTCGTCGAGCCGCGTCACCGCGCCTGCGAAGTCGCGGCGCAGATACAAGGTCCACGCCATACGAATGAGCGCCTCGTCATAAAAGTCATTGCGCTCGTCGCTCGCGGCCTGCTGATAGGCGGCCAGCGCCTGATCGAGCTCGTCCATGTCGTAGTGGAGCTCTCCGATGCGCAGCCACGCCTCGTTCACGTACCTCCCGTCGGGCTTGGACGGCCTGCACCCGTCGTCGTAACTCTGGGGCATCACCTTATAAGACGGGATGACGTTGCTGCTGTCCTCCTCCGGGGCGTCGAAGCGGTTGCTGCACCCGAGGGCGAGGAACGACTGCCTCGCGCCGTCGAAGTCGCCTTGCTCGAGCAGCAAGAAGCCCATCATGTACAGCGCGGCGTCGATATTGGCGTAGTCGGGGAAGCCCACCGACGCCCTGCGGAACATCGCGATCGCCTCCGAAAAGTCTGCCTCCGGCGCCGCGGGCGCCTCTTTGACCTTTTCGCCCGCGTCTTCACGTTCGCGATACGCGGCGAGCTCTTTCTCCCACGCCTCTTCTTGCAGTCGAAACCGCTCGCTTGAGCTCTCGAACAACAGCTGCCCGAGCCGCAGCATGATCTCGGGCGTCCAGACAGGATCGTTTGGATGCAACGCGAGGAATTCTTCGTAGCGCGCCACCGCCTTCGAGCGCAGCGCCCGGACCTTGGCGGCGCGGGCGCGGGTCTCTGCGTCGTAGTACTTGTTGATGGCGTCGCGCCCTTGCTCGCCTTGGATCGTGAGCAGATCTCTGAGGCTGTCGCTCGTCGCGTTTGATGCCGCGTCGTAGCGCCCGAACAACCGCTCCATCTCTGCGAGCGCCGCGGTCTCTGCGGGGCTGCGCGCGCGACGTGGCAGCGGCGCCACGAGCAGCGCGGGGTCGACCTTGCCGAACGTCTCGCGCGGGACACCCGAGCCCGGCTCTCCCCCCAACGCAGAGTCCCGGGCGCTCGTCTCTGAGTCAGTGACACCGCCGTCCTCTGGCGCCGCGCCCGCCTCCTCGCTCGGGTCGCCCTTCGCGGTCTCGGAAGCGGTCCCGCGCTCCCCCGCGGGCTCCTGGTGGTGACGCACCGCGGCGCCCGCCGCGTGCGCGTCCGGGATCGACGACAACGCGGTCACCACGAGCGGCACGGCCAGGAGCTTCCCGACCCCGCGACGAGCGCGCCGCCGCATCATTGTAGCTCCCCCAGTCCTTGGTCGAGGTTGCGCTCGATCTCCCGCAGGTCCCGGGCCCGGTTCATGTCGAGCCGGCGAATCTCCTCCATCTCAGACTCTTGAATCGACCATGCCACGTCCAGCAGGCCGACCTCTGAGCGGGTCACCAGGTTCAACACCTCGCCGATGACGTCGTTGATCGCGGCCTCCAACACTTCGCCCGCCAACACGCGGGTCTCCTCGTTGGTCCCGTTGATCTCCAGGCGATAGCGGTCGAGATTTTCACGCTCCTCAGTGACGATCGCGATGGCCCGCACGAGCCGCTTGCCCGCGGCCTGATCGAGGAGCCCCCGCGCTTCAGCGATCCGCCCCTCCGCGCTCTTGATCCGCCGGAAGGCCACGTTTTCTTGCTTCGCCTTCGTGGTCCGCGCGAGCTCTTCCATCATCAAGTCGAGGTAGCGCGAGTAGGTCGCGATGGCGCGGCGCTCCTCGGCGGCCCATGGGTCCTCAAACCGCATCCGGGTCCGCAAGGCCTCCAGCGCGTTCTCGAGCCGCTTGGATTCACGCTGGAGGATTCCCACTTCGTCCCGAAGCTCGGCGAGCTGTCCCAGATACGCCGAGCGATCGATGCGCTGACGCGCCCGCGTCTGCTCGTAGTAACGCTCCGTGCCGAGGAGCTGAGCGCGCAGCGCGGCGACCGTCAGATCGTATTTGTGCGCCCGCTCGGACAGCTCCTCAATCTCGGTCGTGATCTCCCCTCGCCGCTTCCCCTGCAACGACTTGTCGAGGACGCGCCTCGCCTCTTTGCGTTGGGACTCGAGGGTCTGGGCGCGCGGTGAGTTCTTCCGTACGCGCACCGCGGAGATGAGCCGCTCTTTGATCCCTACGACGTTTAACGTCACCGCATCCATCGACGCCAAGAACCCGCCGAGATCCTGAAACAAGCGCGCGCGCTCGGGCGCGCGGACCGCCTGCTCCATGCGCACCAACAGCGCGTTCGTCTCGGTGAGCTGCGCGTCCAGCTCTCCGAGGCCGCGCACGAGTTTTTCGGTCTGCACCGCGCGAGGGACACGGTGCGCCACCGCGACCGCCTCCACCGGCAGCACCGAGTCCAAGCGAAAATGCTCCATGTCCTGGGCGACGACGGCGGAGAAATACTCCTTGGAGTCGCCCCGCGAGGTCAGCTTTCCGACGAGGCGTTTGGCGAGCGCGTCGAACTCTTTGCGGAGCGCGATGAACTCCTCTTCGGCGGCGCGATAGTCTCGCGACCGGATCTTGATCTTCCCGCGAAGCTGCTTGATCTCCCAAGCGATGGACGACTCTGGATCGTAGATGAGCAGCAGGTCCAGCGCTTGGACAGCCCTGTCGAAGGCCTCGTCGCGCAGCAAGATCCACGCGGTCTCGTACAGCGCCTCCTTGAACAGGGGAGAATCGCGGCTGATCATTCGGTACGCGGTGATCGCCTCGTCGAAGCGGCCCGCGTCGTGGTGGATTCGACCCTGGGCCATCCACGCGAGCGAGACGATTTCGTCGTCTGCCTCGCTCGCCGCCTTGAGGCTGACCGCGAACTTAAACAGCTCGAGCGAGATCTCCTCTTCGTCGCGCCCGAGCGCCGAAGCCCCGGCGATATAGCCTGCCCGCAAGGCGATCGATTCGGCCCTGCGGTCGCCCTCCTCCGGTTCGAGCAGGGCGGCGAGCTCCTCGTAGGCGGCCGCGAAATCATCGAGGAGGAACAGCGCGCGTCCGAGCTCGTAGCGCAATTCCAGCTCACGCTTCGCCGCCGGCACGGACCGAGCCCACGCCAACACGCGCTCTCCGTCGATTTTGGAGAGCACCGAGTCACGCAGCCCGAGCTCGACGCGGCCCCCGAGGGAGCGAATGCGGGCTCTCCTCTCCGGCGTCGCGCTGAGCCCAGGGCTGCGAGCGAAGCCTTCGTCGCGGGCCGGGGTCAGCAAGCGCAAGAGCTGCGCCACGCTCTGTTGGTGGTAGCGGCGACCGTCCGGCGTCGAGTCGCCGAGATTTCGTCCGAAGCACTCGGTCGCCCACGGCGCCATCTCAAGCTCGACCAGCGCGCGCCCGAGGAAGAACATCGCCTGCGAGGCCGCGGGGGTGCCGGGGTGGTTCTCCACCAGATCCAAAAATACGATCGCCGCGCGCTCCGTGTCTCGCTCGGCCAACAAGAGCTGCCCCTCCACCAGTCGGCGAGCGAGCGCCTTGACCGACGTGGGCTCTTGCGCCTTCGCGCCCTCTTCGGCCTCCGTGACCATGCGCTCCACGTCCAGCGTGCGCAGCTCGACCGCCTTCAAGCGCTCGCTCGGAGTCGGCGCCGAGTGGGCCACCGCCGGCGAGAAAAGCGCGACCACAGCGAGCAAGCCTCGAGCCCTCGCGCGCGCCTTCCGAGCTTTTCTCCTGCTGCTCAACCGTGACTAGTCCTTGGCATCCGACGACGCGCCGCCGCGCTCTCCACGGGTACGGGGTAGCGGCCGACCTGCCGCGTCGAGGGGGACTTCTTGCCAACTCACCGCGGGTCGGTCCCGCATCTCAGTGCTGAAGTTGCCCCGCTCATAGCCCACGGACATCAGCTTGATCGCGCCGTTTTCGGGGGCGGTGAAGCTGTGCGAGCTCCGAGAGTCGAAGGAGTATCCGTTGAGGTAGCTGAAGACCCCGAAGCCTTGCCCGCGATACTCCATCTGCACAGTGATGCTGTGGGGTCCCGGGACGAGGTTCCCGTCGTAGACGGTGACCTCGTCTTCGCTGTCGAGCGCCCCGCTCTCGTCGGTTCGAGCGTAGATTTGTGCGCCGTCCAAGGAGATGACAAGCCGCACGAGTTGAAACTGCGAGCCCATGCGATTGCGGTGCACGAGCACCACCCGGCTCCCAGCGAGCACGCCCTTGAGCACGGTCTCCTTGAGCAAGGCGAGACGAGCCTTGCTGCGAAAGATCCGGTCCTTTAAGGACTCGACGTCCGATTTGAGACCGTCGAGCTGCTCGCCGTAGACCTCGCTGCGACGCTTGCTCACGTCAATGTCGTATTTGTCGTCATCCGCCGCCGCTTGGGGGCTCGCCGGGGCCTGCGCCTGCGCCGGGGC
>JAAZXR010000051.1 GCA_014240065.1 Myxococcales bacterium
ACGACCTGGAAGCCGCGTCGCTCGGCTCCGATCGGGTCGGGCGATTTGTGGCGGGCCTATGCTCGCGTCACAACGGCGAGGTGCTGCCGGGCGCGGTGCGGTGGCCAGCTTCGTGGACCGATTGGGCGAGCGGCGGCGCGTTCATGGTGGTGCTGACCGAGGTGTTGCTGGTGGCGGTGCCCGAAGAGGTCTTTCATCGCGGCTACCTGATGAGCGCGCTGGAGGCCCGGTGGCCGCCGAAGCGTCGCGTGCTCGGGGTGAAGATCGGGATGGGCGCGGTGGTGTCGAGCGCGATGTTCGCGGTGGGACACCTCGTGGGCGACATGCGCATCGATCGACTCGCGACTTTCTTCCCCGCCCTGTTGTTCGCGTGGATCTGGCGCAAGAGCGGCAGCCTCTGGGCCGCCATCATTTTTCACGCGGCGTCGAACCTGTTGATGCAGGTGCTTTTGACGAGTACCTTCCCGTCGCCCTGACCGGTGCCCGCTATGGATCCTTCACACACACCTCGCGCCGCCGCGTTCTTCGACGTGGATTGCACCCTGTTGTCGATTAACTCAGGCCGGGCCTGGTTTGAATATCAACGAGCGCGCGGGGAGATCAGCGTGTGGATGTCCTTGCGCTCGGTGATGTGGCTCGCGCTGTATCGCCTGAGCCTCCTCGATTACGACACGGTCACCGCCAAGGTGCTGGAGCCGTATCGCGGCGTGAGCGCCTCGAAGGTCGATGGCGAGGTGCAGGCTTGGTATGAGGCACACATCGAGGCGCACGTGTGCGCGCGGGGCAAAGCCGCGGTGGAGCGGCATCGAGCGGCGGGGCACGAGCTGGTCTTGCTCACGTCAGGTTCGAGGTTCTTGAACGCCCGCGTGGCGGCGCACCTGAACATCCCCCACGTCTTGTGCACGGAGGTGCAGGTGGACGAATCGGGCGCGTTGACGGGGGACTATGAGCGGCCCGCGTGCTACGGCGCTGGCAAGGTCCACTGGGCGGAGGAGTTCGCCCGTCGCCATGGAATTTCACTGGCGCACTCGCACTTTTATTCGGATAGTTTTAGCGATCGACCGATGCTGGAGCGCGTGGGGCACCCCTACGCCATCAACCCCGACCCGCGGTTGAAGCGGTTCGCCCGGGCGCGTGGATGGCCGATCGAGGACTGGAGTCAATCATGAGCGTCTCAACTGCCGATCCCTTGGTCACCGAGTTTCAAAAGATCGTCGCGCGTGCCCTCGAAGAGGATCTGCACGCGGGGGATGTCACCGCCTCCGGCACGGTGCCGGCGGGCACGCAGGGGCGGGCGCGCATCGAGACGCGCGAGGACATCGTGGTCTGTGGGTTGTCGCTCGTGTCCCAGGTGTTCGCGACCATCGATCCTGCCGTGCGCTGCACGTTTCTTGTGGAGGACGGGGCACACGTCGCCGCCGGCGACAACCTCGCGATTCTTGAAGGAGAGGCGCGCTCGCTGCTCGCGGGAGAGCGGACGGCGCTCAACCTCTTGCAGCGCGCCTGCGCGGTCGCCTCCAAAACTTCCGCGTACGTGTCGCAGGCCGCGGGGAGACTCAGGATTACCGACACGCGGAAGACCATGCCCGGACTGCGCGCGCTCGATCGCTACGCCGTGCGCTGCGGTGGAGGTCACAACCATCGCAACGATCTCGGCGCCGGCGTGCTGATCAAAGAGAACCATATCCGCTGGGCCGGGAGTCTCGAGGCCGCGATCAAGGGCGCGAGGGACTACGCGCCGCACACCCTGCGAATCTGCTGCGAAGTGGAGAATCTCGACGAGGTGGCGCGGGCCGTAGAAGCGGGAGCGGACGCGCTGTTGCTCGACAACATGGGCGACGATGAGGTGCGCGCGGCGGTGGCGCTCGTGGATGAACGTGCGTTCATCGAGGTGTCTGGCGGGATCACCTTGGATCGAGTCGCGCGCCTCGCCGCGAGCGGAGCAGACGCTGTGAGCGTCGGTGCGTTGACGCACAGCGCGACGGCGGTAGACCTGTCCATGCTCATGGAGCGGTAGCTTGGTGGCCTGCACTGGGCCGGCTATTTTAGTGAACAGCGGGACGGGCGATGGCATCGAGGCTACGCGTGTGCGACCTTTCGCCGCGGCGCGAAGCCTCGCCGAGCGAGACCAACCGACATGACCCTCCACTTGTTCGCCGTATTGCTGTCGCTGCAGTTGACCGCGTCCCCAGCTGCGGTCGCCCGCGCGAGCCCGGGGTCAGCCGTGACCACGCAGGACGCCTCCGCGGCGGACGAGGATGATCGGTCGCCGAACGGGATCTTCACTGATGGGGCGCATGGAGCCGACGGCGGGGCGACGGCGACGGCCCTCGGAGAGGACAGCGCTGCAGAGGAGGTCGGAGCGGTCCCCGACGTCGATTCGGAGGAGCACGCGGACGAGCAGGAGATGACGCCCGACGCGACGCGCTCGGGTCGTTCTCGCGTCGGCCGGCTGCGGCGAAACGGACACTACCTGGTCTTGGTGCCCAGCATTCGCGTGGAGTCGAGCTTCGGCGTCGAGTTCGGCACGAGCGGACGCTACGTCTATCGCCCCCCCGGGAGGACGATCAACATGGTGCTGCTGTCCCTCCAAAATCGCGTGTCGACGAAGCTCGTGCAAGAGCATGAGCTCATCCTCCGACTCCGCGATCTGTTTGGAAAACGGGAGCTGTTCTTGTTCGACGCTCGCTTCATCGATGATCCGCGATTCACCTACGCCGGGATCGCGAATGGAGAGCGGCTCACGAACGTTGAACTTGAAGAAGACCCGTACTATCGAGTCAAGGTGCGCACCTTTGGCGGCCGAGTGGGTTATCAGCATCCGCTGTGGCGGAGCGGTGAGGCGCTGCCGGAGTGGTTCCACTCTTCTATCTTGAGCGTCATCGGCACGTACCGCTTCGAGATGGACATGGCGTCATTTCGAGAGGATTCGATGTTCGCCGTGGAGGAGGGCGCCGAGGCCGAGAGCGTCCGCCGCAGCTCGCTCACCGCCGGACTCGTCTACGACGGGAGGAATCGCGAGGTCTCGCCGACCCGAGGCAGCTATCACGAGCTGAGCGTGGAATGGGCCGCCCCTTGGCTCGGTGCCACGCAGACGTGGGGGCGCATCAACGGCGGCGCGCGATGGTTCATCCCCATGGGCACAGACCGCGCGATCATGGCGCTGCGAGTCGGGGGAGAGGCGCAGCTTGGGGCGCCTCCATACTTCACGCTCGGACAGTTCGGTGGGATCGACGCCTTCGACGGATTCGGAGGCCGCATGGTAGGCCGAGGATTCTATCGCCGACGCTTCATCGGAAGATACAAGGTCTACGGCACCCCGGAGTTTCGATTCGTCCCGCTCAAGGCGATGCTCGGTCGCTACAAGATCGATCTTGGCATCAACCTGTTCTCAGATCTCGGGGGAATCTGGGATCGCGACGTGGAGCGGCAGGCCGGGTTCCAGATCAGCGGCGGCGGCGGGGTGTTCTTGCGTCTCGATGATTTCTTTGTCGTTCGCACCGAGGCGACCGGGAGCCGCGAGGGCTTTCAGCTCTACCTCGCGACAGATCACGCCTTCTAGGGCCCGCGGCGGCGACGCGTCAGCCGGGGAGGGCCGCCCCGCCGAACTCCGCTATGCTCTCTCCCATGGGGATCTCTCCCGATGAGCTCGCGGCGCATCTGTCGTCGAAGACCTACGGCCGCACGTATCGACACCTCGACGAGACCGATTCGACCAACGACGACGCGGCGCGGTGGTTGGCGGACGGTGGACCCTCGGGCCTGTTGGTCACGGCGAGTCGGCAGCGGGCCGGCCGGGGGACGAAGGGGCGGCGGTGGTCGTCGGCGGAGGCTGGGGACATCTACGCGAGCCTGGGGCTCCGTCTACAGCCACCACCGACCGCGCTCGGGGCGGTCGCGCTCGCGACCGGGTTGGCGTTGGCGGAGGGGATCGAGGCCCTCGTGCCGAGCCTCAAAGGCCAAGTGAAATTGAAGTGGCCCAACGATCTTCAGGTGGGGGGGCGGAAGTTGGCCGGGATCCTCTGTGAGTCCCGCTGGGGCGGCGGGAGTGTGGAGTTGGTGCTCGGTTTTGGTATCAACGTCGCACGCACGAACTTTGAAGATGAGCTCGCGGCGTCGGCGACGAGCCTGTCGCTGTCGAAGCCGGGGACGATCCCTTCCTCCTCGCTGCTGCTCGCCGCGATCTGCGGCGCGTTGGAGTCGCGGTGTGAGGCGTATTTTTCGGCCGGCTTCGAGGCGATTCGGGGGCCGTACGAGGCTCGCTGCGTGACCTTGGGCCAGGACGTGACCGTGCCCGTGACCCGCCCGGACGGCGCTGCGGAGCGAATCCATGTCCGCGCGGAGCGCCTCGACGACGACGGCGCCCTCATGGTTCGCTCGCTCGGAGGCGGCGAGTTGTTCCGAGTTGATCAGGCAGAGGTCATCGAATTGTCCGCGCGCTAGCGGCGGAGTCGAGCTTCCGCTGGCAAGACGCGGGCGGCTTTGTTATCAACGACGGGTGCGGATTTCAGATCGCCTGGCTCACAAACGCCCAGTCTTCAGCTTTGAGTTTTTCCCTCCGAAGACTGAGAAGGGCATGGAGACGCTGTGGCGCAACCTTGAGCAGCTCGCGTTGCTGGAGCCAGATTATGTCTCGGTGACCTACGGCGCCGGCGGGAGCACTCAAGATCGAACCCTCGGCTTGCTGGCACGAATCAAACAAGAGCTGGACATTGAGCCGCTCGCGCATCTCACCTGCGCCGGCGCGACAACAGAGGAGCTCGGGCGGGTCGTCGATGAACTCGGCGAGATCGGCGTAGAGAATATCTTGGCGCTGCGGGGAGACCCACCGAAGGGCCAAGACACATTTACCATCGCCGACGGTGGGCTCGCGTACGCGAGCGAGCTGGTGTCGTTCATTCGCGACCGTGGGGACTTTTGCGTCGGGGCGGCGTGCTATCCGGAGGTTCACCCCGAGGCACAGGACGCGGCGACCGACCTCCGACACCTCAAGCACAAGGTCGATTGTGGCGTGGACTTCCTGTTGACGCAGCTGTTCTTTGACAACCAGGCGTTCCTAGACTTCGAGGCGAGGGCGCGCGTGGCGGGTATCGACGTCCCCATTATTCCGGGCATCATGCCGGTCAGCAACGTGAAACAAGTGGAGCGCTTCACGACGATGTGCGGCGCGTCAATTCCCGAGGTGCTCTCGAGGCGGCTGCAGACGATCGGCGAGGATTCCGTCGAGGTTTTTTGGGCTGGCGTCATGTATGCCTCGCATCAGTGCCGCGGGCTCCTCGCCCCCGAGAGCGGCGCTCCGTTCGGACCGTCGAGGCGTGGAGCGCCCGGCATCCACTTCTATACGCTCAACAAGTCGCCCTCGACCCGAGCGATCTTTGAGATCTTGAGGCTGACGAGGCGCGCCCTTTGACGAGCGCGCGGGCGGCGTCTCGTCGCGGGAGTCGCGGCCGACGGGCTCACGTGCACATCGCCTGGGGGCTCGCGGGGGCGCTGTCGACGCCGTGGCTTCTTCCCGCCCGCACCGCCGATGGTGCCGTGGCGCGGGAGGATGGCGTGACCTCCGCGCTGCGAGAGGACACGCGGAGCCGCGACGATGTCCGCGCGACGTCAGCGGTGCGGGTCGGGGTGCGGGTGTTCGCGCTGGAAGACGACGAGCATCCGGCTGTTTCGCGGGCGTGGTTTCGTGAGCGGCTCGATCACGCGAATCGACTGTTCGACGTGATCGGTGTGCGGTTTGAGGTCGCCTCATGGGAGCCGCTGCGCGTCGCAAACGCGCCGGTCGACACCCGCGCGCAGCGTGACGCATTGGGCGCGGCGATGAACCACGAAGGGCAGGTAGACGTGTATCTCGTGCCACGTCTGACGGACGTGGACGCGCCGCCCGCTCAGATCCGTGGGGTCCATTGGCGCCTGCGCAGGGACACCTCGCGGCGTTGGATCATCATGTCGGCCATCTCTGGCCCGATGGTCCTCGCGCACGAGCTCGGCCATTTTTTCTCGCTGCCCCACGGCGCGGAGCCCACATCGATCATGAACAAGCGGCCGAGGAGCAACCCGCCGTGGGAACAGCGGGTGTTCACGCCCCGCGAACAGACCGCGATGATCGCGGCGCTCACGCGCATGCTCGACAGCGGCCGGCTCACCCCTCGGAAGGCGCGATAGCGATTCAGTCTGCGGAGGGCGCGTCGCCGCGGTCGGGGAACATGACGCGGTAGAGGATCGGCACGACGATCAGCGTGAGTCCCGTCCCCACGGTGAGCCCGAAGGCGATGGCGTTGGCCATGCCGTACCACATGGGACCGCCAAACATGATCATGGGGATCAGGCCGAGCACCGTCGTGAGGGTGGTCATCACGATCGGCTGCATCCGCTGCTTGCACGCCGCCACGATCGCGTCGTGGACGTTCGCGCCGTTGTCTCGTAGATCGTCGATGCAGTCGAGCATCACGATGGAGTTGTTGAGCAGGATGCCCACGAGGCTCATGAGGCCGAGCATCGAGGTGAAGCTAAACTTCGCTCCCATCACGTGCATGCCGAGGACCGCGCCGATCAAGACCAGCGGGCTCGTGATCGCGATGATGGCCGGGCGGCGGAGTGAATTGAACTGCCCGATGAGGAGGAGCGCCATGAACGTGAGGCAGATCGGGATATGGGAGAACAGATCTGCGTTGTTCTCTTCGCGGTCTGCGACCTCCCCAGCGATTTCGCGCTCGTATCCTGGGGGCAGCTCGATGGCCTCGATCTCCGGCAGGATCGCCTCGACAAATTCATCGGCGGTCTTCACTTGATGCTTCCCGGACACTTGAACCTGTCGCCGCAGCTGATAGCGCTGAATCTCCGGGTAGTGCCACTCCAGCGAGAAATCGGCCACCTGTCGGAGCGGGATCCCGCGCTCAAATTTCGGGGAGTAAATCTGGAGGTCCTCAAGTCGGGAGGGGCTCTCGCGCTCGCCCGGGGACAGTCGGGCGACGATGGGTACCGACCGGTCGCCCTCGACCATCGCAGAGACTTCAGCGCCCGAGACGCCGATGGCGAGCATCTTGGCGACCGTGCCCATGCTCAGGCCGGCCCGCTGCACGCGCTCAGGATCGAGGGTCACGCGAAATTTCGGGGTGAGGTTTCGCCAATCATCCTTGACGAAGAGCGCGCCGGGGACCGCGTTCATGATGTCTCGGGCTTGGATGGAGAGCTCTTTGAGGACCTTCGCATCGGGCCCTCGAAAGTTGACCAAGACGGTGCCCGGCTCTTGGCTGCCGAGCCACAGCTGCTTCACCTCTCCACGGACCTCGGGTCGAGAGGACTGGAGGTAGTCCGCCATTCGTCGCATGGGGATCCCTGGATCGACGCCGGGTGTCGTGTTGACCATGATGAGCCCGCGATACGGTACGGGGTCGAAGGGCGCGAGCGTGATGTAGAAGCGTGGGCCGGCGGTGCCCGCGTAGCTGACCCAGTTGTCGACGTCGGGGTTGGCCTCTTTGTCTCCGAGCCACTCATTGATCGACTCCATCGCCGCGCGCGTCTCCTCGATGTCAGAGCCGGCGGGGAGGTCGATGAAGGCGAGGTACTGAGAGCGCTCTCCGATCGGGAACTGCTCTTGAGGGAGCTGCGTGAATCCGTGGACCGCGGTGGCGAGCATGGAGGCGACCACGAACCCCACGATCATTTTGTGACTGAGTGACCAGCGCAGGATCTTGAGGTACGCGGTCATGACCGCGGATTCCTCGGCGTCCGAGGGGCCACCTTCGGGGGACGCCTTCGGCGGCTTGGGCGCCTTGACGAACCAGTAGCACTGGATGGGCACAAAGGTGATCGCGACCATCCAGGACGCCAGCAAGGAGATGGTCACCACTTGCGACAGCGCGCCGACGTACTCTCCGGCAGAACCATCCGTGAGCAGGAGCGGCATGAAGGCCGCGATCGTCGTGAGCGAGGAGCTCAAGAGAGGGACCGCCAGCCCGTTCCCAGCGTTGATCGCCGCCTCGCGGCGTCCTTCACCGAGCCCGAGTCGCCGCCTAAAGTCCTCTGCCACGACGATGGAGTTGTCCACGAGCAGCCCGAGGGAGATGATCATGGCGGCGATGGAGATGGAGTGGAGCGGGATCCCCACCTGTCGCATGACGATCAGCGTGATCAAGATGACCAGGGGGATCGAGACCCCCACGACCACCCCGGTCCTCAGACCCAAGAACAACAGCACCACCACACAGACGATGGTGAGGGTCTGATAGAGGTTGTTCGTGAACGAGCTGATCGCGACCTCGACGATGTCCGGCTGAAAGATCCCAAAGCGCAGTTGACACCCGATGGGGAGCGAATGCTCGATGGCGGCGGTCTTCTTTTTCAGGCGCGCGCCGAATTCGATGATGTTCTCGTCGTCCGCCATGCTGACCGACAGCACGATCGTTGGGGTCCCGGAGAACCACGCGTAGGAGGACGCCGGGTCTTGATATCCGGGGACCACGTCGACCAGGTCGCCGAAATACGCGGTGCCGCGGTCGTCCGAGAGGCCGACGGGCGTCTCCTCAATCTGGGCGAGGTCCTCAAAGTGGCCGGCGGCGTCCACGATGATCTGTGTGCCGCTCCCTCGCAACATGCCCTTCGGGAGGATCTGGTTTTGATCGATGACCGGCGCGAACAGGGCCTTCGGCGACGTGCCTTTGGAGCTGATTTGGACGCTCTCCACCTCCAGGTAGACGCGGTCATCTCGGACGCCGAACAATTCGACGTCGCGGACCCCTGGCACCGTGTAGAGGTCGTCGGCGATGTCCTCGGCCATCTCGCGGAGCTCGTGGTGGGTGAAGCCCTCTCCGGTGAGCGCGATGCTCGCCGAGGAGACCTTCCCGAAGTCATCATTGACGAACGCGCCGACCGTCCCTTTCGGAAACTCGCGCTGGGCCTCCTCCATATAGTTACGGAGTTTTTGGTAGATCGGATCGAGGTCCGTGGCCCAGTCGTGAAACGTGATCTCGACTGTGGCGCTGCCTTGGCGCACCCGCGACTCGATCTCGTCGACTTCGGGGAGCTTGCGCGCGTGCTCCTCGATGGGGCGCGCGATGAGGTGCTCCATCTCCTCTGGCGCGAGGCCCGGATTAAACGCGGAGATGACCGACACCCGCGACTCGATCTGGGGATCTTCTTGGGACGGGAAGTGCAGGTACTCGAAGAATCCGATCAGCGCGCACATGAACGCGATCACGGTCACGAGTCGCCGCTGATGCATGGAGAACTTGGTGACGCTCATCGGCTTAGCCCTCCCACAAGGTGACCGACATGCCGTTGGACAAGAATGAGGTGCCCGCCGTCGCGACGATCTCGTCCGCGGTGAGGCCCGACTCCACGATCACCGCGTCGCCCCGGAGCTCTCCGGTCTTGACCGCGCGCAGCTGCACGGTGCTCGACTCCTCGTCGTAGACATAGACAGCGCTGGCCTCGGGGTCTTGCTCCATCGCGAAGACGGCGCTGAACGGGACCTTAAGCCCGATCGGCGCCTGCGCGGCGTCGTCGTCTGCTTGGGGGCTCGCGGAGAGATCCAACAAGAGGTTGGCGCTCATGCCAGCGCGAATTTCAGGGCCGGGTGCCGTGAGGAGCGCGGTGACCTCAAAGGTCCCCCCCGCGTTGGCTCGGGCCGCCACCGAGGTGACCTCCGCGTCGACGGGTTCGCCCACGTCACTGGCGAAGACCACGCGGGCGCGCTGACCGATTTGAAGCTGCGCGACGATGCTCTCCGGGACCTGCAGCACCATCTCGAGCCCCGACTGTCCCTGCAGTTGAACGATGAGCTGCCCTGCGCGGACCTCCTCAAAGTTGTCGACATCCCGTTGAACGATGGAGCCGTCGAAGGGGGCGACGAGGGTCGACTGGGTGCGGTCGCGCTTGGAGAGTTCAACCTGGGCGCGCGCGAGCTGATACTCCGAGCGCGCGCTCGCCTCTCGCGCCACCTGTTGGTCGTACTGTCGCGTGGAGACGGCCTTGCTCTTGTACATCTCCGAGAAAGAGTCGAGGCTCGTGCGCGCCTCCTTGGCGGTGGCCTTGGCTTTCTCCGCGTTCGCGGCCGAGGCCCGCACGTTGAGCTGGAACGGGCGGCCGTCGAGCTTCGCGAGGGTTTGACCTTGGGTCACGGTGTCACCCACGTCCACGTTGAGCTCTTGCAAGGTGCCGCCGACGCCGAAGCTCAGCGGGGCGCTCGCGACCGCGCGGACCGTGCCCCCCAAGGAGCGCTCCACAGCGTCCGAGGCGGGCTCGACCTTGGCGTATTTGATGGCCCGGGGCCCTGGGACCTTGACCGTGGCCGGGTCGTCGCATCCGACGACGCCGGGCGCGGCGGTGGCGAAGAGGATTGCGAAGGAGAGGGAGGAGGGGAGGCGTCTCATGATGTGCTGGTGGCGGGAGTTCCCGGCTTGGGTAGGCTCAGGTGGTGAGTTTGCGGTACTTGATGCGCTTGGGGACGAGGGCGTCGTCGCCCAGTCGACGTTTTCGGTCGGCCTCGTAGTCGGCGTAGTTGCCTTCAAACCAGGTGACCTTGGAATCGCCCTCGAAGGCGAGGATGTGCGTCGCGATTCGGTCGAGGAACCAGCGGTCGTGGCTGATCACCACCGCGCAGCCGGGGAATTGCACGAGGGCCTCCTCGAGGTGGCGCAGGGTGTCGACGTCGAGGTCATTGGTGGGCTCATCGAGCAGCAAGAGGTTGCCGCCTCGGCGGAGGAGCTTGGCGAGGTGGACGCGGTTGCGTTGCCCGCCCGACAGGGTGCCCACCGGCTGTTGCTGCGCGGCGCCATTAAAGTTGAACCTGCCGACGTACGCCCGCGAATTCATCGAGTGACTCCCGAGTTCAATCGTCTCTGCGCCGCCTGTGATCTCCTCCCACACCGAGTTCTCGGGGTCGAGCGCGTCGCGGCTTTGATCGACGTAGGCGAGGTCGACCGTCTCCCCCGTTCGCATCGCGCCGTCATCGGGCTGGTCCTGCGCGGTGATCATCTTGAACAGCGTGGTCTTGCCAGCCCCGTTGGGGCCGATGATCCCGACGATGCCGCCGCGCGGCAGCATGAAGGAGAGGTCGTCGATGAGCAGCTTGTCGTCGAAGGCCTTGCGGAGCTTGTCGGCCTCCACGACCACGTCTCCGAGCCGCCGCGTGAAGGGGATGTGGATGTCGGTGGTGTCCTTGTCCCGCTGGTTGGACGCGGACAAGAGCTGGTCGTACGCGCGGATGCGGGCCTTGCTCTTCGACTGCCGCGCCTTGGGCGTCATGCTGATCCACTCCAGCTCGCGGGCCAGCGTCCGTTGCCTGTGCGACTCTTTTTTCTCCTCCAGCTCAAGTCGCTTTTTCTTTTGGTCGAGCCACGAGGAGTAGTTGCCTTCCCACGGGATGCCGCGGCCTTGGTCGAGCTCGAGGATCCAGCCGGCCACGTTGTCGAGGAAGTAACGGTCGTGCGTGATGGCGACCACTGTGCCCGGATACTCGTGGAGGTGATGCTCAAGCCACGCGACGCTCTCCGCGTCGAGGTGGTTGGTCGGCTCGTCGAGCAGCAGCAGGTCGGGCCGCTCCAAGAGGAGACGGCACAGGGCGATGCGCCGCTTCTCCCCGCCGGACAAGTGGGCGACCTCGGAGTCTCCGGGAGGACAGCGGAGGGCGTCCATGGCCGTCTCGAGCACCCGCTCCAGCTCCCACCCGTTGCCGGCGTCAATCTGGTCTTGCAGCTTGGCTTGACGTTCGAGGAGTCGGTTCATGGCGTCGTCGTCTGTGACCTCGCCGAACGCCATATTCACCTCTTCGAATTCCTTGAGGATCGCGCGCATGGGCGCGACCGCCTGCTCCACATTTTCGAGCACGTTCTTGCTCGGGTCGAGCTCAGGCTCTTGGGGGAGGTAGCCGACCCGCACGCCCTGGGCCGCCCGCGCCTCGCCCTGGTACTCCCGGTCCTCCCCCGCCATGATACGGAGCAGGGTGCTCTTGCCGGCACCGTTGGATCCCAGCACGCCGATCTTGGCACCCGGTAAGAACTGAAGGTGGATGGATTTCAGGACCTCTTTTCCGCCCGGAAATACCTTCGAAAGACCCTGCATGGAGTAGATGTACTGGTACGAAGCCACCGGCGGCAGAGTACCGCCGTTCGCGTCTTGTCCAAAGCGGGGGCGAACGGGGCCGGCGGGGATGGTGGCGTCGAGGCGGTGGGGAGCGAGGCCGCGAGGTGGGCTTGTCGCTGAGCCCTCGCCCTGGTGAGCGGCTGCGAGGGGGGGGGCTTGTGGCCATGGGCAGCGCCGGGGCCGCCGTTTTCGTGGATCCGGCTCGAGGACCGTTGACGTCGGCTGGCGCGCTGAGATCTCCCCACGTTCCGGCGTACGCCGCGGCGAACGGCTCGGGGTGGCGCTTTGAGTTGATCGTCTCGGCGTGGGATTTCCGGGCGCGGTCTTGCAGCGTCGCCGCGTCTTGTGACCGGTCCTCGCGCTCGTTCGACGCCTCCTCGTCCGGCGGGAGCGGCCTGTCGAGCGGTGAATCCGGCGCGCGGACGCGGGGCGGCGAAACATCACGGATGAAAGGGGAGCTCCTCAGAGGATGTCGTGACACGCTCGTTTGGCGCGGGGAGCCCGCGACCTTGCGCGATCTTCGCATTCTTGGATCCGGGCCGATGTGGCGCGTGTTGTGTTCGACGGCGTAGTCAATCAGACTCCCTGATGATGCTTGCTCGCTCGACCGCCGCGCTCACCGCTTTTGCTGTCACCCTCGCCGCCGCCCCCGCCCACGCGGCGCCGCGGACCGACGCGAGCCCTGCTCCGCAAGCGGAAGAGGCCGCACCGCTCGCGCTTGAGACGCCTCGGCTGCAGTTCTCGGACAAGGGCGCCGGGATGGACGGCAAGAAGATGCTGAGCATCGGGATCTTGCTGTCGGCCGCGGGCGCTGCGAGCGTCATCGGGTCGACATTTTTTGTGATGTCGTGCCCGGACAGCGTGCCCTTGTCGCCGGTGAATCGAGCGCCGATCAAGTGCTTTCAAGCACCGAGCACCGAGATCGATTCGACCAAACCTGCTGGCCAGAACGAGGTCGACGTGGCGTCGGGTGCGGGCTACCACACCTTGCCGGTGATGGTGACGTTGGCCGCGGTCGGCGGGCTGCTGCTGGCATCGGGCGTGACCATGATCGTCTTGGGTGTGAAGAAGAAAAAGTCCATGGGGCTCTCCGCGGCGCCTTCGTTTCAACGCGGCGGCGGCGGCATGATGTTGATGGGCCGTTTCTAGCGGCGCCTCGACGCAGCCTACTTACATCCGCGGGCTCGCGCCTGCTCGTAGGAGAGCCGCTCCGCCTCGCCGCTGGCCAGGTCGTCCGTGACGGTCGTTGAGTAGCACGCGCGCTGGCCCGGCCCCGAAAAGTCAATCCACTCGGCGGCGCGCGGTCGAATATCGATGTGGACAAAGCTGCTGTTGGGGTAGTACCCGACCCCCACACCGTCGAAGGAGAGCTGAATGGTGTCGCGGAGGACGCGGTTGGGGACGCCGTCGATGCGCAGATCGATCGCGCGGCCACGGGTGTGATTGCTGCGATGACCGCTCCGATTGACGCTGGGATCTCGGTATCCGGAGACGACGGTAAATGTTTTGCCCGGGAAGTGAGCGGCGAGCGCGACGAGGAGGGTCGTCAGCCGCCAGTGAATGGGGTGGTCCTCCCCGGTTCGAACACAGCGAAGGAACTCGCGGAGCTGGGTGAGCGCGTGGGTCCGGAGCTCGCCGCGGGCGTCGAAGAGCCGCAGCTCGAGCCGCTCGCCGGTGTGGAGATTCTTCAGCGGGATCGCGGGAGCGCGGGCAGGATCCACCTGCTGCACTTGGGAGACCCGGTGGGCCGAGGAGGCGCCGACGCGGCCGGGCGCGCATATCGCGCATGCTGCCAGCAGGGGGAGCACGGGCCGAGCGCGGTGGAGAAATCTTCGAAGCACGATCAAGTCCATAGTGAAGCAAGGCGCGTGCCGATTTACGCCGGCGTCGATCCGTGGGCAGAATATGGCCGCGATGAACCCCCCTGACGACAGCCGAGCGCCGATTGGAACCTCCCAGGAGGTCGAAGAGCCCGACGCGCGCTGTCGAGACATTGACGCTCACCGTCGAATCCTCGCCGCGTCGCTGAAGCGCTATGGCGCAGATCGGTGGGGCAAGGACTTCTTGCGCGCGAACGATGACGGTCACCTCGAGTTCCTCGCGCCGGGTCGCGCTCCGATCGATCTCGAGCGCCTCGCGCAGCACCTCGATCGCCGCGGCATCCAAACTCCCTTTGTCATCCGCTTCCCCGAGATGGTGGAGCAGCAGATGGAGTCGCTACACCGCGCCTTCGACAAGGCCGCCGCCGACAACGGATTTAACGGGGGACATATCGGGTTGTTTCCACTCAAGGTGAATCAGCGTCGCAGCGTCGTCGACGCGGTGCTCAGCGCGGGTGATCCCCGGCACTATGGGTTGGAGGCAGGCTCGAAACCCGAGCTGTTGCTCGCGATGGCGCAGGCGGTGCGGCCGGGAGTCCCGCTCGTGTGCAACGGGTTTAAGGATCGCGAGTTCATGCGGATGGCGTTTCATGCGGCGGAGCTTGGGCATGAGGTCGTCATCGTGATCGAGTCGGTGCGAGAGGTGCGACGCTTCCTTGAAGTGCGGGCGGAGATGCCATGGCTCGTCAGCCCGAGGCTCGGGATGCGCGCGAAGCTCTACTCACGCGGCTCGGGGAAGTGGCAGAGCTCTGGTGGAGAGACCGCGAAGTTTGGGCTGTCCACCAATGAGATGCTGGAGGTGGAGCGAGCGCTCTCTGAGCAAGACCTGCGCGATCTTCTGGTGCTCGTTCACTTTCATATTGGCTCTCAAATTACCCAAATCCGCAGGATCAAGGACGCCGTGCGAGAGGGCGTGCAGCTTTGGGCGTCGTTGCGGGCGAGGGTCCCGAGCCTGCGTTATCTCGATCTCGGTGGAGGTGTCGGCGTCGACTACGACGGCAGCCGCACCTCGTATCCGTCCTCGGCGAACTACTCGCTCGAAGAGTATGCCAGCCAGGTCGTCTTCGAGCTCATGGAGGTGGCGAGAGACAAGGGCTTGCCGCACCCGACGCTCTTGACAGAGAGCGGCCGGGTGTTGGTGGCGAATCACGCGGTCGTCATCGCGGACATGCGCGAGGTGCAAGGAGAGCTGCTCCCGATCCCAGACCCGTCCACGCAGGAGCATCGCCTGATCACGCAGCTGCGAGAGACGGCCAGCCACATCTCCGTGAAGAATCTTGAAGAGTATTTTCACGACGCGATCGACTTTCGCGATGAGGCGTTGCAGCTGTTCTCGCGCGGGTACTTGTCCCTCGAGGACCGGGCCAGCGCCGAGGCGCTGTTCGGGCAGATCCGTGAGCGCTGCAAGGGCCTGTTGCGGCAGCTCCGCCATCCACCTGAGGAGATCGTGGAGTATCTCGCGCGGGCCCAGTCCAAGTACCTCGTGAACTTCTCGATTTTTCAGTCGCTCCCGGACACGTGGAGCGTGGATCAGGTGTTCCCGGTGGCCCCGCTCTCGCGACACGGAGATCGTCCCAACGTCAACGCGAGGCTCGTGGATATCACCTGTGACAGCGACGGCTGCGTCTCAACGTTCGCCCACCCCGACGAGAACCTCCCGTGCTTGCCCCTCATTCGGCGTGAGCGGGGAGACGCCAAGTACTACCTCGGATTCTTTATGGTGGGCGCGTATCAAGATTCCCTGGGGAATCGGCACAACCTCTTCGGCCGATGTCACGAGGTGGTGGTGCGACACCGCAGCAGCGATCCGGTCGTGACCGGGAGCGAGATGTTCGAGCTGGACGAGGTCGTCGTTGAGGTGAAGCGTGGTGTGACCAACCTCGACATGCTCGAGTCCATGGACTGGGACGGTGAGGGGATGACGAGCCTCATCCGCGAGCGCCACCTCGAGCGAGACACGACCCTCGGAGAGAACTGGGCCCTCGGGTTGTTGCAAGGATACCCGTACCTGTCGTACCGGCGCTCTGGACAATAACGAAGCGGCGGCGCCGTTCGCTGTGAGGGGCGGCGAACGCGGCCGCGCCTGATCAAAGGAGCCTCAAAATTCGAGCCGAGCCCCGAGCGAGGGGAGGATGGGCAGGCCGCGAATTGGGGCTTTTTCGCGGTAGTTGTAGGCGTAGCTCCAGAACTCCACGTTCGCGCGGTTGTAGCTGTTTTGAAGATCGAGGTAGAGGTTGAGTTTCAGATAGCGCCAGTAAAATTGCTTGTCGACGCGGAGATCGAGCTGATGGAACAGGGGCAGCCGGTCGCTGTTTCGTGGGCCCTCTAGGGGCGTGTACGAGCCGGTGCTCCCGTCGAAGACCGCGGACGTGATCGGCGTCGTGGGGTTTCCAGAGGTGAGGCGAAAACGTCCTCCGATGCGCCAGTTACGAGGGAGCACGAAGGCCGCGAGGGCGGACACCGCGTGGGTTTGATCGTAGTCGTAGGGGACCCAGGAGGGATCACCGGGCCAGGCGCGCACGCTCCGAGACAAGGTGTAACTGACCCAGCCCACGAGTGATTTGGTGAGCCGTTTTCGCACCAGCATCTCCGCGCCGTAGACGCGACCGACGCCGTCGCTGCGCAGCCGCACCGGCGCGGTCGCGCCGTCAGGATTGAGGGAGCGGTCGTCGGTGGGCGCCGGGAGGTCCCACATGGAATTAAAGAACCCCGAGACGGTGAGCTCGAGCTCGTGCGGGAGCTGGGCGACAAACTCCAGGCTGGTGTGAGCGGCTCGCAAGGGCGACAAATCTGGGTTCCCGAACGCCGGTGTGAGGTCTTGGAAGACCGGCGTCTGGGAGAACAGGCCGGCCCCCGCGCGGACGCTCAGCTCATCCGTGGCGTCCCAGATCATCCGCACCCGCGGGTCGGCGCGGACGGCGTGCATTGGGAAGCCCCAACGGGTGAGTCGCACCCCGGGCACGACCCGCACCCGCGTGCCCTCACCGAGCGTGGCCGAGGCGTAGACGGCGAGCGTCGAGGAGAACGCGCTCAGATCTTCGATTTGCTGATCTTCGAGCGACCCCGGGCTGGTCGGGCCGAGGAAGCTCTCGCCTCCGGGGACCGCCGATCCTTGAATGGGAGCGGAGACCGCGTTGACGCGGTACCAAAGCAGGTAGGTCTCGCTGCCGATCTCGAGGCTCGTTCGTCGAGAGAGGGGACCCTTGAGTGATACGCGGCCGGTCATCGCCTTGCGGTCGACGAGCAGATCAAACGCGCCGCCGCTTTGGCCGCGACCGAGCTCGTAGCGCACAGATGGTGAGACGTCGAAGACCCATCCGTTTTTTTTGACGTTCCACGCCAGGTCGGCGCGGTGTACGAAGGCGCGCGCGCCGCTCCGGTTGCGGTCGTCAAGATCGACGTCGTTGGGATCGTAGGCGAGGAACTCGAACTGGTCGTCGCCGCCCAAGAACCGGACGCTCAAGTCGCCGGGGCCGAGCGGATGATCGAGGAACAACGAGTAGTCCCAATAGCGGGGGGCGCGAGTGAGCTGGAGCGCGTCCTCGGGGAGCACCAGCGGCAAGATGGCGTCGATATAGCTGCGTCGGACGCTCGCGAGGAAGCTGCCCTTGTGGAGGGGGCCTTCCAGCAGCACGGAGGCGTCGATGAGATCGAAATCGACGTAGCCGTGGACGCCGTCGCGGCGCCCTTTTCGGGGCTGAACCGAGACGACGCCGCCGATGGCGTTGCCCCATCGGACGTCAAAATTGCTCGGGACAAAGGACACCGACTCGAGGACATCGCTGTTGACCGCGGTGGAGAGGCCCCCGAAGTGGAACGCGAGCGGGATCCCGTGCTGCGCGAGGTACACGGCGGAATCGAAGGGGGCGGCGCCGCGGATGACGAGCAGTCCGGCCCCGTAGGGTGGGCGCGCGACGCCCGGCAAGGCCTGAATCGAGCGCAGCGCGTCTCCTTGCGCGCCGGGGAGCGTCGCGACCTCCGCGATGCTCAGGGTCTTGCGACCGATCTCCTCACGGTCCACGCCATCTTCTACCGTGGTGCGGTAGCGGGGTCCGCCGTCGGGTTCAAGAAAATAGCGGACGTTGAGGGCCTCGTTGGGCTCACGGCTTTCGATCCACTCCACGCGCCGCATCCCCGACGCGATCGCGACCACACGAATTTTCCCATCGGGGAGGTCCGTGAATTCGAAACGGCCGTCGGGGTCGGTGGTCGTCTCGAACGTCGAGGTGGGCTCATCGTCTTCCTCGTCTGCGCTCACTTGGAACGAGCGCACCCGACCGACCTCGGCGTCGGGTGCGGCGGGGACCACGACGACGGTCACCCCCGAGAGTGGACGACGAGAGGCCGCCTCGACGATGCGGCCCTGCAACGGGAAGACCTCCCGTGGGGGGTCGCGCTCGCGCTCACCCTCCGGGGCGGCGTTGAGGGTGGGGGCGTCGGCGTGGGAGGGCCCGTCGGGTCCACCCGTGGTCGGCTGTTCGGGGTCGCGGGAGCCGGGAGCCGCCGCGCCGCCGTCGCTCGCGCGCGCGCCCCTCGGCCGAGCGGGTGGGGGAGACGCTGCGGGGGGAGGCGCGTACACCGGAATATTGATTTCGATGGCGACCTCGACCGGCGCCCCCTTGTAGGTGCCGGGGATGAACGCGGCCGCGCGCACGGCTCCGGTCGCGAGCTCGTCGAGCAGGGGATGGAG
Source organism: Myxococcales bacterium (assembly GCA_014240065.1). Taxonomy (GTDB): domain Bacteria; phylum Myxococcota_A; class Polyangia; order Nannocystales; family Nannocystaceae; genus JAAZXR01. The sequence continues at coordinate 18,652 of JAAZXR010000051.1, forward strand.
GCCGCGCGTGACGCTCACCTCCAACGGCAGGCCGTCGACGCCGATCACCACTCGCACGCCGATATCGCCCTCCGGCGGCCGCTCGAGCCCCGCCAACTCCGCGGGATATTCGAGGGAGATCTCGTCTGCCAACGTCGGCGGGATGAGCCCGTCCGGGATCGGCGGAGGCTCGTTCACATGCGGCGCGTCCACGCGCTGAGCGGCGAGCGCGGCGCGCGGGTAAAGCACGCACCCGGAGAGCATCAGCGCGGCCCATCGCTGCCACGGCGTACGGGCGCCTCGTCGCAGATTGCCTGTGCCTCGAATCATGACCTCTCGGTGGGGTGGTCCGGCGAGGGGCCGAGGCCACCCAGCAGCTCGAGCAGGGCCGCGACCTCGCGAGCGTGCGTCCGGAAGCTGAGGATGCAGGCCCGAAGGGTGAGGAGCGAGCCCTCAGGTGTCGGCAGGCGCGTCGTCGACAAGAAGACGCGCCCTGATCTGTTGATGTGGTCGAGCAGGACGGTGTTGCGGCGGTCAGTCTCCTCCGTGGACTCGCCGGGCCGCCGAGGGTGACGAAACGCGACGGTGCTGAGCTGCGGAGGGCCGCACACCTCCAGGTCACGGCCTCCGTCTTGTAGACGTCGCGCGCCCTCCCACAGCTCCTCGGCGAGCGCGAGTTTCTCGGCGAGCGCGTCACGAAACTGCTGGGCCCCGTGCAGCATCAACGGGAGCCAGATTCGCAGACCTCGAAAGTCGCGGCTCAGCTCGGGTCCGTACTCGGTGGGGCTTGGGATTCGTTGGTCGTCTCCGTGCTTGAAGTCCTCGAGATATTCCGCAGATTCACGGTGAGCGTCACGAAGATGGCGTCCGTCTCGCACGAGCAGGCAGCCCGTCCCGTAGGGGAGGAACATGCCCTTGTGGGGGTCAAAGACGATCGAGTCTGCGCGCTCGATCCCAGCCAGTCTCCGCTTCCCTTCGGCGCTCAAAACAAACGCCCCACCGTAGGCGCCATCCACGTGCAGCCAGAGGTCGAGGCGGCGGCAGACGTCCGAGATGTCGATGAGCGGATCGATCGCGCCCGTGTTCGTGGTCCCGGCCGAGGCGAGGACGAGGAATGGAAGTCGTCCCGCGGCTTGATCCGCCCTGATCATCTCCTCGAGGGCCACCGGATTCAGCTTCATGTCCGCGTCCACCGGCACGGTCCGGACGCCGCTGCGGGGGATCCCCGCGAGCGTCACGCTTCGCTCCACGCTGTGGTGAACCTGGGAGGAGGTGTAGACAGTGACCGTTCGCAGGTCGGTCTGTTCACTCAGTTTGGTCGACCGAGCGGTCACGACCGCGTTGAAATTTGCCATCGACCCGCCGCTGGTGAGCAGGCCCCGCGCGTCTTGTCCGTATCCGAACTCCGCCGCCAGCCACGCGAGCACGTCCGCTTCCAGCCGGCAAAACAACGGCGCGGCGGAGGCGAGCCCCGTGAAGCGATTGACCGTGTCACTAAAAAGATCTGCGAAGGCGGAGGCTACGAGCCCACCACCTGGTACGTAGGCGAGGTACCCCGCGCCGGTGGTGGGCAAGCTCGCCTCGATTCCTTGGCGGAGTATCTCCTGGATCTTCGAGAGTCCGCCTTCGATCGGCTCGTCGTTGATCGGAACGCTGAGCGCCCGGGCGCGCTCAAAGGAGGCTGCTTCACTCAGACCGCCGCTGCGCCGCGAATCGAGCGCGCCGAGGTGCTCGTCCACGAGCTGCATGATCGCGTGGGCGAGTTCTTCCCGCTCGGGGCGCGAGAGATCGAGCTTAGGGACCTGCTTCACTCGGTGGAAGATACCAGCGATTCGACGTTGAAATTGCGTGGGATTGTGTGTTCCCATGGGCTTGGAGAGTTGTCGCGGTTCGTTTAATGGGTTCCCAGATGCCAGTTCGCGTACTACTCATCGACGACGATGAGCTGATTCGCGATGTTTTCACCCTCATGCTTTCGCGTCGCTTTGAGGTGGACAGCGCGGCGACCGGCGCCGAGGCGCTTGAGCTGATCGGAGAGGGGGGACCGTACGCCGTGATCGTGTGCGACATGCAGCTCCCCGACATGGATGGCCGCGCGATCTATGAATTTCAGGGGCGGGCGGGACGCGCTGACATCCAAGACCGCATGATTTTTTGTACGGGGGGGAGCTCTGAGAGCCGGCTGTCGGAGTTTTTGGTGGCGATTGGCGAGGAGCGGGTGCTCCACAAGCCCTGCCGCGCCGACGAGCTCTTCGCGGTGATCGATCAGATGCTCGGGGCGCCCGACGGCGGCGGCGCCACCGCGTGATGGCTGAGCGCGCCGCCTATCTCGTCCGCAGCCGCCGGAGGTAGCGGTCGCGCAGCTGTGATTGTCGTGAGACCCGCGGGATCTGTGCGCCGCGGATGATCACCGCCTCCGGCCAACTTGAGAGCTCAAGTGGATCTCCAGACCAAACGACGAGGTTGGCGATCTTCCCTGCTTCGAGAGATCCGTGAGATTGGTCCATGCCGTAGGCCGCCGCGATGACGTGGGTCACCGCGGAGATCGCCGCCTCTCGCGGGAGTCCGTAGGACGCTGCGATCCCCGCCTCTTGTCGGGCGTTTCTCACATTGTGAGGATCGCCGAGCACCGCGATCCCGACCTTGACGCCCGCTTCGTGGAGCAGCGCCGCGTTCTCCAGGCGACTCCCGAGGGAGTCGAAGTCTCGCGGGAGATTCGACGAGGGCTGCACGATGACGGTGACGCCAGCGCGAGCGATCTCCGCGCGGACTCTCCATGCTTCGGCGCCCCCGAGGAGTACGAGCCTGAGATCAAACTCCTTCGCGAGCTCGAGCGCGGCCAGCAGGTCGCTGGTTCGGTTCGCCGTCAAGGTGAGGGGGATCTTCCCGTCGAGGACGGGGAACAACGCCTCTAGGTCGGCGGCGTCAGCGGCGAGATCGCGGAGCTGACGGCGCTCGTAGGCGCTGGCGCGGCTGCGAAGCACCCGCGCGTCCTGGAGGATCCTTCGCAGCGTGGAGATCGTCGCGGCTCTGGAGCCCGCGGCCGTCTGTCCGAGCCGGCCATCTACGGCGACGCTGGGCGCGAAGACGATGTCTTTGTGCGCGCCTTGGAGCAGATCGATCCACGCGACTTGACCAGACAGCAGCCCCCCCGAAGGTGCCACCGCGGCCGATGTGATCCCTTCGAGGGCTTGAATCTGCAGCAGGCTGGAGTCGGCGTTGATCGCGGTCGAGGGCCTGTATCCAGCCCGCACGAGGGAGTCGTCGCCTCGCGAGTGGTCGCGCGTTGACGCCTCCATCTCGATCTCAAGGAGGCCGAGGGAGGTGTCGGCGCCGATGAGGCCCGGCGTCACAATTTTCCCCGTGGCGTCGATCGTGTGGGCATCTGATGGGACGTTCGCGAGGGTGTACGCCTCGTGTACCGCCACCACCTTGGTCCCCTCAATTTCCACCGTGGCGTTCGGGACGATTCGCCCGTCGCCCAGGTGGACCATGCCGCCGACGACAAACACGTGCGTCGCGGCGGCCTTCGTCTTGGTGTCCCCGGCGGGGGCCTCGCTGCGGTCCCCGGCGTCAGCCCGGGATGGGCTGGTGGAGGCGGTGAGGCAGGCGATGGCGAGGGTCAGCAGCCGCAGGCCGCGGCGTGAGGTGTGGGTGCGAGTGTGGCTCATTGGTCGTTCGCTCCTTGGGCGGCCTTGAGATCCCAGCCGACCGAAAAATCAGTGGTGGGTTGCGTGGCCGGATCATCTCGGTCGTAGACGAGGGTGCCTTCAATGAAGACCTGCTCGGCCTTGGCGTAGACGCTGAAGGGGTTCGTATTCCAGATCACGAGATCGCCCATCTTCCCCGGTGAGAGTGTCCCGGCGACCTCGTCGACGCCGAGCGCCCATGCGGCGTTGGAGGTGATCCAGCGCAGGGCGTCATCGTCCGAGATCTCCACGCCGATCCTGCGTCCCGCGTACATGGCCTTGGCGGCCTCTTGGTTCAAGCGCTGGATTCCGATGGCGCTGTCGGAGTGGATGATTGGGCGGGCGCCCGCCAAGAACAAGAGCGCAGCGTTCTCGCGGATGCCGTCGAAGGCCTCCGCCTTGAAGCCCCACCAGTCCGCCCAGATCGACGCGGCGGTGCCGGCGGCCGCGAGCTCCGGCGCGATCTTGTAGGCCTCCACGGCGTGGTGAAAGCTACGAATCGTGAAGCCATACTCCTTCGCCAGCGACATCATGATGAGCATCTCATCGGCGCGGTAGCAGTGGTTGTGGACGAAGATGTCGCCTTCAATGACGCCCGCGATCGTCTCCAGCCCAAGATCTCGGTCGACCGGGTCGGGGGCTTCATCCCGCTCACCGCGAGTGTATTTATCGAGCTCTTCTTCGTATCGACGCAGGGCGCGGAGATAATTCTTCCCGTCCTCGAACGCTCGCCGGTGTCCGGCCACATTCCCCATGCGGGTTTGCGGGCCGCCCTTGTCACCGTAGACCCGCTTGGGGTTTTCTCCGCATGCCATCTTCATGCCGTCGGGGGCGCCGGGGAAGTGGGCCTCCGCCGCCGATCGAACGTGGGGATAGAACTTCACCACAGTCGACCGGCCGCCGATCAGGTTGGCGGAGCCCGGGAGGATTTGCGCGGACGTCACCCCGCCGGCGACCGCCCACGGGATCTGCGGGTCTTGGGGCCAATAGCCGTCTTGGGCGCGAGCGTAGGGGGTGGTGGGGGCGACCGCCTCGTTCCCGTCGCTGTGAGCCCGGAGTCCAGGAGACGCGTACACGCCCATATGCGAGTGGGTGTCGATCAGGCCTGGTGTCACCGTCTTGCCGCGGGCGTCCACAACGGCGACCCCCTCGGGCGCGGTCAGGTTTTCTCCGACCTCTTGAATGACCCCATCGACGATCAGGACGTCCCCTTCGTCGAGGGTGAGGCCGGTCGCGGTCATGACGCGCGCGCTCTTGACGAGCACGGAGGCCCCGACCCGCACTGGTGGCCGAAGCGGGGTCGAGGAGTCGCCTGGGTCGGGGAGCGCTTGTTCACTCGGAGCCGTCGTCTGTGACCGCGTGTGAGCGCAGGCAGACGAGGCCACGGTGGCAGCCAGTCCGAGCGTTCGGACGATGCGAGCCGTCGTTGTCATGGGCAGCAAGCTACGTCGTCGCTCGGGGCCGTGACAAGCACATCCGAAGATGGCCTGCTAGAGTTCCCCAGGCCCGTGGAATCAGGACCACATTCGAAGCGCCCCCACGGTGGCGGGGATGATTTTGCCGCGGGCTGGTCGTGGCGTCGACGGTGGTGGTTCGCCGCGAAGCCCATGAGCTGGCCGAAGCTGCTCGTTCCGACGCTCGTCGGACAGAGCATGGGCGCGAGCGACGCCGCGTCGTGGTCTCGCCTTGCGAGCGCCGGTGGCGCCGTGCTCACCGTGGGCTTGCTCTGCTTCATCGTGTTTCTAAACGACGCGGGTGATGAGCGAGTGGATCGCATCAAGCGAGACATGTTCCCGGACGGATGCGCTCCGAAGACGATCCCAGACGGTGTCCTCTCGCGGCGGGCGCTCGTCGTCGCTGGGACGGTCGCGGCGATCATGACGATGTTCGTGACCGCGTTGTCGGCCGACGCGCTCGCGCGGCCGCTGTTGCCGTGGTTCACCGCGGCGTCGCTCTTCATCTTCTTGGCCTACAGCTTCCCGCCGGTGCAGCTCAACTACCGGGGGGGCGGAGAGCTCCTCGAGATGTTCGGCGTGGGGGTGGTGTTGCCGTGGCTGCACCTGTACTTGCAGAGCGGATCGTTGTGGTGCGGGGCGCTGTGGTGCTTGCCCGGGCTCGCCCTGGCGAGCGCGGCGTCCGCCGTGGCCTCCGGTCTGTCCGACGAGGAGAGCGACCTCGCGGGTGGCAAGCGAACGTTCGTGACGGTGTTCGGGAATCAGGCGGCGAGGCGCGGCGTGGAGCTCGCGCTGTTGATGAGCTGTGTGTACTGGGCGTCGCTCACGCGCCTGCTGCCAGAGCTCCTCCCGTGGTGGATCGGTGGCCCCTTGGTCGGGCTCACGGTGGTCTATTGGCGGGCAATTCGCCGATGCTCAGCGCGGGCGAAGACGAACGCTTTTGACGCGCAGCGCACCTACAAGTCCCTCTTGCACCGGGCGATTTGGTTCGGCGGGGTCTTGTTGAGCCTCGGCTTCGTGATCAAGGCGATGATCCAATGAACCCGCAAGCGCTGGAGCTGCTCGTTCGCGAAGACGCCCGGTTGGACGGGGGCGTGCGGCGCTGGACGTTGTCCCCAACCAAGGAGCGGGCCTCGAGCCTGGTGGAGATCGCTCAAGCGCTCAAGCTGGCCGACGAGCGCGTCTCCATGCAGCTTGAGTTCGCGCGCGGCCTCGCCCAGTGGACGCGCAGCCAGCAGGTTAATTTCCCGGAGAACCTGTTCTGGGATTTTGACTATCCGGCTGCGAGCGTCCTCCGCCACGCCCGCTCGCTCTCGGAGGGTGCAGATCTCGACTACGTGGCCGCGGCCTTCGGTCGCATGGTCGAGCTGCAGCAACGGTATGGCGTGCACACGACGATCTGCTTCCGCTACGTCCACGATTTTAGCTACGGGCTCGATTGGGCCAAGTGGATCGCGCGGGAGGCACACCAAGACGGGAGCGTTGGACCCTTCGACTGGGGCTTCTTATCCTACCTGCGGAATCGTGCCTTTGAATTGGTCGAGCTCATCGAGCGCGACGACGAGAAATATCCCACGCTGCGGCGCGGGGCGGCTCGCAACCCGTTCCCATTTCGTCGCGACCCGGCCTCCGAAGCGCAGCTCCTCGCTGAGCTCGCGCGTCGCGGACAGCTGCCGGTGTGCGCGTGGGATGTGGACGCGTCGCCGCGCTTTGATCGACCATTTCAGGCGCTTCGCGAGGCCTGCGCCGCGGATCTCGGGCTGACGATCGACGAGTGAACGGGTCGGGGAGCGCGCTCAGCCGCGCGCGCGCCCGCGCCACTGTCGGACGCCCTTGACGATCGTCTCGAGCTCGTGACGGAAGAGCTCTCCGCCGACCTCGCCGCTCGGGTTGATGCGCAGGCCGGCCGCGGGCGTCGCGATGATCTCCTCAAGAAACTCGGCGCCGTGGAGTGGCTGATACTCGGTGAACTCCAAGCTCCACATGCGAAGATGTGGCCAGTCTGTGAACGCGGCGAAGACCGGCTTGCTTGGATCTCCGTCGAGCTCGCACCAAGCGTCCGGTCCATCGGCGCTGTCTGGGGCCGCGGGCGCGAACGGGACGAGCAGCGTGGCGTTGACGAGGGAGTTGTACAGTTGGATTCGGTCGCCGTGGTCGCGCGTAGTCGCCAGCCGTCGCATGGCTTCGACCAGGTCATTATTCGCGGGATGGACCCGGTTATCATGCTCGACTCGGGCGCGGACGCTGCTCGCGCCCACGCCATATGCACGATCCAAGATCTCCTCGATTTGCGTGGCGAGCTCCTCGTGGGGTGTGGTGGCCGGGACCGCGCTGCGAAAGTCGCGTCGGCCGCGCCCGCGCTCGAACCCGCGACCGCGCAGCCACTGAGCTCCCTCCTGTGAGAGTTTGTGGGCGCCGTCCAGGTGGTGACTGGCGGGGGCGATCAGGTCCAGTTCTCTAGATCGGGGCGTCCGCTCGACGATGACGTAGGCGTGTTCAGCGCGGGCGCAGACTCGCGTGCAGTCGCTTTTGGAGGCGGTCATCGCGAGGAGCGAGTCTCGCAGTTCGGCGGTGGAATTGCCCATCCGTCTAGAGACTAGCAGGAAAGTTCGGTTATGCTCCGCCGATGAGAGCGACCACCCTCTTCGCAGCCGTTGCCGTCAACAGCCTCCTCGCTTGCGGTTCGTCGGATCCCACGCCCTCCGATACGGGCGCAGGCAACGAGTCGCCCGCGGATCCACCGGCGGCAGCGGTCAAGGCTGAGGGCGACGCTGCGGGAGAGGATCGCGCGACACCTAAGGTGACGCCGGCGGAGTCCACCGCCGGCCCTACGCGTCTTCGAGACATCACGGTCGAGATCCCGAAGACTTGGAACCAGCAGACGCCGCAGTCTTCGATGCGGATGGCGCAGTACGAGCTCCCCGGGGATGACGGCGGCGCGACCATGGCGGTCTTCCGCTTCCCAGGGGGAGCCGGAAGCGCCGCGGCGAACTTGGCGCGGTGGAAGGGGCAGCTTGAGCCACACCCCGACAGTCGCCCCGCGAAAGAGCAGGTGCAGTCGTTTGGACCGATCACCGTCACGAGCCTCGACGCCGTCGGCAAGTTCGCTCCGGGGGGCATGCCAGGGGCACCCTCCGCGGCGCCGATCGAGAGAGCGAGGATGCTCGCGGCGGTGGTCGAGGGGGTGGGAGACGCGTACTTTTTCAAGTGTACGGGGTCCGAGCAGACGCTCGCGCGGCACGAGGCCGGATGGGCGGCGATGCTCGCCTCCGTGAAGGTGGCCGCCGCAACGCCGACCTCGGCGGCAGCGCCGACCCCGGCGGCAGCGCCGACCCCGGCGCCGACCCCAGCGGCAGCGCCGACCCCGGCGCCGACCCCAGCGCCGACCCCGTGAACGAACTCACGGCGGCTCCGCGCGGGGCGGCCGTGAGCACCGTCGCTCGTTGGACCGGCTACAGAGGTTTGCGGGGCGGCCGGTCCCGACTACCATTCGCTGAACGGTCCGGACAGGCTGTGGAGGAGACACGTGCAGATTGCAGTCATCGGCGGAGGCCCCGCGGGCCTTTATTTCAGCATTTTGATGAAGCGGGCGCGCCCAGACGCTCAAATTACCGTGATGGAAAAGAACCCTCGCGGAGTCACGTGGGGTTGGGGGGTCGTGTTCTCGGACGAGACGCTCGACAACTTCAAGGGCGCCGATCCTCAGACGCACGACACCATCGTCGAGAGCTTCGCGCGATGGGATGACATCGATATTTTTTATGCCGGTGAGCAGGTGACGTCGGGCGGTCACAGCTTCTGTGGACTTCGGCGCATGCGCCTGCTGGAGATTTTGCAGGACCGCGCGGAACAGCTCGGAGTCTCGCTGCAATTCGACGCCGAGATCTCAGATCTGGAGGGGCTCAAGCAGCACGACCTCGTCGTGGCCGCGGACGGGATCAACAGCGTGATCCGAGCTGCGAACGCGGAGCACTTTAAGCCCGACATCGAGGTGGGGCGCGCCAAATTTATCTGGCTAGGGACGACGCGCTTGTTCGATAAATTCACCTTCATCATCAAAGAGAACGAGCACGGTCTGTTCCAGGTGCACGCGTATCAGTTCGAGGAGGGGACGAGCACCTTCATCGTCGAATGCGACGAGGACAGCTGGCGGGCTGCCGGACTTGAGGACGCGTCGGAAGAGGAGAGCATCGCCTACTGCGAGCGGTTGTTCGCCGAGGAGCTGCAGGGGCACAGTTTGATGGGGAACTTCTCCCGCTGGATCAACTTCCGTCGCGTCAAGAATGAGCGTTGGCATCATGAGAACGTGGTCTTGATCGGTGACGCGGCGCACACGGCCCACTTCTCCATCGGCTCGGGGACAAAGCTCGCGATGGAAGACGCGATCCACCTGTCCAAGGCCCTGTGTGAGGCTGGAGACGACATCTCGGGGGGGCTCGATGCGTATTATGAGCGGCGGTGGCTCGACGTGGCGAAGCTCCAGCGGGCGGCGCAGGTGAGCCGCCATTGGTTTGAAGACATCTCGCGGTACCGTCGGTTTGACCCTCAGCAGTTCGCGGTGAGCCTGCTGAGTCGCAGTAAGCGAATCACCCACGGGGACTTGAAGCTGCGCGATCCCGACTACATCGGGAAGTTGGACGAGTGGTTCGCGCGTGGGCAGGGCTGGGCGCCGACCGAGGAGGACGCGAGCCCGCCACGCCCCATGTTCCTGCCGTTCAAGTTGCGAGACATGGAGCTCACGAATCGGGTGGTGGTCTCACCCATGTGTCAGTACTCGGCGACCGATGGTCTGGTGGACGACTGGCACATGGTGCACCTCGGGAGCCGAGCGATCGGCGGCGCGGGGCTGCTGTTTACGGAGATGACGATGGTGTCCGCGGACGGTCGGATCAGCCCGGGGTGTGCGGGGATGTATCGTGAGGAGCACATCGAAGCGTGGAAGCGCATCACGGATTTTGTCCACACGAATTCGAAGGCGAAGATCGCGATGCAGCTCGGCCACGCCGGTCGGAAGGGCTCGACGCGGCTGATCTGGGAGGGGGCCGACAGACCGCTCCCAGAGGGGAACTGGCCGTTAATCTCCGCGTCCGCGATCCCCTATCTGCCGTCGGAGAGCGACACGCCGCGGGAGATGACTCGGGAGGATATGGACTCGGTGCGCGCCTCCTTTGTCTGGGCCGCCCGCGGCGCGCTCGCGGCGGGCTTCGATCTCCTCGAACTTCACCTCGCGCACGGCTACCTGCTCGCGAGCTTCATCTCCCCGCTCACCAACAAGCGGACCGACGAGTACGGCGGCGCTCTCGAGAATCGCATGCGCTTCCCGCTGGAGGTGTTTCGTGCGGTGCGAGAGGTGTGGCCGGAGACGATGCCGATGTCCGCGCGGATCTCTGCGACCGACTGGCATCCGGACGGGCTGACGGACGAAGACGCGGTGGCGCTGGCGCGCATGCTCGCGAAGGAGGGATGTGACGTCATCGACGTGTCCGCGGGGCAGACCTCGCCTGAGGGAGAGCCCGTCTACGGGCGGATGTTTCAGACGCCATGGAGCGACCGGATCCGCAACGAAGCGGGCATCGCCACCATCGCCGTCGGCAATATCCAGTCCTGGGATCATGTGAACACCATCATCGTCTCTGGGCGCGCGGATCTGTGCGCGCTCGCGCGGCCGCACCTGTACGATCCCTACGTCACCCTCCACGCCGCGGCGGAGCAGGGCGTCCACGGGGCTGTGCACGTCCCGCCGCAATATCGCGCGATGAGGGCCGTGGCGGACCGCGAGGCCACCGAACAACGAGAGCTCGAAGACCTCCGGTCGAAGTCGTAGCGGCCGGGGGGGTCGCTACTTGTAGAAGTCACCGCCGGGGGTGAGGTCGACATGGAAGTGGTTGTCGTGGGCGGTGTTGTAGTCGGGTGTGAGGATGATGTTGAAGATTCCATCCGCGTAGCGAGTGTCCGCCAGGGTCCGCAGCCACTGCCCCTCCGGGGTGAGCGGCGGGAGGATGTTGTCTTCCCAGTCGTTCAAAATGGTGAGGTAGCCCAGGCCCGTCACGTCGAATCCGTACAGGTCGATCGCGGTCGCGAAGGAGTGTTGGGACAAGGAATCGGTCCCAGAGATCACGCGGCAGTTGTAGGTGCCGATATGTTCAAATTCGACGCAGCCCATGGATTCGAGCAGCGCCGCGAGGCGCTCGATGGCGAGGGCCATCTCGCAGGAGACGAGGACCGGCGCGGGGTCGGGCGCGGAGTAGTAGCGCCATGACACGTTGTGGACCGGGGGATACAAGTAGACGGGATCGATGATCTCGCAGACGAGGTTGGGGTGCGATTCGGGGCTGTCTGGGGGGACCTCTGCGATGGCGTAGCTCAGGCCGAGCGCGTCGAGCTCGAGCATGCAGGCGCTCTTGGGTGGCGCCGCCTCGTCGGGGATGCACACGGGCTTGACGGTGTTGTCCATGAAGCGAGGGAGGGCGACGCAGCTGTAGCCGTCGCGGCACCCGTCCCCGCCGAGCAGCGCAGGATCGCATTGGGAGACGCAGGTGCCGGCGCTTGGGTCGATGCCGACGTCGACTTGATCGATGCAAAATGTGGTGGGCACACCGGTGAGATCTTGGCAGTATTGGTCGCAGGGCTCGGTGCATAACCCGCAGGGGAAGCCGTCGGCCTCGGCGAGGCAGCTCCCGCCGGCGTGGCAGTCGAGCGGCGTCTCGCATGGGCTGCCGATCCACGTCTCCGCCCAAGGAGCGAGGCACATGTCCCCGTCCCCGTCCCCGTCGCCGTCGCCGTCGCCGTCGCCGTCGCCGTCGCCGTCGCCATCGCCGTCGCCGTCGCCGTCGCC
>JAAZXR010000052.1 GCA_014240065.1 Myxococcales bacterium
GACCCGCGACTCCTCGTGTATGACATCGCAGCGCTCGCCCGGATCGCCCATGCGAAGGGCGCTCTCGTCGTCGTCGACAACACCTTCGCGACGCCCATGCTCCAACGTCCGCTCGAGCTCGGCGCTGACATCGTCGTGCACAGCACCACAAAATATTGTGGGGGCCACTCTGACGTCGTCGGGGGCGCGATCGTCGTCGAGGATCCAGGGCTCGCGGAGCGCGTCGGGTTCATCCAGAACTCCTGCGGGGCGGTGCCAGGACCCCAGGACTGCTTCCTCACCCTCCGCGGGCTCAAGACCCTCGCGATTCGCATGGAGCGTCACTGCCACAACGCGACCGAGCTCGCCACGTGGTTGGAGGGACGCGCGGAGATCAAGTCGGTCATCTACCCAGGACTCGAGAGTCACCCCCAGCACGCCCTGATTCGCGAACAAATGCGAGGGTTCGGCGGGATGATTTCCTTCACCCTCAACGGCGACCTCGCGGCGGCGTCGAGGTTCCTGACCGCGCTCAAGGTGTTCTCGTTGGCCGAGAGTCTCGGCGGCGTCGAGAGCCTGATCGAGCACCCCGCCATCATGACGCACGCCTCCGTGCCCAAAGACCGGCGCGAGGCGCTCGGGATCGCCGACGGTTTTATCCGAATTAGCGTGGGCATCGAGCACGTGGAGGACCTTCGGGCGGATCTGCAGCGAGGCCTCGCTGCCCTCTGAGGGGACGTCCATGAAGCGACGATTGTCGGTGACCAACCACGACCGCGACGTCGCGGGCTTCACCTACGTCTACCCCGTGGTCTCGCGGCGCGCCGGCGGCGTCTCCATCGGCGTCAACCTGAACCCGAACAACGCGTGCAACTGGCGCTGCGCCTACTGCCAGGTCCCCGACCTCGTCCGCGGCGCCGCCCCTCCCATCGAGCTCCCGCTGCTCGCGCGAGAGCTCGGTGAACTGCTGACGCTCGCGCGAGACCCCGCCTGGCTGTCCGCGAACGCGCCGGAGGGGGCTCGCCGCGTCGTCGACGTCGCCATCTCCGGCAACGGCGAACCCACCACCTGCACCAACCTCGACGAGGTTCTTGGCGCGGTCCTCGAGACGATCAGCTCGCACGGGCCGCCGGGCCCCCTCGCCAAGGTCATCATCTCCAACGGGTCCATGATCGACCGGCCCGCGGTGAAGCGAGCCCTGACTCGCTGGAATGACGCCGACGGAGAGGTGTGGTTCAAGGTGGACGCCGGCACCGAGGCCCTGCGGCAGCGGATAAATGGGACCTCACAGTCCGACGCCCGCACCCACAAGCTGCTCCACCTGTGTTGCGGGCTGGCCCGCACGAGGATTCAAACCTGCGTGGTCACGTGGGACGGCGAGCCCCCTTGTGACGCCGAACGAGCCGCGTATATCAAATTCCTTCGCGACGCGATCTCCGGCGGCGCGCGCGTTCACGACGTCTTGCTCTACGGGATCGCGCGCGAGTCCCATCAACCGGAGGCGGCTCGGATCGATCATCCGGGAGAGGCTTGGATCCGGGACTATGGCGCGGAGCTCGAGCGCGCGCTCGATCTCACGGTCCACGTGCGCTCCTAGACGGCCCTCGCCCATCCCCTCCACGACGTGATGAGGCGGAGCCCTTCCGATGAAGGAGCCCCGCCCGTCTGCGCGGCCACCGGCGCGCGCGTTTGACCCCCGTTTGAGGTGTGGATCGCTACGAGTCAGCGGCCTCGCTCGGCGCGCCCACCTCGAACGACCACGTCATATTCGCGATTCCGTCTCGCTGATCTTCCGGATCTAGCGAGAGTCCGTTGAGGCTCTCTACCACACACGCCGAGAGGCTCGCCGGGGCGGTCGACGACCCGTCAAGCGCGGCGTCCTTGATCACCCCCGTCTTTTTCTCGACCGTGAAGTTCACGACCACCGTGCCGGAGACTTTCTCATCCCCCTCCAGCGCGCCGTCGTAGCACTCTTTGATCGCTCCGTTGCGGGTCTCCACCAGCGCGCGGGTGTCAGACAGATAGGTCTCTGCGTTCCTGGCGTAGAACGTGCAACTCGCGACCCCTGAAAGGAGCACCGTCAGCACAGCCAGATGTTGGTTGGTCTTCATATTCATGATTCCTCCGATGTCGCGCTTCATTACTTGGCCTTCACTTCCCGTCGTTCGCCGGTCTCAGGGTCGACCTCATACTCGACCTTGCGCTCATCTTGCGCCGTGATCCTGAACTCCACGCGGCGGTTTTTCTCCTTGTCCGCGTCGGACTGCTCTTCCACGAGCGGCTTGCTCTCACCGAGCCCCACAGACGCCATCCGCGACTGGTCGACGCCGTTGTCGGCGAGGTACTTCATCACGGAGGCAGCGCGGCGCTCGGAGAGGTCTTGGTTATAAGAGTCGCTGCCGTCAGAGTCAGTGTGACCTTCGATCGAGATCGTCTTGATCTCCGGATGCTCGGCGAGCACGGCTTTGATCTCTCCGAGGAGCCCAAACGACGCCTCGAGGATCTCAGAGTCGTTGTACGCGAACTGAATCTTCTCCGTGATCTCGATGGCGTCAGCGGTCACCATCACCCGCTTCGGCTTAATTTGGACAGGCGGCGGCGGCGGCGGCGGCGGATTTCCTGTCACGACGATGGACGTGTCATCAGTGAATGCGATCGGGCCGCATCCGGAGACAAAAACACACGCCGCTAGACCGACCAAGCCGGCGAGCGTGTAGGGAGAACGAGAGAGCATTTGTTTCATATGTAGGGTTCCTCTTCACTCATTGCTGCTCCGCTACGGACTCTCGAAGCTTCACAACAGTCGACGATGCGCGTATCGTCGCTCGTTCGACCGTCAGGCGCAACTCGAACGGCTCCCCTCCCCCGGGTAAACTGCTACACTGTCGCGACGCCTCCCATGTTCTCCACGATCGCGATACTGGTATGGAACGCCTCTTTGGCTGCTTCGGCGGAGCCTGCGCCGGCCCATGCGCCGCTCGTCCACTTCGAAGCCGGCGAACACCGGACCGCAGGGCGCTCGGGCTCGGCCGTGACTGAGCCCTCGGTGCGCGCCGCCCCGGGGCCGCCCAACGCGGCGGGCGAGCGTCCCCTAGGGGCCTCCCCAAACTCCCCGGCCCCGCCGCCGCCCGCGCCGAGAGTCGACGATGGCGACGCGACGACCGCACCTGAGTCCGCCGCTAGCTCCCCGCAGCCGCCGACGGTCGCCGCCCCCCCGACCGCAGATTCAACGTCCCCGAATTCAAGCGCAGCGGATCCACCCCCAGCGGATTCACTCCCCGCCGACCTGCTCGAGGGGGGCGAGATTGAACCTAACTCACCCGCGGCGCGAATCTCTCGACCCGCGGGGTCGGCCAGCGAGGAAGAGACGGATGAGGAGCGTGCGGAGCGCGCGCGCGCGTACTACCGCGAGCTCTACCGACCGACCGACAACCATCATTCACTCGGAACCACGGCCCGCGGGATCTTCACGCTGATCGAAGGGAGCGACGGCGCGACGTCCGGCCGCGTTGGCGGGCTCGTCGCGGATCTGTGGCTGCGCTGGAACTACGTCGGGATCGGGCTGTCTGGCTTCGTCCTCGGCGGTCGCGTCAACGTCGGGGACGAGCGCACGACCAACGTCGCGCTGATGACCGGCGGAGGGCCCTCGGTCGGGCTCGGTCGGCTCGCGCTCATCGGGCGCGGCTTCCTCGATCTCAACGTCGGATACGATTTCGGCTTCATGCCCGGCACCCGCAGCGCGACCACGGGAGCGGGGTCCACCAACGTCGCGTTCGCACCACACGGTCCTCGCGCGCGCGTCGACTTTGGGCTGGTCGCCCCCAGCAAACGGAACAAGCGAAGATTCCACGGGTTTGGAGCGTCGCTGGGCTTTCAGTACTTCGCCGGTGACCTCTCTGGGAACGGGTTCCCCTCCGCGCCGACGCTCTCGCTGGGCCTTTGCTACTACGGATCGTAGTCCCCCCACCCCCTGGAGAGATTGGTCATCGCGAGGCGAGGCGTGACGCCGCCTCCACGAACACCGCCCGGTGCACCGTTGGGACGAGGTCTGCTTGGGTCTGGAGGATCGGGGCGAGCTCTGGATTCGTAAGCCTCGAGATCGCCGTGCGACACTGCTCCACATACGTGGGGTCGCCGTCTCGCAGCCGCTCGCAGATGAACTCGACCGCCTCCACAGAGTTCACCCGCCCGATCGCCCGAACCGCGGCGCCGCGGGTCGTCTCCGGAGAGGGGAGATCGCGGGCCTCAAATATCTTCCGTAGCCGGTCTTGGGCGTGAGGAAAAAATAGCCCCCCCATCGCTCCCTCGGCAGACGCGCGCAGCTGTGAGGAGTCACTTCGCAACATCTTCGCGAGGAGCGTGAAGCTGCGCTTGAAGCGGAACGCCCCGACCGCCCGCGCGACCTCGACTTTTGTCGCATCGTCTCCGCCCTCGTACAACCGCTCAAGCACCGCCAAGATCGGATACGCGCGGATCATCTGCAACCGCTGGATCAGCCGCTTGGTCCCCAGCTCCTCCTTAAACCGCGCCAAATCCAAGGTCGTCAGGAGCGCGTGCCGCCGCAGGTAGTCCGGATACCGGCGATCCACGATGATCCCCGCCGCCGACATTCGGGCGTCCCCCGCGAGCTCCCACTCCGCTGGATCGACAAACCACGTCTCCTCATACTCGGTGCGTTGCCGGAGGTGGTCCGGGATCGGCGTCGGCTTCAGCTCATCGGACGGGCTGTTCCCGAGCCGCTCACGAAGCCGGCGGTAGCGAGCTGTGTTTCCAGACTCAGCCGCGACATGCAGCAACCGCTCGTACACCGCGGCGGTCTTGGCGAAGGCCCGAACTCCAATAAACGCCTCCGCAGCAGAGACGAGGGCGTTCTCCACAATTTGTGTGGGCATCCGCTTCTTCTCGCCCGCGTTCGCGGCCTCTACCCACATCTCCCCGGAACGTATCCGGAAAATATCCGCATACGGGAGCCGAGCCTTGGCGCAGTAGTCCGACGCCTCGCGCAACACGATGGCGGCGGCGTGGTGCTCTTCGAACTCCTCTGCGATCTGGACGAAGGCGTAGTACATGCGGAGCGCGTCGATCCTCAATCCGTCGTCACGCAGTACCCGGATGCTGTTCAGATAGCCTTCGGCCACGTTCTCGAACGTCCCGGTCTCCATGCCGATACGCGCGATGAGTTGAAAGCAATCGAACGCTCGCTCTCGCAGCCCCTCCGTCTCAAAGTGATCTGCCACCGACTCCACAGCGGCGATAGCGAGCGCGATCGCCGTATGCGCGTCGCGCTCGCCGCGGCGGTAGCTGCACAGCGCATAGTTCACGCTCACGAGAGCCCGGATGTACTCCTCCCCCGCCAAACGCTCGTCGTTTCGAAGTTGGCCCCAAATCAGCGCCGCGGCGGCGACGTCGTGCGATCGCTCCAGCGAGATCGCGCGATGCACTGGCATCGCCGCCTTCTCAAACCACTCCGCCGCCAGCTGATGCTCCCCCGCGCCGTCCAACAAGATCCCCATGGTGCCACACCACCCGCGCTGTCCTTCACTCGGCGCCGACTCATCCCCAAGTTCGGTCAACGCTCGCTCGGTGAGGGAGCGCCGAAGATACGCGTCGCACAGCGTCGCCTCCTCCTCTTTTCCCAGGCGATGGAGGCAGCCCGCGAGCGCTGCGAGCCACTCATTGTACTCAAACTCGATCCGATCGACGACCTCGATGAGCTGCCTGAGGTGCTCTATCGCCTCCACGTCTCGGCGGTCTCGCATCGCGGACTCCGCGCGCACCCACACGATGCCGGTATCGTTCACTCTCGGACCCGCTCCCTGCGACCGCTCGCCTCCACGTCTCGCTCTACCGCGTCGATGATCCCGCGAGCCGTCTGGGCACGCTCTCCGAAACCCAACCCGCGCTCATCAATGACATCGACGCGATGTACCAAGTCGAGGTACGTCAGTCGTAGCTCCTCGCGGGGCAAGATGAAGATGCCGTGGATCGGCGCCCTCTCAGCGAGTGACGCCACGACCTCTCTCGGCATCTCGCACTCCCCGTGGGTGAGGAGGTAGACCAACGGGCGATGATCTCTCCGTGAGGGCGCGCTGAACTCTGACAACAGCTGGCGAGAGACCGCCCCGTAGTTCCTCCCTCGCTCTGATCTAAAGTTCAAGATATAGGGGACCTCGTTGCCCATCGGTCCCGCCCGCACACCGTCGGAGATCCGGCTGTCGAAGAAGCGCACGAGCACCTCCTCTCCGAGCACAGACAAGCGCTTGCACAAGGCGAGCCCGAGCCCGCGCGCGAACACCTCCCGAACGCCCCGCATCGACGCGGAACCGTCGATCAGGATGTGGTGCACCCGGTTCTCCGACTCAAACTGCTTCTCGTGCGTATAATAAAACAACTCGCGATCGACGAGTTTTCTTAAGAACACGTCCTCGTCGTAGGCGAGCTGACTCAGCACGAGGCTGTCGAGGTGGCCCACCCTCTCGATGGCGGCGTAGCCGTCGATGCCGAAGGTCTGCTGCCCGCTGTCTCGCCGCACCTCGAGCAGGGACGGGACCAATTCGAGCGAGAAGTCGACGATGTCCGCCAGCCCCACGTCCGCGATCACGTTGTACAGGTCGGCGAAATCCTCACCACCGATGCCCTCACCCCCGCGCCGAAACAGGCTCAACAGCCGCAGCGTGTCCACGTCGATCTGCTCGATCTCAAGCAGCGGGATGAGCCGATGGAGTGTCATGGTCTCCATCCAGGCGACGGCCGGTGACTGCTCGTAGCGGCCGAACGCCACCCGCGCGTCGAGGCGACCGTAGACCAACGCGTCTGTCGGGAGCGGGAGCGGTCGCGCGCCGCGATGCACCGCGGGCACCCTCAGCATCACGCTGCCGAGTACCCGCGCCACGACGACCCCAACCATCGCGTCCCGATGCTTCCAGGCCCCGTGGGTTCGGACGATGTCGGTCTGCCCAAACTCGCTCAGCAGCAGCCTCCACGCGTCGAGGACGGCGATATTCCCGAGCCCGGTGACGACCAGACTCGGCGTCCCAACTCCGGCGATCAAGCAGCCGATGTCATGCGTGATCACGAACGGCACGTCGAGCCCCAGGGCCACGAGGACGTTGTGCCAATTGACGGCCCGCATCGTCGCGAGGCTGCCCGCGCCGTCGACCTGCGACATCGCCAAGCTCCCGTACTGGCGCTCCACCGCCGGTGTGGCCTCGTCGCGGACGCTCGGTCGCCCTAGATCTGTGTCACCTGTACCCACGGAGCTGCACCCTACGAGAACCGACTCGATCCAAACATCGTCTCAAGCAGCCGATCGATCTCGGCCACCATCTTCGTCGCTGTGGCGTTCCCGCTCATACGCAGGAGCGCCGCCTTGATGTCGCCAAGGTTTCGTAGCTGCGAGAACAGCTGCATGTCGGACATCACCTCGCTGTTGGACAGGGCCTCGCGGATAATCCTCAGCTCCTCAAGCAAATCTTCGAGGCGTGTCGGCGTCGCCCCGACGCGACCCGACTCTGGGTGCTCCTCGTACCAACGGTCGATCACCGGGCCCACCACCTCTTGCAAGATCTCCTCTTGCTCGGGCGAATTCCAGATATGTCGGAGCACGAAGAAGTCAGAGTCGTTGACGCTCCTCCGACCGTCGAAGATCGCGGAGGCGGCGAACAGCTTGAGCAACTTGACCACGCGACGGTCCGACACGCCGATGCCCTCGGAGCGAATCTGGAAGATGAGGTTCTTGTAGGCCGCGAGGAACTCCTCGTCCATCTGGGTCACGACAGCCTGCAACACGGGCTGGGCCTTGGTCAGATCCGCGGCCTTCAACATCGGCGGTTGACCGCTGTCATCGACCAGTGCGTTCGCCTCCAGCGCGGCGCCCCGCTGCAAGAGCCCGCGGAAGTGATAGCTGTCGAGATAGTCGACCTTCACGCGGAGCGCGAAGCGGTCAAACAACGCGGTGAGCCCGTCGTCGGTCGGCACCTCGTTACTCGCGGCGATGAGGGAGATCAGGGGGACCCGGAGCGACTCGCTCCCATGCATGAACCTCCGGGAGTTCAGCACCGAGAGCAGGCTGTTGAGGATCGCGCTGTTGGCCTTGAAGATCTCGTCGAGGAACGCGACCTCCGCCGTCGGCAACATGCCGTCGATCCGCCGTCGGTACTGGCCCCCGCGAAACGCCTCAATGTCGACGGGTCCAAAGATCTCGTTGGGCTCCGTGAACCGCGTCAACAGATAGTCGAAATAGCGGGCGTCCAAGAGCGCGGCGAACGAACGCGCCAGCGCGCTCTTCGCCGTCCCAGGCGGACCCACCATCACCATGTGCTCACCCGCGATGGCCGCGATGAACATCAATCGGATGGCCTCTTCCTTGCCAAGGAATTGCTGCTCGAGAGACCGCGCGGCAGCGCGCAGCTTCGTGGAGAGTTCTGGGAGCGCGGGCGTCGCGGGTGGCGGAGGTGGATTTGTCATGAGCGATTGCCTTGGGTGAGCGCCGGGGCGAAGGTGTCTCGCAGCCAGCGCAGCTCGTCACGGCTGATAATGCCACGGACGAAGGAGCGATACTCTGTCCAGCGAGCCTCCATGGCCGCGCCGAGGACCTGAATCCCCGGATCCCCCAGGATCGGGGCCAGGGTCTCCAGCAAGAGCGGGAGCCCGAAGAACAGCTTCCAAGCGGGAGACGACGAGGGGGCGCCAAAACCGGCGCGCGTCTTCATCTCCAGCACCTTGAGAAGGTGAAGGTGGATGAGGGCCGCGACCAACGGCGCAGGGTCCGTGTCCTCAGAATCCAGGGCGAGTTGGTCCACTCCCGCCGCCACGGTGACCGACGGTGGCGCCTCCGGCTCCTCCGCGGACGCCGCGACCGACGACGGTGGCCCATGCTCGCTCCCGATCCCCAGCCCGAGATCCTCAAGCAGGCGCTCCAAAACCGCCGCACCGATCAGGTCCCAATCCTCGGATCCGGCCCACGCGTAGACCACGGCCCGCGCGTAGGCAGGCTCGGCGAGCAGCGACGCCACGTTCCGGAGGGACGCGCGACCTCTCGCCCGGTCTGCGTGGATGAGCGCGGTGAGGGGGCTCGCTCGGAACGCTCGATGCAGCAGCCGCCCCGTCGGCGACGAGTGCCTAAAATCGATCCAGTTGACGGTGTCTTCACGCTGCAAGTACGCCACCGAGTCAAACAGGCCGATGCGGCGCGGCGCCGGTTGTCCGAAATAGCGGACCTCCGCCTCGCGAGTCTCCACGATCTGATCCACGCGGACCAAGCGCATGACGCCTTCCATCGCCAGGTCTCGCGCGACCACTTGGGCCGGTGATTCGGGCTGCGCGCGGTCCAGGAATGACGCGGTCGTGGCCTCGACCAGTCGCCACTTCGCGTCACTCGCCCACACTTGACCAAGCTGGGGATGATCGAAGAACAACAGGTTGTGCAGCCCCATCCAAAACACCAATTCGAAGGTGTCGATGTCAGGCAGCAACGGACGCTCTACGCGGCGGCGCCCGCACCGCACGCGCGCGTATTGAACGTCATCACGCGTCAGCGACCCGGCGTCATCCTGAAAGTTCGCCAGGTCCGCGTACGAGAGCGGGCTCTTGAGCCGCACCGTCGACCTCGATCCCCCGAGCAGCGGGAGGACGAAGTCGTCGAGGAATCCGTTGAGGGATGCCCCCACTCGCCTACCCCTCCCCCCGATATCGCCAGAGCGCAAACCGTCCGACGCGCTCGTTGGAGATCGTCGGCGCGTCTTCAATTTGATGCGCTGCCGCCGCCGTGAACTCCGCCGATTGAGAGGCGAACCTCGCGTCGGCAGGCGACGAGACCCGCACGGCGTGGGCGTCGAGCGGCACGCGCATCGATGCGCCGATACGAATGGCGCACTCGACCTGTTCGCTGGGGTACACGGCCATCTCCTCGGTCTCCAGCCCGAGCAGCTCGCGCACCAGTTGGGGGCGAACTCTCGGCCAAAGTTCATACCCGTCTGGCACCAGCACTCCGGGCGCGGCCTCCACCATCCTGCGACCGAGCGGGATCATCGCCGACGCGCCGATTCGCCCGCCCGCCCCGCGCTCGGAGAGCACCAAGATCCCCTCCGTGAGCGCCACGAATTCACAGTTGCTGAGGACGCTCGGTGGGAGCAGATACAGCAGCCCCCCGACCAGCGAGGCGTGCTCCCAGTCGATGAGGACACCGCTCGGCTCCCGCGCGAGGGTGGTCGCGCGCAGGGACAATGACACCGTGGAGATCTCCGGCGAGAGGAGCCGCGCCTCTTCGTCGTCGGGCGGTCGCGTAGAGAGTTCGTGCTCGACGAGATAGCTCCCGTCGACGAACTTCGGCGATCCTGGGATGCGCTCCACTCGATCTGCCCGCCCTCGGAACAAGTACATCTCGTCTCCCGGCAGGCACGCGTTCGCGGACGCCAGATGGATCGGATGTCGCCACCCCACCTCCACTGCCGCGCGCGGCGAGACGGGGACGAAGAGTTCAACACCAGGGATGCCGTCGAGGATTTCCAAAATCCTGCCGGGCGGATCCCGCAACCTCAGCAGCAAGCTGCCAGCCTCCCCCTCACGGAGCGAGAGACGAATCCCTGCCATCTGGACCTGGCGGCGCCACAGCCACCCGGTGAGCCGCGAAGCCAACCCAGGAGAAACCAGCACCAACGCCATCTCCCGAAGTCCGCACAGCTCTGGGTCGTTGCCGATCTTCCCTCCAGGGATCGGATGCTGGCGCATCGACAGTCGCTGCACGAGCTCGATGGGATCGAGCCGATCGATCACTTGCAGCTGCGTCGCGTAGGTCTCCGACACCGCGACGACGTCATCGGGACCCACCGAACCCACCGTCTCTGCTGGATTCGTGAGATCGAAGCCGAACGGCGTCTTGCGATCTCGCGGGAGGACGAAGATTGATCCTGCGCCTGTGTAGGTGGTGGACTGCACCACGCTCGCGAGCCGGCGGATTCGTTCGATGGCGTAGCTGTCCCCGCCTTGGCAGCGCAACAAGAACGCGCGCCCCCCACCCTCTCTGCGACCCGTCTCGAGCGTCATGCTCAAAAACAGCTCGTCGAGACTCATCTCTTCGCTGTAGGCTCCCAAAAATCCCACCAACCGATCGATGGTCTCAAAGATCACGAGGATCTCGCGACCCACCGCGACCCCTCGCGCGTCCACGAAGAGGCCGTGGAGGCGAAACCGGGTCTGGCCGGCAGCGACGGGCTCGAGGAGGGATTGGGCCATTTCGGCGGAAGTGTAGCAGGCCGGGGGGCGTTCGCGTCACATGGGTCGCCGTACGCTGCTACATTCTGACTGGTGGCCGGAGATGACCACGAGCGCCCCGCGAAGAAGGACTCTCCTTCACGACTGTCGCGGCGACGCGCCCTCAAGAGCGCAATGGAACTTGAGCAGCGCGGTGAGCACACCCTCGCCGCGCGAGTGTTCGAGGAGCTCGGAGAGGAGGGACAAGCCGCCTCACTTCGACTCGAAGCCGCCGACGAGGCGACCGCGCTGCGCGACCGACTTAAGGTCTTGCGCGAGGGGGCGAGCCGAATCGGCGGCGACACCGCGCAGGGGCGGCAGCTGCACGCCTCGTTGGCGAAGGCGCTGCTGGTCGCAGCGACGGGGACACCGCCGGGTGCGCGGCGACGTGGTTTTCTGTTCGAGGCGGCGCAGGCCCTCGAGAGCGCGCAGGAGGCAGAGCGCGCAGGTCAAGTCTACGAAGAGCTCGACCTGCTGGAGCAGGCCGCGGCCGCCTACGAATCGGCTGGCGCCATCGGCCGCCTTGAAGTCCTCCTCACCATCCTTGAGCGTCGGCGGAGTCACCGCGAGTACGCGGATGACGTCGCCAACCAGGTGGCGTCGTTGCTCCGAGACGGACGTCGGCTGCTCGCGCGCGACCTCCTGCAGCGCATGACGAGCGAAGCCTATCGACTCTCCGCAAAGGACGCGCGCGCGCACGACTTCCAGCGCCACCTCGCAGAACTTGAGTCCCGGATTACGCATCCCGAGCGGCTCACCCTCCGCGTCACGCTGCCCAACACCCCCCCGATCCCGCTGACCATCTTCCTTCGGGGCTCGATCATCGTCGGGCGGGCGCCAGACGCCCACATCCAGGTGTCCGGACCCGGCCTTTCGCGGCAGCACCTGCGGATCTCGCGGCCCGCCGCCGCCGACGCCGCCTTCACCATCACCGACCTGGGATCCCGCGCAGGCACCTTCCTCGACGGAGCCCCGGTCCAGGCCGGGCACCCCGAGTCGATCAAGCTCGCCGCCGAGTTGTCGCTCGGGATGGGCGAGTGCATGACGCTGATTCCCCGGGGATCGACGACCTCGGCTCACCTAGAGGTGCGCGAGCGCGCCCGCCGATTCATCCTCACGCGGAGCGACGTCGCGTTTCATCCAGTGGATGAATTCCCGACCTTCTCTCTGAAATTCGAGGCCCCGTTCGTTCATTTCCTGGGGCACAGCCTGCGATCGCTCGAACTCCATGGGCAGGCGCTCGCGCCCCCCTCGGCCATCCAGCTGCTGCGCGGCGACCGGCTCCGACTGCGCGCGGAAGACGGCGACGCCGAAGTCGAGGTTCTCGGGTGACCGACCGCAGCTGGGCGCTCGGCGCGAGCCCGGACAAACAGCCGAACCTGGCGCCCATCCTCGACCAGGTCATCGGCGAGTTCTCGGTGGGCGCGACCAGCCCCAGAGAGTACGCACCGCTCGCGGCGCTGGAATCTGCGCTCGCTCAGCAACGACCCGTACAAGAACTCGCCGCCCTCGTCGCCACGCTGAGCCTTGAGGGCTACCTCCGGGGAGCGGTGACGGCCATGGCCGACGCGCTCTTGCGGCGCCCAAGCGCGGAGGTGGCCTTGCTGTTGTGCCGCGAGCTCAATGACGGTCTCGCGCCCTCCCTCGGGATCGCCTTGGCCGAGGCCACCTTGATGCTCGACGAGGTCGCTGACAAGCAATTGGAGAAAAATGGCCCCTTCGTCTCTGCGCATCTGTTGCTCGGCGAGCAGGTCGAGGCCCGCGGCGACGCCCTCGACGCGATTCGACACTACGAGGCGGTGCTCGCCACCGACGTCGAAAACCGACGCGCCATGAGCGGCTGGTCGCGGTGCAACCGCTCTCTCGGTGCCGCGGGAGACCTTGAGATCGGGCGGCGCGTGGGGTTGTCGATGCTCGAAGGCGTCGAAGCGCTTGAGAATGAGATGGGCCTCGGCACCGACCGCTACGACCTGGGGCGACCGCTCGGGAGAGGGAGGCACGCCGTCGTCTTCCAGGCGCGGGACCGACGGGTGGGGCGAGATGTCGCGATCAAGCGCCTCCTCAACGACCGCGCGCGACGTGACGGCGTCGCAAGTCGGATCTTGGACCAGCGTTTCTTTGACGAAGCGCGCACGCTGAGCCGCGTGCGCTCTCCCTATGTAGTCGCCCTGTACGACACGCAACCGCGGCACCGCTTCGTCGCGATGGAGCTGTGTCGAGGCGGCTCCCTTCGGCTCGCGCTGCGTCGCGGGCTGGTCGGCCCAGGCGCGCTGGAGACGCTCTATCCTCAGCTCGCAGCGGCCCTTCGCGCGGTACACGAAATCGGCGCGGTGCACCGCGACGTCAAACCCGCGAATATTCTCCTCCGTGACGCCAACGCGTCGCTCCCGATCGCGCTCGCAGACTTCGGGCTCGCGATCACGCAGACCCGGAGCGCCACCGCGCAGCGAGCGGGGACGCTGCGCTATCTGGCCCCCGAGCTGCGCCGCGACCCTTCGGCGGTCGCGACGCCTGAGAGTGACCGTTTCGCGGCCGGGGTCGTTCTCCTCGAGCTCGCCCTCGCCCCGGCGCCCCTCCCCGGCTCCTTCGATCGAATCGCAACAGAGCTCGATCCCGCCGCGGTGGTGCCGGGCTCGGTCCCCTCGCGCTGGAGGGACCGGCTGTTGCGGCTGTTGGATGTCGACCCATCGCGGAGGCGTTGGTGACGTGATGCGCTGGTCAAGAAGAAGGAGGCGCGCGGCGGCGCTGGTTTTGTCCGGGCTGAGCGGCGCGGCGTGCACCGAGCGGCCCCGCACCTACTCCACGAGCGCCGAGACTCCGAGGTTGATTTATGAGGATGACTTCTCTGGCGACCAGCTCTCTCGCCGATGGCGCCCGAGCGGCCCTGGGGCGTCGCTCCAAGACGGACATCTGCAGGTCGAGGGGCTGAAAAATCACCCGCTGTGGCTCGAGGTCAACCTGCCGACTGACGTCTCGATTGAATTCGACGCGTGGACATCGAGAGACGAGGGCGACATCAAATTTGAGTTGGCGGGCGACGGACAGAGCTACGCGACCACGGCCAACTACAAGCCGACGGGATACGTGTTCGTCTTCGGCGGTTGGAACAACTCTCGGAGCGTGCTCGCGAGACTCGACGAGCACGACCCCGAGCGAATCACCCGCACAGACCGCCGCGTTGTCCCCGACAAGCGCTACCGGATGGCCATCTCACGCCGCGGCGCTAACATCGTTTGGATGGTCGACGGCGCGGTTCACTTGAGGATGCGAGACGGCGACCCGCTCACGGGAGACGGCCACGAGCACTTCGCATTTGGAGGATGGGACAGCGCTGTCAACTTTGATAACCTGCGCATCGTTCGCCTCTCACCGATCTCCGAAGAATCCCAATGATCGAGCATCTCCCGCGACGGTTTGGCCGTTATGAATTGACCGCCGTCGTGGGAGAGGGGGGTATGGCTGAGGTGTACAAGGCGAGCGTTGAGGTCGCCGAGGGCCTCTCCAAATGGGTCGTCATCAAGCGCATTCGACCCGAGTACGCGAACCGCCGTGAGTTCACCAGGATGTTCGTCGAAGAGGCGAAGATCGCCCTCAGCCTCAACCACGCCAACATCGTGCAGGTCTTCGACTTCGGGCAAGTGGACGGCGTGTTCTATCTGGCGATGGAGCTTATCGAGGGCATCGACCTCATGAAGCTCTTCCACGCGGTGCGAGAGAGCGGCGGCGCGTTCTCCGACGTTGTCACCGCCTTTGTCGGCCACCAGATCGCCTCGGGGCTCGCCTACGCGCACCGCAAGGTCGATGACTTTGGCAACCCGCTCCACATCGTGCATCGTGACGTCAGCCCTCACAACGTGATGCTCTCGTTCGAAGGCCAAGTCAAAGTCCTCGACTTTGGCATCGCGCGGGCGCGCAATCCCGGGAGCCCCACCCTCAACCCCGCGGACGAGGAGGCCTCGATCAAGGGGAAGATCGCCTACATGTCGCCAGAGCAAGCCCTGGGGCGAGGCGTCGACGCGCGCTCTGATATTTTCTCGCTCGGGGTCGTGCTCTACGAGCTCTTGACCGGCACCCTCCTTCATCGAATGAAAGATCGCCTCGCGGCCCTGGAGAAGGTCCGCAACGTCCCGATCCCGCCGATATTGTCGCGCGCACCAGAGCTCCCGGACGAGCTCGCCGCCATCGTAGATCGCGCGCTCGCGCGCGACCCCGACGCCCGCTACCAGACCGCGCGCGAGATCCAAGCAGACCTCGCCGCGTTCCTCCATCGCTCTGACCCCATCGTCGACGACGAGTACCTCCAGCGCTTCTTGAGCAAGTTTCATACGACCGCGCCACCTCGCAACGCCTTCGACGACGTCGCGAGCGAGGCGACGAGGGCGTTCTTGGAGGGTGAAGACAGCGTGTGGCGCAACCCCGAGGCCCCCTCTCCGCCGAGGCGTGTCGCGGTGTTGTCGGCGTCGCTTCAGCCCCAGGATCCGTCCGCGGACCTGAGCCCCTTCCTCACCCTCGTCGAGGACATCGCCTTCAAGCGTGAGGCCCTCCTCCACCGCTGCGACCGAGACGGACTGGTGCTGATCTTTGGGACGGTCCTCCCGTCCGCCGAGGACACCGACCGCGCGCTGCGCGTCGGTCGGACGCTCCGCGAGGTCATCGGAGACGCGGCCCCCGGCGTCGCCATCGGCACGGTCGTCCTGGAGACCTACGCCCGCATCGTGCGACACCCCCACGAGGCTCCGCGGGTGATGTTGTCGGACGCGCTCGTCACCGCGATGGCGCAGTGCGCCCACCGATTCCTTGACAACCACGTCATCGTGGCGGGCGCCGCTATCGAACGCCTCTCAGACGCGTGGCGGATCGGTGAAGCCGACCTCCCCTCGACACCAGACTTCGAGTCCGCCGCTGGGGAGGCGTGGGGGGTGGAGCTGCAACAGTTGGCCCCCGTGCTCGGTCCTCGCCGGTCCTCGGGCGGCGAGTCCGCCTCCACGCCCGGCGGCGCGTCGCCCTTCTTCGGGCGCGAGCTCGAGCTAAAAATTCTCAACGATGCATTTCGAGAGACGGTGCGCTCTGGGAACGCCCGCTCACTCGTGATCGAAGGTCAAGCGGGGCTCGGGAAGCGCACGCTGATCGAGTACTTCGTGAACTCGCTCCCCCGCGGTAGCTGCGCGGTGTTCCGAGCCGTGGGCCGCTGGAACGCCCGCAATGAGCCGTTTGGCGCCTTCTGGTCCATGCTGCATCGATTCTTGATGATCGATGACAAAACGCGGCCGAAAGAAGTCGTCCAAAAACTCACCGACTACGGGGTCGTGGACGCGGGGCCCCTCGTGCAGGTGTTGGGCGGCGCCCTCGGACTGTCCATCCCGGAGGAGCTCGCGGTGCCCCCAGAGACCTTCCGTGACCTCTCCGCGCGGCTGATTCGACGCCTCATCCGCTCGGTGGCGCGGAGGAGACCCGCCCTCGTCGTCGTCGAGAACCTCGAGTTCGTCGATCAAGAATCGCTGGAGGTCCTGAAGTGGTGGTCGTTCCAGCAGGCCGAGTTCCCGATCTTCGGCTTGGTCTCCGGCCGACCTGGACCCCGCGTCCAGCAGCTCACACGAGACTCCGACATTCAGGCGCTGCAATTGAGCGAGTTCGATGAGCGCGCGCGGAGGGACTTCATCCTCCGTCGATTCGAGGATCGAGAGGAGGCGCGCGCGCTCGCCGAGTCGATCCTCGCCTCCACCGGAGGCCACCCCCTCTTCATCGAAGAGATGCTGGCGACGCTGCTCAATCGCGGCGTCGTCGCCTGGAGTGACAGCGGCCGGAAGTTGAGCGTGCAGGAGCCAGACGCGCCGCTTAAGCTCCCCCCGAGCATTGAGCAGGCGCTCATGAATCGCGTCGATGAGCTTGACCCGGCGCACAGAGACGTCCTCGTAGGCGGTGCGATTTTGGGTCGCGCGTTTCGACTCGAAGAAGCAGAGATCTTGATGGAGCGAGACGTACTCCCGGCGCTCGAGGACGCGCTGGACCACGGATTTATCGAGCGCGACGACACCTCGTCTACGCCGAGCTTCATCTTCTCTACCATCAGTTTTCACGAGATCTGTAAGTCCCGACTTCAAGACCTCCGGTCACGGGAGCTTCATCGTCGAGCCGCCGAGCTTAAACTTCACCGAGCGGACTACCTGGCCGGCCGGGATGACGGGGCGATCGCCGACCACCTCATCGCCGCGGGCAGCCACATCGAGGCCGTCGAGCCCGCGCTGCGCGCCGCCAGCCACGCCCTGCGAATGGCGGGGAACGTCGAAGCCCACTACTATCTCACCCTCGCGCTCGGGGGGATGACCCCCCACGATCCCCGGCGCTTCGACGCCCTCCTCGAGCGGGAGCGAGTCCTCCGGGCGTGGGGACGTCGACGCCCGCAAGGCGCGGACATCCGCGAGCTGATCTCCATCGCGGAGCGCCTCGAAACGCCCGCGCTCGAGGTTCGCGCCGCGATCCGTCTCCTCCGGTTTTATCTGGAGTGTGGCCGCACCTCGCGAGCCGCCATGCTGGCCCCGCGGATCGAGGAGCGCATCGATCTGCTCGAGGCGCCCGCCCGCTACCTCGCGGCGCTCCGCGAGCTGCAATCGGAGCTGTCGTTCTCGGAGGGAGAGCTCGCCTACGCACGCGACCGCGCGCGCGATGGACTCACCATCTGCGAGGCGCACGCCCTCGACGCCCCGCAGCGCTGTCGCCTCATCGCCTGCATTGGAAAAATTCACGCGGCGCGGGGACGCCTCCCCATGGCTCGCCGAGCCTTCGAATCCATGCTCGACCTCGCACGCGACGCGCGCAGCCCTCGACTCGAAGCCGAGGCCCTCAACAGCCTCGGTGGCGTCGCTGGACGAAGCACCGACTACCAAGCCGCCGTCGACTTTTTCCGCGCATCCATCGCGATCGACAGGGATCTTGGCGACCGCGCGACCACGGGGATCAAGCTCGCCAACCTCGGGATCACTTTCGCTGCGATCGGGCTGTATCGACGCTCCGAGCGCTACCTGCGGAAGGCCCTTGAGCTCCACGAGGTCTCTGGACACGCGGGGCTGCTCAACGACGCGGTCATCCACCTCGGCGAAGTCGTGGGAGAACTCCACGATCTCGAGGGCGCCGAGGCGATCCTGAGCGAAGCGGCGAAGGTCGCTCATGAACTTGACGACGTTCGAAGCGAGCTGCGAGCGAACAACCGTCGCGCAAAAATCATCCTCCATCGAGGTGCCTCCGAGCGATTTTTTGAGGCTGAAGCGCTCGCGAAAAAAGTCTACCAGCGCGCGAGTCGCCGAGGCAGGCCGCTCCGATCTGCGGCCTGTCGTGCCCTCCAAGTGCTCGCGGCGATCCGGGAGCGTGACGGGCACCACAACGAGGCGATCATGCTCGCGCGGGAGGCGACCATCCTCGTGCGCGCCGGCGCGGCGCCTGTCGATGGGGTGTTGGCCATTCATCACCTCGGCGTGCTCCTGACGCGCGCCGGCCGCGTAGACGAAGGGGAGCGTCTCCTTGGAGAGGCCGGCCGAGCGGTCATGCGCCGGCTCGAGAGCCTCAAAGATCCGGTCTTGCGCGAGGGGTACCTGGGGCAAGCCGCCGTGAGTCGGGTCTTGGACGACGCCGGGCTCTCGGCGCCGCGGCGCCCTAGGTGAGCGTCGCAAGCCCGCGCCTGCTATCCTTGGGCCATGCGCCGGCTCGCCCGAATTTCGACCGCTTGTCTCCTGTTCGCGTGGGCAGCCTCGTGCACGAGCCGCGGCGAGCTGGTGGCGCCGGACGGCAGCCATCGACTCCAAGCAGCCGACTCCACCTCCGGGGTGACCGTGGTCATGACGACCGGCGTGTGGGACGGAGCCGAGGGCGTCGACGCTGGCTACACCCTGGTGCACGTCCTGATCTCGAATATGGGCGACCTCCCGGTGCGCCTCGCCCCAGGTGATTTTGAGCTGACAGATCGACGCGGCTTCCGCTATCCCCTCAACGACATGGGGCACAGCTTCACGGTCGCACAACCCGGCCAAGATTCGGTGCGGGTGTCTTCGCAATATGCGGCGGGGCTCGACCCCCGGTACCGCGCGGGCGCGGCGACGCGCGACTTAAGCGAGGCGGCGCTCCCCTGGGGCGTGCTCCTCCCGGGGACCACGATGCGCGGGTTTTTGTTCTTCGATCGAATGAACGAGACCGCCAACGGTGGCGTGTTCCGGTGGTACGCGACCACCGCCGTCGCCGATCCCATCGCAAACTTTGAATTTGAGCTCGCGATCGCGAGGCCCGCCCGGGGTCGGTGAGGTTGTGAGGGCGCCCGGGTGTGACGCCTAGTTCACCTGCATTCGGGCGCGGGCCACGTTCGCGACGCGCTCGCCGAGATCTGGCCCGAGCAGCTCACTCGCGCCCTGTTGGGAGCTGCGCGTCGCCTTCGCGACCGCTTCGCACCGTATGGCCATGCACGCGACGTCGGGATCCTTGCGATCGAGGAGCGAGCGTCTCAGCCAGGAGGCAGCCTCGTCCCAGCGGCCCACGCACTCAAGCGAAGCGGCGATTTCAATGGCCAAGTCCGCCCTCCCAGGTGCCCAGGTACACAGATCGTAGGCCCGGATCGCGACACGCAGCACCTCGGGAGTCGGCCCCTTGTCCGCCATCACCCGCTTGAGTCGAATCCGCATGTCATTGCAACGCACGGCGTGGAAGACCGCCTCGGACCCCGCGCCCACCGGCAGCTCTCGTGACCGGCTCTCGGTCGCCCTTAATGGTCGACAAATTGCGCGCAGCTCGGTCCCCTCCTCCAAGTGCATCACGCGAAATCCAGCGCGCTCGCACATGGTTCGGAGGCTGCGGGCCGTGAACAGATGCGGCCGAAGAGGAGACAGATAGCCCCCCGCCAGCGGTCGAGGGGCGTGCAGAAGATTTGGGACCTCGAGCACGAGCACGCCGTCGTCAGTCAAGAGACGTCGAAGGAAGCGCAGGTGGCGACGGGGTTCAGGCAAGCGGTTGATCAGATGGTGCTCGCAGACAACATCGTATCGCTCGCCGCCGTCGGAGAGTTCCGGGACGATATCAAGGGTCACGTGGCCTTGGTCGTTGGCGACCTCCGCCCAGGCGAGCATCGGCTCCATCCCCACGGCCTCCACCTCGAGCTGGCTGTTCACCAGCGCGAGCAGCCCGCCCTCGCCCGATCCCACATGGAGCAGCCGCTCTACCTGTCCCGTTTTAACATCCATCGCCAGGACAAGATCGGCGTACCGCCGTCGCAGCACTGACGCTGCGTGGCTCGGCAACGTCAAAAAAGAACCGTTGCTCGGCGACTCCACGCCGCTGTAGTCACTCTCGCCGTGTACGGCGCGCGCGGCGTAGCCCTCGCGAACATCTAGCTCGGGCGCGAGGCCAACACGCCCCATAGAGCAGCGTGGGCAGAGAAACGAGGGGAGATCTGGAACAGACTCCGTGGAATTTGAGAGAGGTATCCACGCATCAGAGAAGGGAAGTCCGCACGCGGGACAAGGAGTCGCTTGAGGCATGTCCGGTACCCAATGCAAGCGACGCGCCGACTTTTCCTTGGTCGTTCCCCGCAAACAGCCCGTCCGCGGACGGTTTCGGGCCGCTTGTGCGGGCGCGATGAGCCGTGGCAAGAACTCCGGCCCGAACTGGTCTGGCGTTCGTGTGCGTGTCGCGACTCCACATCGCCTTCGATCACGTGCGCGTATTACGCAGTCTGCGTTTGAGCGCCGTCACTTTGTTTTCGTTACCTTCCATCCCCTTTTAATTACTACTAATAGAGGCTATCAGGCACCTTTTTGCTCGAAAAATTACTTTTGGCAGGGTCAGGAACACTACTTTTGAACTTGCATATGGAGTTATAGTTGTGCCAGAGTCTGCGGCGAGCGCTCGAGCTCTCCCACTGAGGTCAGGAGCCTCTACATGTAGGGAAACTGATGACCCAGAGGTCACCTAACCACACTGGATACAACGAGGAACGAACATGAACAGCAAAACCATTATTTCGATGCTCGCGATGGGCACACTTATTTTCTCCGCCTGCGGCAAAGATTCTGACGCAGCCGACACCACCTCCGGTCCCGCGACCGCCACCAACTCCGCCGGCGACGGCGACGGTGACGGCGACGACGACACCGGCGGCGACACGGTCACCACCTCCGCCACCTCCGGCGACGGCGACGGCGACGGCGACGACCCGTGCGCGTCGTTCCTCGGTTGCATGGATGTGCCCGAGCCGATCGTGATGTGTGACTTCTGGGCACAAGACTGTCCGGACGGCGAGAAATGCACCGCCATCGCGAGCACCCCAGGCGAGGGCGCGTGGGACGCCAACGTCTGTGTGCCCGCCGGCACCGAGGCGCCGGGATCCACCTGCACCACCATGGAGGGCGTGGACGGAGCCGACACCTGTGACGGCACCGGCATGTGCTACGACTTCGATCAAGACACCGGTGAAGGCACCTGCGTCGAGTTCTGCGTCGGAACGCCAGAGTCCAACACCTGCCCGCAGACCGGCCACGACTGCAAGCAGCTCAACAGCGGTGTTCTCAACCTCTGTCTCCCGAGCTGTAATCCGCTCAACGCCGGCGAGTGTCCTCCCGGGCAGGTCTGCGTCGCCGCGTACGAGGGTGACACGCTCGGAGGCTTCATCTGCTTCCCGCCTGCCGCTGAGGGCATCTCGGGCGAGCAATGTGAGTGCGCCAACTGCTGCGCCGAGGGTCACCTCTGCACCGACGCTGCCACCTACGGCACCGACTGTGCGTTCGACCTTTGCTGCACCGAGTACTGCGACACCAGCGACTCCACCTTCGCGTGTCAGGGAGCCGGTCAACAGTGCGTGCCGCTGTTCGAAGAGACGGACCCCAACTTCGCGAACGTCGGCGGTTGCCAGATCCCCGTGTAGTCAACGACTCAGCCATCAAAAAGGACCGAGCGTTGCTCGGTCCTTTTTTTTGTCGTCTGCCTCTGTCGCGCCCCGCGAGCGTCGCGTCGCGTCGACCGCCTGGTCGCTCGGGGCCGCGACCTAGAGGATGTGGCGCGACAGGTCTTGGCTGTCGAGGAGCTCTCCGACCCTGTCGCGGACGTACTGGGCGGTGATCTTGATGGTGCGCTCGCCGATCTCCGACGCCTCGAACGACAGCTCTTCGAGGACCCGCTCGAGGACGGTGTGCAGGCGCCGCGCCCCGATATTCTCGAGCAGCGCGTTCGCCTCGGAGGCCACCTCCGCGATCGCCTCCACGGCGTCGTCTTCGAACTCGATCCGCACTTTCTCCGTCTCCAGCAGCGCCTGATACTGCCGGAGCAGCGAATTCTCGGTCTCCTTGAGCACCCGCACGAAATCGTCACGCGTCAAGCTGTCGAGCGCCACGCGGATCGGGAAGCGCCCTTGAAGCTCGGGGATGAGGTCAGAGACCTGCGCGAGATGAAACGCCCCCGCCGCCACGAAGAGCACGTGGTCGGTGCGCACAGGACCATACTTGGTGGTCACAGTGCTGCCCTCCACCAGCGGCAAGAGATCCCGCTGGACCCCCTCGCGGGAGATGTCCGCCCCGCGCTGTTCCGCGCGCGCGCAGATCTTGTCGATCTCATCCAAGAACACCATCCCGAGCTCCTCGGCGCGCCGAATGGCCTCGCGATTGATCGCGTCGTTGTCGACGAGGTTCGCGGCCTCCTCATTCGTCAACAGCGTGCGCGCCTCGGCCACGGTCACCTGCCGCCGCTTGGGCTTTCGCCCCAGCGGCCCGAGGAGGTTCTTAATTTGATCGCCGAGCTGCGGGCCCATCGGGGCGCCGGGGACCAGGTCGAAGCCGAGGGATGGACCCTCCTCTGAGATCTCTATCTCCACCTGCCGATCTTCGAGCTTTCCCCCGTGGAGCAGCTCGCGGAGCCGGTTGCGGCTCGCCTCGTTGCCAGGCACCGCCGCGGCGTCAGGCCTGTCCGTATACGACGCGCCACCCGACTCCGTCGGAGGGAGCAGCAGATCCAATATCCGCTCTTCCGCGCGCTGGCCGGCCTCCTCACGGACGTCACGCTCAAACTCGGAGCGAACGATCTGGACGGAGGCCTCCACCAAATCTCGAACGACGGAGTCCACGTCGCGCCCCACGTATCCAACCTCCGTGAACTTGGACACCTCCACCTTCACGAAGGGCGCCTTGCACAGCCGCGCGAGCCGCCTCGCGATCTCCGTCTTCCCGACCCCGGTGGGTCCGATCATGATGATATTCTTGGGCGAGATTTCATCTCGAATGCCGCCCGTCACATGCTGCCGTCGCCAGCGATTACGCATCGCGATGGCCACGGCTCGCTTCGCCAAATGTTGACCGACAATGAAACGGTCGAGCGCCTCCACGACCTGACGCGGGGTCATCTCGGAGTTCGCGACGCTCACTTGCTCGCTCCCGCGTGGAGCTCAAGGACCGTGTGACGGTCGTTGGTGTAGACGCAGATCTCGCCCGCGATCGACAGGCTCTCGCGGACCAGCTCGACCGCGGTCATCTGCGTATGACGCATCAGCGAGCGGCCCGCGGCGAGCGCGAAGTTCCCCCCCGAACCGATGGCCAACACACCGTCGTCCGCTTCGATCACGTCGCCGGTTCCGGAGATCAACAAGGAGCGCTCCGCGTCTGCGACGACCATGAGCGCCTCGAGTCTGCGCAGGCGCCGGTCTTGGCGCCAATCCTTCGCGAGCTCGACACACGCGCGCGTGAAGTTGCCACCGACCGCCTCTAGCTTGGCCTCAAGAAGTTCACACAGGGTGAGGCCGTCTGCCGCTGAACCCGCGAATCCCGCCAGCACGCGTCCCTTCGCGAGCGTTCGGACCTTCGTCGCGGACCCCTTCATGATCGTCGGACCCATGGACACCTGACCGTCCGCCCCCAACGCTACGCGGCCGTCCCTTCGAACACAGACCACCGTGGTCGAACGTATTCGGCCCATTTCCTCGTCGTGAGTCATCGCGGAGAGTATAGACTTCAGACGTGGCTTCCACACCCTCCATCGCCGTGTTCGCCTCGGGCCGCGGCAGCAACCTCACCGCGCTGTTCGCAGCCCGCGACCGGGGTGACCTCTCCCTCCCGATAGCCCTCGTCATTTCAAATAACTCGACGGCCGCGGCCCTCACCCTCGCGCGAGCGCGAGGCGTGCCGACCGCGCATATCAGCGCCAAAACCCACGACGACCCCGGCGAGGCGCTCGTCGCCGCCCTCCGGGCCGCCGCCGCGTCCGTGGTCGTGCTCGCGGGGTATATGAAGCTCCTCGACCCGCGCGTGGTGCGGGCCTTCGCGGGTCGGATTGTCAACATTCACCCGGCGCCGCTCCCTCGATTCGGTGGGCCTGGCATGTACGGCATGCGCGTCCACGAGGCCGTCATCGCCTCCGGAGTCTCCCAGACCGGGCCCACGGTTCACCTGGTCGATGAACACTACGACGAGGGCGAGGCGCTCGCGTTCCGCCCCGTGTCAGTCGCCGCAGATGACACCGCCTCAGAGCTTGCCGCGCGGGTCCTTGAAGCGGAGCACGACCTGCTGTGGCGCGTCCTCGAATCGCGATATGGAGCGGGCGCGGACCTCGGATGACCACCCGCGCCGCTCAGGTGTTCGCTTCACGCTGCTGCGCGGGCAATACGCGCCGCAGGTAGCTGTCCACCAGCACGATACTCCCCAGCGAGACCTCTCCGCGCTCGATCACGTGGTGCAGCTTGCGGGACAACTCCTCGAGCCCGAAGGCCGCCCACACCGTGTCGATGTCTTGGCTGGCACAAAGCTGCGTCAATTTGGACACGTGAAAGTCGAGCTGCCGGAGGAGCGCCTCGGAGGCAGGTCCGTCGGCGGGGCTCTCGAACTGGACCGCGCTCAAGACCGTCCGCAGTCGCGTCACCCCGAGCCTGCCGGACACCTCAAGCTCCAGGCGCAGCAGCCGCTCAACGTCGATGCCCGTCCGTAGAGACAGGTGTACGTTCTCGATCACCTGCCCCAGAAAGAACAGCCGCTCGATCTTCTCCGCCACCGCCTCTGGGAGCCCCGCGAGCACGAACTCCTTCACACGCTCACCGCGGTTCTCTCGTTGCTTCGCGCTCAGCACAGACGGCGCGAGATCGAGGAGCTCTGTGGTCTTGGAGGCGAGCGCTTCAAAGCTGCTCCCACTTGGTGCGTAGAGGAGCTGGTGCACCGCGCGTTCCATGGCGCTCGCGATGCTCTCCATCGCCGCGTACACCGCCTCTTGGTTGTACTTGCTCTCAAGCCGATACAGCTCGGACTGCAGCGCGAACACGTCCCCAAGCGCCGCCGCGTGATAGTAGGCGACCGCCACCTCTCGCTCCCCCGCGCCTGTCGCCGCGGAGACCTCCCCGAGGAAGGTCGCCCCGCAGCTGTCCACCACTCGGTTCACCAGCATCGTCGTCGCGATCTCGCGCGCGAGGAGGTGATTGGAGATCGCCGCGTCCCCCACGTCCTCGACCACGCTCGGCGGGAAGTAGTCGCGAACCAATTCGGTCTCCACGTCCACAGGCAACGGCGCCGACTCCAAGAGCGTGCGATACGAGAGCATCTTCGCGTGGGAACAGAGCACGGCTGCTTCGCACTTGAACACGCCCCGCCCCTTGCGATAGCGGGCCATGAGCTCCTCTTCATCGGGCATGGCGAACATCGACGGATCGAACGGCACCGCCTGCGACAGTCGATCGAGGGCCCGCACAAATCGCCACGGATCCATGCGGCTCCGGCGGACGTCGTAGCTCACCATGCGACTTTGGGAGCGGTTGTTCTCCAGCACACGCTCGCACATCTCCTGTTCGACGCTCCGCAACACCTCGTTGCGGTGCTCTCGCGCCACCTCCTGTGACTGCAGGAGCGGCGCGTAGAGGATCTTTGTGTTCACCTCATGATCAGAGGTGTCGACGCCCCCTGAGTTGTCCAAGAACGCGGTGTATCCGCCGCCCCCTCGCTTGGCGAACTGCACCCTGCCCTTGTCCGTGATGGAGAGGTTCGCACCCTCCGCGAAGATCCTGCAGGAGAGCTCTTTCGCGTCGATGCGCACCGAATCATTGGCCTTGTCTCCCACGTCCGCGTTGGACTCTTGAGACGACTTCACGTAGGTGCCGATGCCCCCCATCCAGAACAGATGAACCTCGAGGCGCATGATGGCGCGGATGACCTCATCGCCGCTCGGCGTCGCACCCACCGGGAACCCGAGCAAGCCGCACGCCGCCTCAGAGAGCGGCACCTCCTTGGACTTTCGGGCGTAGACCCCGCCGCCAGCGGACAGCACCTCGCGCGAGTAGTCTTCCCAGGTCGATCCGGGCAGCTCGAACAGGCGCCCCCGCTCAGCGAAGGACAGGGCGGGATCAGGCGCGGGGTCGATGAAGATGTGGATATGATTGAACGCGGCCTTCAGGCGGATCGTCTTCGACCGCATGAGCCCGTTACCAAACACGTCACCGCTCATGTCGCCGACGCCGATGGCCGTGATCTCATCGGTCTCTGGATCGATGCCGATCTCGCGGAAGCAGCGCTTCGCAGTCTCCCAAGCCCCGCGCGCGGTGATCCCGGTCGCCTTGTGATCGTAGCCGTTCGATCCGCCGGACGCGAAGGCGTCGTCGAGCCAAAACGTGCGCGCCATGCTGATGGCGTTCGCGGTGTCGGAGAGATGCGCGGTGCCCTTGTCCGCCGCCACCACGAGGTAAGGGTCGTCTCCCTCCGAATGACGGATTCCCATGGGGGACTTAACCTCCCCCTCCACGACGTTGTCGGTCACCGAGAGCAGCGCCTTGATGAACATGCCGTAGTAGTGATCTCCAGCCTCGCGGAGCTCTACGCGACCCGCCGGCGGGTTTCTCAGCACGAAGCCGCCCTTCGCACCCATCGGGACGATCAGCACGTTCTTCACCCGCTGCGTCGCCATCAGTCCGTGGATCTCGGTGCGAAAATCGTCCGGCCGATCCGAGAACCGCAGCCCCCCACGAGCGACCTTGCCGCCGCGCAGATGTACGCCCTCAAAGTCTGCGTGATACACCCATATTTCACGATAGGGTTTCGGAGATGGACCGAGGCTCATCCTTGTGCCGTCGATCTTAAACGAGAGTGGCTCACGGGCGCTCAGATCTACGACGAAGGCGTTGGTGCGAACTGTCGCGCGGACCACCTCCGCGCACGCCTGCAACACCCTGTCCGCGGTGTAATCCGTGACCGAGCGAAGCTCGAGGGCGAGCGTCTGCTCCGCCACCTCTGGTTTCACGACGGCGCCGCTCGGCTCAAATCGTGACGACAGGGACGCGACGAGCGCCTGCGCCACCGACGGATTCTCCACGAGCACCTGCCGGATGAGGACCATGGTGAAAGGAGACTTCAGCTGATGCAGGTAGGCCACGTAGGCCCGCAGAATCTCTACGTCCCGCGCCGACATCGTCGTGTCGACCACGAGGCGATTGAGCGAGTCATCTCCCACGAGCCCGTCGTAGACCAAGCGCAACGCGCGGTTGATCTCTTCGCGGCGGCCGATCACCTTGCGGTGGCGGTCACGGCGGACGTCCAACCGAAAGTTGTCCATGTCGATGACCGGGAGGTGCAAAATCCGGACATCTCTCGTGTAGGAGTCGGCGACGTTGAAGCCGAAGTTAACGATGACCGGGAGCGCGTCGCTGAGCTGAATATTCTCTCGGCTGAACACCCGGAGGTTCAAGCTTCCAGGGTGCTCTCCCGTCGTGGAGATGAACAGGTCGCAGTCCAGTCGCTGCCCCGAGCGAAGGTTCTCAAGGCACGAGATGTCTCGCGCGAGCCGCTCAACATCGACCCGCCGGCGGTGCTCCTCCGTGAAGGCCTCCTCGTAAAGCTCGAGCATCCTACCGACCTCGATCGGCTGATCAAGCTCTCCGAGCGCCTCTGCGAGTCGCTCTTTCCACCCCTTCGCGAGGCTGCGCACCTCCTCGCGCAGCAGCTCCAAATTAACGACCGGGAGTTTCTTTGTCCCGGTGACATAGAAGTGGACGATGGCGTTCTCGTAGCGATCAATGTAGACGCCGAAATCAGCGTAGCTCGCGCCGAGCCTCCGCAAGACCAACTCTTGGACCTGCAGACGGAGCGATTCTGAGAAGTGCTCGCGGGGGAGCGTGAGGAACAAAAACGCGGACCGCCCCTCATCCGAGATCCGCAGCTCGACATCCGATCCCCCCTCCTCCTCCGCCCGAAGCACACGATCGGTGAGCTCCCAGATATGTTCGGGCTCTTCTGTGAGCAGGTATTCGATGGGGAGCGAGTTGAAGGCGTTCGCGAGGTTCTTCCCGCGATGACTGTCTCCGCGGACTTGCCGATCGGCGAGGAGGTCGCGGAGCAGCACCCGCAGGTATGGAATCTCCTCGGGGGGTGTGTGCAGCGCCTTGTAGGTGAACAGGCCGTCGATCACGAGGACCCCCTTGGACTCACCTTGGCGATCCACGTGACGAATCATGAACTGCCCGGGCTTGCCCGCGCGATGGATCGGTGACTCTTCCGCGCTCCGTTCATACCGCACGAACCGCTCTGTCGAGTCCATGCGCTCGTTGACCGCGGCCCCCTGCCGCCGCTGCGGCGTGACCCTCGTCGTGCCGAGCGTCAGCGGCCGGGCCCCGTCCGGCGCGAACTCCTCGACAGAGAAGATCACGAAGTTCTCCTCACAGAGCCATCGCAAGAGCGCCTCCGTCTCTCTCAATCGGGGAGAGAGGACGTCGTCGGCGCGCCCAGCCGCGGCGAGATAATTATCGGCGGAGGCGAACAGATGTCGCTGCATCGACTCGAAGTCCTGCACCATCGCCTGCGCGCCGGCCAGGCGTCGTCGCACGTGATCCTCGATCTCCGCCGGGTCTTTGGGATGTTTGGCGCGCACCTCGAGCCGCACGAGGGACTCCGAGGTCCCCGCGCCGAACGAAAGCAACTCTCCGCGCGCGTTCCTCCGGAGTCTGGCGACGGCGTTGATCGACGACCGCACCTCCAAGCCTTCGCGGTTACACAGCGCCCGCAACGCGCTCACCAAGAACGGCTGATCATCGAGACAACTCTCGATGATCAAAAGCTCGCCCTCCTCCCGAACACGGGCCACGATGGTCCCAGATTTGCGGACATGGATCGCCTCCAGCACGTACTCGAACTGTTCGACCAGCCGACGCGTCGAGACGTCCTTGAGATCGCGAACATCGATCGACGCGAGGATGGACTTGCAGATCGATCCGAGGAGCTCTACATCCGTCCCCTCCAGGTGCGGCTCGTAGTTGGCGAGCGCCTGTTGAACTTCGTGAATACGCCGGGAGCTGAGGTCTCGCGGGGTCATGTGAAGCAGAGATTCGACCAGACCCGTGGTGATGGCAAGCGCTCAAATGTGCTTCAGTTGTGGACGATCGGCACGTCGGGACCGCTCAGCCCGCGAACCGAGGCTGAAGTTCATTTGGCGAGGGTTGGGAGCGCTCAGCCTGGGGCGAAAGACCGTGCGCACCTGCCCATTCCACGAACACGAATGGTCAGCCGGCGCGGGACTCGCACCTTCGATTCCACCCCTCCATGCGACCGGATCGCCGCCGGTTGGCGACCCCGACAAATGCTACCTTCTTCGCATGAAGCCTCCGCGAACCCTCGCGAGCGACTACGCCGAGCGACGCGCCCGGGTCGGCGCCCGCCTCCCCTCCGACGCCGTCCTCGCGCTGTCGGGGGGGACGCTCCACACTCGCTCGAATGACACCGAACATCGGTTTCGCCCGGACTCGAATTTTTTCTACCTCACGGGGCTCGCGGAGCCTGGGTCTGTCCTGCTCATCCGAGGCGGAGCGTCACCGACCTCCACGCTCTTCGTGCGGGAGAAAGATCGCGCCGCGGAGGTCTGGAGTGGCCGTCGCCCGGGCCCCGAGGGCGCCAAAGCGCTCACGCAGGTCGAGGAGGTGCACCCGCTGTCCGCGTTGGGCGCCATCCTCCGCGAGCTGCTCGACGGGGTGCGAGAGGTTCACCTCCCGCTGCAACGCGATCGCGGGCTCCATGCGCAGCTCCTCCAGGCGAGCCGCGAGGTCGCGCGACGAGATCGGAGCGGGGCGATCTCCCCGACCCACCTCGTCGACGCCGACGTCATCATGGGCGAAGATCGGCTCGTCAAAGACGCCGCCGCGATGGCGAGTCTTCGGCACGCCATCTCCTTGAGCGCGCTCGGGCGTGACCCACACGTCGTCTTCGATGCGTACGCCGATCCCTCGGAACTCT
>JAAZXR010000053.1 GCA_014240065.1 Myxococcales bacterium
CCGAGCGCCGGGTCGCCGGTGCAGGCCTCGCCGCTCGCGATGGTGTATCCGAGCAAGAACCGCGGTTTGACCGCCTTGTCGAGGGTGTAAGAGACGGTTCCTGCGGCCGCCCACGCGAAATGATCGCGGTTCGCCGCCGGCTGTTGACCCCACTGCATATAGGCTTCCACGTCGTAGCGGAGCCCCTTGACCGGGGTGCCGAACACCCGGAGCCCGGGAGAGGCGATCCGCCGCTGACCCCGCAGGTCCTCCTCTGATTTGTCTTCGGCGATCCACGCGGTCATCGCCTCCACGGAGACGGCGGGCAACGGATCCCATCCGAGCACGCTCATGCCCACGTACCCGCCGCGGGTCTGATACTGCTGCACGGTCACGCCGTCGTCGACGGAGAAACTGTCAGGCTTGGCGAGCATCGCCGCCCACATGTCCGCCCTAAATTTCCCCGCGTGGCCCCTCAGTCGCAGCGCGTCGAAGGCCTGGCCGTTGGTGTTCCACGGCCGCTCCGCGAACAGACGCCGCGTCCCCACCCAAATCTCTTGACGACCGAGGGTGACGCTCCCGCCGAGGGATCCCGACGCGTTCTCGCCGCGCGCTTGAACAAATCCTTGGTGCAGGTCGAGGTTGGCGTCGTTGGACGAGGTCGAGGCCTCGAATCCCCAGGCCCGTGCGTCTTGCACCTGCATGAAGGTGCGCAGCGGGCCCCAGCCCATGTCGAAGTTCGCGCGAATCTGTTGTCGCACGCGGGTGCGGGTGTCGATGGCGTCCGCGCCGAAGGTCATGCCTTGGACGTTCTGGGCGATGATCCAGTAGCCCACGCCCGGGTGAAACCAGAGGTCGTGTGCCCCCGCGGGGACGGAGATCTTCAGTCCATCCTTAAGGTTCGCCGTGATCTTCGCCTCGTCCTCGTCCTCCTCTTCTTCGACCTCTTCCTCCCGCTGAATGATCACCACGTGCTGGCCATCCGCCGACTCGAGATCTTGCAGGTCCGGCGGGAGCATCCGCCGCACATCTTCCGGGAGTCGATCGAACGAATCTGCCACGGCGCCCGACTCGGTGTCCTCCTCGTACCACTCCCTGCGCAGCACATACTCCACCCCGTCTTTCACCTCTACCCGAACCTCCACCCGGCGGGCTCCTTCCTTGGGCGCGTCCTCCGAGGGCGAATCCTGCGACGACGCCCCCTCCTTCGACTCCGTGATCTTGGGCGCCGGTGCCTCCTCGACCGCGGGTCCGTCGCCCGCGGGCTCCTCGGTCGGCTCGCGCGGCGGCTCGGCCGACGCCATCGACGGCGACAACCACCACCCCAAACACAGACCAGCGATTCCGAACCGGTAGGCCGGACCTAACCCGCGCTGATTCAGTTGTCGACGTCTTGGCGTAATCCCAGTCATCGCACCACCATAGCGACAAAGCCAGGCGACACGAAATCTTCGCCGGTCCCGCGCTGTGGGGTTCTGGGTCGACGCCCGATCATCACGCCTTTGTCGAGGCGGCGGGCGATGGATTTTGTGTCGAAGACCCGATTTCGGACTCCCACGCCAAGAGCGTCTCGCCGAGTCGCTCTTGCATGCTGCGCAGTCGCTCGAGCCGGCGCCGCCGAAACAGCGCGGTCCACAGAACGGCCGTGTGCCCCGCTGTGTCTGCCACAAGCTCCAAGAATCGCAAGGCAGCGTAGCCGAGCAGGGGCGCGCTCGCCAACGCGAACAGTCCTGCCCACGGGCCGAAAAACGCCGCGTGCAGCGCCGCAAGCGCCACCCATGTGAGCGGAAAAAACAGCAGCGCCGCGAGCACCTTCACCGTCGACACCAAGTCCTCACCGTCGTCCCGCAGCTTGAGTCGGCGACCCATCCAAGCGACCGAACGATACGGGACGACATGGACGCACCAGCCGCACGCCGCGAACGGTGCGTACGCGAACAGCTTGGTCACCCGGATCGAGGCCGCGCGGAGCGTCGGCACCCCGTAGCGCAGGTGCGTCGGCGTCACGCCGAGGGCCGACGAAGAGGCGAGCAGCTGCTCCACTTGGCGCCGCGCCTCCCACGCCACGTCCGGCGCGTGCACGAGCCAATACTCGAACCCAAGCTGGGCGCGCTTGTGCAGATCGAAGCGGATCTCTGGGGCGTCGGGATCCGAGAATACCGCCTCCACCGCGTCGGCGAACTCGGAGGCTGCGGACGCCCTCCCGCCGCCCACGAGCTGCCCGAGCGCGGCCTCCATCGTGTCCGTCAGCGCCTTCACCTGAGCGCGCGCCGGCGCTCCGTCTTCATCCATGACCGGCGCGGGCACATCGATGGGTGCCCCAAACACAAGCGCGACCTCACTTCGAAACACGGTCTTGTCCGAATAAAAAAGGGCCGCGGGGACGATGGCGAGCCCCCGAGGAAAGACCGACCCCGCGTCACCGTCGCGGCGCGGGGCGGGCGTCAACGCGCCCAGCGCGATCCGTGCGGCGCCGGTCTTGAGCGGCAGCACCCGCCGTTCATCATGAGAAATCCCCTCGGGGAAGAGCGCGATCACGCCGCCGTCACCGAGCACGCCACGGGCGACCTCGAAGGTCTGAGCGTTTTGAGATGGATCGGCGGCGGTATCCTGTCGC
This sequence comes from Myxococcales bacterium, assembly GCA_014240065.1. Classification (GTDB taxonomy): domain Bacteria; phylum Myxococcota_A; class Polyangia; order Nannocystales; family Nannocystaceae; genus JAAZXR01. Next base: position 2,597 of record JAAZXR010000053.1, read on the forward strand.
CGATGGACGGGGATCGCCCGCAGCGTCCGCGCGAGCCAGCCGAGCACGGGCATGTCGAAGATGGTGGACTTGGCCAAAAACGAGATCGGCTTGTCCGACATGACCAGCACCAGCCCCGGATCTACCAAGCCGTTGGGATGGTTGAGCACGAGGAGGTAAGGGCGATCCCGAGGCAGACGATCGACGCCGCTCACATCCACCGCGCGGTAGAAGATGCGCAGCGCCACCCGGAGTAACGCCGTGACCCCTCGGCGCACGCGGTGCGGCGACGTCGGTGCAATCGAGGTCACGTCCTCTTCAGGTCCGCTGGAAGCCTGGCCCACAGCCTCGATCTTCCCATCTCCTCTCACCGCGCGCAAAGGCTCGATTTTGGGGAGATGTGTCCTCGGACACCCCTGCGCTCGGACGCGCGAATCCACGGGAGCACCGGCACCGATCCAACGAGCACGCTCCCGCTCGGGCGCTGTAAGGGACCAGCCGATCGCCATGCTACGTCGGTGGATAGCGGGCCTCGTCGACCTCACCGTCCACCCGTAGGCCGGCCAGATCTTGGGCGAGGTTGTCGATGACGAAGGCGCCTTCGAGCTGCGCGATCCATGTGGAGGGCAAGGCGCGATACCCCCACGCGGCGCCGAGCAGATTCCCCGTGAGGCTGCCCGTGCTGTCGCTGTCGCCGGAGTGATTCACCGCGAGAATGAGCCCCTCCTCCGCGTCCTCCGCTACCAACGCGCAGTAGATGGCGATGGCCAGCGACTCCTCCGCCACCCATCCGGCCCCGAGCGCCTCCACCTGCGTCGCGGTAGGCGGCGTGTCACTCGCCGCCATGGAGAGCGCACGATCCACCGCGTCACGGACGTCGGCGTGCACCTCGGCGCGACGACGCGCCCACACCAAGGACACCGCGGCCTCCATGGTGGCGCCTTCAAGAAGCTCCGCGAGGACCTCGGCGAACACCCCCGCCGAGTGAGTCCCCGCGGGGTGTCCGTGCGTCAAGCCAGCGGCGGCGCAACCGAGCGCGTAGGGTTCGCGACCCAGGAGCCCGATCGGCGCGACCCGCATGACCCCTCCGCATCCCTTGCTGTCGTTGAGGACCGCGTCGAGCATGCGCGACTCGGTTGGGCCAAGCGACGCGCGATGCTCCAAGGCCGAGAGGCATGTATTCCCCGGCGCACGGCGATGGTGCAAGAACCCCTGTCGAAACAGCCACCCCGAATGGATCCATTCTTGGTCCTCGCGCGCCTCCTCGCCTTGGGTCCACAGCCAGCGCAGGTACGCCCGCTCCACCGACGGTAGCGGCGACCACGACCCATCACGGTGCTCCTTGGCCGCCGCACGTAGCAGCCCCTCCGCCGTAAACAACGTCATCTGGGTGTCGTCGGTGATGGCCCCCACGCGTCCATAGGCCCGGGCCATGAATCGGAGCCCCCCTGCCCCCGAGCGCCGGCGGATCCCGTCGAGGCTGTCGAACTCGATGGGGGCGCCGAGCGCGTCTCCAAGAGCGCCCCCGACGAGGCTGCCGCGCACTCTCGACACGCGACTCGCCCGCCACCACGAGGCGGCCGCCTCCACCTTCCGCTCTTGCGCGCCGTGCTCAATGGCCCCCTCACGGGCGCGCCGAACCGCCACCATGGCCCCATGGGGATCCACACCGAAGGTCGTCAGGACGCACGCCACGATCATCCCCGTGCGACCCAGACCTCCCTTGCAATGGACGACCACGTGCTCCCCGCTCCGCACCGCGGTGCGGATGCGACACACCAGGCGCCACAGTTCTTCATCCTTCGGGGTCACTCCCCCGTCGGGGATGGAAACCCACACGGAGGTCATGCCATGCGCGATCGCACGCTCGGGAAGTTGCGAGACCTGCAGGTCCTCGAGCTCATGCGACTCGAGCGCGGTGACGAGTACGGTGGCGCCGAACCCCTCCACCAGCGCGCGCAAATCATCCTCCAGATTCCGCGCCCATGCCCCAGAACGGGCGTCTGGTTGCACTTTGCCCGGTGCGAAGGTCATCCCGAGTCGACCCGGGCCTGGGACCTGCACCTCATCAATACGCAGCGGGTGACTTTTGGAGGTTCGCGGCTCGGTCATGGGAATAAACTACCCACGTCGCGTGGTCCAAGGGGGCACATGCCACGCTCTCCCCGCCTCCGCAGGCGCCATTTGCGGTATCCTGTGCCCGTGAGCGCCGAGGACGATCTCGAAGATGTCGCCCAGACGGTGGAGCGGCAAGGCACAGATGCGCGAGGCCTCCACGAGTTGTCCGCGGAACTCGCCCGCATGCACGAGCCGACCGCCCAAGCGCAGCGCTGGCATCGGCGAGCGCTCGACGCGGCGCGCACCCAATTCGTCCACGCCCTCGGTGAGGTCGGCGAGAGCGCCCGCGCCGCGAAGATCATCGCCCGCGCCATCCGCGACCGCGCTTCGGTCACCCCCCACGAGCGCGACGAGGTCAAGGCCCAGCTGCTCGACATTTTTCGGGTCGTCCCCGCCTCCGCCCTCGCCACAGCCAACGCGGCCCTCCCGATCCCCGGGACCAGCCTGGCCACGCCCTGGCTCCTGATCAAGCTCGGGCTGATGCCCTCTCGATGGCGCGAGAGCTACATCCTCAGCCGGCTCCAAAAAGAGAGCGACCGCCTCAAGGCCCTCGGTCTCGACGCCCACGCCGCCCGGGTCGAGCACATCTCCGCCGAGGTCCATCGGGAGATCGAAGCGCGGGACGTCTGCGCGCGAGAGACGAACCTCCTGCGGTTTTGGGACGCCAATGGAGACAACGCCTGGGACGACGAGGAGCGGGCCGCCTATCGAGCCGCCTTGCGGTCCGTGGTGGACGCCGTGGTCGCCCAGGGGCACCGAAAACAGTGGTTCTCCCTGCAGGGAGCCAGCGTCGTGGGCCCCTTCGTGCTGTCAAAGGGCGGCGATCCCCGCGATCTTCACGGGCTCCCCGACGACGGCTTGTTGTGCTTCAAGGGCACCTCAGGGTGGGTTTGCATCCAGGACCTGCGGGTTGAAATAAACGCCCAAATGTCTGCGTCATGACCTCGCGACGCGCCGCCGCAAGACCCGACGTGACGGCGCCTCGTTGCGAGCGTTACCATGGCCATCGATATGCGAATCCGTCCCCTACTCCTCCTCTTGACCCTGTGCTCTGGATGCGCGGGTTCCTTTCGCATGTCTCCCGTCCAAGGGGCCCTCGACCTCGACGCCGTGGTGCTCTACCGCAACGGCATCGGCTACTTTGAGCGCAGCGGCAACGTCAGCGGGGACACCTTGTCCATCAAGGTCCGCAAGGACCAAGTCGACGATCTGCTCAAGAGCCTCACCGTGGTCGATCGCGAGGGCAAGGTGGTCAGCGTCTCCATGCCGCTCGACCCCGCCTCGTGGTCCCGCGCCGCCCTCGCCACCTTGCGGCCCGGCTACGGCAACCTCCCCAACGTGCTCAGCGCCATGGCGGGTACCGAGATCGTGGCACACACCAACGGAGGTCAGCGCATCGGTGGCCGGATCGTGATGGTGGAGGAGGTCACGAACGAGCCGGGCTCCTCCGGCGGAGACAACCCCAGCCGCCATGGCGGTGGCGGGCTGGAGCAGACCCGCGATCACAAGCTCACCTTGATGGCGGGACCCCGCATGCACGTGGTGCGAATCAGCCAGCTGCGCGGCTTCACCATCAAGGACGGCGACCTCGCCATGCAGCTTCACCGCACCCTGGACGCCGCCGCTGGCGAGGGGATGTTCGAGCAGGTGGAGGTGCAGATTCACCTCGACGACGCGCGCAGCCACGACCTCATGCTCAGCTACGTGGTTGAGGCCCCCATGTGGAAGCCCACCTACCGCGTCGTGCTGGCCGACGAAGGCCGCGCCCTGCTCCAAGGCTGGGCCGTGGTGGACAACGTCAGCGGCGAAGACTGGAACGACGTGGAGCTCTCGCTCACCTCCGGCAGCCCCATCGCCTTTCGCTACGACCTCAAGACCCCACGCACAGTGGGACGCGCGGACCTCACCGCGCGCGGAACCCCGCGGCAGGCAGCGGTCGCCATGGGCGAGACATCCTACGCAGAAGCGAAAGAGGAGGCCCCGATGATGGAGGCCTCGGGCAGCGGCATGGGCATCGCGGGGAGCGGTCGCGGCGGTGGTGGTCGCGGGAGCAAGTCCGCGAAAAAATCCAAGCGAGCGAGCCGTGACCTCGACGACATGGTGGATCCTTTTGGAGGTGGGGGCGGCTACGCGGTCGCGCGCGAAAACCGGTCCGGGACCGCGTTCGACATCATGGAAAACGAGCCGGCCGCGGCGACGCCAGCCGCACCCAACCTCAACTACGAGTCGCTGCGCCAGAGCACCCTCGCCCAGACGCGCGCCCGGGAGATCAGCGGGCTCACCCAGGTCACCGTGGGCAGCCCTGTGACCGTGCCCGATGGCGCCTCGACGATGGTGGCCATGATCAACCAAGACATCTCGGCGGAGCAGGTGCTCATGTACAAACCCGGCGGCGCGGGCCCCGGATTTGAGCGCAACCCCTACCGCGTGGTCCGCTTCACCAACGCCACCGACTACGTCCTCGAATCCGGGCCGATCAGCGTGTACGAATCGGGGAGCTTCGTGGGTGAGGGCTTGTCCAAAACCGTCGGCGCCGGCGAGAGCGTCACCATCCCGTTCTCCGTGGAGCCGAGCGTGGGCGTCACCTCAACGAGCGCCGCCTCAGGCGGAAAAATGCGGCTGCTCAAAATCGTGCGGGGCGTGTTGGAGGTGGAGACGTTTCATAAGCACACCACCACGTGGAAGGTGCGACTCAAGGAGAAGACCGCGCAGGACCTCAAGGTGCTCATCCGTCACGGCCGCGCCTCGCGAGCACACGAGCTTGAGCGGCGCCCCGAAGGGACCGAGGACGTCGACGGTGGCTACCTCGTCCCTGTCACGGTCGCGAAGGGTGGCGACCGCGCCGAACTAAAAATTGTGGAGCGGACGCCCTCCACATCCAAGCTGTCCGTCTGGGACAAGCCCTCTCCCAAGCTGCTGAACACCCTCCTCGAAGTGAGCGACATCGACGACGCGCTCAAGAAGCGAATCACCCCTATCTTGGAGGCGCGTCAGGCCATCGGACTCATCGACACCAAGGTGCGAGGGCTCAAAAAGCAGCAAGCGGAGCTGGACAGCCGCGCGAGAGAAACCCGCGCGAACCTCGAAGCCATCAAAAAAGACCCCAAGGCCACCAACCTGCGGCGGCGGCTCAATAAACGTCTGGAGGAGTTCACCAACGAAGGTAACGCCCTCGGGCGCGAGGTTGTGGAGCTCAGTCGACAGCGACTGGAACTCAAGATTGATCTCGACGACCGGCTCCTCGATTTCAACTACGAGCCCGCGTCCCCGGTAAAGCCCTCAGGCAAATAACGCCCCCAAGCGCGCTGGCGGCGCCTTTCGGGCTTTGGTACCCTCGTCGGCGATGCAGGGCTGGGTTGTGATGAAGATGCGCCGCAGATCCCTCGTGGGGCCATGGCTCATTTGCGCGTGCATCTGCACCGCATGGCCGACCGACGGGCGCGCCCAGGTGGCCCCAGAGCGCACGCGCTACCAGCTTCCCGCCTCGAATGGACACGGAGCCATCCTGGTGGACCTCGCCGAGTCCTCCCCCGGGTTCGCGCGTCGCGCCACCCACTTTCGCGAGCACCTGTACGCCGTGGAAGAGCCGGTCCTCGACGCCGAGGGGGACGAGGTGTGGAACGGCGGTGACTTCGCCGCCGTCTACACGCGCGACCTCTTGTACGACGCCTACTTCGGGCTGCGCGACCAAGACGGCCAACGCTGGCTCACCGAGATCCCCGTGGATGAAGACGCGAGCGGATATCGAAGTTGGGACGCCGAGTCTGAAGGCGGCACCGGCATCATCACCATGGTGCAACAGGTGGGATCGCTCGAACTGCGCCAGGCCTACTTCACGCCCCAAGACCTCCCCCACGCAGGATTCGTGATGGTGATGGAGGTGCGCAACACGGGCGCGAGCGTGGTCCCCGGGGTCGAAGCGTTCTCCTTGCACAACCTTCACCTCGGGACCGGTCGTCCCCAGTCCCCCTGGAACCTGTACGACGACATCGGCGAGAACGCAGAGACCCTCAGCTTCGACGCCGCCTCCGGTCAATTCGTGGAGGTCGGGTTCGCGGGAACCGTGGTGGTCCAAGCGCTCGCTCCGGTCGCCCACCACGGCGCCGCGCCCCAAGCCGACCCCTATGGGATCGTCGCGGGCGGAGGAGCGGTCGACCTCCCCGACAATCTCCCCTCGCCTGGCGCGGTCGATGGCGCAGTCGGTGCCTTCCAATTTTCACTGGGAGACCTCGCGCCGGGGGAATCACAGACCGTCGGAGTGGCCGTCGTTCACCACGGGGATCCAACGACCTCCCAAGTCGCCATCGACGCCCTCGAGAGTTACGTCGCAGGCCGAGACGCGGCGACGCTCCTCGCGGACGAGGTGGCGCTGTGGGCGGCATTTCAGACCAACGAGGTGATGCTGCCGGCGGGGATCAACAGCTTCGAAGAGACGGTGCTCCGACAGTCGGCGTCCATGCTCCGGATGGGCCAGGTGCGAGAGCAGTCCGCGTTCTTGAGGGAGTGGCTCGATCAAGAAGGGGTCGAGCGTCGCTCCCGCTTCGACACGACGGGGCTCCCCGCCACAGTCAGCCACAACGGATTTGGGGGCGTGCTCGCGAGCCTCCCCCCAGGCAACTGGACCTACGCGTGGATTCGCGACGGCGCGTACGCGGCGGTGGCCATGGCCCTGTACGGCATGGAGGACCGGGCCAAGGACGCCCTCCGGTTCTATCTCAACGCGGAGGCCGGACGATTCAAGGACTGGAACGAGCTTGAGGGCTACGACCTCCCCGACTATCAGATCAGCCTGGTGCGCTACTACGGATTTGGCGTCGAAGAGACAGACTTTAACGCGTTCGGGCCCAACCTCGAGTTCGATGGATTTGGCCTGTTCTTGTGGGCGCTGGGTGGCTACGAGACCCTCACCGGTGACACCTCCATCTCCGCCGAGAATTGGGAGATGATCTCTACCAAAATCGCCGACGTCCTCGTCGCGCTCATCGACCCCGCGACGGGGCTCATCCGCAAGGACTCCTCTATCTGGGAGAGCCACTGGAACGGGCGCGAGCGGCACTGGACCTACACCAACCTCACCGCCGTGCGGGGCCTGTGCGACGCAGCGGTGATGGCAGAGCGTCTCGGTGAGAGCGCCCGCGCCGACACATACCGCGACACCGCCCTGGCGCTGCGCGAGGCGATGGTCACCCACCTCCTCGATGACAACTTCGCCCTCGCCTCCAACAAAGAAGAGCTCGATGTCGGAGAAGGCTATTGGGACGCGGCGGTCCTCGACGCCTTCGCCATGGGCCTGTTCGATCCCGAGGGACAAATCGCCGCGGCGACGCTGGCTGGAATGGACACAAACCTCGGCGTCCAAGCGAGCGGCGTGGGGTGGTCGCGCAACGACGACCGGACGGACCACCCCGGCGTGGCGGACATCAGCCCGTGGGGCAGCGACTACGACAGCGCCGAGTGGGTGATCACCGATCTGCGAGGTGCCATGGCCGCGCGGGCCTCCGGCGATCCCGCGCGCGGCGACGCCATCACCGATTGGATCGTCGCGCAGGCCTACGAAAACTACCTGATGGTGGCGGAGACCTTTGACGAGACCGACGGCACCTACAAGTTCAACACGCCCATGCTGGGATTCGGCGCAGGCGCGCTCGGCTTGACCCTCGCCCATCGCGGGGGGATGTTTCAAGATCCGGCGTGTGGCGCCTATTATGACGAGTCTGGACTCGGCGGCGACGACGCCAGCACCGGCGACGAGGCGACGACGGGCGACACGGAGGGCGCGAGCGGCGACGGCGGCGACGGCTGCGGATGTCACCTCGCGTCGCCACGACCGAGCGCGTATGCTTGGCTCGTGTTCGCCCTCGCAGGCATGCTCCGCGGTCGACGTCGACGACCGCCCGCCTCTCGATCCCGTCGACGCCCCGCGGCGCTTCATCTCGGGCTCCTCGCGGCGCTCACTGGCGCTCCTGCCGGCTGTGAAGTCGATCGGTTTGACGAGGACTCAAGCACGGACAGCGACGAGGGCGACGACGCCGGCGGCGCGACCTTATGCGAGGTGACCTTCACCTACTCGAGTTCGACGCCCGCCGCCTCAGTGGTCGTCGCCGGCGAGTGGCACAGCTTCGATCTCGGCACCGCGACGCCCATGACCGTGGATGGCTCCACCTGGACCGCCACCGTCGCGGTCCCCCCAGGGCTGCTCGCGTACAAGCTCGTCGTCCAAGGCGAGGGGGAGCCGGCCTGGATCTTGGACCCGACCCAAGCCCGCCGAAAATACGTCGGCGGCGTCGAGAACTCCGCGGTCAAGGTGTACGACTGCCGCACCCCACAGCTCCTCGTGGAGACCTCGCAGGCCAGCCGTCCTGCCGCAGGGGACGGCCAATTCACCGCCTCGGTTCGCTACGCCGACCCCGTCTCCGCTCCAGGCCCCGACGCCGCCGGCTACACCGCCACCTTGCGCAGCGAACTCGAGAGCCGAGCCCTGAGCACGGAGGAGTGGACTCTCGCTGAGAACGGTGACATCACGGTTCAACTGGGAGGACTCGCCGACGGCAAGTACACTCTTGACCTTGTCGCCGCCGCGAACGACGAGACCATCTCCGAGCCCCAGCGCCTGGTGTTTTGGATCGAGGCGGAGCCCTTCGATTGGCGCGACGCGTTGGTGTACATGGTCATGACCGACCGGTTTCGCGACGGGGACTCGGCCAACAACCCGCTCCCCATCGCCGCCTCCGACCCGCGTGGTGACTTTCAAGGCGGAGACCTGGAGGGGCTGCGGCAGGCGATCGCCGACGGCTCCCTCGACGCCCTCGGCGTCCGCGCCATCTGGCTCACCCCCTTCCAGACGAACCCGACGGGGGCCTACCTCGCCGCCGACAATATTCACCAAGTGACGGGGTACCACGGCTATTGGCCCACGCGCGCCCGCGAGGTCGATGAACGGCTCGGTGGAGCGGCGGCCCTGCGCGCCATGGTGGCCGAAGCCCACGCCCATGGGATCCGCGTGCTCCAAGACTACGTCATCAACCACGTCCACGAGGACCACGAATATATGAGCGCACACCCGGAGTGGTTTCGCACGGGGTGCGTGTGCGGCACAGACGGCTGCGACTGGACCGCCGACGCCCTGATCTGTCAGTTCACCCCCTACCTCCCCGACGTGGACCACTCGGTGCCCGCGGCCAACAAGGCGATGGTGGACGACGCCATCTGGTGGCTCGATGAGTTTAACCTCGACGGTCTCCGGGTCGACGCGGTCAAGCACGTGGAAGAGGCCGCGGTGCGAAACCTCGCCGCCGAGGTGCGCGAGACCTTCGAGCACGCGGGCACCAAGTATTTCCTCATGGGGGAGACTGCCATGGGATGGAGCGACTGCGCCGACCCGTGCAACGACGAGAACTACGGCACGATCGCCAGGTATCTCGGGCCCTACGGACTCGACGGACAATTCGATTTTGTGCTCTACCACGCCGCCGCCTACAGCACCTTCGCCTACGGCGACCGCAGCCTGCAGCACGCGGACTATTGGACCACGCATGGCCTCGCTCGGTGGCCAGACGACGCCATCATGACCCCGTATATCGGCAGTCACGACACCGCCCGCTTCACCTCGCTCGCCGACTATCGCGGACAGGACGCCGAGCACGGCCGCGGGGTGCCGTTCAACCAGTGGGATCAAATCGCCACCGAGCCCTCGGACGCCGCGCCCTATGAGCGCATGCGGGTCGCGATGGCGTGGCTCCTCACGCTCCCAGGCGCCCCCCTGCTCTACTACGGCGACGAGTACGGCCAACACGGCGGCGTCGATCCCAACAACCGGCTCATGATGATGGGCGAGGCGTCGCTCAACGCGTGGCAGAGCGAGACGCTCGACTTCGTGCGCACCGTGGGCAGCCTCCGACAAGAGGTGCCCGCATTGCGCCGAGGCGGCTATGTCTCCCTCGGTGGCACGGACGACGCGTTGGTGTTCGCCCGCACCATCGACGCCGCGTCGCTCGCGATCGTGGGGCTCAACCGCACCGCCGCGCCGCTGGCCGTCGATGTCCCTGTCATCGCGCTCGGGCTCAACGCGGGCGCGGTGCTCAACGACGCGCTCTCCGGGATCGACGCGACGGTCTCCGCCGGCGGCGACCTCACCGTCAACATCCCGGCCTACGGCGCAGCCGTGCTCATCCCCTAACCCCCCCATGCTCCACCACACCCGACCGCGACGCTGACCGTGGATTTTTCTCGTCGCACCGCGGGGGTTTTGCTCCCCGTCACGTCCCTGCCGGGCGCGCACCCCTGCGGCGGTCTCGGCCAAGACGCGCGGCGGTTCATCGACCTGCTCGCGCAGGCGGGCGCCTCGACCTGGCAATTGCTTCCCCTCGGTCCAACTCGCCGGCTTGACGATCACTCCCCGTACAGCGCCACCTGCTCTTTCTCCCTCGCGACGGACCTGCTCACCCCCGAGGACATCTACGACGTCCTCGGCCTCGACCGCACCGCCACGCCAAGTTCAGCCGCCCCCCCTTCGGTGTCGACAGCATCCCGCGAGGCCGACCGCGACCGCGCGCACCACCGCGCGCAACGAGCCCTCGACTCGGCCTGGGAGGCGGCGCGGCGTGATCCCTCGCGCATGGAAGCCATGGCCGCCTTTTGTGCGCGCGAGCAGGCGTGGCTTCACGACGCCGCTCGCTTCGCCGCCCTGTCCGAGTCGCACGATCACGCGCCGTGGTGGACATGGCCCCGGGCGGTGCGAGAGCGCGATCCCTCGACCCTCGAGGAGGTCGACACGAACCACCGGGAGTCGATGCTGCGCACCAAGTTCGGCCAGTTTGTGGCGCATGAAGTGTGGACCGCGACCCGCGACCACGCCGCGACCCGCGGCCTACGAATCATGGGGGACCTCCCGATCTACGTGCACGCGGACGGCCCCGATGTGTGGTCCCAGCCGGACTTGTTCGACGTGGATCCACGGGGCGGCCCCACCCACTACGCGGGCGTCCCGCCCGACGCTTTCTCATCGACCGGACAGCTGTGGCGCAACCCCACCTATCGCTGGGACGCGAGCGCGGCGAGCGGACACGACTGGTGGCGCCGCCGGGTGGCTCGCCACATGGCGCTGTTCGACGATCTGCGCCTCGACCATTTCCGGGGATTTTCCGCGTTTTGGAGGGTGAGTGTCCCCGCCGAGGACGCGACCTCGGGGCGCTGGATCCAAGGACCCGGTGTCGAATTCCTCGCGCCGATCGTCGATTCGTTTGGCGCAGAGCGCTTCCTCGCCGAGGACCTCGGATTGATCGACGAGGCGGTGGAGTCCTTGCGCCTCACCCTCAAGCTCCCCACCACCCGCGTGCTTCAATTCGCGACCGAAGACGACGACCCACCGCGACACGCACCCCATGTTTGGCCGACGCGGAGCGTGGCCTACAGCGGCACCCACGACAACGCCACGCTGAGCACCTGGCTCGATGAGCTCAACGACGACGCGCTCAGGGAGCTTGAGCGACGCGTGCACCTCGCGGAGGGTTCGTGCTCGCGCGACGCGTTGCTCGCCAAGGTCTTGGACTCCGCGGCCGCCCTGGTTGTCCTGCCGTTGCCAGACCTCCTCGCCATGCGCGCGGAAGGTCGGATCAACCGACCAGGCGTCGACCGAGGCAACTGGACCCTCCGCCTCACCGATGCGCAAATTCAAGCGGCGCTGGTGGACGGCCTCGCCCCCGCCCTCTCCCAATGCGGGCGTCGGTCCGAACTTCACGACCAGTGAATGACCGCCCACCCCCACACACGGCGACGCGAGACAGAGCCGCGGGCGCCGGTCCACGCCCCCGCCAAGACCCCCTTCCCGCTCGCAATGGTGTACTCTCGTGACGTGCGACGTGTGGCACGGTCGGTGATTGAACGCTCCTTGTCGAAGCCACGTCGGCCACGTCGAGCGGGCCTCACCGCGGCGTGTACGGTGATTCTCAGCCTCGCGATCCTCCCCCCCGACGCGCGCGCGTCGCCCTTCTCGATCCCGGCGGTCGCGTCCCCTCCGTCCGCGAGCCCACCGGCCGTGGACCCACCGGCCGCGGACTCGCCGGCCGCGGACCCACCGGCGCAAGATGCTCCGGATCTACCGACGACGACCACGACGAGCCCGACCTCATCGGCCGCCGAGGTCGAGGCGCTCGAGCGGCGTCTCGCCGCTGTGGAGGCCCGCCTCGCCGAAGTCGAAGGAGAGGCGGACACCCTGGCCGAGCGCCCCGCGGCCCCCGAAACGCCCGCCCCTTTGCGCGCGCCCGGCACCCTCGACGGTCAAGCGCCGCCCAACTACGCCGATGGGTTTCATTTCGGATCCTATGGCCGCGTGATGGTCGCCGGAGACGGGCGCGGCCGGCCCGGACGAAACACAGACATCGTCGCGCACGGCTCTCGCCTCGACGAGTCCACCTACGCGGAGCTTGAGCTCCGACGAGAAGACGCGTGGGAGTCTGTGGGCGCCTACACTCGCATCGTGGCCACCATGGCCATGGCCGCGCCGGTGTTTCACTACGACGCCAACTTCGACGCGAAGATCGCCATCCGCAACCTTTATCTGGAAGAGACGGGGCTCGGGCTCAAGGGCCTCAGCGTGTGGGCCGGCTCTCGCATGTATCGCGGCGACGACATCTACGTGCTCGACTGGTGGCCCCTCGACAACCTCAACACCCTGGGAGGAGGCGCGGCCTATCGCTTCAAGACAGGCACCTTCGTCAAGATCCACAGCGGCATCAACCAGCCCCAAAGTGACTTCTATGTGCAAACCGTGACCCGCAGCCCGCCGCTGGAGATGCCGGGCGCCACAGCCGTGAATATCCTCGACCGCCAAAAGATCACCAACAGCCTCAAGCTCGGCCACGTCATCAACGTGGGAGAGACCGGCGGCGTCAAGGTCATCGCCTACGGGGAGACCCACCACATGCGCGCCGGGCAGCGGGAGGTGGACGACAACGCCTTCGAAGACCTCCCGAGCGAGCTCGGATACGTCGCGGGGGGAGAGATTTCTTTGTTCACGGGCAAGCGCAGCACCCACCTCAACGCGTGGGTGCGTTACGCGGGGGGCCTCGCCGCCTACGGGGACTTCGCGCGACCGACCCAACCCGCCCCCGACAACAGCACCAAGGGCGCCCGTGAGCTTGTGGTGGCGCTCGGCGGGAACTACGAGGTGGGTCCGTTCGCGCTCATGCTGGGGAGCTACTTCCGCTCCTTTCGAAACGCGAGCCCCGCCCTCGACTACGACGACATCGACGAGGGCATCATTTTGCTGCGACCGCAGGTCTGGATCAAAGACATCTTTGGGCTGGCCCTCGAAGGTTCCTATCAGGTGCAGCAACGGGGCGCGCTGTGGAACCCGCCCGGCGAAGAGGACCTGCGCCCCCTCGTGGGCACGGTCGGAAAGATCGGCGTCGTGCCCTTCCTCGCGATCGCAGGCCGTGGGTCGTACAGCCGCCCTCACCTGCGCTTTATCTACACCGTCACCATGCGCAACGACGCCGCGCGCGCCATGTACGCCACCGACGACGTCATGTCCCTGCGCAACACCGACCACTTCATCGGATTCGGCGCCGAGTGGTGGTTTGGTTCTACGAGCTACTTTAGAGACTAGCGGAGCGATCATCCCATGAAGCAGCGTGCACTCCATCATTTCGTCGCGAGCCTGGCCCTCCTCATGGGCGCTGGATCCTGCATGGATTTCAACGGGGTCGACAAAGGGATCAACATCACCACCCACGTCGACGACTGGCGCGACGAGGTCATCTATCAGATCCTCGTGGATCGTTTCGCCAACGGCGACGAAGGCAACGACTACCGCATCGACGCCAACGCCCCCGCGCGCTACCACGGCGGCGACTGGCAGGGCATCGTGGACAACCTTGACTACCTCGAGACCCTCGGCGTCACCGCCCTGTGGATCTCCCCGGTCGTTAAGAACGTAGAGACCGACGCCGACGTGGACGGATACCACGGCTATTGGGCCCAAGACTTTGAGGCCACCAACCCCCACTTTGGCGATATGGCGGCGCTGCGAGGCCTCGTGGACGCCGCGCACGCGCGCGGGATGAAGGTGATCATCGACATCGTCGCGAACCACGTGGGTCAGGCATTTTACTACGACATCAACATGAACGGGAGCGCCGACGTGCTGATACAGGGCAACGGGATCGACTCCCCGGTGGTCCACATCAACGAATACGACCCTGACTTCGACGCCCGCGGCATTCAAGCCTTCACCTCGCTCGGGGAGGCCGGACCGGCGCCTGTCATCTTTGGTAACGATCCCGCCACCAACCACATGCCACCCAACCCGGCGCCGTTTCGCAAGGTGGAGAATTACAACCGCAAGGGGCGCACCATCGATTTTGAGGACGAAGACCAGCTCTTGCACGGAGACTTTCCCGGCGGCCTCAAGGACCTCGACACCCGACGGTGCGAGGTAAAACAGACCTTCGTGGATGTCTACGCCCGCTGGATTGAGCTCAGCGACGCAGACGGGTTTCGCATCGACACGATCAAGCACGTCGAATATGAGTTTTGGCGATACTTCGCGCCGCATATTCGGCGTCGCCTCGCCGCCAAGGGCAAGACCAACTTTTTCATGTTTGGCGAGGCCTTCGACGGGCGCGACGACCTCGTGGGCTCGTTCACGAAGACCTTCGCGCCCGATCCCTCTGAGGAGGCCTGCGAGACTGACGGGCAGCCCATCACGGGGGAGCAGGTCGACGGCGTCTTCTACTTCCCGCAGTACTTTCAGGCCATCCGAGACGTCTTTCAGTACGCCCAGTCCACCGATCGCATCGAGCAGCTGTGGGCCGATCGCAGCGCCAACTATGGGACCCAGGCCGTCCCTGGCGGCATCGGGATCCCTCCGACAGAGGCGGTCGTTAATTTCCTCGACAACCACGACGTCGCGCGATTTTTATACGGGGTGCAAGATCAGCCGGCGCCGGTCCAACGCGCCTTGATGCACAACGCCCTGGCCTTCGTATTCGCCGCCCAAGGGATCCCATGCCTGTATTACGGCACCGAGCAGGACTTCGCCGGCGGCAACGACCCCGCCAATCGAGAAGACCTTTGGACCTCCGGATACGCCACCGACGGCGACACATTTCAGTGGATCCAGCGGCTCATCAAGATTCGAAATAGCTACACGGCGCTGCGTCGCGGGGACCTCTCGGTGGTGTGGTCCACCTCGCGCACGGGGGACGAGGAAGACGCCGGCGTATTCGCGTTCCAGCGCAACGGCGGGGACCAAGCCAACGGCTACGTGCTCGTGGTCTTCAACACCCACCGCTCCAAGGAGAGCCACACGGGCTTTGAGGGCAACACAATGTCGGTGGTCGCTCCGCCCGGGACCGTCTTGGTGGACGTCCTCGGGCCCGCACAACAGAGCTTCACCGTGTCCGCCGACGGCAGAATCGACGTGACCGTCGCCGCCTCCAGCGCGATGATTCTCGTGCCCCAAGGTGACGTCACCTCTCTCGACTAGGAACGCCAACGAGCTGTGGTCAACGTCGAAACCCAAGGACTGCGCAAGAGCTTCGGCGACACCGAAGTCCTCAAGGGGATCGATCTGCGCGTGCCGGAGGGCTCCTTCGCGGTGCTCGTGGGACCGAGCGGCTGCGGAAAATCGACCCTGCTGCGGCTGCTGGCAGGATTGGAGCAGGCCACCGAAGGGACGATCCTCTTTGGCGGCGAGGACGTGACCGCGTACGCCCCCAAAGACCGGGACGTCGCCATGGTCTTCCAGTCCTACGCCCTGTACCCGCATATGACCGTTCGCGACAACCTGGCGTTTGGGCTCAAGCTGCGCAAGACCGCCGCCGACATCATCGACGCCCGAGTGACCGAGGCCGCCGCGGTGCTGGGGCTCGAGCCGCTGCTCGAGCGATTCCCACGCGCCCTCAGCGGCGGGCAGCGTCAGCGCGTGGCCATGGGACGCGCCATCGTCCGTCGCTCCAAGTTATTTTTGTTCGACGAGCCCCTCTCCAACCTCGATCCCGCGCTGCGCACCCAGGTCCGCGTGGACATCCGCAAGCAACACGACCGGCTGGGCGCCACGAGCATCTACGTCACCCACGACCAGGTAGAGGCCATGACCCTCGCGGACCTCCTCTTCGTATTGAGTGAGGGGGAGGTGCAGCAGGTGGGGAGCCCCCTCGAAGTCTACGAGGACCCCGCCAACCGATTCGTCGCGGGGTTTGTGGGGAGCCCCGCGATGAACTTCATCGACGGCTGCCGCGTCTCCGCCGACGGCGCCGCGGTCCTCGTGGCGGAGCGCCGACTTCCGCTCCCACCGAGCGAGGGGCGCGAACCATCCAAGCTCGCCGGCCGCGAGGTCTGTGTGGGGGTGCGTCCCCACGACATGAGCATCGTGGAGGCGTCGGCGCACGCGATCCCCTTCACGCCGTCAATCCTAGAGACCCTCGGTCCCGAGGTGCACGCGCACGGCACGTTCGGCGCGCACGAGGGGGTGGTCGCCGTCTCCGCCGATCTCCCCCTCGCGCGGGGTGTCATGGTGCACGTGCGTCCAACCCGGCTGTATCTGTTTGATCAAGCGACAGGGGCGACACTCCGATGATCCGCCTGCGGGCGTGGCGATGGCTCGCAGCCTTGGCGTGTCTCCTCGCTGCGAGCGCGCTCGGTACCTCCCCCGCGCGCGCCACGTCGCCACCGGTCCCGGACGCCTCCGCTCCCCTCACGATCTGGCACGCCTATCGAGGGGTGGAGCAGGCGACCCTGGACGCGCTTTTGGCGTCGTATGACGGTGACGTGGAGGTCCTCGCGATCCCCTACGACGCGTTCGGGTCGAAGCTCGCCGCCGCGATCCCGCTGGGAGAGGGTCCAGATCTGTTTATCGACTCTCACGAGCGCCTCGGGGACTTCATCCATCGTGGGCTTGTCGCTCCCCTCCCACCCGACGCCCTGGAGGAAGCGGCCTATGCCCCGCAGGCCCTCACCGCTGT
The DNA here is from genome assembly GCA_014240065.1 of Myxococcales bacterium. Taxonomy (GTDB): domain Bacteria; phylum Myxococcota_A; class Polyangia; order Nannocystales; family Nannocystaceae; genus JAAZXR01. Next base: position 19,657 of record JAAZXR010000053.1, read on the forward strand.
GACGCTCCCTGACACCGAGGGGCATCCACGCCGGTGGGCGGCCCCGATGTCCATGAAGAGCCTCGCGCTCTACGTGAACACAGAGCTGCTGCCAGAGGTCCCCGCGACGCTGGAGGGATTCGAGGCCCTCACAGAGACGCTCCCCGAGGGCGTCTTCCCTCTCGCCTGGGAGGCCAACAGCGCCTATGCCCACGCCGCGATTCTTGGCGCGTACGGTATCGAACTCCTGACCGCGGAGGGAGACTTTGGCATGCGAGGCGACGCCGCTGCGCGGTCTCTACAGCTCGTCATGGACCTCCTCGACGCCAAGGTGCTCCCGGAGGACGCCGATGGTGCCTTGGTCGCCGACCTGTTTCGATCGGGCAAGGCCGCCGCCGTCATCTCCGGGCCATGGCTCGCCGGCGACCTCCCCGCGTCCCTGCACTACGAGATCCGACGCCTCCCCGCCATTGGAGACGCGGCGCAGCACCGCGCATCCGGTGCAACGCCGGAAACCGAAGAATCCCCCGCCCCGATGCGGCCGTTGCTCACGGTGGAGAGCCTCATGCTCAGCCCCCGCGGCGCCACGCATCCTCGCGCGGCGGCGCTCCTCGCCCACCTCACCTCCGCGGAGGCTGGGCGGCGTCGGGCTCGTGACGCCCGGGCCCTGTCTGCCCGGACCGACGCGCCCCCTCCCTCCGCCGACGCTTTTTTGCGCGCGTTCCAAGCCCAGGCAGCGGTCGCGACGCCGATGCCGGCCGTCCGAGCCATGCGCGCGGTGTGGGAGCCGGCGTCCCGAGCGATCCGCAAGACGCTTCGGCGCGACGTGACGCCCGCGAAGGCGCTTGAGGAGGCCGCCCGTCGATTTCAAGAGGTGCGTCGCCCCCCACCTCCGCCCAAAGATCCCACGTTCTTTCTGGCGATCCTCGGCGCGCTGAGCCTGTTCGGCGCGCTGACCCTGCTGCACCGCGCGCGCCAGCCGGCGATGCGCGCGAGGCTCCGCGCGAGTCTTCCCGCCTATCGCTATGTGATCCACGGAGTGCTCTTGGTGGGCCTCTTGGTCCTCGGGCCCATCCTGGTCGGCGCCGCCACGGCGCTGTTCGCCGGGCAGCCCCACCAGATGTACTACGTGGGTCTCGACAACTTCGTCGACATCCTCACCGCCCGCTCCGGTCCCCTGTTCGCGAGCGGCTCATTTTATCTCGTCTTAATCGTGACCGTGGCGTGGACCGCCTGCAACGTGGTCTTGCACCTGGCCATCGGGGTCACCCTGGCGCTGGTCCTCTCGCGACCGCTGCTCAAGCTCAAGTCCGTGTACCGCGTCTTGCTCATCGTGCCGTGGTCGGTCCCGAGCTACGTCACCGCGCTCGCGTGGAAAGGCATGTTTCACCGCCAGTTCGGCGCGGTCACCGGGATCATCCAGAGCGTCAACGACGTGTTTGGTACAGAGATCGAGCCCATCGCGTGGTTCGCCACCTTTAGCACCTCCTTCGCGGCCAACCTCACCACCAACGTCTGGCTTGGATTTCCATTCATGATGGTGGTGACGCTGGGTGCGCTCACAGCGGTCCCAAAAGACGTGCTTGAGGCCGCCGAAGTGGACGGGGCCACGCCGCTCCAGCGTCTGTGGCACGTGACCTTGCCCATGATCAAGCCCACGATGATCCCCGCGACGGTGCTGGGATCCATCTGGACGTTCAACATGTTCAACGTGGTGTTCTTGGTCTCGGGCGGAGAGCCCGACGGCACTACGGATATTTTGATCTCGGAGGCTTATCGCTGGGCGTTCACCCGCGAAGCCCGGTACGGATACGCAGCCGCTTACGCGGTGCTCATCTTCCTCATCCTCGCGGGAGCGAGCACCGCGGGCGCGCGGTGGATCGATCGTTCCAAGGAGCGCGCGTGACCGCCAGAGCCATTGCCAACAACGTGCTCTCGCACGCGCTCTTGCTGGTCGCGGTTGCGTTCGCCCTGTACCCCGTCTTGTGGGTGGTCGCGCTGGCGTTCTCCGGCGACTCCGTCCCCACCGCACGCGCGATCCCGGTGCCGACCGCACCGACGATGGACCACCTCCGGGAGGTGGTGTCGACCACGAGGCCCACCCCCGACGGCGGCACCGCGTGGCTGTTTGGCCGGCAGCTCGCGAACTCTTTGCTCGTGTCCATCGCGACCGCGCTCGTGGGCGTGGGCGTCGCGATCCCCGTGGCCTACGCCCTCGCCCGCTTTGAGTTCGTTGGAAAGTCGGGCGGGATGGCGACCCTGCTCGCGACGCAGATGTTCCCCGCCGTCGCGAGCGCGGTGCCGCTGTTCATCATGTTGGAGGCCATGGGGCTGCTCAACACCCGCACGGGGCTCATCCTCTGCTACGCGAGCACCTCGGTTCCGTTCGCCATTTTCCAGCTTCGAGGGGCCTTTGAGACCATCCCAGTCGATCTCGAAGAGGCCGCCATGGTCGACGGCGCCAGCCGCTTCGAGGCCTTCGTGCGGGTGGTCTTGCCCGTGGCCAAGCCCGCCATCGCGGTCACATTTTTGTTCGCGTTTATGACCGCCTACAACGAGTTTATCTTGGCAGCCACGCTGCTGTCGGACGAATCCATGTTCACGCTCCCCGTGGTGCTCCAGCGATTCATCGGCGAGTACGACGCGCAATGGGAGGCCTTCGCCGCCGGCGCGCTCGTCGTCTCTGTCCCGGTGATGGCGCTGTTTTACCTGCTGCAAAAACATATGGTCGCCGGACTTGGAGCCGGCGGAGTGAAGGGCTGACGCCGGACCTGAACTCATTTTGACGTGCGCATATTTGCGCGAGCCGCCGCGCGCGTCGGGTCGTGATGTCACCTTACGGGTGCGTGAATTTGAGCGTCCTTGAACGGTCCCCGCGCCGCGCGTGCTACTGTTGCGGTCTATGTTGGCTGTACTTAAATCTAGATATTGGATCGCTCTCACCCTCAGCCTGGTCGCGCCTGCGTGTGGAGATGATGCGACCCAAGCGAGCACCGCGACGGCCTCCGCAGGTGACGCCGGGACCGGCGCAGACGGTGGCACCGCCACCGCCGATGGCGGCAACGACGGCGTGACAGGCGGAGCAGACGGCGGCGGATGCGACGGAGGAGACGTGCTCTGCGACGGCATCTGCGTCGACATCACCAACGACCCGGACAACTGCGGAGGCTGTGGTGAGGGCTGTGGTGACCAAGAAACATGTGAAGCCGGAATCTGCGTCGGTGATTGTCCCCAAGGTGCGACCTTATGCGGCACCGAATGTTTCAGTCTCGACTCGGACGCAGACAACTGCGGGGCCTGCGGCGACGCCTGTCCAGACGGGGAATACTGCGCCATGGGTGCCTGCGTCGGCGCGTGTCCGGACGGCACGATTCAATGTGACATGGACTGCGCGGATCCTTCCACCGACCCCCAACATTGCGGCGGATGTGGCAACGACTGCGGCGCGGGACAAGCTTGTGACTCTGGGATGTGCATCTGCCAGCCGGGCCTCGACGCCTGCGGCGACTCCTGCACCGACCTCCAGACAGATCCCGACAACTGCGGCGAATGTGGAAACGAGTGCGGCGACGGGGTCTGCCAAGGTGGCAGCTGCGTCTGTCCCCCCGGCACCACCGACTGCGGTAACGACGGGTGCGTAGATACCCAGACCGATCCTGACAACTGCGGCGCGTGTGGTAACGGCTGCGACGGCACAACGGAGACCTGCGAAGCGGGGAGCTGTGACTGCCTGTCCTGGTTCACAGACTGCGGCGCCAACGGATGCCTGCAAACCAGCAACGACCCCCAAAACTGCGGCTCCTGCGGTAATGACTGCGGCGGCGACGCGTGCGGTGACGGGATGTGTGTCGGAGACTGCGGCGATTTTCCCGACCAGTGTGGAGACGCGTGCGTCGACTTCAGCACTGATCCTCTCAACTGCGGCGGTTGTGGAGATGAGTGTGACAACGACCAAATCTGCGTCGACGGCGGATGTGAGGACTTTGAGGCCGCCACAAGCTGCAATTCGTGCCCGTGCAACGAGTGCGCTGGTGACTTTGCCCAGTGCTGCACGCCCGCCTTCGCGGGCGGCGCGGTGCTCTGCGTCGACGCGGGGGAATGTCCCTGACGTCGCGAAGCGTCGCGTCTAGGCTCGCGCCTCGTCCAGCCGGTAGGCGCGCTTCATGTACGACTCCACCATCCGCTGCGCGTTAAATCGAGCGCCTCCGAGCGCGATGCAGTGACGCATGATGGCGCCCCATCGCGCGCCGTCGGCGAAGGTGGGGAGCACCGCTTCATCGAGCAAGGTGTACAGCTGCGCCGCGTCGAGGCGGTCGCCCTCGTCGCTGAGCCTGCTGAGCTGCTCTGCCCGATCGTGGGCGTCTTCGGCGGACACCTGCCCCTCCCGCGCGCGCGCCCGTACGATGCTGGCGTCGATGCGCCACCCGGTCTTGCCCGAGACGTAGCCCTCACACCACCACCCGTCGTCGACGCTGAGGTTGGGCACCCCGTTGAGCACGGCCTTCATCCCGGAGGTCCCCGAGGCCTCCATCGGCGGGCGAGGCGTGTTCAGCCACAAATCTACGCCGGCCGTGATGACGCGTCCAAGATCGGTCTCGTAGTTGGGCACGAACACCAACGACACTTTCTCGGGGAGCAAATCGCGGATCGCGTGGATGTCCCGCACGAGCGACTGCCCCGCGACATCTTTGGGATGAGCCTTGCCCGCGTACACGATCTGCAGGCCCCCATGCCGCGCGGCGATCTCCCCCAGGCGTGGAAGGTCCGAGAGCAGCAACAGCGCCCGTTTGTACGGGGTTTTACGGCGCGCGAATCCGATGGTGAACGTGTCCTCACACAGTCGCTCCCCCGTCCGGCGCTCCACCTCCTCCACGAGGTGCCGCTTGGCGAGCCGGTGCGCCTCCCGCAACCGCGAGGTGGCCGCGTCGGAGATCTGACCGAGTTGGGCGTTGTCTCGCCGCCAGCCGGGGCACGCCTCATCAAACACCGCGGCCATGGGTGCGGTCGCCCAGCTCGCCGCGTGCACCCCGTTGGTGATGGCGTCGATCTCGTAGTCCGGGAACATCTCCCGCGACACCTCCCCGTGCCGCTCCGCCACACCGTTGACGTAGCCCGCCAACGCCAAGCCGAGGAGGGTCATGTTCAGCTGCCCATCTTCGGTCGCGGGCAACTCCGCGATGCACCTCGTATATCGTGCGGGCAGGTGGCGCTCTACCGATGCCATCGGGAACCGGTCGTGCCCCGCCGGAACCGGCGTGTGGGTCGTAAAGACGCAACGTGCTCGCACGAGGTCTGCCGCGGCCTCCTCTGTGTGCCCCGCCTCGCGGGCGTCCGCGTACAGCGACAACGCGAGCATGCTCGCGTGCCCCTCGTTCATGTGCAGGATTGTCCCTCGCTCGTTCAAGGCGTCAAGCGCGGCGACTCCACCAAGCCCGAGCACCGCTTCTTGGCGGAGGCGATGCCGTCCGTCCCCTCCGTACAACCGATCGCAAAGCCCCCGATCTTCAGGTGCGTTCTCCTCGAGGTCCGTGTCCAACAGATAAATCGGCACCCGGTGTCCGCCGATCCCCTCAAGCTCGAAGCGCCATACGCCTACGTGCACGGTACGTCCCTCAAGCTCAAAACTCGCGCGCATATCGAGTCGCTCAAGCTTCGACGCCGGTTCCCACACAACCGGATCATCTCGCTGCGTCCCCTCGGCTGTGATGCTCTGCAGAAAGTAGCCGCCCTTGTACATCAAGGTCACCGCGTTGCACGCGATCCCCTTGTCGGCGATGGCGCGGAGCGTATCGCCGGCGAGCACGCCGAGCCCCCCGCTAAATGTGGGGATGTCGTCGGCGAGCCAGATCTCCATGGAAAAGTAGCTGACGTGCATGGGCCAATCCTCAGGTGGCGGCATCATACCGGAGCGCCTCGCCCTTGGACACGGCATTGTGTTGTCGACCCTCGGACCTCACAACCAAAAGTCGGCGCCCCGCTCGGCCACCTTAAAACCGCGAGACGTGACCTCCACGCGCGCCGGGGAACCCTCCTCCAGCAACGGGTTGCTGTGGTTGAGGTGAATGAACACCACCTCGAGCGCCCCGCTGTCCACCCGCGACTGCAGCCGCGCCATGGAGTCGGTCACGAGGGGATGACCTATCTGCGAGAGATCGCGACCGGGGAGCTCGTCGCCCGAGTAGAAGGTGCCGTCGAGCAGCAGCAAATCCACGCCCGCGAGCAGCGCCCGCATCTTCGGCACCTGCTCCCACCGCGCGACGTCGGGCAGATACAGCGCGGTTTTGCGCGGCCCTTCGATACGGTAGCCCACCGTGTCTGTAAACTCCGCCCTGTGCGGGACCGTAACGGCGCGAACCGTCACGTCACCGACCTGCGTAGGCATATTTTCTGTCAGCGTGTGCACGGCGATCTCTCGCTTCTCAACGAGCTGGCTCCACGGCGCTTGCGTGGACAAAAGTTCGACCATGCGGGGCGTCCCAAACACCGGGATCGCGTCGGTGTGGGCCGCCTCGAACCCAAGCTGCAGCAGCCCCGCGTAGTGACCCATATGACCATGGGTCAAAAAAATACCGTCGACTGGACGACGAACCCGCGCCGCGTCTCGACGGTCCACATTGAGGAGCGACCTCACCAGCGGAAGTTGGTCGCCGATGTCGGGGCTCGCGTCGAACAGATAAACGTGCCCGTCCGGGTTGGCGAGGGCGATGCTGGCTGCGAAGCTGCCGTCCCCCTTGGCCCGTGCCCGTTCGCACCGAGGACATCGACACCCCAATTGGGGCACCCCCGCGTCTTGGGCGACGCCGAGCACTCGGAGCCGAGGACCCGTCGCAATCGAAGCCTCGTCCCGCGTTGACGTCCGCGGCGGCGGCACCGGTTCCACCGACGGCGAGGTGTCCTCCACGAGCGGCTCGATGTCAGCCTCCGCAGTCAGCGGAGGGCTGGGATCTCGGCAGCCGAGCACCAGCGCCATGACACCTAGGGACCACGCCGCCATCCGGTCCGCGCGACGCCTTTTCTTGCGCTCGAAACTCCGCACAAAGCTTGATCTACTGACCCACACTGCACCCAAGCATCCGGGAGAGAACAAGGAATCACCAGCAAGAACTTGCAGCCTTCCACATGTCCCCGGAAATCCTGAAATGGAGACAGAACGGCGTTTTCATGGGTTTAAGAGCCACTCCTTGCGACTCACTCCGCGCTGGGAAAACTCGCGCCGACCCTCTCCGGCAAAAACACATGACTTTTCGGCGCGGCCGCGTCATTGTCTGTTCCTCGCGCCGACGCTCGTGCTCCGGCGGTGAATGGAAAATCATGAATACCCTCCGTTTTTTATCAATATTTTCGCTCGGACTCGCCCTCACCGTCACCGCCTGCGAAGGCGACGACAGCGATAACGAGGGTACCAGCGACGATGAAACCACCTCTTCCACCAGCGGCGACGGCGACGGCGACGGCGACGGTGACGGCGACGGCGACGGCGACGGCGACGGCGACGGCGACGGCGACGGCGACGGCGACAACAACTGCGGCGCAGATCCCGGCTACGGAAGCCTCGCCGTGGGCGCCCCCGCCAAACATATCCAAGGAACGGACGCCTTCGGCGAAGCCTTCGACATGGGCGACTGGTGCGGGAAGCCAGGCGTGATCGACATCCTCGCCGAGTGGTGTGGTCCTTGCCACATGGTGTCGGAGTGCATGGCCGGCAACGACTCCACCTGCGGCAGCGTCTTTGGCGGAACGCTTGGTGCAGACCTGCGGGGCCTCCTCGAAAACGACCAGGCCCGCTGGGTCACGGTGGTCGTACAGGCCAACGACAACTCGTGGACGACAGATCCTGCGCTCGCGACCAACTGGGACAACCTGTATCCCAACGAGCACATCTCTGTGATCTCCGTGGATGATCCCTCCGCCCTGTTCGCGAATATGGGCCCCTTGGGGGTCTTCCCGACGATCCAAACGACCGACGAGGAGCTCAAGTGGCTGTGGCTCGAAGACGGTCAGACCTGGAACAACCTCGTCAACATCGTCGACATCTACGGCAACTAGCCCACGTCGTCCGAGGGACACTGTGGGGCCGCGGCACACGCCGACGGCCCCATCTTCGTTCTTGATGTCATCGTCCGAGCGCGGCGCGTGTGCTGCCGTCGCGTACCGGCGAATCAGCGCTCCACGACCATCTCGAACTTCACGATCCTATCCTTGCCTGTAAATGACATGACCTCGTGTTTGAACAGCTCACCCTCCGCGGCCGTCGCATGCCAACGGTCTTCGTGAATAACCTTGGCCTGATCATTATAGAGTCGCTCGCGAATTCGACGCCGCTTGACCGCAGTCTTCGCGCGTATTTTAACATCGCAGCTCCAGGTTTTTCCGCGAAGGCTCGTTGAAGAGGTCATCACGCTGCTCACCACCTCGAAGGACTCCTTGAAATTGTGATCGACGACGGGAGTCTCACAGATATTGGGCGGCACCAACCAAAGATCGGCATCTTCCGGCGCTCCGCGAATCAGCCCATCGTTCGCGCCGCTACCGGTCGGAGAGGCGCCACACCCTGGAGCAACGAGGGCCAGCATCGCCGAGAAGGCGACCCTCCTGCACCACTCATCGCTACGCTGCACCCGTGACATGATCCAGTTGATCGTAGCACGCTCTTGGCGCCGCTCCTCAACATTGCCACGAAACAGCGTGTCTGAGGCCGCTGCCGCAAATTCGTGTTGGCGGTATTGTTCCGCCAACCAAGCAAAACCACCAGGCACTTCCACTGCAAACTCCGACGTTCCACCCGCTACCCATCCGCCCATTCACAGCCCCCAGATCTCGACGGCGTATTGGTGATAGATGGAGGTGGTGGTGCCGAAGCGCTCGGCGCCTGGGGGGAGCGGCGCCTCAA
>JAAZXR010000054.1 GCA_014240065.1 Myxococcales bacterium
GTCCAAAGAGAGTCGGTCTTCGTCGAGGAGGTCCATCGCGACCTCGAGGGCCGCCTCGAACAGCGCCATGGAAGACAGCAAGCGGACGAGCCCGAGCCGTGCGTCGATAGAGTCGTTGTCGAGTGTCCACGCGCGCCTGTAGGCGAGGCGGGCCTCTCCTGGGTCGGTGTGAGCGAGCGCGTCGCCGAGGAGCACCAAGCCCGCGGCGGCCCGCTCCTCATCGAGAGGTTCGATGAGCTCATCGATGAGCGCGTGCGCGTCACGGATGGACAGGTGGGCGGCGAGCAGGGCGCGCGCCCGATTCTTTGAAGGATTCGACGCTTCCGGGAGGCATAGATAGGTCTGCGCATGTAAGCGTGCGACGTGGCGCAGGGGAGCGTCGGGCTCCACCTCCAGCGCCTCTGCGTACTGGGAGAGCAGCGTCATCGCGCTCGCGAACTCGCCTTGGGCGAAGAAGTTACGAGCTGTGTGCTGGAGCAGCGCCACGAACCGGTCGTACCGACGCCCGCGGAGGAACAGCCGCGCGAGGGGTTGGATCGCGTGATCCGGGAGGGCCTCGAGGACGTTCAAGGACTCGTAGACGTCGAGGAGGCCGTGGTCGATGCCATGCAGCTCCTGCGAGGCGTCGGACACGAGCTGAACGACAGCCCTCTCCGTCGCGGTCATGTTTGCCGCGGCGAGGTCGTCCTCGAGCACGTCATCCGCGATGCGGTGAACGATGGATCTGCAGGTCTCGACGACGCCGGCGAAGTCCCGCCGCTCAAACTTGCAGCGCGCCAGCTCAAGGTTGAGCTGATGGCTGGTCTCGCCCGGCAGTGACTTCGCGACGTGCAGGATCGCTTCGGCCTCCTCAGGGTTTCGGAGCCTCACTCGCTGAATTTGCGCGGCGCGCTCAAACAGGCGCCGACGGATCAGGACTGGTTGACTGTCGGCCATGCGGACGAGTTGACTCGCGAGCAGATCCCATCGCTGAGATTTCACGTAGCACCGCTCGAGCTGCTCAAACAGCTCGACGCGGGCCGGCTGCTCATCGATCAACGCACAGAGCACGCGAGCGGCGTGCGCGTGGTCCCCCACCTCATGAATGAGCTTGTCAGCGAGGGCCTCCAACGCGCGGAGTCGGAGCGCTCCAGATTGTCTCCCGGCGATTTCTTCCAGGACTTGAGCGACGGCGATGGAGGGACTGTCGGGCCGCAAGGCAGAGATCTGGTCGGCGGCGTCGCCGGTGACGTGGGCCGGATCCCGCTGGACGAGGAGGCTGAGCGCTCGCGGGATGTCGCCGTGGACGATGGAGGCGTCGACGCCCCTCCGCAGCAGCGCGTCGCGAGCGCCCCCTCGTATCTCATCCGAGATGCAAAATTCTTCCGCGACGTCGAGGGCGTCCTCGAACGCCCCCGCTTCGAGCTTGCGTTCGAACAAGGAGACGCGCAGGTGAGCGACGTTCGGTTGGATGGAGATGGCGCGCGACAGCCGGCGAGTCGCGGCCTCTGGATCATGGAAGACGTCACCGTGGACGCGCGCCAGCCACTCGAGCGCGTTGACCTTCTCAAAATCATCGCGTCGGTCGTAGCTCGCCTCAAACTCCAGCAGCGTGATCAATGACAGCCAATCGCCACGCTCCTCAAAAAGCCTCGAGATCGCGCGCGTCGAAGGTTCCCGCAGTCGAGCCCGACGGTGCGAGAGCTCTTGGAGCAGGGGCGCCACGACCGGTCGCCCGACGAGCTCGGTGAGCCGCTCCCAGGCGCGAAAGATAATGCCCTGCGGGATGTTTGGATACGCGGCGATGTCGTCGAGGAACTGAGCCACAGCGCCGGCCCGATCGAGCGGACCATCCGACGGAGCGCTCGAGGTCCACGCCAAGCCGACGAGGGGGTCGGGGGAGGTGAGCCGAGACAGGGTCGCGGACGCGAGCTTGCGGAGGTCAGCGTCGGGCAGTCGCAAATCCGCGAGGGAGATTTGTACGGCTCCGATCAGCCCGTCGAGGCTGGCGGTGGCCTCCTGCGCGCAGAGGATCTCGTGGACCGAGGCCCAGCCCGTGAGCAGCGAGTCGGAGAGGTCAAAGCGTCGAATGGCGGCGAGGACGCCGCGCAGGAGGCCCGCTTGCCGGTCTGGGACTCGAGCCAACAGCTTGAGGAGCCACACGCAGATGTGGAGTTGGTGGGTCCTCTTGGCGCGGGGGAGCGCGGCGAGCAAGAGCTCGACGACCTTCATCGCGTTGTCGTCTTCGAGCCGGAGCAGCTGCTCGAAGGTGGGCGCGGGATCCTCGGCTTGGAGCGCCGCGGCGATGAGCACCTCCACCTCGTCGTCGACCTGATCGAGGCGGCGGACGGCCCACATCCGAAGGTCCGAGAACTCCGGCCGATGCTCGCTCATCGCGGGCGCCCGTTCCAACATCTTCAAGGTCGCCTCGGGGTCATCCCGCGCCATCGCGGCGTGCGCGATGCCGTAGACGAGTCGAGCGCGCGCCTCGTCGTCTTCCGCGAGCATGAAGGCGCGACGGAGGGCTCGCTCGTGGCGCTCGGGCTCGTCCGGGAGGGAGAACATCGCGTGCCCCTTGAGATAGGGGAGCGGGTCGTCGGTGGTGGCCAGCCACGCCTCGATCTCACCGAGCACTTCGGAGGCAGGCGCGCCGTAGGCGGTCCAGAGCGCCGGCAGCTGCGTTCGGACTGGACCAGGATCTTCTCCCAGCGCCTCCAGCACCTCGCCAAGCGCCGCGAGGTGGCTCGCCCGCAAGGTAGGAGAGGAGTCGATCGCCGTGTCCGCGGTGACGAGGAGCTCGAGCACGTTCCGCTGCAGCGGGAGCTCGAGGTCGTCGAGCAGCATGGTCTGCGCGTGGACGTGGAGCTGCTCCATCTGGTTGGTTTGCGCGAGGAGATCGAGGAACAGCCACTCGAGATCATCGCGCATCACCCCATGATTGAGGAGCACCTCGACCACGCGCAGTCGCAGCGCGGGCTCCAGCGGGAGCGCCGCCAGCGAGGCCAGCGGAGCCGCCAGCTCCTCCGCGCGGGGCTCGAGTTGGTGCGCGCGGAGGAGGAGCTCCGCCGCCCGGGCGGGATCGGTCTCGAACAGAGAGCTGCCCACTGTGAGCGCCGCTTGAAATCCACGAGGGTCGTCCTCGGAGATCTGGGTCAACACGACCTCGAACGCTTCGACAGCGGCGGCGGTGTCGCCGGCTTGGAGTTGGAGCGTCGCCTGCTCAAGCCGAGCGTCGACGTGCGCGGGCGAGATGGCGATGAGCGTGTCCAAGAGCGCGACGGTCTCCGATGACGACGGGTTGTGTGTGGCGAGCGAGGCCCGGAGTCGCTCCACGTAGCCGCGAACGAGGCGGGTGTCTTGCTCGGTCTGCGGCACGCCGATCCGGTTGAGGCGCCAGCGGAAGAAATCATGGAGCGCGTCGATCGCTCCGGCTTCGCGGAGGAGCTCTTCCAGTGACAGCGCGGCGGCCTCGTCGTCTGGTGCGAGCTCCAACGACCGTTGCAAGAGCCCGCGAGCGTCGCGTGTTTGGCCAAGCTGCGCGGCCTTGTACATCCAAGCCGCCACGAGCTCGTCGTCGAAGTCGAGCTCGCTGGCGTCTTGCAGCAGCTCGAGGACGCCGAAGTCGACTGGGCAGTGCGGCAGCAGGGGGAGCAGCTCCTCGACGCACACCTTGGACTGTTCGAGCCGCGCCCGCACCGCGAGCTCCGTGGCCTCAATCGAAGACCGGGCCGCCGCGAACCGGTCTCCCCGCGCGATGTAGACTCTCGAGAGCTCTCTGCGCAAGGCGATCGTCCGGGAGGGAGGCTCGCTAGCGAGGGCCTCGAGGTCGCCCTCGATCAGCCGTTGGAGCTGTGCCTGAGCGAGATCGAGGTCATGTCGTTCCGACGCGAGGAAGGCGAGTCGCTCCGAGTATTCGACCTCTTCCATGGACCGCTCGCTCCGCATGCTGAGGATGTGGAGGATGCGGTTGAGGGCGGCAACCTGCGTCGCCCCTTCGCCGAGGGACGCGCTGATGGCCAGGTGAATCTTGAGCAGTTCCAACTCAACGCCGTACGCCGAGTGGGAGGCAGCGATCTCCAGCGCGGGCTCGGTCAAGGCCAAATCCCACGGGGACTTTTGAACGAGTCTTAGCAGCGCGTCGAGCTGTTGCTCGGAGCGCAGCGACGCGGCGAAGGAGCGCGTCCCTTGCGGAGCGCCGAGCGCCACGACGATGTCGGTCGCCGAGTTGGCAAATTCGGAGGAGCCGACCACCTTGGCGCCGATCGACCAGGCGATGCCTTGGGCCGTGGGTGAGAGGTCCGCGCTCACACAGAGCGCCTCGATGGCCTCCACGCAGGCGCGTTCATCTTGTCCACGGCTGCCCAGCAGCACGTAGATGGCCCGCTCATCGCGGGGATTCCTGCGAGTATAGTCCCACAAGAACGGATCGAGCGCGCGGGAGGGAGCGGCCCCTCGCGCGAACTGCCGATCTGCGAACTCCAGCAAATCGACGGCGATCTCGTCGTCGGGTTGGGCCGCGAAGAGGTCGATGATGTCGCCGACTTGATCCATCGGTGGCGCGTGGGCTGAGTTTTTCCGTTCGATCACGGTGGCGATCTTCACGACGATCTGACAGTTCTTGGTCGCGAGCGCGACGTCGAGAATTGACGACAGCGCGGTGATGGAGGCCTCAGGGTCGGCGCGCTCACTGTGCTCCATGCACCACTGACACCACCGCTCGTCGTCGTCGAAGAGGCGCCGCGTATGCTCAAACGTGTCGAGTAATTCTGCGCTCCCGAGCGAGGGATCGATCGCGTCAGCGGCGGCGGAGAGCGCGGCCGTGACACCGCCGGTCTCGCGCAGCGCCCAGGCGTGATCGTCGGCGAGGTGGTCGGTGGGCAGCCCGGAGCGCGTGAGATGATGGAGGCCGGCGAGGGCGGCGTTGGGATCGCCGAGGGTTCGCGCCGTCTCGATCGCGAACGCCAGGTATGTGGGCAGCAGCGCTTCATCGTCGCCCAGGACGCTGGCGATGGTCCAGACGAGCGCCTCTGGCGAGAATCTTGGTCCGACGCTGTTGCCCACGAGCCGCAGGTAGCTGTCCGAGTGACCGCAGATGAGCGCTCGCTCAAGCAGGTTGTGGATCGCCGCGCCCGGTCGCAGCAGGCTGTGGGCGAGGTTCTGGAACTCCGCGTGGACGTGGGCTTGGCTCAGGTTCGCCCCGGCCGCCAGCGCGAGCGCGCGTCGCGCCTCAGCCTCGCGCTCGTGGTCGCCGATGGCGACGGCCGCGTCGATCCAGCGCAGACACGTGTCGGTGGTGTCCCCCGTGCCAGCGAGCGCCGCCCATTCGAGGAGGTCGCATGCGTCCTCAAATATTTCGACCTCGAGGGCAGCGCGCCCGATACAGGTCAAGAGTTCGGGAGCCGCCGGCCCTTCCTCCAGCTTGAGGAGGGGGATCCCTGAGCGGGTGATGCCGTGCGGATCCTGGGCTTCGAGGCTCAACGCCAAGATCGATCGATGGGGCAGCGTCGCGTCGGGGTGCGCCTGGCGCACGGCCTCCCAGCGCTCGATGGACTCGGCGGTCGCGGCTGCGAACGAGGCGTGCCGCGCAGCCGCCATCAGATGCAGCTCCCGCTGCTCCTCGCTCTCCAGCGCAGCAGTGAGCCGCGCGGCGACGTGCCAGTGCGCTTCGGCTCGCTCCGCGTGCCCGTCGTTGAACGAGAGGGTCGCGTAGTCGGCGTGGTGGCTCGCCTGCGCGATGCCCTGCGCCCCGACCACGACCTCGAGGAGGTGGGCCTTTTGCTCGTCGTCCTCACTCCCCGCGTCGAGAAGGACCACCGCTCGCTCCGCGGCCGTGGCCACGTCTGCGAACGGCGCGAGCCCGCCGGGATGAATTCTGCGGCGCCACAGATCGTGGAGCAAGGTCGCTGTGGGGAGCTGATGAAGCGCGCGTTCAAGGAGCTCGAGCACAGAGGAGCTCGTCGGACCGCGGAGGAGGGCGTCCTCCAACAGCTCGATCTCGTCCTCGGGAGACGCCGTCCGCGCGGCGTGGATGGACCATTCAATGGACTGATCTCCCTCATGTTTTGTCGCGATTCGTAAGGCGAGCTCTGTCGCCTCCGATCGCAATTCGAGCGCCTCCAGCACCTGGTGAAGCTCCTTCGCGAGGGCGAGCCACTCGGGGGCGCCGGCGAGGCTCGGCGCGGCGCCAGCGTACAAGGACATCGATTCACTCCACAGGTCGACACACGCGCGCAGGCGATTGCTCTTTCGGGCGAAGCTCCCGGCTCGACGGAGCCGCTCAGGATCCTCAGGGAACTGGGTGAGGAGCGGCGCCATCTGCTCGAACGCGGCGCTCCATTCGCGGGTGCGCTCGTAGATGTCGACCAGCGCCTCACACGAGCGCCAGTCATTGGGGTCCGCGATCAGGGCCCGCTGAAGCTGCGCGCGGGCGGCGTCGATGTGCTCCGACGCGAGGAGCGCAGCGGCTGCCGCGCGATGGGCCCGCACCTCGGTCTCAAGATCGCCTCGGCCGGCGGCCAGCTCGGCGGTCGCGCGGAGTTTCTCCGCGGGCACGTCCGGGCAGGTCGCGTAGAAATCGAGGATGGCGCTCGCGTGGCCGCGCGCCTGCATCGCTTCGAGGAGCTGTTCGGTCTGCTGGTCGTCGCTCGCGCGGCCGCGGAGGACCTCGGCGAGCAGCGCGCCCAGGGGCACCTCGGGGAGAGACTCTGCCGCCAGGAGCGTGAGCGCGCGCGCGTGGGGAGAGCGGGGGCCGAGCGCGCGCACGATGCCTTCGAGACGCTCCGCCACCATCACCTCGCCCCGCTCCGGCTGTACGATGACGGCGGCCTTGGCGAGCAGCTCGAGGGCCTCTCTTTGCGCCGATCCTTGCAACACGCGTGAGCAGAGTTCGACACTGGCGGCGGCGGCCCCGGGTTCCGTCGCCGCCATGATCGCCCGCGCGATCTCGGTGTGGATGGCGTCGGGCACGTCTTGAATCGTCGCGAGCGCAGCCCAGTCCAACGAGGCCGACGGAGCGAAGGAGAGCAACTCCGACAAGAGCGGCGCGAGGACGGCGCCTGAAGACGCCGGGGTCCGAACGCAAGCCTCCACCGCCGCGCGCAGGAGGTCGCTCCTCGCCTCTGCTGGCGTCAGCGAGAGGTGCTCCAAGGCGGCCTGGGAGGTCCGCTCCGTGGAGTCTTCGAACAGCCGCAGCAGATCGTCGAACACCCCTTGAGCAGACTCCCGTGTACATCCGCGCATCACCCGGACGACCTCTTCGTCGACGCCGCCAAGCTCGCGGAGCGTCCACGCGTGAATATTGATCATGCTGGCCGGCATCGGGCTGTCTCGCGACATTTGGTCGAGGGCCCACCGCGCCTCCGCGGGCATCTCGGCGGACCTCGCGATTTGAGCCAAGGCGCGGAGCGCGGTGCCCTTCTCTCGGTCGTGATACGAAGCCGTCGTCGCGGCTCGTTTGAGCTGGTCGACCGCCATGGATTCGCCGTTGATTTCTGTGGCGAGGGTCGTGAGGCGAGTGACGAGCTGTTCCTGGTCCGGCTGCGCGACGACGGCGTCGTGCGCGAGCGCGAGGGCGGTCTCCGGCTCCCGGAGTGGACCGGCGAGCAGATCGATCTCAGCGCGCCACGCGGCGGCGCTGAGGTCGTCACCCATCGCCGCTCGCTGCATGGCGCGGGCCCTCGCTTCGATGGCGGGGCTGCTCGGATCTGCGCGAGGATCGAGCAAGGCCCCTAGCCACGCGGCGGCGGCGGCGCGGTGCGTCTCGGACTGGGGGGCCGCCGCGCGCGCGAGCGTGGCGGCCAGCTCCAGGCGGCGCATGCCCTCGGCTCGGTCGTCCTCAAGCGCGCCTCGTCCAAGGGCGAGGGCCGCCTGGGAGCGGGTCAGCGCGGGGAGGCTGGTGGTCTCGCATTGGACCTCCCAGACTTGCCGCTGGAGGGCGGTGTCTGCGACGGCGCCCGCCGCGTGCAGGCAGGCGTCGAGGAACTCTGGATGGCGAAGCTTGGCGTCGAGACCAAACGCGACCCAACGCATGGCCTGCGTCGGCGACTCCGCGGCGAGGGCGACCGCGCGCGAGACGATCGTTGGCGCGTTTCGTGGGTCTGTCGGATCGAGGGCGGCGGCGCGCGCCCGAAGGTCGAGGGCCTCTTTCGCCTGGTCGTGCCGCTCCAAGAGGTCCGCGAGACCGTGGAGCGGCCCTTGGTCCGTTGGCGCCCTTCGAATCGACTCGCGCCACAATCGCTCCGCCTTGGCGAGGGCGTCATCGTCCCCGACTTGGTCGGCGTAGAGGCTCGCGAGCGTCTCCCGCCAGGTCGCGGGGGTCTGTTCGTCCGCGAGGCCGTCCCAGTCATCGAGGGCGGCCTCCAGCGTCCGAATCAGCGTGGCGCTCGCGCCGGCGCCAACAGATCGCTGCACCGCGGCCGCCACGATCAGCGGATCACTCGGCTTGAGGGAGAGGCCCCGCTCGATCATCTCATCGGAGGCGGGGCCGCCGACCTCGATGTACCGCCGGATCCATCGCAGCGCGATTTGGCTCTCGCTTTGGAGCGAGTCGGTGACTTCGCGTGCCACCTCCGCCGCGGCGAGGTTCTCGTTGACGCTGGCGCGCAGACGAAAGATCGCATCCATCGTCTCAAGCCACACGCCGGCGCCATGCTCGGCGTGTTCTCGAGCGACCTGATACCACCGCAGCGCCCCCGTGCTGTCGTTGAGCTGCTCGGACAAGTCGCCACACTTCATCGCTATCTGAGGCCTCGTCATCCCCAAGTCCGCCGGGAACGGATCGCGGAGCGCGAGCCCGCCCAGGTGCAGCGCAGCCTCGGCGAGTTGCCCGGCGCGCGCGCAGGCGAGGCCCAACGCGAGGATGGCCTCGGTGATCGGTGGCTCGGCTCGCGCGACGACCTTGAGCAACTCGATGGCCTCGTCGTCGCGCCGATCATCAACGAGCGCCCGCGCGGCGCCCCAGCGAATGAGCGCGAGCACCGCGTCGTCGGCGTGGTCCTCCGCCTCCGCGAGCAGCTCAAGCCACGGGGACGGACCTCGCTCCCCGCGCTCGGCGGTGAGCAGCTCGTGTCGCTCCCGCCACGCGCCCCGTGTAATGAGGGAGGCCTCCAGGCGAGCGCGGAGCGGCGTGCCGGCGGAGCAGCGCCTCGCTCTCTGCAAGATCAGCGCGCTCCCCGTGGCCCGCGTCAGCACCTCGGCGGCGCGCTCAAACAGGCGCCCGTGCATGTCGTCGTCGAGGGCGCCGCGTCGCGCGATGTCATCGAGTCGGGAGACGAGTTCGTCGATGGCGGTCGGGGTGGGCTCTCCGGGTCCAACGGCGTCTTCGGCGAGCCGTTGGTAGAGTTCAGGGTGCTCTGGGAATCGACCCAGCGCGTCTTCGGTGAGGCTCCGCGGGGTCGGCGGGCCGGATCGCGGGTCCAGCTTTCGCGCCCGCGCGGCGACGCTGATCGCTCGGACGACGAGGTCGGCCGAGTCTTGCGCGGCCACGCGCTGCGAAAAAGAGGCCCAATCGTCGGGGGCGGTCATGGAGCAGCCGACGAGCGCGTCGAGCAGATCGAGGAAGTTTGGGTCGTTGATCAACCCGCCAAAGTCATCGAGGCTTCGGCGAGCGAGCTGAGCGGCGCGGTCCGGCGTCGCGCGCCGTGTCAGGTCACACAGCGCCTCGATAAGCGCGGCGTCCTCGTCGAAACACGCCGTTAACCGCTGGATCGTCGAGGCTCGCAGCGGGGTGTCCGGATCGAGGATGCTGCGCTCGATCCTGCGAATTTCATGCTCGCGTTTCCCTGACCGAGCCAAGGCCCACCGCCGCAATTCGATCGACGCGTCGGACCACGTCGCCAAGTCCACGTCATCGAGGAGCCGCAAGACTGTGTCGGGTTGTTCGCACGCGCGCGCGAGGGAGAGGGCGGTGTCGACGACCACCCGCCGCACCTGCTCGTCGTGGATTGTGTTCGTGGCGTCGGAGAGCGCCCGCGCCCGCGCGGTGCTTTCTGCCACGTCTCCCGTCGGGAGCGACGCCATCCAGTTGGCCGCGGCGAGCCCGAGCGGGGGACGCCATCCGCTCAGCGAGCGGCAGACGAAGCTCACCGCCTCGTCGCGGCGCTCGGGGTCCGATTCATGCAGCCCGAGCTCTTCGAGCAGCTCTTCGACCCGAAGCTCAGAGCCGATCGCGCGGCGGCGCTCTCGAACGGCGAGCCGCCGCTCAGAGATGGAGCCGTGGAGGCCCGCCAGTTCGGCCCATAGGCGCGAAGCTTCGGCGTGGAGCTCGCTCCCCGCGCTCGCGGTCGTGGAGGCGCGGCCGGAGGCCACGAGCGCCTCGTCGACGCGCTCGATCTCCACACACGCCCGCGCGAGGGTGAGGTTGAGCGACGGTCGCGAGAGCTCGCCCGTCCCGGCGGCGAGGATCCCGAGGGCGCAGCGTCGTGTCCACGCGGGATCCTCAAGCTGCGGGGCGATCTCGAGGGCGAGGGCGAGCCCACGCTCGTGGGAGGGGTCCGCGGACAGCAGCGTGTCGAGGAGGGCGCGGGCGCGTGGAGCCTCCCCCGCGGCGGCGGCGGCGGCGGCGAGCTCGCACAGGGCGAGGGCCCGGCGGGGGTCGTCGGGGGCGACGACTTGTGCGAGGCGCTCCCACAGGTCTCGTCGGCGGGTGGCGTCTCGCTCCATGGACGCGAGGGCCATGAGGCTGTCGGGATCGGTCGGGTCGAGCGCGTGGATGCGCTCCACGAGCCGCCTCCGGTCGTCCACTGTGCCGGTGGTGTTGGGCATCATTGACGCCAACGAGCGCAGCGCGGTCAGACGGTCGAGGACGGTCCCGGTCGTGGCTCTGTGCTCGAGGAGCGCGACGAGGCCGGCGTTGTCGTCCACCTGACGGAGGGCCTCCTCGAGGGCGTTCAAGGCCCGCGGGTCTTCAGGTCGCACCGCGACCAACTTTCGCAAGGTCGTGATCCGCGTGGCGCCGGAGGCGTGGGCCGCGGCCCGGAGCACCCAACGCGGCGCCTCCTCGATTCCCACGTCCATCGCGTGCTGCGCGAACGCGACGGCGCGCTCCACGTTTCCAGCGGCGAGCGTCCCCTCGAATTCGAGGGACATGGCGCGATGCTGGAGCGCGAGCTCTACCTCTTCAAGCTGGCCGCCGGCGTCCCTCCAGCGCCCGATCAACCGCGCGCTCTCGGCCGGGTCTGCGCGCTTCAAGAGCGTGTCGGCGGCGAGGCAGCACAGCTCAAGATCGGTGGCGGTCGGCGACGGCGTCCGCAAGCGCGGCAGCGCCAGCGCGAGCAAGTCGGAGGCGCGCGCTTCCGCCTCAAGTTGCCGCGCCAAGAGCAGCAACACCCCACGATCATGCGGCGTCGCTTGCAGCATCGCCTCCAGGGTTTGGCGGGCCTCCTGTGCGTCGCCCACGGCGTTCGCGGCGCGAACCAGCCTGCGCTGCGTCGCCTGCACTTGCTCGTCCGTACCGTGCACCGCCAGGTGTTCGATGAGCCGCCGCAGCCCTTGGCGGTCCGTGTCGTCCGTCTCTTGCATCAGCGCGGTGACGGCCTCGGACACGGTGGGATCCGCCTCGATCGCGGCGCGGAGGTCCGCGACTCGCTCCGAGGCTCGCGAGCGCTGCTTCGCTCGCGCCACCAGCGCTCGCGCGAGCTGCTCACCCTGGGCGCACGCGATCACGAGATCGAGCAAGTCGGCGTGGCGCTCGAAGGGTCCCTCGGAGAGTAAGACCGAGAGCAGCTCGGCTTCGACCTCCCGTGGTAGTTCGAATCGAGCCCGGAGGTCGTAGAACGTCTCGAGGGACACCGCGTGATCGCCCGCGCGAAACAGCCGGGCGAGATAGCTCACCGAGTCTGTCCACGTCCCCGAAGCGGCGCCGCGCTCGTGGGCCATTCGAAGCGCCTCCAAGGCTTCGCGGGGGTCGCCGAGCTCCTCTGCGATCTTCGCCGCGGCTCGATACGCGTCGGCGTCATCGGCGACGCGAGCGAGGAGCGTGGCGGCCTCGTGCGCGACCTTGAGCGCCTGCGCGCCGCCCAGCTGCCGCGCCACATCGATCACGCGCTCGAGCGCGGTCGGTCGCTCCGCGCTCCCAAGATGTCCGCGCATGCGCCGCTCGAGCAGCGGGAGGAGCCCGTCGTCGCGGCCGGTCGCGGGCACGAGTCGGAAGATCGCGTCCATGATGTCGATGTCATCGGGGGCTTCGCGGAGGGCGCGCTCGGCCAGCTTGAGGGGGAGCTCGTACTCCTCGATGAGCTCGAGCGATCGCACCAGCTCCAGCAGGGCGCGACAGCGCAGCGAGGGGGAGGGGACCTGCGCGAGGGCGCGTTCCAAGGCTTCCATGGCGAGCGCCGGGTGTCCGGTCGCCTCCGTCGCGTGGATGCTGATCCGCGCCTGGGCGATGGTGATGGCCGCCTCGAGACGAACGATCGGGTGCAGCCGCTCGGAGAGCGGAGGTTCGCCGAGCGGCGCCACCAGCGACAACGCGTCGCGGGCGTCGTCGGCGCTGGTCAACAGCACCTTGGCGCGCGCGATTCGAACGCGGGCGTCGTCCTGTGGATCGACCGCCCGGTGCGACGGGAGCGACAGCATGGGGAGGGTGTGGCGCGGATTCCCACGTTTCCCGAGAGACGCGATCAGGAGGCTGCTGGCGGCGCGCTCGTTGGCGGGGGCGGTCTCGTGCTTCTTCCACGTGTGGAGCGCGTTGATACGGACGTCATCGTCGATGCCACGCGCGAGCTCAGCTCGCCAGCGGGCGCTGGCGGCGAGGAGTGGGGGCGCGTTCGAGAGCCACGCCTCGACGCGCTCGAGCTGATCGAGGAGCTCACGGGTTCGCCCCGCGTCGCGCAGCTTGGCGCGGATGTCCTCGAGCTCGTTGGTCAGCGAGGCGGGGAGCGGGGGCGGCGAGGTCGCGACGACAGGCGGCCGGTGGCGATCGAAGTCGAGGGAGATGGTGCGGAGATCGATCCGCAGCGCGCAAAGCGACAGCCCCCCGCTGGAGGGCGCCCTCCAGCCAGCGGACACAAACAGCCGCTTCAGTACGCCAGACACCACGTCGACGGAAAACAAGAACCCTCCGGTGCGAGCGAGGTGCGGTTTGAGGTGCGCGACCACGTCGCGGAGCACCTCGGGGCCAACGATGGCGGCGGGCCCGAGGGAGGTCACCTGGACGCGGCTCAAGGAGAGGGCCCGATCACATCTCACGCCGAAGCTGATGCCCACCACACCCCATCGCTGTTTTGCGTCACGGACTTCGAGGGTCAACACACCCGCAGGCACCCGGGCCGAGGCCGGAGCCTGCGCCGGGTCCAGCCCGTCCGAGCGCGGCCCAGTCAGGGAGAGCTCGGCCCGCGACACGGAGAGCTCTCCAAGCAGCCGCCCCTCAAGTCGCTCCCGCACGAAGCCCTGGAGCGCGCGCACATCACAGACCATGCTGACCCGGTTGGTCCGAGTGCCGCGGTTCGCCAATTGTCGGACGTCGAGGTCACGGTTCGGGGCCTCCGAATCCGACGGCGCGAGCAGCTCACATTCGAGATCGACGAGGCGAAACCCCGGGGTGATAACGCGCCGCGGGATGTCGAGGAATATCCGCGAGTCATGCTGCCGGAGAACGAGCCCCAGCGTGTTTCCGACCGACGGCGCTCCCGCGGTCGCGGGAGAAGCCGGGTCGGTTTCGCTCACCGCCCGAGGCCTCCTTGGAGGGCTCCGAGCCGCAGCATCGCGCCGCGACCTCCCACTCGGTCACAGATCTGGTAGGGGCGTAGGCTGGGGACGGGCTCGTCTTCGCCCGGGGCGCTGGCGTAGGTCAGCAGGGCGCGAATCGGCGCTTCGTTCGGGACGAGCTCACCGCGACCGCGCGCGTCGAGGCAGCGTCGCTTCGCCCAGGTGGCGCCGACCCTGCGATGTTTCCCGAGCTGCGCCTGCTCGTAGAGGCTCGCGCGTTGCTCGGCGAACCCTTCGTCACTCCCGGTCTCACGCCGCTCGACCCCTGCGATCACGACGCCATCCGAGGTCTCAAAGACCTGCTCCAGCGCCTCCGCGGTCGCGTCCGACTCCCATGCAGCCGCGGTGAGCTCTGGGAGCGCTCCGAGCCCCGGCACCGTCGCGTCGCGCGCGAACAGCCCCGTGATCTTAATCTGCGGCTTGTCGTCTGGCGGAGCGATGCTCGTGATCCCTGCCATGGGTAGATCTTCGATCCCCGCGCCGCCTTTGTCCAACACATCCGGCGACTTAAACAGCGCCGACATTTTCTTGCCGTTCTTGAGGCTCAAGAGCGCCTCCTCGGCGGCCTGCTTGGCGAGGGCTACCCCCTGCGTCCGCGCGACCTCGTTTTCGGCGAGGCTCTTCAGCGCGATCTCTTTGTCGATGTCCCCCTCGCGTTCATCGGCGACCTGCACGAGATAGAGCCCGTCTTCGCCGTCGATGACCTCGGAGACGGCGCCAACGCTCAGATCTTTCGCCGCCTGGTCGACGCTGGGATCGAGCCCGCTGCCCGTCCCCTGGAGGCTGGCCCAGCCAAAGTCGCCGCCGCTGCGCGCGGTGGAGGCGTCCTCAGAGAGCTCGCGGGCGACGCGGCGAAAGTCCTCTCCCCCGGTGATCCGGCGACGCGCATCCTCGATACGCTGCCTCGCCGCCGCTGCCGCCGCGCGGGAGGCCGCGTCCGCCTGCGCCCCCACCGGGGTATTCACCTTGATGATGCGCAGCCGCCGTTGGGCGGGGAGCTTCGTGAAACGAGCGATCTGTCGCTCGTAGGTCTGCTCCAGCGCGTCACGATTCGCGGCGACGTAGCCCTCGATCTCAGCTTCCGTGGCGTCGTGGAGCTGCGCAAATCCGCTGTTCGAAAACTTCACGTAGCGCAGCGATATCTTGTTCGATGACGCGTCGTATTGTTGTCTGAGTTCGGCGTCGGAGACGACCGTGCTGGCAGCGACGAGGTCTCGGACGGTGCGCGCCAGCGCCTCTTGGCGTTGCACTTCGATGTATTTGGGCTCGGACACTTTCAGCGTTCCCAGCCAATTTCGCTGGAAGACCTCGTAGTTGAACGACCTGTCGCCCAACCAGCTGACGGTGTCTCCGAGGACGATGAAGTGACCGTCGGTGGTGAGCTGCTCCGCGTCTCGAGCCTCGTTGTGCAGGCCAAGATCGTCTGCCGCCTCGTTCAAGACGAGGCGCTCCACGGTGGCATCGAGCACCTCTTCGCGCAGCCCGATCATCTGCTGCATTCGCTCGTCGGCGGGGACACGCATGATTCGTGTGACGGCGCTCAATTGGTACGTGAAGTCTTCACGCACGATGGGCGTGCCGTAGACCCGCGCCAGCGACTGCGGTCCCATCGTAATATTTTGTGGATCGAGGCCAAACATCATCCCGAAGGAGAGTCCGACGAGGATCAAGATCACCCAGACCCCAAGCTGGTACATGGAGGTTTTCTTGGGGGCTTGCGATTGTTCGGGAGCGTCCGCCATGATGCGCGAACGTACCCCAACCGGTGGGAGGAGACCAACCAAACCCGCGGCGCAAGACGCCGCGCCCTCGGGTCGAGAGGCGCTCGCGGGGCGGCGCGATCGTGGGGGGCCGCGGCGCCGGGGGGCCCGTGCTTGGGAGTGGATCTGCGGCGGCCGTCCCTCGCCGATCCGCGGCGCGATGATCGGGGCCGTCAGGGCGCATGCGTCGGGCGGCTGCGCGCCCGCGGACCGCCGGCGTGGACGCCGTCGAGCCGGCCCAGAACGCGCAATTGTCGCGGTCGCGGTCGCAGTCGCGGGTGCTCCATGGGGCTCGCCACCTGTGGCGTCGCGACGCGCGCGCGCGCGGTGGGCAGCGCTCTTACCCACTGGTTGCGGCGAGCGCCGCCTCGCTGTGCGGGGTCATTTTACGCACCAATCGATTGTTCGTATCATTGGTTTATGTATTAAAATCAATGAGATGCAACTTCCCCGTGGGATCGAGTGGCCGGGTGGTGCCGGGGCAGCGCCTGCAAGGACTCTCCGTGGCTGCTCTCGACCCATCGGAACAACAAAATGCGCAATTCACGCGACTTGAGGAACAAATGAGCACGGTCCGGCGTCTTCGCGCCCGGAAAAACCCATGCCTGAGCCAAGGATCTGCCTGCACACGTGCAAACATTCACCTACAACGCTTGCCGCACCTCACCAGGGCGTGTATCCAAGCGTGCCGTGCGTCGGACAATGACGGGCGCGAATTCGGTTTTTCACCATGCTCTTTGACTGGGTATACGGCCTGTTCTCCAACGACCTGGCCATCGATCTCGGAACGGCGACCACCCTCACGTTCGTGAAGGGGCGCGGCATCGTCGCCCACGAGCCGAGCGTGGTCGCGGTGCAGCGCCAGGGCAATCAGCTCAAGCGGGTGCTCGCGGTGGGCAAAGAGGCCAAGGACATGCTGGGTCGAACGCCGGGCAACGTCGTGGCGATTCGGCCGATGAAGGAGGGCGTCATCGCAGACTTCGAGGTCACCGAGGCGATGATGCGGCATTTCATCAACAAGGCGCACAACCGGCAGACGCTGGTGCGGCCGCGAATCATCTGCTGCGTCCCGTCGGGGATCACCGAGGTGGAGAAGCGCGCGGTCCGTGAGTCGGCGCTGGCGGCCGGCGCGCGCGAGGTCTTCTTGATCGAAGAGCCCATGGCAGCCGCGATTGGCGCCGGCATGCCGATCACCGAGCCTGGCGGCAATATGGTGGTCGATATCGGCGGGGGCACGGCGGAGGTCGCGGTGATTTCGCTCGCGGGCATCGTGGCGTGCAAGAGCGTCCGCGTGGGCGGCGACAAGCTCGACGAGGCCATCGTTCAGCACATCAAGCGCAAGTACAACCTCCTCATCGGAGAGCGGACCGCCGAGCGCGTGAAAATCGAGATCGGCACGGCGGCGCCCACCGAGCAGCCGATGACGATGGAGGTGAAGGGGCGCGACCTCGTGGCGGGCATCCCCAAGTCGGTCACCATCAATTCCGACGAGATTCGCGAGGCGATCAGCGAGCCCGTCTCGGCCATCGTGGACGCTGTGCGGGTCGTGCTCGAGCGCGCCCCTCCCGAGCTCTGCGCAGATATTGTAGACAAGGGGATCGTGCTGACCGGAGGCGGATCGAAGCTCCGCAACCTCGACGTCTTGCTCTCCGAGGAGACGGGCTTGCCGGTGTTCTTGTGTGAGGAGCCCGAGTTCGCGGTGGTCCTCGGGACCGGGGCGGCGCTCGATCAGCTTGATGTCCTACGAGAGGTGGCGCTCGTCTAGCGGGGTGCGACGTCGTGAGCTTCTCGGTCCGTAGACTCCGAAGCGTCGCGCTCGTCGTCGCGATGCTGCTTGGCCCGATGGCGTTGATCCGCGCCTCCATGCTCGCTCCGCAGGAGGTCAACGGCTTCGACAGGGCGGTGCGTCGAATCGGCGCGCCGCTGGAATCGGGCCTGTCGTTTAGCTGGCGGTGGGCGAGTTCATTTTTTGAGCGATGGTTCTTCCAGGCGAGCATGCTGGAAGAGAAAGAGGAGCTCGAGCGTGAAAATCGCGAACTGCGCCGTTACGAGCGCGAGCTCGCGGTGATCTCGGAAGAGAATGAGGGGCTGAGGCGTCTGCTCGGGATGCGCGATCGCGTGACCGACGACCTCCTCACCGCACAGATCATCGGGGTGGAGCAGTCTCCGTTCTTCCGGGTGGTGAAGGTGCGCGTGGATCAAGGGAGCTCGCGGGTGGAGCCTGGGATGGCCGTGCTGGCAGCGGACGGGGTCGTCGGGCGGATCCAGCGCGCCTACGAGGAGTACGCGGACGTGATGTTGGTGACCGATCCCGGGAGCAAGATCGCCGTGGAGGTGGCCCGCACGCGCGCGCCGGGGATCCTCGTCGGAGTGTCAGAGGTGGGCTGTGAGCTCGAGGTGTCTTCCGACGACGATGTCGCCGAGGGGGACCTCATCCAAACCAGCGGCGTCGATGATCTGTTCCCCAAGGGGAGGCCGATCGGCGCGGTGATCAACGTGGAGCGCCGCAACGACAGGCAGGTGGTGTCGGTGCAACCTGCGGTCCGATTTGACCGACTCGACGCTGTGTTCGTGGTGCTCGCGCCGGAGCCTGCGACCTTAACCAAGGCGGCGACCAATCACGGGGCTGCCGCGGGGATTCAGCCGATCCGATGAGGTGACCTGGTGTTTCGAGGACTGGCATACGTCATCTTAGGTTGGGTCCTCATCGCGACGGTGGGGAGCTTGGGGCACATGATGCACATCACGGCGGTGCTGCCCTCCACCACCATCGCGCTCCTGTTGCATCTTGGATTCAGCGGGCGTCGCGCTCGGCTCACGCTCACCTTCGGTCTCGCGGTCGCGCTCGTGCTCGGCTACCTCGAAGACCTCCACCAGGGCGGGCCGCCAGGTGTCTTGTGTCTGGCCCACGGCCTCACCTACCTGCTGGTGCACTTCGCGGCGCGCCGATTCGCGGTGGACGGGTGGCGCGCGAGGGTGGGCGCGGGCATCGTGCTGTGCTTCCTCACTGATCTCTGCACGTGGGCGCTGCTGTCCTCGCTCGCGGGAGGGTTCAAGCTCTCGACGGCGGGGCTGCGCTCCGGCTTGGCCCTGATGCCGTGGCGAGCCCTGGAGACTGGGCTGCTCGTCAACCCCGTGTGGCTGCTGGCCGACACTATTTTCTCGCGCCTCGGGCCCGGTCGTCGGGGTCTGGCAGGCCAGCGTTCGAGCGGTCGCTCAGCGTGGGGCGGCGAGCGCAGGGGAGAATCCCATGTTGAGTAGGCCAGAGGATCTGCGGCCGCTCAAGCTGCGCTTCCAGCTGATGTTGGTGGTGACCATGGTGGTGTTTTTGGTGCTCGGGGGGCGGCTGTTCCAGCTCCAGGTGCTCGAGGGGGATCAGTACGCATCGCGCGCCGAGCGGAACTTCCTCCAGTCCATCGACGTGGAGGCGCCGCGCGGCCGGATCTTCGACAGCAAGGGGCGGCCGCTCGCCGTGAATCGGCCGGCGTACACGCTCATGGTGACCGGGCGACCCAGGGTGCTCGTGGAAGACGAAGCCGCGAAGTCGGCGGAGCTGCGGCGGATCGCGGTCACAGACGCGCAGGTCGACGAGCTCGCGGCGCTGATCGATTTCCAAGACGAGACCGACGAACTCAAGTTCGTGTCCCGGATCGAAGAGCTCCGCGATGACGAGGAGAGCGGGCGGTACGCGGTGGCCATCCGCAGCAACCTCAGCGATCGCGAGTACGCCCGCATCAAGACCCGCGAGCAGCTCGCGAGCTGGGTGGACATCCGCAAGCGCGCGCGCCGCTTCTACCCGGAGGGCGCGCTGACGGCGTTCATCACCGGCTATATGCGCGAGATCTCGCGGGAGGAGCTTGAGCGCAGAGGGCAGGCCGGCTACCGCGTGGGCGACCGCATCGGCAAGACCGGGCTTGAGCGCCAGTGGGAGAACTACTTGCGGGGCCGAACCGGCATGGCGAATCGGGTCGTCAACGCGCTCGGGATTCCGGTGGTGAATCCCCCCGCGATGGCCAGCGCCGCGCTCGCGGATCCGGTGGAGCCGATCCCCGGTCAAGATATCCACGTGTCGATCGATGTGGAGCTCCAGCGCGTGGCGGCGGAGGCGTTCGGCTCGGTCCTCTACGACGAGGTGTCTCAGACAGAGTACGGCGGCCGTCGGGCGGGCGGGCTGGTGGCGATGGAGGTGGACACCGGGCGGATCCTCGCGATGGTGTCGGTCCCGTCCATCGATCCCAACGAGTGGGAGCAGCCGATCACGCGGGCGAAGTTTGGTGATTGGACCGCGAGCCCGTTCAAGCCCTTCATCGACAAGACGATCCAGGAGAACTACTTCCCCGGATCCACCTACAAGGTCGTCTCGGCGCTCTCGATGTTGGTGGACAGCAGCTACGATCCCGATGAGATCATCGAGTGCGGACGGTACGTCGAGTACGGCGGTCGAAAGTTCCGCGACACGCACGCGTGCGGGCCGGTCGGGCTTGAGGACGCGATCATCCAGTCGTGCAACGTCTACTTCTATCGCCTGGCGATGGAGCGGGGCTTGACCCTCTCGAAGATGGAGGCGACGGCGCGCTCGTTCGGGCTCGGTGAGCCGACGGGGCTCGGCATCAACTCCGAGGCGTCGGGGACCGTGCCCACGGAGGCGTCAGAGATTCGCCAGGGATCCTTCCAGCAGGGCGTCCGACTCAACAGCGCGATCGGGCAAGGGAACGTCAAGGTCACGGTGCTTCAGCTCTCCGTGCTCTACGCGACCATCGCCAACGGCGGGTCGGTCGTCACCCCCTCACTCGTCGACAGAATCGAGACGCGGGACGGCAAGCTGGTGTTCGAGAATGAGCCGCGGCTCCGCGAGGCCTCACCGCCGCTCGAGAGCTTTGATCGCGAGCGAATTCACCGGGGGCTGGTCGGCGTCGTGAACGATCCCAAGGGAACCGCCTACAGCGAGCGGCTCAACGGGGTCACAGTGGCGGGGAAGACC
Source organism: Myxococcales bacterium (assembly GCA_014240065.1). GTDB lineage: Bacteria > Myxococcota_A > Polyangia > Nannocystales > Nannocystaceae > JAAZXR01. The sequence goes on from JAAZXR010000054.1 coordinate 20,422, forward strand.
GGGACCGCGCAGGTCGGGCGAGACCGTCGGCGCGTGGGCGAGCAGGGGATCGTTGGATGGGACACGACGCAGGACCACGCGTGGTTCGCCGCGTACGCGCCCGCAGAGGATCCCGAGATCGTGGTGGTCGCCCTCGTGGCGCACGGCGGCGCGGGCGCCGACGCCGCCGCGCCCATCGTCATGCGCGTGATCGGTGACTACCTCGGTGGACGGCGCGCCGGCTCTGTGAATCGCACGGTCTCACCGGCGCGTCGCGACGCTGGCGTCCCCCCTCCGCTGCCCGGCGCCGACCGTAAGGGGGCTCGATGAGGTCGCGCCTGCGGGGAGGCGGCGGCGGCACCTGGCGCGGGTTCCCGGGGGGGCTAGACGCGGTGTTGGTGCTGCTCACGGCGCTGCTCGTCTCCGTCGCGGTCGTCAACCTCAACAGCGCCGGCGCCGGCGATTGGACGGGGCTGGTGCGAGGGCAAATCGGCTTCGTATTGGTGGGGGCGGTGGCGATGTTCACGGTGGCGTTCTTGGACTACCGGGTGCTCTATCGCCTCGGCTATACGATCTACGGCGTGGGGCTCGCGCTCGTCGTGCTCGTGGCCGTCGTCGGTGTCACCACGAATTCCGCCGAGCGCTGGCTGCGACTCGGGATGCTCACGTTTCAGCCCTCCGAGCCCATGAAGCTGTTCTTGATCTTGGGGATCGCGCGGTACCTGCAAGAGCTGTCGGAGTCTTCGTTGGCCGGGACGATCCGGGGCCTGATCATCCCCGGCGTCATGACCGTGGTCCCCGCGGCCTTGATTCTCCAGCAGCCTGACTTGAGCACGTCGGTGGTCTTGGGCCTGATCGCCTTGAGCATGTTGGCGTTGGCGCAGCTGACCCTGCGGAGTACGCTCATCCTCTCGTTGCTCGGCGTCTCGGGCATGATGCTCGGGTGGCGCCTGCTCATGGAGGACTACCAGCGGGAGCGCATCGATGTCTGGTTGAATCCCGAGACCCACGCCGAGGGCGCGGGGTATCAGATCCTCCAGGCGCGCATCGCCGTGGGGAACGGCGGCATCTTTGGGAGAGGGGTCGGCGAGGGCTCGCAAAACCTGCTCAACTTCGTGCCCTACAAGGAGTCCGACTTCGCGTTCGCGGTGTTCGCCGAGGAGTGGGGCTTCCTCGGCGGGTGCATGCTGTTGTTGGTGGTGTTCGTGCTCGTGGCCTGGCTCTTGAACCTCGCGAGCCAGGCGCGCGATCGGTTCTCGGCGCTGGTCTGCGTGGGGGTGGCGGCCCTGTTTTTTTGGCACACAGTGCTGAACGTGGGCGTGGTGCTGGAGTTCATCCCGAACACGGGCCTGCCGCTGCCGTTCTTTACGCACGGCGGGTCCAACGTGGTGACGATGATGCTGTCTCTCGGGGTGGTCTCGAGCATCAGCCGCGCGCGACGCGAGCGCTAGGGTCCGCGCGGGGCCCCCGCCCGTCGCCGCGCGCGTCGAGCACACGATCTGTCTCCGCGTTTGTTACAATCGATTGATGTTTTACATGAAAAGTGTAACAATGAAGAGGTGAACGCTCGACGTTTCGTACTGGATCTGCTGTCCGCGGCCCCTGAGGGCGAGCTGCGGCTCGACCAGATCTCTCGCGGCGCCGAGGTAATGGGCGTGAGACAGACCGCCGTCCGGGTCGCGCTCACCCGGCTCACCTCCGAGGGGCGGGCTCGGCGTGTGCGCCGGGGCGTCTACTGTGTGGATGCGAGCGGGGACGGAATCGCCGCGGCGGTGCGGGGCTGGCGTGTGCTGGAGGCGTCCGTGGTGCGTTGGTCCGGGGCGTGGGTTGGAGCCCTCTTGGGGTCGGCGGGCGGCGGCGGCGCGTCGCCCGATCGCGGCCTCTTCGAGGGGCTCGGCGGCCTGCGTCGCTTCCGCGATGACGCGGCGCTCTACGTCCGCCCCGACAATTTGGAGGGGGGGGTCGAAGGGGCGCGCCGCAGGTTGCGGGCCCTCTTTGGTGGGGCCGCTGTGCAGGTCTTTGGCGTGTCCGACCTGGCGCCCTCCGATCTCGACCGATGCAAGCAGGCCTTCGAGTGCGAGGCGCTCAACCGACGATACGCGGAGGGGCAGCGGGAACTCGCGCGCGCGCGGGCGGAGCTTGAGCGACGCTCGGTCGAGGACGCGGCGGCCGCTGCGTTCGTGCGGGGCGGCGAGGCCATCTCCATCTTGCTCCGCGACCCGTTGGTGCCGGCGAGCTGGATCGACGCGCCGGCGCGACGCCGCTACTTCGCGGAGGTGCGGCGGTTCGACCGCTTCGGGCGCGGTCTGTGGGCGACGGTGCTCGGGCTCTCGACGCGCGGAGCGGCGCGCGCCCCGGCGGACCTACAAGCGCGGGTGGAGGGGGCGTGGTCGTGACGGGCGGCGCGGGTGGGTCGCAGGTCGCGGCGCCGGAGAGCGTGCTCGAGGTGCTGAGCGCGGAGGAGATTCGTTCGCTGACGCGGCTCTCCGACTGGGCGGGGGCGCGCGCCCTCCTCGTGTCGTGGGGGATCATCTGGGGCAGCTTGTTCGCCGCGGGATGGTGGCCGTCATGGCTCACCATCACGCTCGCGCTGGTGTTGCTCGGCGGCCGGCAGCTCGGGCTCTCGATCCTGATGCACGAGGCGTCGCACCGCTCGTTGTTCAAGACCCGCGCGCTCAACGACGTGCTCGGGAAGTGGCTGTGCGCGGCGCCCGTGTGGAGCAGGCTCCCGGCCTACCGGTCCCACCACCTGCAGCACCACAACTACGCGAACTCCCCCCGCGATCCAGATCTCGGCCTCGTGACGCCGTTTCCTACCAGCAAGTCGAGCGTCCTTCGGAAGCTCGCCCGGGATATCTTCGGGGTGACAGGGGCGCGGCGGGTGGTGGGGCTCATCGCCATGGATCTGGGCTTCTTGACCTACACCGCCTCGACCGGAGCGGCGCGCAAGGATCCGCTCGCCGAGGGGGGGCTGTCCCTCGTGATCAAACAGGCCCTCCACAACCTCGGCCCGGTGCTCGCGACCAACGCGGTGATGGCCGGGCTGCTGTGGTGGGCGGGGATCGGGTGGACCTTCGCCTTGTGGGTGGGCGCCTACCTGACGACCTTCAGCCTGTTTTTGAGGTTGCGCGCCCTGGCGGAGCACGCGTGCACGAGCATGGTGGAGAATCCGTTCTGGCATACGCGCACGACCAAGGCGCACGCGGTGGCGCGCCTGACCGTCGCCCCGCACAACGTGAACTACCACCTCGAACACCACCTCTTGATGACCGTGCCGCACCAATCGCTGCCGCGCATGCACGCGCTGCTCGTGGAGCGCGGGGCCATCCCTCCAGCGCGCCTCGCCAGCGGCTATTGGGAGGTGCTTCGCCAGGTGAGCGCGGGTCGTGGGGGCGCTCCCGACGCCAGCCCCGCCTAGAACAGCCCGCTGTAGCCCTCGCGTGGGAGCACGACGCAGATCGTCGCGGGCGTCGGGCTGAACGCCTTGATCGTGCGACCTCGCACGGCGAAGACGTGGGCTCCGTGATGAAAGGGCGTGAATCGATCTGGCGCGGCGCCGTTGGACCGCCACGCCTCGCAGGCGGCGAGGATCTTCGCGTCGCTAAGCTCGACCCACCCGCTGCCGCCGTCGTCGTAGCGTTGGGTGGGGCCCCACGCGAAGTCCTCCTCCGCGGTGAGCAGCGCGAGGTGCCCGAACCGGTGCCCGGGTCCGCGCGTGAGGGCGCGCAGGGTCGGCGACAGGTCGAACTGCAGGTGGAGCGACCAGGGCTCAATCGGGGGGGCGGCAGCCGTCGATGCCACGAGCGCTCGCACGCGGAGGATCGGGCGGCGCTCGGCTCCGTCGCGCATCATGGTGAGCGATTTCTCCTCGATGGTGACGCGGAGCGGCGACGGTTGCGGTCGCGGTTGGGTGTCCGCGAACGGCTCCGGAGGGGATGTGAGGGCCCCGTCACCTCGACTTGGAGTCGTGTCGTCCGCGCCGGGCAGCAGCGCATCGCGCTGCCATCGTTGATCACCGGCGGGATGCTCGAGGGTGGACACCTCGCGCAGCGACGGCTCCGCGCGCATCCATCGTCTCGCGGCGTGTTCGAGCGCCCGCGGTGAGGATCCGGGCGCCTCGCGACCCGCCTCTTCGATCACCGCGCGCGCGACGGTGGAGGCCCGCGCGCTGGCGTCATTCAACTCCGACGCCGCCATCTCGGTCTGGGTCCGGGCGATGAGGTGCAAGAGATGGTCGCGCTCGCTCGAAGCGAGGTCGGCGGTCTTGAGCTGGAACAGCGCCGCCCCGCCGAGCAGGGCTGCGGCGAGGGATGTGGCGGCGACGAGGAGCGCGCCGCCCGTGCGGAGGGGCATGGGCGCATGATAGCAGCGCGCGCGGGGAGGGTGGATGCTGGTAGGCTCGCGGCTGTGGAGACGACCGTGCTCAAGTTTCCAGATCCCGACGACGCGCCCGCGCACGCCGTCGCCGTGCGGCGGTTCGGCGATTGGGCGCGCCTTCACGCGCGGGCCGTGGCCGCAACGTGGGTCCTGTCGGCGGAGGAGGTCATGGTGGTGGCCGCCGCGGAGGCGCTCGCCCACCTCGATCCGAGCGTGGGATCGCGCCGCCAACCGCGGACCACCCGGTGGGCGCTGCTGGCCAACGTCCGCGAGGTGGAGGATGGACACGGCGGCGTCACGAGCGCCTCGGCGGTGTTCCGTGGCGGCGCCGAGGTGGTGGTGCTGTGGCCGGTGGAGGAGGGCATCGAGCGCCTCCGGGTGCTGGGCGAAAAACCGTGCGGGACGCAGGTGGCGGTGGCCCGCGTGCCGAGGGCCAAGCTCGCGCGCCTTCGGGTGGGCAAACTCGACCACCCGGCGTTACTGTACCGGCTCGGGGCCGAAGACTATTGGCCCGCGACCCTTGAGGCGCACCAAGAGGTGACCCGCCTCGCGCACAAGATCAATATGGAGATCGACGACCGACGCCGTGACTGATTCAAGACATCCCCGCGACCGCTTCATCACGATCTACGGTCGCAAGCCGATCCTCGAATTGCTCGAGCAGCGGGATCGCACGATCCGGCGGCTGGTGTTGGACGCGCGCGCGCGCGGACCGATCGCGCGCAAGATCTTGGCGCTGGCGGAGGCGCGCGGTGTGGAGGTGGAGCGCGGGGACGCGGCGCTCGTGACCAAGCTGTCTCGCAACGCGAAACAAGACCAGGGGGTGGCGGCCGACGTCGAGGCGCCCCGCATGGCCTCGCTCGCGCAGTGGCTCTCGACGCGAGACGCAGACGCCTCCATCCGCTTGTGGGTCTTGGATGGCGTGAGCAACGCCTCCAACGTCGGGATGATCTTGAGGAGCGCGGTGGCCTGCGGCGTGTGCGGGGTGGTGCTGCCGCGGCGGGGCTGTCCTGAGGTGGGGCCCATGGTGATCAAAGCCTCTGCCGGCGTGGCCTACGAGGCGCCGGTGTTGCGGGTGCCCACCGTCCACGAGGCGATCTCGCTGTGCGAGGCCCACGCGGTGACGTTGGTGGGGCTCACGGGTTCAAGCGCCGCGTCCCTCGACGACGTGGGCGTGCCGCGGCGCTGCGCCGTCGCCCTTGGCAACGAGACCACCGGGCTGTCTGCGGCGGTCCAAGACGCCGCGAAAGAGCGCTGGCGGATCCCCATGGCGCCCGGCGCGGAGTCGTTGAACGTGGCGGTAGCGGCCGCGGTGGTGGGCTTTGAAATCGCCCGGCGCGACCGCGTGGGGGGATGAAGAGGGCCATGCGCGCTCCCCGCGGGATCGCGTCGCCCCGGCCGAGGTCTAGGCTTGCACTACGGGCGCGAACCCCCTAGGTTGCGAGTCCCCATTGGGGGGAGAGCAGCCATGCGCGAAAAAGTTCGACTCGTTTCCACCGCCGGCACCGGCTACCACTACTACACGATCAAGAATCGTCGGAACTCGCCCGAGAAAATTCGGCTGAGGAAGTACGACGCTCGCGCGCGCAAGCACGTGGAGTTCGTCGAGCAGAAGATGCCGAGCCACTCCAAGAAGTAGGGCACGCTCGTCCGAGTCGAAGCCTCGCGCCACCCGGTGGTCGCGGGGTTTTGTCGTTCTTGAGCGTGGACGCTCACCGCGCCTGCGTTCAGGGAGCGAGGGTTCAGGGAGCCTGCGTTCCGCTTGAGAGCCTGCTTCGGAGCCACGCTTCGAACTTGTCCCGCACGTGCGGCGGGAGCGAGGTCGTCGCGCTGGGCCGTTCGAGCGCCACGTCGAGCCACGCGTCGAGGGCGGGGGGGACGTCAAAGGCGGGGAAGGTGGTGACGCCGGCCATCCATCGCAGCCGGAGGCCCAACGGGACGAGCGCGCATTCGAAGAGATCGAGGGGCCCGTGATCGCTGGGCCGCGGACGCGAGAGGGTGATGCGTCCGAGGGAGCTCTCCAAGCGTCGAAGCTCCGCGTCTCGGGCCTGATCCGAGGTCGCGATGCAGGCGCTCCACACGATCGCCATGGCCTCGGACAGCACCGCGAGCCGGGCGCGGAGCCCCTCGATCGCGTCGGGAGCGTTGGGTCCCGTCGGCTCACCCCAGTGCGCGTCAACGTATTCGTTGATGGCGAGGGATCCGTCCACCACCACGTCGCCATGCACGAGCAGCGGGACGGTCCCGGTGGGCGCGAGCTTGGCGAACCACGCGGGCTTTTGATCGAGCTGGATATATTCTGTGACGTAGGGGGCGCGCTTCTCTTCGAGGAGCACCCGGCAGCGTTGCGCGTAGGGGCACAGATCTTGGGCGACGAGCCGAAACACGTCGCGAGCGTGCACTGTTTTGTGCGCGGTGTAACCCTTCGCCGCCCGTGGGCCCGGGGAGGGGTGTGGGGCGCGGCGATGGGGGCTTGAGGCGTCGGGCGAGCGAGGGGTCGGTGCGGGCGCGTCGTCGCCGAGAGGTCCGCGCGACGCGACGCCCGCTGTGGAGGGGTGTTCACGGCGAAGCGCCTCGGCGCGGCCGTGGGGGCGCAAATCGTTGATGTCGTCGGCGGTGGTCGCTTGGGGTCGACCGGGTCGCCGCGTCGCGAGCGAGATCTCACGGTGCACCGAGCCGTCGCGCCCGTCGTGGAACGGTTGCCGTGCTCTGTGCGCATATACGCAATCTGTGCGGGGACTTGAGACCGGCGAGCCCCGGGCAGGCGCGCGGCGACCTCCCGTCGGAGGCTCCGTCCGCGCTCTCCCCGGAACCGGAACCCCCGTCCCGGGCTCCGTCCGCCCTCTCGCAAAACCCTGATCGTCGCCGACCCGACCGCTCGCGGGGGTTCTCCACCCACGGCGCCCAAGCCAGAGGCGCAGCGTCGCGGCGGCACGCGGCAGAAAAACCACCCGGCGCAGCATCGCGCATCACGCCCACGCCGTCCCACCGCGGGGCGGTGGCGAGCGCCCGCGCCGCGCGTATTTTTGATAGCCTCGCAGGGTATGGCGACAGTGTGTATCCGGCCCCCCCGAGTTCAGCGAAGAGGAATCACGGCGGGCGTGGCGGCCGCGACGATCTTCGCCCTGGCGACGCGGCCGGCCTTCGCGGAGAGCCGCGCGGCGCAGCCCGAGACGGCCGAGGCCCCGTCGGCGGCGCAGCAGGCCCAGGCGTTGTTCAAGGAGGGGGCGACGCTGTACAAAATGTCGGACTACACCGGGGCGCTCGACAAGTTCACCAGCGCGTTCAAGTACTCGGCGCAGATCGAAGACGACGACCTGCGCGGCCGGGTGCTGCACGCGCTCCAGTTCAACCTGGCGCGCGCCCACGTGAAGACCTACGCCATCGACGAAGAGGTGGAGCACCTGCGAATCGCGGTGGACCTGCTGGAGAAGTACTTGAGCAAGGGCGCGGAGCTTGGCATCGAGCAGGAGGCAGAGACCCTCGTCGCGAGGGCGAAGGCGGAGCTGAAGGCGCGCAAGGAGGCCGACGCGCAGGCCGAGCGTGCGAGAGACGAGGCCTTCGCGCCC
>JAAZXR010000055.1 GCA_014240065.1 Myxococcales bacterium
CCTCGGGCGACGGCGACGGCGACCCCTCCACGACCTCCTCGGGCGACGGCGACGGTGACGGCGACGGCGACGGCCCGTGCGGCGACGGCGTGATCAACGCGGGCGAGACCTGCGACGGGAGCAACCTCGGCGGCGCCACCTGCACGTCGCTCGGCTATGGTTCCGGGACGCCGGGCTGCAGCGCAAACTGCCAGCTAACCACCAGCGAATGCACCGGCACCCATCTGCTCACCTACGCCAACGTGAGCAACGCGAGCCTCTTGAGTCGACCCATGGTTGGGGTGGCGTGGCATCCTTCGGGTGAGTTCGCCCTCGCGATCGCGTCGACCGGGGATGTGTTCCGCTACGAGGCGGCCACGCAATCGGCCACGGTGATCTCGACGGTCTCTGGGAGCCCCACGGGAATTGCGGCGAGCTTGGACGGCGGCGCCTTCGCGATCGTCGGCGCCGACGGGACGGACGGCGCGCTCTGGCCCGTGAGCGTCGACGCCTCCAACCAGCTGACCTTCGAGCTGCAGCAGACGCTCTCGGCGCCCGCGTTCGCCGTCGAGACCGACCCTTCAACAGGGACCATGGCGGTGGCCGGCCGCACGTCCACCTTCAACACGACGTGGGTGGATCTGTGGGATCCAGCGCAAGGAGTGTTCGACACCAAGGCGTTCTTCGCCGGCGCCGGCGTCTCGGGCCTCATGTGGGCCGACGAGGTGGTGTACCAGGGCGCGCAGGCCCTCATCACCTCACACGGATTCAACGGGGCCGACTCTCGGACCTGGATTTTGGACACGGACGAGGTGGTGACGAACAACTGGTCCCCTGGCTTCGGCAACGCCGGGCGGGCCGCCTTCCGCCCCGCGGGGGGCTTTGGAATCGTGACCGGCACCAGCTCCAACGTCCTGTACGTCTTCTCTGGGACCTGGACCTCCGCGTCGCTCCCAGGGGTGGGGTCGGCCACCACGGTCATGGACGTCGACTGGAGCCCGAGCGGAGATCGAGCGGTGGTCGTCGGTCGCGCCCTCGGCTCCCCGCTTCAGGCCGCGGTGTTCGTGCTCTCCCAAGGCGCGAGCGCCACGTTTAACGCCGCGGATCTCATGAACAATTCGCTCGCGGACTTCGAGCAGTCGCCGTACTTCGGCACGAGCTCCACCTTCCTTCAAGGAGCGGCGTGGAGACCCAACAGCGACTGTGATGGAGGACTCATCGTTGGTGGTGATACAAACCGAGGGTGGATTCTTCGCTTTTGGGATCTCGACGACAACGACTGCTAACGTCGCCGCTGTTTTGTGGTTGGCGGAGCACATCGCGCGCCGTGATCGGAGCGATGATCTGCGCGTGCGTGACCTTGCTGCTCGGCTGCACCCCGATCGAAATTCAACTCGAGGCGTCCGTGCCTCGCCGCGGATCTGGCGAGTTCTTGGTGGGCGCCAAGAAGACCGACATCACCCCGATCCCCGGCTATCCCATGGGCGGGCACGCGATCGGCGGGCGGTATGGATTTGGCGCGATGGGGCCCCTCCATGCTCGCGCCCTCTACCTTGAGGACCCAGAAGGAACGCCGCTCATCCTCGTGGCCATGGACGTGTGGGGGGTGTCCCCGGGCCTGCGTGATCGCGTCGTGGAGCACCTCCAACGATCCCATGGGCTCACGCATATCTCCCCGGCACACGTGGTGTTGAGCGCCTCGCACACGCACCACTCGAGCGCCGCCTTCGCGACCGAGATCTCGCTCAACCTCGGCGCTGGCCTGAGCCCCTCCTTCAGCCGCGTCCTGTTCGAACGTTACGCGGCCCGCATCGCCCGAGCCATCGCCGACGCCCACGATCTGCGGAGGCCAGCGACGCTGCATCATGGCGCCGAGCCCGTCTTCAACTACGCGAGGAATCGCTCGCTCACGCCGTTCCTCGACAACCCGGAGGCGGGGAAGATCTTGGATGAGCACCCGTTCCCCCCCACCTGCACCCTCCCGGTGCTCCCCGCGGGGCAAGCGCCGGTGCTCCCCGCCTCGTGCCAAGCGGTCGACCCGCGGCTCCGCCTGTTGAAGTTCGTAGACGCGCGCGATGGCGGCCTGATCGCCGCGGCCGTGTTCGCCAATGTTCACAACACGGCGATGCCCAACACCACCGAGTTTTATCACTCAGACTTCTTCGGCCTCGCCGCCAACCGCGTCGAGTCAACGTGCGAAGGCGACTGCGTGATCGGGATCTTCAACGGCGCGGAGGGCGACGTCTCCACCACCTGGCGCGTGCAGTCTCTGGACGCCATGCACGAGGCCGCGGCGACGCTCGAGCAGGCGATCGAAGGGTTGCTGTCGAATTCGGAGGCCACACAGCTCGCGCGGGGCTTCGATATTCGCTCGGGATGGTTCGCCCTCAACGCGGCGTCCTACCTCGACGCGGCGGGGCACCAGCATCAAACGGCGGAGCAGCACGTGCTCGGACGCTCCGTCCTCGGCGGCGCAGAAGACGGCATCGTCGAGCGCTTTGCCCGCCGCCCTGGTTTTGGAGAAGGGACCAAACGCAAGACCCCTTCCGCAGACGGCCACGGCCACAAGAAAAAGAGCATGCTGCGATCCCCGGAGCGCTGGATGGACCCACGCGCCCCTGTCCAGCTGATCAACGTGGGCGGCCCCACGGGATTCACCTTGGTCTCGTTGCCCGGTGAGGTCACCACCGTGGTGGGGCTCCGAATTAAACAGGCGGTCGCGTCGCTCGGGCCCTCCGAAGACCGGATCCTGCTCATGGGGCTCTCCAACGCATACAAGGGCTATTTCACGACCGCAGAAGAGTACGCCCATCAGGCCTACGAGGGGGGCCAGACGTGGTGGGGAGCGGCGCAGGCGGGCCTGCTCGCGGATCGCATCGGCTGCCTCGCGCGCGAGCAGTACGCGGAGCGCTGCGAGGGCTCCTCCGAGGCGCCTACCGCGAGTTATCAACCGGGCGCGGTCATCGAGCACGGGCTGCACCATCGCCGCCTCGACCCCGTCATGCTCACGTGGGCGCGGCAGTCGACGGACGCGTTGATCGAGCGCGGTGACGGTGGGAGCCCCCGGGCCACCATCGCCTGGAGCTTCGAGCGACCGCCTCCGACGTGGGAGGTGGATGGAGGGGCTGCGGCGCCGATTCCACGGGTCCACGTGGAGCGACAAGTCGGTCCTTGTCGGTGGGAGCCGCTGACCGTCGGCGGCTATCCAGAGAGCGACACCTTCGGGCGTATCGTCACGCTGGTCGCGAAGGTCGAGCGGCGCTCGTGGTCGTGGGAGACGCGCTGGATCTTCGCCGGACAGGCGCCGACAGCTGCCACCCTCCGGCTCCGCAGCGACGGCCCCGACGAGTCCACCTCATGCTCGACGAGTTTCTCTTTGAGAGGAGATGAGGCGAAGTCCTTGGCGAGCGCCGCCTGTACGTGCGCCGCGCGGGACGAGGTCACGCTGTGAGCGAGGCCGCCTCGTCACCCGGAGCCAACGGCGCTGCCACGTCGCCGCTGCCACGGCTGCTCGCGACCCTCGGGATCTTGATGGCGTTGGCGGTGGCGGTCATCAGGCTCCAACCACCGACGACGGTGAGTCGAGCCGCCGACGCGAGCGATTTTTCGGGGCAGCGCGCCATGGACTTCCTCTCTGAAGTCCTCGACGACGAGGCACCTCATCCGGTGGGGTCGCTGGCCGCCGATCAGGTGCGCGCCCGCCTGCTCTCAACCCTCGAGGACCTCGGCGCAGACGTCCGGGTGATCCCGTCGTTCGCGTGCACCTCCAACGGGAGACGATGTGCGCACCTCCACAACATCGTCGCCACGCTCGGGGTGCCCTCCAAAGACCGACCCGCGGCGCTCATCGCGACGCACTACGATTCCGTCCCTGCGGGGCCCGGCGCCGGTGACGACGGTGTCGGCGTGGCCGCCACGCTCGAGCTGCTGCGCGCGTGGCGATCACGCGGGACGCCGTGGCCGCTCGTCGCCCTGTTCGATGAGGGCGAGGAGGTCGGGTTGCTCGGCGCGCGCGCGTTCATCGAAGATCCCGCGTCTTTGGAGCATATCGGCGTCGTCTTCAATCTTGAGGCGCGGGGAACCGGCGGACGGGTCTCGATGTTCGAGACCAAGGGCGACGCCACCTTGTGGGTGCTCCGCTACGGGGAGGTCGTGGACGACATGGTCGCGAATTCGCTGAGCGCCGAGGTCTACCGACGCATGCCCAACGACACCGACTTGACCGTCTTCGGCGCGACCGACCTCCCGGGGCTCAACTTCGCCATGATCGACGGGGTCGCCCGTTACCACACAGACCGCGATGACCTCGCGCACCTCGATCCCCGCAGCGTCCAGCATATGGGCGATCAAGTCCTCGCGCTGCTCGCCAGCATCCCCTCACGCGGGTGGCCTGGGCGTGACGCGGCCGTCGAACCCCAGGTCTATATGGACGTCCTCGGCACATGGTTCGTGCGCTGGCCGGAGGCCTGGACCCCGTGGATCTGCTCCCTCGTCGCGCTCCTCGCGTGGGCGGGGTTTGTCAGGTCCTCTCGCGCCTCCACCCACGACGTTGTGCACGCGACCCGGCGCGCCATATGGATCCTCGGGCGCGTGATGGTCGCACCGGCCCTCGCCTTCTCCATGGCGTGGGCCATGCACTGGGTCGCCTGCTGGCACCTCGATACGTCCGCGCCCGGCTACGCCTCCGGTGCGCCGCTGCGATTCGGGATCGTACTTTGCAGTCTCCTCGCGTGGTGGTGGTGTACGAGCGTGCCCGCGCCGCAGGCGAAGCTGCCCCGAGAGGCCGGGTTCGCGCTCTCGTCCACCATCGCGGCGGCGCTCGGGTGGCTGGTCCCAGGCGCGGCCCTCCCGTTCCTCGCGGCGCCGGTGGTCGCGGTCGGTCTGCGCCTCGTCCCCTGGATCCACGACCCCTCGCGTCCCACGCTCCATGCGTGCGCGGCGGCGCTCCCGGGGATGGTCGCGATCGTCGTCATGGTGCCGCTGTTCCACGCGGTCGACCTCGCGTTTGGGCCGAGCCCCGCGCCTGCGCTCGCCGTCCTCGCCTGCCTCATCTTGTGGGCGTGCCCCACCCCCGCGCTCCCAGCGACGCGATCCATGTCGATGCGGAAGCGGCTCGTGGCGCCTCTCTTGCTGGTGGCGCTCGTGTCCCTCTGGACCTTGCAAGCGCCGGTGTTCGACGACGATTCCCCCCAGCCGCTGTCCCTCGTCCGCGTCAAGCGCGTGGCGACCGGAGAGGCAAGCACCGCCATGATCGCGTGGGGGGGATGGGGCGCGCGCGCGGCCCTCCCAAGCGCGGTCGACGAGGGGCGAGGGTGGCGTCCTCGCGCGGACCCGGCGCCCGATACGGAGGAGCTCGTCAAGCGGCTGCACTCTGGGACGTGGCATCACCGCGCCGTCCGCCCCTCCACGACGCCACCCCCCCGGCTGTCCTCGGAGCATCGCGACGACCACACCACGCTGCTCACGGTTCAATCACGGCGAGGCGCGCACACGCTGGGGGTGGAGCTCCTCGACCCGGGCGCGGCGATCTTGGAGGTCGATGGATATCCGATCGCTTCGAAGCCCCGCTCCCTCACCCTCTTCGGCGCGCGCGATGGCGCGGCGAGCATCCTCGTCCGGCGGGTGGGAGCGACGCTGGAGTGCACGATCGAAGACGTCGTCTCAGGCGCGCACCCCCTCGATGCCGCGAGGATCTCCGCGCGGCCAAGCTGGGCGAGCCCGCGGCAGTGGGGAGACCGCCACGTGGTCTACGAGGTGCACACGCTGCGCGCGACGGCGCGGTGAACGGCGACCGCCGCCGTCGACGAATCGCGATTCATGTCACGCCGAACTTCCGGCGGACCACGGAGATCGACTCCTCGCTGCCGATCATCGTGAGCCGATCTCCGCGCGCCAACACTGTGCCGCCCTTCGGCGGGATCAGGTCCTCCGCGCGAATCACTGTGACGATCAGCAGATCCTCAGGGAGATTGAGGGCGCGGACCGGTTGATCCACCCACCCCTCTCGACCATCGAGTCGCACGACGAGATATTGATCTTCGCGCAACAAGAGCTCGCGCAGTCGCTGCTCATCTTGCGCCGCCAACCACCGATCCATGAAGTTCTGCTGCTCGACCCGCCCCGCCAGCTCAGCGAGCACTCGCAGATGCTGCGTAGGGCGATCACGATCACTCACCAAGAAGAAAACCGCCGCCACGCGTCGGACCTCGACGTCTGCGCCGCCGATCTCTGACACCTCAATATCAACGCCCTTCGTGGAGCGGACGATCACGAGCCGTGGAAGTTGGATTCCGGGGAGGCGCAGGTGGGGGAGCGCCACCCCAGAGGTCACCGGCGTCGCGCCGACGCGCGTACCCTCGAGGAACTGTTGGGTGAGCCCATCGCGCTCGAGCGAGAGGTTCGCGCTGAAGATGCCCGCGGCGCGGTGGGCGACCGAATCGAAGGTCTCACCGTCGTGGGCCTCGAACACGTGGGACATCGCGACGATCTCCTCGAAAGGGTCTCCGGCGCGCAGACCCTTCTCCTTCAAGATCCCCCGCAGCTCCGAGTCAAGCCCGTCAAATCGTTGCCGTCCGAGGCGCTCGAAGACGTGATAGATCGCGCCCTGCCGCACCACGCGCGCGGCGCCAAAGCGCCAGTACCACGCCGCGCCGATCAAGACGACAACCCCCGTGAACAGGATCGACAAGAACCCCATATAGTAGATAAACAGCGCCGAGACCCCCATGCCCACAAGCTGCACCCACGGATACAGCGGCGAGCGATAGCCGGGGTCGTAGGCGGCAATTCGGCTCTCGCGCATCACGATCACCGCGAGACACAACAACCCAAACATGAGCAGCTGAAAGGCGCTCGCGAGCTTCGCGATCTTCATGGGATCGAGGAAGACGAGCCCGATGATGATGCTCACGGTGAAGAGGATCGAAATCACCGGAACGCCGCGCTTGCTGACCTTGGCGAACCCCGCGGGGAGGAGGTGATCCCGACTCATGGCGAGCGGGTAGCGGGAGGCGCTGAGGATGCCGGCGTTGGCCACCGAGCTGAACGCGAAGATCGCCGCCACCGAGAGGACGATGGCGCCCACGCGACCTGAGGGCTGGGCGATGACCGCGCCGGCGTCCGCCACGGGCGTCAGCGTCCCGACGAGGTCATCCACCCCGAGGACGCCCACCATCACCACCATGCCGAGCAAGTAGATGATGAAGGCGGTGGAGAGCGCGAGGAACACCCCGCGCGGGAGGATGCGCTCTGGATCGCGGACCTCCTCCGCGACGCTCGCCACCTTGGTGACTCCCACGTAGCTTATGAACACCAAGCCGGCGGTCCCGATGATGTCTTCGGTGGGGTGTGTCAGCAGGTCGTCGAACTGCCCGAGCTCCACTTGAGGCAAGCCAACAATAATGAACCCCGCCAACAAGAACAGCAGGCCCACCACCAAGATCACCTGAAATCGACCGGTGGACTTGGCCCCCCTCAAATTGAGCCCAGTAAACGCGAGCGCGAGCCCCACGGCGACCGCGTAATGGAACCACTCGGGCGTCTTCGCGGGGACGAGCACGTCGATGTACACGCCCATCCCGACCAGCGCGAACGCGGTCTTGAGCACGAGCGCGAGCCAGGTCCCGAGACCACCGATGGTCCCGGCGAGCGGGCCGAGGCTGCGATCCAAAAAGTAGTAGGCGCCACCCGAGCGCGGCATGGCCGTGGCGAGCTCGACCGCGCTCAACATCGCCGGGACGAGCGCCAGGCCCGCGAGCGCATAGGCCAACACCACCGCGGAGCCGGCCTTGCTCGCCGCGAGCCCGGGGAGCAGGAAGAAACCCGCGCTGAGGGTGGTGCCCGTGGCGAGCGCATAGACCCCGAACAACGTGAGCTCCTTCCGGAGGCTCGAGGACGACGACGACGCGTCAGGCACAGCCGAGAGGCTCGGGTACGCGCCGGTTTTGGGATAGCTGCTTCGAGGCAAGCGAGCAACGCTATCATCTTCGCGCGAGATTGGCTCGTGTTTGTTGCATCAACCTCCTTGGAGGTGACGACAAAACATGCCCCGTCGCCATCGGAGCCCGCAGACCTCCCTGCCCGTCGGCTAGCTGGCGTATTTGACGCTGCACCCGTAGGGCGGCACCTCGCCGGGATCGATCGGATCCCCCCCACGCAGCTGCGCCATCGCGCGCTGGAGGTGATTGGCATACGGGTCCTCCCCATCAACCTTCCCGATGGGCGCGTTGTCGAGCGCTCCCGCGTAGCGCAGCACACCGCTCGCGTCGATCAAGAAAACTTGCGGGGTCTTGCGCGCGCCATAAAGACGCCCCACTTCACCCGAGGGATCCATCAGCACCGGATGAGACATCGACCAATTCGACATCGCCGTGGCGTTGGCGGACGCTCCGTGTCCTTGCTTGCCCGGTCCACCAGAGTTGATGGCGAGCCACACTGTGTCCTCGGCTACGGTCGCGGCGGCCATGTCCTTGAGCGGCCCCCCCTCGTGGGCGTACACCACAAACGGACAGCCGGGGTTGAACCACTCGAGCACGACATTTTTGCCCGCGAAGTCAGCGAGCGACACCTCCTTGCCATCGACGTCGTTGAGCGCGAAGCTGGGGGCTGGGGCGCCGACCTTCGCGACCGGCGCCGTCGGAGTCGCCGGTGTCGCCGGTGTCGCCGGTGTCGCTGGGGCCGCTGGCGCCGCTGGGGCCGCCGGTGCCGGGGCGGGCGGCGCCTGGGCAGGATCCGGTGCGTCGGCTTTGGAACATCCGACGGCGGGCGAAGCACAGAGCGCGGCGAGTATGGTCATCGATGGGAGCGTCTTCACGACCGCAGTGTAGGGGCGCTCGCCACATTCGCACCTGCCCTTCGTAACGATGTGCGCGCCCGGCACGCTGCGAACAGGCGGCGCGAAGAGCATCGTCGCACCCTGGTAGATCGGTAAACGGCGCTAAATACGCGGTTCTTGATGGTGTCTCACAGCCCTTCCGTTCCTCCACATAAAACTTTTAATGTGTAATTCTAATACTTTATGAGTCATAAGATCGGCCACGTTCCGGTTGTCCCGACCTGAAACCACATCGTAGCGAAAGGTGGCTTGTAATCCTACATCACTTGGCGTACGTGGCCCCGCAACGGAGTCCAAATCATGGAAACGCTCAACATGGTCCACATCCTGATGATCCTCGCCTTCGTCGCGGGATACGCCTTCATCGTCTTCGAGCACCGTCTCCACGTCAACAAGGGCGCCGCGGCGCTGTTGCTCGCGGGGGGACTTTGGAGCCTGTACTTTTTGGGAATCGCCGAAGACCTCCACACCGCGACCCACGCGCTCGAGGGACATCTATCGGAAGTTAGCCAGATCGTCTTCTTCTTGATCGGCGCCATGACCCTCGTGGAGGTCATCGACTCCCACGGATCCTTCCGACTGGTCACCGACCAAATTCGCACGCGCTCCAAGCTGCGGATCATGTGGCTGCTCGCGGTGATGGCCTTCTTCATGTCGGCGCTGCTCGACAACCTCACCACCACCATCGTCATGGTGTCCTTGCTGCGTCGCATCCTCCCCAACCGCGAAAACCGCATGCTGCTCGGCAGCATGGTCGTCGTCGCGGCGAACGCCGGCGGCGCGTGGACGCCCATGGGCGACGTGACCACGACGATGCTGTGGATCGGCGGGCAAGTGACCACCTTGGGCGTGATGTCGGCGCTGTTGATTCCGAGCATCGTCACCATGGTCGTCGCGGTGCTGCTGCTCGGCATCGGTCAGCGCGGCCACTACGGCGGCGAGGCCCAAGCCAACGATCAAAAGGTAGAGGTCGGCGCGCGCCGCGTCCTGAGCCTCGGCCTCGGCGCGTTCATCTTCGTCCCCGTCTTCAAGACCATCACCCATCTCCCACCCTTCGTAGGCATCTTGATCGGTCTCGGCATCATGTGGGTCGTCACCGACCTCATGCACCGCAAGAGCGACGAGTGCCGCGCGCACGTCAAGGTGCCCCACGCCTTCACCAAGATCGACGTGTCGGGGGTGCTGTTCTTCCTGGGCATCTTGCTGGCCATCGGCGCGCTGCAGTCCGCGGGCCTGTTGTCCATGCTCGCCGCCGCCCTCGACCGCATGACCTCCTCTCCGCAGGTCCTCGCCGGCACCATCGGCGTGTTGTCGGCCATCGTCGACAACGTCCCCCTCGTGGCCGCGGCCATGGCCATGTACCCCATGGACATGTACCCGGTGGACGGTCAGTTCTGGGATCTGATCGCGTTTTGTGCGGGCACCGGCGGCAGCATCCTCATCGTGGGCTCGGCCGCCGGCGTCGCGTTGATGGGCATGGAGAAGATCGACTTCGTCTGGTACTTCAAGCGAATCAGCGCCGTCGCCTTCGTCGCCTACCTCGCGGGCATGTTCACGTATATGGGCATGGCCTCGATCGGGCTGATCTAAGGCTCCCAGCCCTCGCGCTCAGACCCTCGCGCGCGGACCGTCACCGATGGTGGTCGCGCGCGCTCCTCAACGGCGGCCTCGCCGACCCCGAGGCGGAGCCTGCTTTGGAGCCTGCTTCGCTGGCGGCGGCGCCTCCGAGCTTGGCGATTTTCCCTGGTCCGCAACAGCCTTGTTGTAGCCTTCGATGAACTCCGCTTTGTCCTCATCCGACCAACCAAACTTCTCACCGAATATGTCGGCCATGTCTGCCGCTTCCATATTTGGTACTCTTGGATCCACGGCTACCATATAACCAAGACCCCGCGGCGACTCTCCGAACGTCTCTGGCATCGACGTTGGCTGCGAATCTACCTGCGAATCTGACTGCATCGACGACCCGTTGGGAGTCGGTGACGCTGCTGCCGCTCGCGCGCGGTGCCTCTTCACGAGCCCCCACACGAGCAAGGGTATGGCGGTCGAGGTGATGACAGCGCCGGCGACGCCGAAGCCGATGGCCGCATCTTGGTAGTGCCTCATCCGTGGATCGGATTTTGGCGCGTCTCCTTTGGCACGCGCGATCCCGTTCGCCATGGCCACCAAGATCGCACCGAGGCCGGCGCCGAGGAGCGTGCCTCCGGCGGTGATCGCCCGCCGCCCTGGCTCACGCACCGTCGGGAAGATCGGCTGCGGCGAATTTATCGGCCCACGAGTTGAGTACAAACGCCGCGGACCGTGTTCGCCGCCGCTGGCGACACGGTGCTAGCTGAGCTGTGAGAGGACGTCGAGCACACGATCCACGTCTTCGTCATCGTGGTACAGCGCGACGCCGAACCGCAGCCGATCCCCGCGGTAATCGGTGAGCACATTGCTCTCGCGCAGCGCCTCATGCAGCGCGCCCGCGCGATCCGTTCGGAAGGTCACGAAGTGACCGAAGGCGTGACCATCCCCTGGGAGCCGCTCCGCTCCCGCCAAGCACCCGGGTGAGTCCGCCTCGACGCCACCGAGCAATCGCGCTTGACGGGCCGCGACGTGGGCGTGGATCTCCTCGATCCCCACGCCCTCCCGCGCCCACAGATCCCATACGGCATTAAAACGAAACCACGGCGTCGGGTCGAAGGTTGCCCCCATCATCCGCATGCCGTCTTCCGCGTACTGAACTCGGTCCCCAATCCCCCCCGCGAGCTCGCCAAAGCCCGCGAACCAGCCCGTATTTTTCGGGCGAGGCGCCCAGCCCGGCGGGCAATGGGCGAAGCACGCCCCCTCACCCGCCATGGCGTATTTGTACCCACCCGACAGATAAAACGCGCGATCGCAGATCGGCGCGAGCGAGGTGGGGAGCGCACAAAAGCCGTGATATCCGTCGACGATGAGCGTGGTCTCGGGGACCCCACGCAACGCAGCGGCGAGCTCCGCGACCACCGGGTTCACGAAGCCGGAGTTGAAGAACACCTGGCTCGCGAACACCATATCCCACGGCCCCTGCTCGAGCGCCCCAAAAAAACGCGCGCCGAAGTCATCGAATGGCTCCGTCGGCACCCGGGTCACCGTCACTTTCCCCGCCTCTTCCCAGCGGCGAGTCTGACGCTCAAAGCTGTGAAATTCGCTGTCCGTGGACAGAATGCGCAGCGGCGAGCCGCGCTCGATGGAGGAGGTGATCCGCACGAGGAGCTCGTGGGTGTTCGGCGCGAACGCGACCGTAGATGGATCGGGGAGCCCCAAGATGCCAGCGATATGCCCACGCGCTCGCGGCAAAACCTCGCCAAAGATCGCCGCCCATTTCTCATCCGCCTCCGAGGTGGCGAGCGCCGCCGCGCTCATATGTCCCTCCACGGCCACGTCGGGCCAGTAGTGGTGGCTGTGGGCGGCGAAGTGCAGGCGCTCAGGCGCCGCTTGGAATGCGCGGGAAAAATACTGCTTGAATGAGCGCGACATCGTTGGCTGGCAGATCATAGCCGAGCGCCTCACCCCCTGTCTCGCGCACCACTGACCGCTGCGAACACCCGCCCTCGCGGGCCTGGGTCACTCCTCAGCCAGCGCAGCGCGCGGCGTCGCCGACGTCGCACGCCCGCGTAGGTGTGGGCGCCACCCCCCGCCTAGTAGGGGAAGCCGGCGTAGTAGCAGGCGTTCGCGGGGAGGCAGACCCCCTCGGTGCCGAGCTCGGGCACCACGCAATTCCCCGAGCTGCACATCACATCGCCGAACGTGTCGCTGCAGGTCCATCCATCGTAGAGCTTGGGCTGGCAAGTGCCGATGCCTGTGTCGCAGTACGCGCCGCTCTCGCAGCGCGCCTCGATCGAGCCCCACACGCAGGTGTCGTAGATCCTCACGCCGTCCGCGGCGCAGGTGGGCACGAAGCCCCCGCCGAAGATGCCGTACACGCACGCGCCGCTCTCACACTCTTCGCTGCTCTCACACACGGACCCGATCGGCGTGAAATCAGCACACTCGGCGATTGGAACCTCAAGATCGCAGTAGTAGCTCGCGGGATCGCACAACACCGGAGCCGTCACCCCGTCATACTCGTTCACCTCTTCACACGGCATGTCGTCGGAGGGATCCAAGGGATCGAACTCCCCCGTGGTCATCGGATTATTGGTCGCGGACACGCAGACCCAATCTTCGGAGAGCGTGTTGAAGATGCAGCGTTCTTGCGCGCCGCACAGATCGTCGTCGTCTCCACACCGAGTCGCGTCGTCGGCGGTCACCTGACACGCGCCCTCGTAGCAGCACTCGTTCGCTCCGCAGGTCCCGCACGCGACGATGGCCCCGCCGCACTCCTTGCCCGCGCACTGAAGGGCCGGGTCGAACACGTCTTCGCTGCAGCCCCCCTCGAACAAGAACGCGTTGAAGGTGCACCGCGCCAGCTCGTCTGCCTCGTCGATGGACACTTGAACGGTGGCGAAGCCTCCCCGCTTCGGGGAGCAATAGCCGATCAGGTACACGCTCTGATTCAGCTGGTCGATCCGCGTCGCGATGCTGTCGAAGGTCGGCACGATCTCGGCGTCCGTCAACGCGGAGAACGAGCCGTCTCGCCCGAGCTCCGACAGCTTCGTATAATTGATCACGTTCCCAAGCCCCACGGTGATCACGTTCGCGGCGGTCCGCTCAAGCTCGTCTTGAGCCGTCTGGAGGGGCACCTTGAGCGCCTCGTCGTCGCCGTCCGAGATCACGAGCATCGTGCCGGTGGTCAAGGTGCCGTTCTCGTTGGGGAGCCGCCGAACGTCTTGGTCTCGATCAAGCTGCCGCAAGACCCACGCGTACGCGCCGTGAAGATCCGTCGAGAGCGGATCGGGCCCCACGTATTGGGGCAGACCGTCGAGGGCGGTGATCGCCGATTGCAGATCACCGGTCTCCGCCAAGAACACGCTCAGATCACCGTCGAAGGCGTAGATGGCGACGCGGTATTGCTGGGTCTGCTGATCGAGCGTCGTCAACAAGCTCTGCAGTCCGTCCCGCACGAGCGGGAGCTTGCCGCTGCTTTGCACCGAATCCGAGACGTCGATGGCGACGTACAGGTGCGCGACGTACTCGTGTGGGATCACCGTCACCCGAGACTCCACCGCCAAAATTGGTTCGAAGCCCTCCCCTTGATCTTCCTCGAGGATCAAGTCCGTGTCGTCGAGCCCGAGCACCGGATTCCCGGAGCAATACTGAACCGAGGTGTGGATGCCGACCGCCGAGCCGTCGTCCACATCGGTCCGACACTGCAAGGTGCGCATATTGATGCACGTCAGGTCCTCCACACACTCGTCATTCGCGTCGACGAGATAGCCCTCATCGCACTGACACTCCGCACCGAAGGGGCTGTCCACGCAGTCCGCGAACTGTCCGCACACAAGGTCCGCACACGTGGGCATGTCTCCGTCTCCGGTCGTGTCCCCGTCCCCGGTCGTGTCCCCGTCCCCGGTCGTGTCCCCGTCTCCGGTCGTGTCCCCGTCTCCATCTCCCGTCGTGTCCCCGTCTCCGGTCGTCTCGCCAGCCGTCCCCGTGCCGGTGTCCCCGTCTCCGGTCGTCTCGCCAGCCGTCCCCGTGCCGGTGTCCCCATCTCCGTCGCCGGACGCCTCATCCGCGGAGGTCTGCGTGACCGGCGGCGCGGTCCCGGAGCCGTCCGGCTCCTCCTCCGCGCATCCCCAGTTAAAAGCCAAAAGCGCACCTACGACCCACGAAAATCTAGAATGACGGACCATGGCGCGAGTGTACGACCGCGGCGCCACAGGGACAATCTTTTCACCGATCTAGCGCATCTAGGGCCCACATCGTCGAGAACGCCCCTCCTCCGCTCCCTCTCAGACAGCTCCCGTCACACAAATCCGGCGGCGAGGTTGTCAGCGCTACGAAGCGGCTCTTGAAGGGCGCGAAGTTGGGCATCGACGCCGTCCTTGTCGCAGCCGAGCATCCGCATCGCAGCGGCGTACTCTTTCTCCATCGCAGGGGGACCGAGCCCTCCTTCGTAGATGCGAATCAAGACATCTGCCGTGGCGATCACCCGCGTGATCAATGACTTGCGCGACTGAATCGACGTCCCGCCGGCGAGGTGGACCCCCATAATGATCTCGCCGACCTCTTGTGGGAGGCGCCACTTGCGGCACAACAGCTCCCCGAGCCGGTCGTGCGCCGGATAGCCCATCCGCTGCTCGGCCGCGCTGATCGTGATCTGCTTTCGCCTCGCGTGATCCCAAAGCGCCCGCGCATGCTCCGGAAACATCGACGCGAACATCAGCTGCCCGATGTCGTGCATCAACGCCGGCGTCCACACCTGATTGATGTCGTGGAGATCCGCGGTTCGTTTGGCCAGCTCGCGAGACACGACCGCCACCCGCACGGAGTGCATCCAATGCGCTTGAGCGATCGGCCGGATCGCCGCCTTAAACACGGTCGCCACGGAGAGGGCGCGGGTGATTCGAACGAGCTCCTTGAGCCCGAGCACCGCCGCCGCGCGCGTCATGTTGCTCACCCGCCCGGGTGCCCCGAAAAATGGCGAGTTCGCCACGCGAAGCACTCGAGCCGAGACGACGGCGTCCATGGAGATCGCCTCCGCGTAGTCCCTCAGCCCCGCGAACTGCTCACGAGACAGGGCCTCGATTCGCTCGAGCACCCTGGGAGAACTCGGGAGATCGTTGAGGGCCCGACGCAAGACGAGCGCCGACAAACGCGGAGCATCGACGACCGGCGTCTGCGCGCGTGCGCGGCGTGAAGGCGGTGGGCTCGGCGGTTTCGGCATAGGCACGTGAGGAGGAGGCCCGAGGGCACCGCCACTGTAGCACCGGTCACGCGTCGTATATGGACCCGCAAGAGGACACGCGGCGATCTCCGGCGATCCCCGGCGTCGCCGGGCCGCTCCCCGCGCTCCACTTCACACTTGTTCACGCTGGGTGCGCCGCGTGGGGAGCCCGAACTGGTCCTGTTATGACGTATGTTCGTGTCATGCCGACGCCATTGTTCCAAGTTGATGCGTTCGCGCGCAGGGTGCTC
Source organism: Myxococcales bacterium (assembly GCA_014240065.1). Lineage (GTDB taxonomy): Bacteria > Myxococcota_A > Polyangia > Nannocystales > Nannocystaceae > JAAZXR01. The sequence goes on from JAAZXR010000055.1 coordinate 15,854, forward strand.
CAGGGAAATCCCGCCGCGGTCTGCGTGCTTGATCAGTGGCCCGATGACGCGGTGCTTCAGCAGATCGCGCAGGAGAACAACCTCTCGGAGACCGCCTTCCTGGTCCGGGGAGGGGCTCAAATTTGGATCCGATGGTTTACACCAACCGTCGAGGTCGACCTCTGCGGCCACGCGACCTTGGCGTCCGCGTGGGTCTACTTTCATCGGCTCGAGCGAACCGCCCGCGAGGTCACCTTCGAATCCAAGAGCGGGCCGCTGCGCGTGTGGAGAGAGGGTGACGAGCTGCGGATGATGCTGCCCAACCGCGCGCCGCTGCCTTGCGACCCAGTGCTGGAGGTGATCAAGGGCTTGAGAGCCACGCCACAGTCGATGCTCGCGTCCACCGCCTACCTCGCGGTGTTCGAGCGCGAAGCCCAGGTCCGTGGGCTCGATCCTGACTTCGCGATCCTCTCACGCCTCGATCGCGAAGGCGTCATCGCCACCGCGCCTTCCTCGGACTCGAGCTTCGATTTCGTCTCGCGGTACTTCGTGCCGAGCCAGGGCATCAACGAGGATCCTGTCACGGGCTCCACCCACTGCGTCCTCGCGCCCTATTGGGCCGAGCGCCTCAAACGAACCAACCTTCGCGCGCGACAAGTCTCTTCGCGCGCGGGGACGCTGACATGCGAGGTGCACGACACCCACGTCACGATCGGTGGACACGCCGCGCTCTACCTCGAAGGCGAACTCGACCTGGGCGCGATCCTCCACGCCCGGGCCTCCACCGAGGAATCATCGCCCGATCAGGGGCTGCCGTAGATGTAGTAGTACAGGTCTACGAGCGGCTGCACGTAGCTGCCCGAGTCCACGGAGAACCAGGTTCCATCAAACCACATCACGTGAATGGTGGGCCAGTGGCCGTTGATGAGGTAGTTCTCAGCCGCCGAGTTCTCGTCGGTCATGACGATGAGGTTTTCTGTCGGATACGAATCGTGCCACGCCTGCACGTTGGACAGGCCCGCCTTGCCGCCATTTTGATCCTGCGCGAGCAGCGTCACCCAGTTGATGGTGCCCCCCACGACCAGATTTCGCATGTAGGTGAACACGATGTCCGGGCACGAACCTTGTCCGTCCATGCACTCGGCGATCTGGTGACATGGCCCGCACCACTCGGCGGATACGTCGATCACGGTGGGGCGTTCGGTCAGGGTACACAGCGCGAGCGAGCTCCCGTCTTGCGTGAAGCCGCCCATGTGGGCCACGGGCTCCCCCGCCGCGATGGGGGTCGCGAAGCCGGGGTCGACAGGGCAGTCGATGCCATCTCCATCTCCGTCGCCGTCTCCATCTCCATCTCCGTCTCCGTCTCCGTCTCCGTCTCCGTCGCCGTCTCCGTCGCCGTCTCCATCTCCGGAATCGCTGTCCGTACCTGAGTCGCTGGTGGAATCACCGCCATCGTCGTCGCAAGCAGTGAGACCAAACGCGAGGAGGAATGAGAGGGGGAGGGAGCACCAAACTCTTTTCATGCGCCCAGCTTGGGCCAATCACTCGCACGCGTGCAAGTAGATGCGCCCATATCCATACGAACGTTGTTCTGTGGCCGTTTGGGGCGTCTTTTAAGTCTCCTCCAATCTTGCGTCGACCATCCGGAGCCGGCTGCGCCACCATGGTGCGCCGATGGCAGCCTCCACAACACAACCCGGAAGCGAGACCCAGCCGCCACTGCGCGCGCTGATCACCGGAGCCAACACCGGGATCGGTTACGACGCCGCGCGAGCCCTCGCCTCACGAGGCATCAAGCTCACCTTGGCTTGCCGAAGCATGGACAAGGCCGAGCGCGCGCGCGCGCGAATCCTCGCGGAATCCAGCGCCCCTCCAGAGCTCGTCGACGTGCTCGAACTCGACCTGGCCGACCTCGCCAGCGTCGGCGACGCGGCTTCGAAGTTTCTAGAACGTGGCGAAGCCCTCGACATCCTCATCAACAACGCCGGACTCGCGGGGCTTCGAGGCGAGACCGCTGACGGCTTCGAGCTCGCCTTCGGCGTCAACCATCTTGGACACTTTAAGTGGACGCTCGCGTTGATGCCCGCGCTCGTGCAGGCGAAGACGCCGCGCATCGTCCACGTCGCGAGCCGCGCCCACGAGCGCGCTCCAGGCATCGACTTCGAGGCGGTGCGAGCGCCCACTCGCAGCCGCACTGGCTTCCCAGAGTACCAGGTGTCCAAGCTCGCGAACGTTCTGTTCTCCGCCGAGCTCGCGCGGCGACTCAAGGCGAGCGACGCGCGCCCAGACGCGTCAAAGATCTCCTCGTACAGCCTGCATCCAGGGGTGGTCGCCACCGACGTGTGGCGCGAGGTGCCAGGCCTGCTGCGGGGCGTTATGAAGCTGTTTATGATCTCCAGTGAACAGGGCGCCGCCACCACGGTCTACTGCGCCACCGATCCAGCGTGCGCCGGCCAATCCGGGCTGTACTACGACCGCTGCGCGCCCAAGACGCCCTCCCCCCTGGCCCAAGATCCCGCCCTCGCGAGCGCGCTTTGGCGACGCTCGTCGGAGTGGGCCGAGATCGATCTGACCCTCTAGCTCCCTCCGGGTCGCCCTCTCGGTCCGCTGTGTTGGGCCAGCGCGACTCGAATTGGGTCGCACAAATCAAGCGACGCCTTCGCCCATGGCAGCCGCAGCGCGAGGCTGCTACAACGGACAACGAGGTGGCCATGGAATATCTCAAGCGAGCCCTCGCCGTACCGGAGAGCGACCTACGCTCGGTCGCCTCGACGGTCGAAGCGCTCTTGGGGAGCATCAAGTCGGGTGGCCAAGATCGAGTGCTCGAGCTGGCCACCAAGTTCGATGGCTTCGAAGGCGACCCGCGGCTGGGCGCCGCAGCCCTCCAAGCGCTCGCGTCTTCGGCGTCCCCCGAGCTGTGTCGCGACATCGACGCCGCCCACGCGCGAATCCAGCGTTTTGCGCGGGCGCAGCTCGCGAGCATCCGAGACTTCGAGGTCGAGCTTGAGCCGGGGCTGATCGCGGGCCAGCGCCTCGTCCCGGTCGCCACCGCGGGGTGCTACATCCCCGGCGGCCGCTACGCCCACATCGCCTCCGCGCTCATGAGCATCACCACCGCGCGCGTGGCCGGCGTCCCTCGGGTGATCGCGTGTACGCCTCCGCGCGACGGCGCCATCGATCCTGTGATGGCGTACGCGATCGCCAAGGCCGGGGCCGACGAGGTGCTCATGCTCGGCGGCGTACAAGCCATCGGCGCCATGGCGTATGGGATCTTCGGGAGCGCCCCCGCGGACCTGCTGGTGGGTCCGGGCAACGCCTACGTCTCGGAGGCGAAGCGCCAGCTGTTCGGAGGCGTAGGGATCGACATGTTCGCCGGGCCCACGGAGATCCTCGTCGTCGCGGACCACACCGCCGATCCAGAGCTCGTCGCTCAGGACTTGGTCAGCCAAGCGGAGCATGGACCCGACTCGCCGGCGTGGCTCGTCGCGACCGACCGCGAGGTCGCGAGCGCCGTCCTCGAGCGCGTCCCCGCCCACATCGCGCGGCTCCCGTCACCGAGCCGCGAAGCTGCCGAGCGCGCCTGGCGGACCCGCGGAGAGATCGTGGTCGCCGCGACTCGTGAGGAAGCCGCCGCCGCCGCCGACGACTACGCTCCCGAGCATCTCGAGGTCATGGCGGCGGACCTCGAGTGGTGGCGCGCCCGCCTCCGAAACTACGGGTCGCTGTTTCTTGGCCCTGAGACCACGGTCTCGTTTGGCGACAAGTGCACGGGCCCGAACCACATCCTCCCCACGCGAGGCGCCGCCCGCTACACCGGCGGGCTCAGCGTGCACAAATTCCTCAAGAAACTCACCTACCAGCAGATGACGAGCGCAGCGGCGGCGCGGCTCGCCCCGGAGGCCGCCCGAATATGTCGCGCAGAGGGGATGGAGGCGCACGCGCGCGCCGTGGACGCGCGCGCTCAAGCTTCCATCACAAAGGGAAGCAGCTGAGCCATGACCACCGATGACGTCGTCGAGACCGTCATCATCGGCGCGGGTGTTATCGGCCTCGCCATCGCACGAGCCCTCGCGCTCGCGGGACACGAGGTCGTCGTGATCGAGGCCGAAGACAGCATCGGCACCCACACCTCCTCGCGCAACAGCGAGGTCATCCACGCGGGCCTTTACTACCCGCCCGACTCACTCAAGGCGCGGTTTTGCGTGGCGGGCCAGGCGCTCCTATATCGGTACCTCGAAGATCGTGGGATCGCACATCGCCGCTGCGGAAAAATGATCGTCGCGTGCGACGAGCGACAACGGCGCACACTCGACCACATCGAGGGCAACGCGCGCGCCTGTGGGACCACCTCCTTGCGACGGATGGATCGTGCGGAGCTCGCGGCGCGGGCCCCGGAGGTGCGCGCGCTCGAGGCGTTGTGGTCCCCACAAAGCGGCATCGTCGACAGTCATGGCTTGATGGGCCACTTGCTCGCGGACGCGCGCGCAGCAGACGCGTCCCTCGCCCTCGCGACCCGCGTCCGCGCCATCTCGCCCGGGGAGACCCACGCGCGCTTCGTGGTCCACACCGCCGACTTCAACCTCGGCTGCCGCAACCTCGTGAACGCGGCTGGACTCGGCGCACACGCGCTCGCACACCAAATCACACACCTCCCCGACGCCCTCGTCCCCACCCTCTACCTCGCGAAGGGCACCTACTTTAGCGCCTCCTCCGCACCCGCACTCGACTGCTTGGTCTACCCCGTCCCCGCGAGCGCGAGCCTCGGGATCCACGCGACCATCGATCTCGCCGGCCAGGTGCGGTGGGGCCCCGATCAAGAGTGGATCAGCGAAATTAGCTACCACCTCGACGAGGACAGGGCCGCGGCCTGCGAGCGCGCGGTCCGACAATTCATCGATCTTCCCACCAAAACAACATTCACTCCTACCTACGCTGGGATCCGTCCAAAAATCCAAGCCCCCGGAACCCCCACCCGAGACTTTATGATCCAAGACGCTCGGCACCATCAGCTCCCTGGGCTCGTCAATCTATTTGGGATGGAGAGCCCCGGCCTCACGGCCTGTCTCGCCATCGCCAACCACGTTCGTGAGGTGTTTTCGGCGGATTCGTGAACACCAACGCGATCTGCGACTGCTGCGCACTCCCCCGGACCTCGCGGTCCACCGACTCCACAACACCCCGTGACGTGCACTCGACTCGCGCTGGCGACGGAGTTTCAAAAAAGAGCGAACATTGATCGTCGGATCCGCGGGCGAGCCCTGCTATAGTCGTCGCGTATGAGTGCGTTGCAAATTCAGTTTCAAGATACCGCCCAAACACCAGCCGTCGTCGAACGAATCGAATCGAAGTATCAACGACTAGAGCGTCTGTGTGGCACCATCTTAAGCTGTCGTGTCGTTGTCTCTCAGCCCCATCGTCATCAGCGCAAAGGTCGCCTGTACTGCGTGAGCATCGAGCTCAAAGAGCCCAAAAAGACCTACGTCGCGCAAACCGAGGCGAACCGCCCGGAGCATGAGGACGTCTTCGCCGCGATCCGCGAGTGTTTTGACGCCGCCGCGCGACAAGTCCACGAAGAGCACCGGCGACGACGCGACCAGCAACGGGTCGCCTGAGGCCTCCCGGCGCCCGGCCCCTGAGCGCGATACCCACTTGAAGCCTCCGTTCGGCCACAGGCCGTCAAGCTGGAACAGATCGCCGATGCTCGGTTCTGTCTCGGGCCATGTCGCGCCGCACGGCGGCCCTCTCGCGGGGCTCAACGCACCGACGACGAGCTGACCCGGCGAGATTCAACGATGAAAATTAGGTAAGGTTTCGAGCGTTCAGGCCGATTGACTGTGATCTACGTGGAGCAACGACCACGGGTGCGCAATGCCAGATAATTTGTTCAGTCGCGTTTTACTCCACCCCCATTTAGAATCGCGATGGATTCAGGAGATCGAACCATGACTGCGACCGGCGAAACATCGACAAACGTTCTCATCGTCGATGATTCGAGCACGGTCCGACAGCAGCTGCGCATCGCGCTCAGCGTCGCGGGCGTCAATTGCAAAGAGGCTGAAGATGGAATCGCCGCGTGGGCGCTCTTGCAATCGAGTGAGAGCTTCGATCTCGCGATCATTGACATTCAGATGCCGCGGCTGGATGGCATCGGGCTCGCCCAGAGAATTCGAACCTCAGACCGACACCAGTCGCTCCCATTCTTGATGTGCTCGAGCCTCAGCCCGCAAGACGTCAAGAAGTCGCGTGAAGTCGGCGCCCGCGGCTGGATCGTCAAACCGTTCGCGCCCAAGAAGCTCATCCTCGCGGTCTGTCGAGTGCTCGAGCTCCCCCCACCAAGTGACCGGATCTTGCTCGATAAGATCTCCACGGCCGAAGAGATCGCAGACGAGTAGGACGAGGGTCGCAGCCGCTCCTCCACCTGGCCGCGCCGCCGAACGCCCACCTGGCGCTCAGCGGACCTCGCGATGGTTCATCAACCGGGCGCGGTAGCTTTCAACGACCTTCGCGTCGAGCCACTCGTCCACCTGGAGCCTGCGGACCGACACGCCCGCTCCCCCATCCCGCGCGACGACGTACTCGACGTGACCCGAGGCGCTCATGGAGCGAGGGACACGCATGGATGCGTGTCGAGTTCCCGAGCGATCGGACCACATCTCCGTCTCGAAGGTCTCCCCCGTGATGGCGCTCGGACCGATCCCAGTGGCCACGGACAACACCACGCCTCCCCACTCCTGCAGATCTTCCCCCTCGACCTCTTGGAAGATCTCCACACCCCAGCGACGCTCTTCCAGCACCGCCCCGCCGTCGAAGGTCTCGTAGCGGCGCAGATCCCCGAGATCGCGCGCGGAGGAGCCGGGAAGCGCGTACCAAGATCCAAACAAGGTCGGCATCCCCCCGACAAACTCCGGCCTACGCTCCCGCGCATCGCTGATACGCAACAGACTGTGTCCATTGATGAACAGCGCCTCACCGCGCCGTGAAAACGCGACGGTGGGAGCGTCGTGCTCAATCACCCCCTCCCACAGCACGCCGCTGGACTCGTCAGACGGGGCCGAGGCCAGCAAGGACACCGCGGTTCGATCGTCGGCTCGGCGGCGAATCACCGCGACCTGATCTCCCTGGGGTCCAAAGATCACAGACCTCACGTCGTGCGCCGACATTGAGATGAGGGTCTCGGCCCCGCGCGGACCGAGGACGTCAAGCTGTCCGCCTCGGCGTATGGCGACGCGGATCCCTCCGGCCTCGTCGACCGCGATCGCCTCCACGGCGCCTTCCAGATCGCGGGTCTCCACGACGCGTGGCGCGACACCCTCCAGCCGCAGCTGGACCCAGCGTGACTCGCTCGTCGAGTCTGCGGTCGCCTGCGGTCTACGCCCCGCGACGACGACGCCTTGGTTTCGCTCGTCCACGAAGACGGGCGCCAGCGGATCGAAACCTTCCAACAAACATGAGGCGATCTCCCGAAGCGAGCGCGCGCTCTTCACCGAGAACCTCAGCGGCTCGCCGGCTCGCCGCTCGACCACGAACACCAACGAGCCATCGCGACTCGGCCGCGCGACCAACACCTGCGCAGCCGAACTACCGCCAGGTGAGGATTCGGTGATGGTCTCACCACGATCGATGGGCATTCGAACGAGGTGTCCACGAGCATCGATCGACAACGCCACCCCGCTCGCGAGCACCTCGATCACCTCCGGCGCGGCGTAACCGAGGTAATTGCCTCCCGCGCCATCGAAGACGGCGTTGCCCGCGATCACCCGCCCGTCGCGCAAGGAGATCAGTCGACGCGACGCGCTCGGACGGATCCACTCCACGCCCCGCGCTCGCGCTGCGACGTTGGATCGCTGCCCGAGCGCCGAGCGCCGCGACGACGCGGCCGCGTCATCCTGACTCCGCGCCGCGTGGGCGCTCAGGGCGACGCACATCCACGTCGCCGCGAAGACCCCGGAAATCCACCCTGCCCATCGAACGCGGTACATGTCCTCAAACTACGCATGCGGCACCGTTCTCCCAAAAATTCAGCGGGTCGAATCGTACTCATTCGAGACAACACGGGGCGATATCGCGCCGGCTGACCGCCCGTTCGTGCCGGACCCGCGTAGTTCGCGCGTCGTCGGGGCGGTTCTCGGCTACGGCCGTGAAATTCTTGGTCTTCGTCCCCTCAAGAATCCTCAGTGTTGAGGCCAATCGGACGATGTCTCCGGGCGATGTTCTCCGGATCTACTGCGCGCCAAGGTTGCTCCGCGATCTCCAGACTGGCTCGCCGGCCCGCACGAATCGTCCGTGCGCTGGCGGCACTCTTTGTGTTGCTCGGCTTCGTGTACGCGCCAAGCGAGACCAACGCGCGTCTCCACGCCTACTTCGTGTTGCAGACCAACAACACCGGCTCAAGCTCTCCTCGGATCGTCTTCGTGCTCGACACCTCGGGCAGCATGGCGGTTCGCGCCGACGACACCTACACCCGTTGCACCTGGAATGAGTGCGAGGACGCGGACGACTATCGCCAAAGCAGGATCTCTGCGGCGCGCAAGGCCATCAACGCCGTCGTGCAGCAATACGACGGGAAGGCTCGATTCTCGTTGATGACCTTCGGGCGCCTCGACCCCCCGAAAAAGAAGAACCAAAAACCGAGCAAGTGCTCCGGGAACGATCGATTTTCGTGGGTGCCCCGATTCCTCGCGGCCGAAGACCACTACTGGATGACCTACGAGGCCTGGTACATGGGGATGTACAGCCTGCTCCCCTATTTCACGAACATCTCGTTCCTGTGGTCGTATCCGACCGTCAATTTCTGGGATCAAATCCCGGACAACAACGGCTCCAACGGAGTGTGGACGCTGTGCGGAGATAACAAGCCCTACCCCTACCTTCGCTGGGATGACCTCGGCACCGGCGCGTCGGTGACCTCAAACGATCAGACGGGACCGCTCCCAGGCAGCCCGATCGTGCCACCGGCCCAGCTCTCGAACAACAACAACGCCGGCCGTAAAGTGCAGTGGTTCTCGCGCTTCGTCGGCCCGCGCTTCCAGCCCAACAGCACCACAGATCCTTACAAGGAGATCATCTGCACGTCATGGGGCGACTACGCGGATCGGAAGAAGAATCTCAAAAAGTGCAAGAGCCAATTTTCGAGTAAAGAAAAGAGCCTAAAAAACCACGTGTGGGAGCACGACTTTTACTACTGGCCGTACGTGGACGGCTTCACCGGATATTCGACCATGTACCAGAGCCTCCCTGGCTGGTCGAACATGAGCAAATGGCAGAAGAAAAGCTGGAACTCGAGGCTGAATTGGCTGAGCTGGTATTGGGGCTATTCGTTCACAAGCTCGAGCGTCCGCTACATCGACGAGCCCCTCGGGACCATGGAAGCCGAGTCCAGCAGCGCGATGAAATCGGAGCTCTTGGTCCCCTTCTATCTGCCTTCGATCGTCGGTAGCTATACGGATTGGACCCCCGCGACCGAGGCGGAGGCCACCAACCGCGTGCTCGAATTGACGAGTCACACGGTCACGGGCGGCCTCGACGTCAGCGGTGGAACCCCCTGGCATAAGGCGATCGGTGAGACGAAGAGCCAGAACCCTCAGACGAGCAAGGGGCCATTTTCCAACGGAGGAACAATCTCGAAGTACATCGCGTGGGTCCAAAATGTGGAGCCTTCAGACGTGTGCTCACCGCTCGTGACCGTCATCATCACCGACGGCGAGCCCACCGCCTCCTCCAACTCCGGGTGGACCGAGCTCAACAGCGGGCAATGGAGGAAACTGAACCGCTCCCTCGCGGGCTTGCGCAACGACCGAAACTCGAAGGTCTACGTGGTGGGCTTTTTCACGTCTGGCGACGGACTCGACAAGATGGCGTGCGCGGCGGCCGGGTCGAACAATCAGAGCGCCCCGTGTAACGGCACGCCCGCGAACAGCTGGGACACCTGCCGCAACCCGAGCAATCACGCCACGGAGTGCCCCTACCTCGCCGACTCCCCCGACGAGCTCGCAAATGTCTTGTCGACCATCGTCGCCTCCTCCGTCGCGACCGACATCCCCTCGGGGCCGGGAGGCGCCGCCAGCGATTTCATCGGCTCGTCGAGCACCACGCCTGTGCAGACCCTGATGTCGGGCTGGACCGAGTATCCCGAGTGGAAGGGGCACGTCATGCGCGAACTCTGCAGCGATCCCGACCCCTCCGACCCCAACGCGCTCGCCCCCTGGTGTCAAGATGGGGCGTTCTCTACCGTGGAGCCGACCTTTGGCCCCTGCCCCCAATCGCGGGCGTGGGACGCGGGGACCTGCTTGGCTCAGACGACGTGGACCGATCGGCGACTCTACTTCACAGACGCCAACAACAACGTGTTGCCCATGCTCAACGTGGGAGGGGACGCGACACCCGAGTTCATGAACGAGCTGAATTCTGTCGACCTCGGGGTCGCTGGCGCTCCCTACGACTCTACCGCTGCGACCTCCATCGCCCAGTTTATCGCCGGCAAAGACTGGAAAGGCGGCTGGAAGCTCCCAGGACTCGCCGCTTCCGCGCCGGTCTTGGTGCGCCGAATCCCCAAACCGAACCTCTCGACGACCCCCTCTGTCGGGATCCGTGACCCGCACTGCGCCGGACGAGTCATGTCGAACGCGGATCAGGTCGCCACATCTCTCGTCAATTTTGCCAGCAACGTGTGGGATTCTGCGAACAAGCTCTCGTCTCCGAGCACGCACTTCGAATATCAAGAATTCGTAATGGCGGCCGACGATCTCGGGCTCATCCACGCCTTCCAATACGACAGCGGGAACGAGCTTTGGGCGGTCATGCCTCGCTTCTCGCTGGCCAACGCGGTCGCTCAATACGCCTACGGACCAGAGAGCATGGGTCAGTCCTCCAAAGTCTCTGAGCACATCTACGGCGTCTCCAGCACCGTCAACCAAGGGTGGGTCTACGACAGCGGCGCGTCGAAATGGCGACACCTCGCCATCATCGGCATGGGCGAAGGCGGCAAGCACTACATGGTCTTTGACGTCTCCCACGCGAGCCCCTCCTCCCCAGCGGGGCCGCTCGAGCTGCTTTGGACCACCGCTGACACGACGCTGAGTTCGACCTACGGGCCGCGGCTGGGCGAAACTTGGTCGCGCCCAGCGCTGGTGTACACGGTCGCCAACGACCAAATTACCGACGTCCCCACCCCCTACTTCCTGATGGGCTCGGGATACCCAGACAGCCCGGCGACAGGGTCCGCTCAAGGTCGCACGTTGATGCTCGTGGACGCGCTCACTGGCGCGCTCGTTCAAAGCGCCGAGCTCCCCGCCCCATCGAATTCACTGTACGAGTCGAGCTACGGCGCGGTGACCGACGTGGCCGTCGGCTCGCATTGTGTCTCTCGATATTGGGCAGAGATGCAAGAGTCGTACTACGCAGATCCAGCCGGACGGCTGTTCCGATGGGATCTCGGCCGCGAGACCGCCCACGAATCTGACGGCGGCGGCGGCGGCCCCTGGGCATCTCCAGGCAGCGGCGACGTCATCGCCGTTCCCTCCGCCACCTTCCCCGCATGTACGGGCGCCGGAGGCACCGGCGCTGGCGGCGGCGGCAATGGCAACGGCGGCGGCAACAACGGCAACGGCAACGGCAACGGCAACAACGGCAACGGCAACGGCAACGGCGGCGGCAACGGCAACGGCAACAACGGCAACGGCAACGGCAACGGCGGAAATAACAACAACAGCAACAACGGATTTAACGGCGGCAACAGCAACAGCGGCAACAGCAACAGCGGCAACAACCTCCTCGGCGGCAACGGCGGGGCGACCGCGAAAAAGGGCGGC
>JAAZXR010000056.1 GCA_014240065.1 Myxococcales bacterium
GCGACGGCGACGGCGACGGCGACGGCGACGGCGACGGCGACGGCGACGGCGACGGTGATCCCGGTCCGTGCACACCCAACCTGGCCGTCTGCGTGGACATCGACACCTATCACGTGTGCCTGCCCGACGGGACCGCCTGGGAACCAGACGTCGACTGTTCTTCCACGCAGCAGTGCGTCAACGGTGGCTGCCTGGAGTTGTGCCAGATCGCGTCGTTCACACCGTCCTCCATTGGCTGCTCCTTCGTGGCTCACCACATGGACAACTTCAACTCGAGCCTCGTCGACTCCATCATCGCCGGGAATTTCTCCGACACTCTCACAGCCAACTTGACGATCCATGTGGTGCAAGAAGGCTCCAATATCGAGTCGCCCGTCACCACCGTCTCGGTTGGCCCCGGCCAGACCTACGAATTCGTGATGGGCACACCTGCGATCGAGAGCGTCTCCGAGCTCCGGACCGGCGGCGTCTACCGGGTCGAGAGTGACATCCCCATTGTGGCCTACCAGCACTCTCCGGTGGGCTCCAACGCGACCAACGACGCATCCATGCTCATCCCCGAGAACGCCCAGGGGCAGGCCTTCGTGGTCGCCTCCTACGCATCGGACCTCCCGAGTTATCCGCCCTATGTGAACGTGATCGCGCTTGAGGACAACACGAACGTGTCGTGGACACCTCCGGTCAGCACCGCGGGGGGCACGGGGGTCAACCCGGTGACCGCTGGCGGCACGGGCACCGTCGTGATGAACCGATTCGATCGCCTTCAAATCGTCCCGACGAGCGGCGGAGACATCTCCGGAACCATCGTGGACTCCGACAAAAAGGTCGCCGTGTGGGGAGGATCGGAGTGCGAGAACGTCCCGTCGGGCGTCACTTTCTGCGATCACCTCGAAGAGCAGATGCTGCCGCTCAACTACTGGGGCCAGTACTACGTGGGCGCCCACGCCCCCATACGAGGCAACGAGGACTTCCACTGGCGCATCTACGCGGGCAAAGACCTGACCACAATCTCCGCCACGCCCGCGCAGCCGGGATTCCCTGTCACCCTCAACAAGGGCGAATTTATCAACCTCATCACGCTCGATGATGTCATCTTCAGCGGCGACGGCCCATTCCTCCCGGTGCAGTACCTTGAGGGACAAGATGGCGGCGCTGGGACGGGGGACCCCTCCATGTATCAAGTGGTCCCCGTCGGGCAATTCCTGAGCGCCTATGCCTTCGCTACCGGCGTGTCCACCAACTACGTGTACACCCACTACGTCCAGGTCACGCGGACGCTCAACGGTCCAGAGGTCCTCGTCGATGGCGCGATCGTGACGGGTTACCGCACCATCGGGAACTACCAGGTCGCGGACTGGGTCGTCTCCGAGGGCTCACACTTCGCCACCTCGAGCGCGCCCTTCGGCATCACGAGCATCGGCTACGCCGGCGTGACGAGCTACGCCTACCCCGGTGGCATGAACCTCCTCGATCTCAACCCGCAATAGCGTCGAGCAGAGCCCTGCGACCGCTGCGCAACGGTGTTTCCGCCCTCATCGCTCCTGTCCAGAAGCGAGAGCGACGCCGTCAATGCCCGCGAGAGGGAGGATAGCGACCGCCAAGGCGCCTCCACGCCGCGCGTGCAATATGTTCCACGCACGCGCTTGAAAATTATAGAGAGCAGGAACACCATGGAGCAATGAATCGCATATCGGTCGCTGCGCTAGGCTTAGGGTTTGTTCTCACCGCGGGCTGCTCAGATAAAATAGGTGGACCCGAAGGCGGCAGCGACGGCAGCAACGGCAGCATCAGCGCCGATGGTACGAACTCCGTCGGCGACGCTTCCGACAGCGGCGACGCTTCCGCCAGCGGCGACGGCTCCGCCAGCGGCGACGGCTCCGCCAGCGGCGACACCTCCGCCAGCGGCGACGGCTCCGCCAGCGGCGACGGCGATGGCGATGGCGATGGCGATGGCGACACCCTCTGCATCCCAGACGTTTCGTACTGCATCGACGAGGACACCTATCACGTCTGTGAACCCGACGGCTCCGCGTGGCAGCCCGACGTGGACTGCGACCCCACCCAGCAGTGCCTCAACGGCGGATGCATCGAGCGATGTGAAATCGCCGGCTTTTCCCCGTCCTCCATCGGCTGCTCCTTCGTGGCGCACCACATGGACAACTTCTACAGTGACCTCAACGACTCGATCATCGTGGGCAATTTCTCGGAGACGCTCACCGCCAACGTCACCATCTACGCGGTCGCGCAGGGCAGCGCCGTCGAGACGGTCGCGGAGACCACCACGGTCGCGCCCGGCCAGACCTACGAGTTCGTCACGAGCATGCCAGAGATCGACAGCGTCAGCGCGCTCCAAACGGGCGGCGTCTATCGCGTCGAGAGTGACGTCCCTGTCATCGCCTACCAGCACTCACCGGTGGGCTCCACGGCCACCAACGACGCCTCCATGCTGATCCCTGAGAACGCGCAGGGCCAAGCGTTCGTGATCGCCTCCTACGCTTCCAGCCTCACGACCTACGATCCGTACCTCAACGTGATCGCGCTGGAGGACAACACAGTCGTCAGCTGGCGTCCTCCCAACGGGAGCGCCAGCGGTTCCGGGGTCGCCGCCGTGACTCCGGGAGGGATCGGAGTCGTGAATATGAACCGCTTCGATCGACTCCAGATCGTGAACAACGGCGGCGATGTCTCTGGAACCATCATCGACTCCAACAAGAAGATCGCCGTGTGGGGTGGCTCCGAGTGTGAGAACGTCCCCTCCAGCGTCACGTTCTGTGATCACCTCGAAGAGCAGATGCTCCCGCTCGCCTACTGGGGTCAATTCTATGTGGGCGCGCACGCGCCGATCCGCGGCAGCGAGGACTTCCACTGGCGCGTATTCTCCGGCAGCGACCTCACGACGATCTCCACTACGCCTGCGCAGCCAGGGTTCCCCGTCACCCTCAACAAGGGCGAGTACCTCAACCTCGTCACCAAAGACGACGTCATTTTCTCCGGAGACGGCCCCTTCATGCCGGTCCAATACCTGGAGGGGGAGAACGGCGGCGGCGGCATCGGCGACCCCTCGATGTACCAGATGGTCCCGGTGGGGCAGTTCCTGAGCGCCTACACCTTCGCCACTGGGATCTCCTCCAACTACCCGTACACCCACTACGTGCAGGTCACTCGCGCCGTCAACGGGCCCGACGTGTTGGTGGACGGCGCCATCGTGTCCAACTACCGCACCATCGGCAGCTACGAGGTGTCCGACTGGCAGGTCTCGGAGGGCTCCCACTTCGCCACCTCGAGCGCGCCCTTCGGCATCACCAGCATCGGCTACGCTGACGTCACCAGCTACGCCTACCCCGGCGGCATGAACCTGCTCGTGCTCAACCCGCAGTGACCCGCGGTGTCGATCGCGGCCACACGTGAGCCTGCTAGGTGGGGCGGGGGCAACCGTATCCCTGGCAGCCATCGACTGCACGAAATCCCGAGATGACGCGTGCCCCCTCAGTACGGGCTGAAGATGAGGTAGGTCTTGCCCTCGTGCTTGGTCTCGGGATCCCCGTCGCTCCCTTCGTCGCTCTCAGGTGCGCCGATGAGTAAATCAGACCTCCCGTCACCGTCGACGTCGCCGGCGGAGGCGACGCTCTGACCACTTCGGTTCCACTTGCGCTCGCCCAAGAAAGCCGCGCTCGCGTCCGTTGCCAGCTCGAAGTCGGCACCCGAGGCCTGCGTCATAATGTCCGACGCCAGCATCAGGTAGGTCCTCCCCTCCTCTTGGTCGATCCACGTGCTACCCGGAGCGCCGATGAGCACGTCGTCTCTTCCGTCTCCGTCCACGTCCCCCGCGGACGCGACGGAGGCGCCGCTGAGATCTCCGTCTGCCTCGCCCTGAAAGCGGTACGACGCGCTGGTCACGTCCGCTGGCGTCCCCGGGTCTTGCGCCATGATGTCCGACGCCAGCATCAGGTAGGTCCTCCCGGGCTCGATCTCATCGTCGCTCCACGCGGCGTCTCCGATGAGCAGGTCGGCGCGGCCATCGCCGTCCACGTCCCCAGCGGACGCCACACTCGGCGCGGTGAAATCGTCCGAGCTTCCCGACTCGAGCCCGATGGAGACCTGGGAGAGCGGCACGCTCGATCCCAGCGCCTGCGCGATCACGCTGGAGCCAAGCACCAGGTGGCCCTGCGCAGATCTGGACCAGGTGAGCAGGTCGTCAAGCCCGTCTCCGTCCACGTCCCCCGCGGACGTGACGACATCACCCGCGAACCCCTGCCACGCTTCGCCGAACAACCCGTGGGAGGCGTCCGCCAAACTCAGCGTAGATCCCACGGGCTGCGCGAGCAGCGTCGATGCGAGCACGACGTACACCTTTCCTGCCTCGTCGCCGCCTTCATCGCTGCCGGGCGCCCCGATGACAACATCGTCTCGGCCGTCCCCGTCCAGGTCGCCGGCGGACGCCACGCTCGTGCCGCTGAGGTCCCCGGCCTCCTCGCCCTCGAGCGCATAAGAGGCGTCCGCGAGGTTGAAGGTCTTCCCTAGGGGCTGCGCCATGATGTCCGACGCCAGCATCAGGTAGGCCTTGCCGCGATTATCGTTGATCGACGGCCCACGGTCGAAGGCCGGCGCACCGATGAGCAGGTCACCGCGTCCATCCCCGTCCACGTCTCCCGCGAACGCCACGCTGAAGCCCGCGTAGTGGAGACCGCCCTCCCCCGCGAATCCGTAGGAGGCTGCAGACAGGTTGAGGCTTGCCCCCGCGGGCTGGCCCATGATGGTCGCCGACAACATCAGATAGACCTTCCCTCCGTCGGGGCCAGCGTCGTCATTGCGATGGGCGCCGATGAGCACGTCATCTCGGCCGTCGCCATCCACATCCCCCGCCGACGCTACGGAGAATCCGCTGTGGTCGCCCGCGAAGATCAGGCCCCCCGAAGCCCCCAAGAAGGCGGAGCTTCCCGCGACGCCCGTGTCGTCCGCAACGCACACGTTGCAGGCTTCGGTGGGACCCACGTCACAAAACTCGCCGACCTCTACCACGCCGTTGCCACAGACGATGCCGTCATCGCCGTCGCCGTCACCGTCGCCGTCACCGTCGCCGTCACCGTCACCGTCGCCGTCGCCGTCACCGTCGCCGTCGCCGTCACCTGCGCCATCATTCCCTCCCTCGCTGCCGCCATCGCCTGCTTGACCGCCGTCGCTGAGGGAGATCGCGCGACCATTGCAAGCTACGAGCCCGAGCGCTACGACGAACGCGAGACCTGAGCGCCCCAGATCCCACGGTCGAATTCCACCGCCCCATCGCCTACATCGCATCTCGACGCCCCCGACCTGTGCGACGAACTCCAGCACCCACGGGACCACTCAAGGCCGTACAATAGAGGACGCGGAGATCGTGTCGGGGCGGTGTCATAGGCTCCATATTCACCCGAGCCCGTCAACGCGGCTCAACAATTCTTCGCCGCGACCTCGTGGGTTGCGCGACAGTTCGAGCCATCACCCGAGAACACCGGTTTTGCGGCGTTGCGCTCGATCTTCCACGCGACACACCGTCGCCATCGCGGCGCGCTGTTCTAGGTACACGGGCGCCCGCGTGAATTCCTGGGTTCGGTTCGCGGCGGCGCGAGGGCGGATCGGCTATGCCTTGGTGCGCGTGTGCTCCTAGATCAACACCACACACATCGACCGACAACCGCCCGCATCCATCGTACACTGCACGCGTGTCACCGACCGGCCTCACTCGAACCGCGAAGGTGCTCGGGACGGGCCTCGTGGGCGCGTACCTCACCATCCACGTCGCGCTGTTCTTTCTTCAAGACAGCCTGCTGTTCTTCCCCTCCACACACGTCGCGGCCACCCCTGAAGACGAAGGCCTCGAGTACGAGCGCTTCACGGTCCCGAGCACCGACGGGGCGCAGCTCTCTGGCTGGTACATCCCGAGCCCCGACGCCCGCGGTGTGGTGCTCTACCACCACGGGAACGCGGGCAATATCGGGGGCCGAGTCGGTCCCGCCAGCCGCCTCCACGCGCAGCACCTGGACGTGGTGATGTTCGATTACCGGGGCTACGGCGAGAGCACCGGCGCGCCGAGTGAGCAGGGCATCCTCGCCGACAGCCGCGCGGTCTACGAGTGGCTGATCGAAGAGAAGTCCGTGCCCCCATCGCGCATCGTGCTGTGGGGGCGGTCGCTCGGAGGCGCCGCCGCCATCGCGACCGCGGCCGAGGTGCCCTGCGCGGCGCTGGTGGTCGAGTCCTCGTTTACCTCCATCACCGACATGGCGACCCTCCAGTATCCGTGGCTCGTCGGGACGCGGTGGCTCGTGCGGCACCCCTTCAAATCCGCTGAACGGATCGTCGAGGTGTCGGTACCAACCCTCGTGGCGCACGGTGAAGACGATGGCCTCATCCCCGTCGCGCACGGCCAACGTCTGCGCGCGCTGGCCCCCAACGCGCGCGCGCTCGTCGCGCTGCGCGGAGGCCACAACGGGGCGGGCTTGACCGATCCACAGCACGCGGACGTGGTGGACGAGTTTTTGTCGAGCAGCCTGCCCTCGGCGGCCCCCGCGAGGTCCGAGTGATCGATCCTACTGGCAGCGGCGAAACGAGAGCCCCTCGATGGTGGGGGTCCCGCCATCGACGCAGGTCAGCCCCGCTGGGCAGACGCCGTCGTCGGTGCAGTCGCGGCTGCAGATTCCGTTGGAGCAGTAGCCAAACTCACAGCTGTTGTTGGTGGAGCACGTGCTCCCCGTGACCGCGCCTCCCTTGGGCAAGCAGAGGCCGATACGTTCCCCACCGATCTGGCTGAGGGCGTTGCACGCGTAGTTGTAGCTGCACCCGCCCTGGTAGCGGCACGAGTTCACGCACGAACCGGAGGCGTTGCCTGTGGTGGTCTCCGGCGCGAAGCAGTCCACGAACGGAGGCGACGGCACCGTGAAATTGGTGAAGTCGATGGTGAGACCGTCGTTGCAGAGGTTGATGACGTTTTGGAATTGATCGCAGTAGTATTCCACGGGGCTCGACCCCCCCGGCAGCGGACCAAACACGTCGGACGGGCGCTTGCAGATCCCGCCTTCACACGTCCAGTCGGTGAGCGGCGCCGCGCGCTGCGGGCAATCTGCGGCGGTGTTGCACACGCTGGTGCAACCCTCGACGATCATGTCCACGTCTGCGTCACACGCCGAGGCGGCGATGCACTCGGCCGTGGACTGGCCGCAGTACGACTCTAGCTTCACGCACAGGTTGCCAGAGCCTCCTACGGTCATGCAGCCGTACCCTCCTGGGCAGTCGGAGCCGCTGGCGCAGGGCACCGTACAATACTGCTGGTTGGTCAAGCAGCCGTAGTTGCAGGCTGTCTCGTCGGCGCAAAAGCGACCGACGTCGTCTTCGAGGCAACGCTTGCCGTCGCCGTCCCCAAGATCGATGCATCGCCCGCCGCTCGGGCACTGCGCGTCGCTGACGCAGGCGCTGACACACCGCTGGTAGCCAAACTTGGTGGTCGTCTTGCACAGCAACCCCGAAGCACACTCGACGTCGCTTAGGCAGCGGTCGAGCTCATCGAGGTCGCCGTCGCCGTCGCCGTCTCCGTCTCCGCTCGTCCCGGAGTCCGTCGTCCCGGAGTCCGTCGTCCCGGAGTCCGTCGTCCCGGAGTCTGTCGTCCCCGTGTCTGTCGTCCCGGAGTCCGTCGTCCCGGAATCTGTCGTCCCGGAGTCCGTGGTCCCCGTGTCTGTCGTCCCGGTGTCCGTCGTCCCGGAGTCTGTCGTCCCGGAGTCGGTCGTCCCCGTGTCTGTCGTCCCGGACGAGCTCGCGTCATCGCCGCTCGTCGAGATCGTCGAAGGATCGATGCAAATCCCGCTCGCGCACACGAGCCCTTGCAGGCAGGTATCACCCCCGAAGCACGGGCACCCCTCGGTGCCGGTGTAGCACGCCCCCTCGCTCGCGAAGCCTGTGCTGCTCTCGTCCTTGTCATCCTCGCAGCCAACACCCAAGCCCATCACGGAACAAAAGGCCAGCATGGTCCAGCGTCGCATCCAGCGGAGTCTAGCACTCCCCAACGTCGGGCTCTATCCGTAGCGCTCTTCTCGCCATGGATCGGCGTGGTTGTGATACCCACGCACCTCCCAATATCCTGGCGCGTCCCTGCGCTGGAAACGCACCCCCGTGAGCCATTTTGCGCTCTTCCAAAAGTACAGATCCGGGACCAAGCCGCGCGCGGGTGCGCCATTGGTCACTGAGAGGGGACGGTCGTTGAGTCGATGGGCGACCATCACGCTCGGCGCGAGCGCTTGTGCCACCGGGACGTTGCAGGTGTACCCATGGGCGGCCTCGAAGATGACGTGTCGCACACCCTTCTTGAGTCCAGCGCGCTCGGCGAGACGACGCAGCGCCACGCCTCTCCACTTCGCCGTGAGCACAGACCAGCCCGTGACGCAGTGAACGTCGAGCGCCTGTTCGTCTTGCGGCATGGCGAGCAGCTCGCGAAAGTCGATCTCGAACGGGCGCGCGACCTCACCGTGCACCCGAAACCGCCACGCCGACCTGCTCGGATCGCCCTCGATCCCTCCCATGGGCCGCAGCTGTCGCAGCACCCGTTGCCCCGGTGGGAGGCGGCGGCGTCCGTCGGGTCGGCGGTCCGACGGGTCGGGTCCGGCGGCGAAGACATACTCACCCCCGAGCACGCTGCACGTCGCACCTGCAGCGGCCCCCATCACCAGCCGACGGCGAGACAAAATACGACGCGCCGCGCTCGTCCCCGCCTCGCACGCCCTCCCCCCGTTACTGTCTGAACGCTCGCCCATCGCTCCGTGAATGTAGAACGCTTTCGCCGTTCGTCGAGTTTCGTCCCGTCCCTTTCTTTTCTGGATTTGCGCGACCGTGACGCGACCGTTTCGCGTTGAACGCGCTCCCTCCTCTCGACGCTGCGCGCTGGCGACCGCGTCGTCGCGACCGTATTCGCGCGCAGGGCGAGCTGAGCTCGCCGCTTGTCCCGCCCTTCGCGCGATGACAGAATCAAGGACACCCCTCCCCACCGCTCCACCGCTCCAACCGCGTGAGCACGGCGCCGCCATCGCGCGCCCAAGCCATGGCCGACGACCCCACACACACCCGCCGCAAGATGACCGAGCGTGACGTAATGGACATGCTCCTGCGTGGAGAAAATGTCCACGAGCTCGGCGCGGTCGAGATCGTCGCGGGGCCACCTGCGGCTTCGGCCGCCGAGCCGCGCGCCCTCCCGGCGAAGCCTCCTGCGAGTCACGAAGCGCCTGCGCCGGCGACCGCGAGCACTCCACCCGCGCCCCATGCCGATGCGTCTGCCACCAAACGACCGACCGAGGCGAACCCACAACCCGCGACCGCCTCGCTGGAGGGACACCTCCTGCGAGGGAGCCGGTGGACGCGAGAGCCCTCCTCGCTGCTCGAAGGGATCACCTCCTACGGCGACATGAACCCGAGGCCGCGAGACGCCGCGGAGATCTACGTGGTCGACCTGCACGGCCGCACCCGCCAAGAGCTCGCACAAATCCTCCTCGACAGCCTGTCGAGCGCGCGAGCGAGCGGTCGCCGCTTCGTTCGATTCATCACGGGCCGCGGACTTCACAGCGCGGGGGGCTATCCGGTCCTTCGCAGCGCCGTGGAGCTCTGGCTGGCGCAGTCGGTCCAAGCTGGCCTGCTCGCCGCCTGCGCCCGCGAGGATCACATCGCCATCTTCGCACCCGATTACGGTAGTTTCATGGCGCGCCTCCCCTCGCGGCGCGCCGCGAGCCCCACCCCCCAAGATTGATGACCCAGTTCGCCTACCTCCACGGACTCTCCTCCAGCCCGCTCGCGACCAAGGCCACCGCCTTGCGCGCAGCGTTTGAAGCGGAGGGGCTCGGGTTGCACTGCCCAGACCTGAACCAGCCCTCGTTCGACAAGCTCACCTTCGACGCGGCGCTCGCCGCCCTCGACGAGCTGGCGGCGTCGCACCCTCAAGAGCGCTGGAGGATTGTCGGATCGAGCATGGGCGGCTACCTCGCCGCTCGATGGGCGCAGTTGAACCCTCGCCGCGTCGAACGCCTGCTGCTGCTGTGCCCAGGATTCGACCTCGCCTCCCGCTGGCCGGTGCTGCTCGGCGCCGGCGCCCTCGACACGTGGGAACGCGAGGGCGCCTTCCCGCTCCCCGATGGTTCGGGGACCCCCGTCATGGTCCATTGGGAGTTTGTCACCCGCGCGCGCGCTCATCCCCCGTTTCCAGAATTTCAGTGCCGCGGCCGCATCATTCACGGTCGACGGGACGAGGTCGTTTTGTTCGAGAGCTCTGAGCGCTACGCGGCCACCCGCGCTCACGTTGACCTCGTCGAGGTCGATGACGACCACCGCATGATCGCCTCGCTCCCGACCATCGAACAGGCGGCGCTGCGGTGGCTTCCCCGCTCGGATTATCACTGGGACTTTTTTGGCCCAGAGCGGCTCCCCACGGCCACACACTTCCTCGCGCACCTCCAAGAGTTCCTCGCGCGTCATGGCAAACAGCACCTCGCGACCTTCGTGAGCGACGCCAACGACCACACCACCGTCGTCACCTGCGAAGCGCCGCCGAGTGACGAGCCCATGCTCGTCCAATCGCTGCGCCCCCAACGGAAGACTTAATTGTGGCGAGCGTCCTCTCGGCGATCCTCGCCACGTTTGTCTTGCTCGCCGGCGGCGTGGGCCTCTTTGTCGGCCGTCGCGCGCTCCGGCGTCGAAGCCGCCTGCGGCGACTCGGCGCTCCCCACGTCGCCGGCGGCCTCTCGGCTGCCGACCCCGAGGCGACCGACGCGGAGGCGATCCTCCACGAGTTGGGGGTTCGCACGGCGCAGGTGCGATACGAACTTGAGGCCACCGTTCAGCAGGCGACCGAGTACACCCGATTGCACGGGCAGCTCGGCCAGAGCACCCGCGCGCCCTTGTGGCTGCGGGTGGAGGCGGAGGCCCTCGATCACGCCGCGGTCCTCGTCACCCGCGCGCTCGCTGAGTGGGAGGTCGCCGCTCACGCCGCTCGATCCGAGGCGAACGCTCTCAGCACCCTCCTCGGCAGTGAGTTCGACGCCTTCCTCGAACAAGCGGCGGCGTGGATCTCGGACCCCCCGAGTGAAATCGACGACATCGAACGGCTGCGAGGGCTCGTCAACGGCGCACGCGCGCTCGAACATGATCTAGCGTCTCGCCGCGGAACCCACTACCGTTAGCGCATGTCCTCCTCGGCCAGCGACGCTCCGCAGCTTGACCAGCTCGCGGCGCGGCTCCAAGACTCCACCCCTCAAGAGGAGCTCGACGCCCTCAACCAGGCCGTGGCGTCGTTCGAGTCGTCGGAGCCGGCCGAGGTCGAGCGACGCGCCTGCGCCTGCATTACGCACCGCTTGATCGCGCTCCGCCTCACCGCCCCTGTCATCACCGCCACCATCCTCGCGCGCCTGCGGCAGCTCAACCTGCTCGGCGCAGATGTGCTTCAACGATCCTATGATCGCGAGGTCACCGCGCTGGTCGAAGGGGTGATTCGCCTCGACGCGCTGCAGTGGGGATCCTTGGGCGGCGAGTCCAGTGAAAATCTCCGAAGGATGTTCATGGCCATGGCCGCCGACATTCGAGTGGTGCTCATGATGCTCGCGACCCAGGTGGAGAAAATGCGGAGACTCCGCTCCCTGCCTGAAGATGAGCGTGACGCGCTCGCCATGGAGACCATGGACGTGTTCGCCCCCCTGGCCAATCGCCTCGGCGTCTTCCAGCTCAAGTGGGAGCTTGAGGACCTGGCGCTGCGACAACTTGAGCCCAAGATCTACGCAGACATCAGCTCCCATCTCGCGCAGCGGCGTGGCGAGCGAAACAGCTTCGTGCAAGAGGCGATGGACAAGCTCTCCTCTGCGCTCGACCCCCACGGCATCGGCGCCGAGATCTCCGGGCGCCCCAAGCACATCTACAGCATCTACAAGAAGATGCAGCGCAAGCGCCTGCCCTTTGAGCAGATCTACGACGTCCTCGCGATCCGCGTGCTGGTGGAGGAGATCTCCGAATGCTACGCGGTCCTCGGCGTGGTGCACGGCATGTACACACCGATCGCCGGTGAATTTGATGACTACGTGGCCCGGCCAAAAGAGAATATGTATCAGTCGCTCCACACCGCGGTGGTCGGCCCCACGGGGCGTCCCTTGGAAATCCAGATCCGCACCCAGGACATGCACCAATTCGCGGAGTACGGAGTGGCGGCGCACTGGGCCTACAAGGAGGGCAGAAAGACGCACACCGCGGATCGCGAGTTCAACCTGCTGCGACAGCTCATGGACTGGCAAAAGCAGGTCACCGACCCGTCGCAGCTCGCGGAGTCACTGCGAAACGACATCTTCCAAGACCGCATCTACGTGTTCACGCCCGCGGGTGACGTCCTCGATTTTCCGAGCGGCGCCACGACCCTCGACTTCGCCTATCGCGTCCACACCCTCGTCGGTCACCGCTGCAGAGGCGCGCGGATGAACGGACACATGGTGACCCTCGACACCCCCCTCGTCACGGGCGCGCGCGTGGAGATCCTCACCAAGAAGCACCCCGAGCCGAGTCGCGATTGGCTCAATCCTCATCTGGGCTACCTCAAGACCTCCACCGCTCGTCACAAGGTCCGCCACTGGTTTCGCAAGCAAGGGCGCGACGAGGCCATCGCGCAGGGTCGCGAACAGATCGCGAGGGAGCTCTCCAAGGCGGGGGTCGACCGCCCCGATCTCGACGAGGTCGCGAGCTCTTTTGGCTACGACCAAGTGGAGGAGCTGCACGCCGCGGTCGGACACGGGGACCTCGGCGCGCACACCATCGCGGTGAGGGTGCTCGAGGCGCTCACGCCGCCCGAACCGCCCGCGCCTCCGCCGACCCAAGCGCCGTCGAAGCCGACGCCGGGGGGCGCCCGCGGGGTCCGGCTCGATGGGGTGAGCGACATTTTAAGCCAGGCGGCGCGCTGCTGCGCCCCGGTCCCTGGTGACGACGTGATCGGCTTCATCAGCCGCGGCCGTGGCGTCGTCATCCATCGTCGCAACTGCGTCAATATGGTGAACTGCCACGAACCAGAGCGCGTCGTCGAGATCGACTGGGGCGGCGACCGAAAGCACCGCTACCCGGTGTCCTTAAACGTCGAGACCATCGATCGTCCCGGCGCCTTCCGCGATGTCGCGAACGTCATCTCCAACCTCGGGGTCAATATGCGATCTGCGCGCTCTCAATCGGACCCGAGCGGACAGGTCGCCAACATCAACGTGACCATTGACGCGAGCACCGCGGAGGAGGTGGTCCGCCTCCTCGATCGACTCGAACGCTTACCCGTGGTCCTCGGTGTTCGCCGACTGCGAGACGCTTAACCCCGCGCTCGCCCGGCCAAGACGACCCACCGCATCCTAGCCCGCGAGCTCGACGCCGGTGGCGGTCAAGACCCACTCCTTGCGAGGCTTGGCCTCGACCGCGGCTGGATCAGCGCCCGCGTCCTTCGCGAGGTGCTGGACCTGCGCGACGGTGAACGTGCGAGCGGTGAGCACCCCCTCAACGACAGCCTTCTTGCCCTTGCCGTCAAACGGCACCGCGAACGCGTGATTCTTCATGATCACGCGCGCTTCGACCGCTGCGTCCTCGAGATCTCGCAGCACCATCCAGCACCCTTTCGCCTGGCACACGGAGGTGACCTCACCGGCGACCAACACCGCGTCGGGCGACGGAGACTCTGTCATCGTCTGCACCGCGGATCCCAAGGCCACCTGTGAGGTCGACGCGAACGGTGAACCAAAATGACCGGCGCCTGTGGCGGTGGCCGGCGCGGCCGACCCCTCGCAGCCTTCGTGATCCGCTTCTCCGTGGATGCAGCCCTCCTCACCGCTGGGGCGCTCCTTGTCGGCAGCCGGCGCCTGCTCCGCCGCCGGTGTGGGCTTGTCCGCCGATGCGGCCGCCACCTTCGCCGCGTCCTCCGCCTTCGAAGCGGGCGCGACGCTGGGGCTTTGACAGCCAACGAGCGCGGGACAAGCGAGCACCAACAATGATCTCCACGGAGCCTTCATGCGACGAGCATGCACCCATCCACGGGGGGGTGTCAAAACCGAGAAATGTCGCGTTTGCAGGCCCCTGCGGGCCTAAATAGCGGCCCCGCGCGGGGCCGCAGGAGGTGTTTTGAGGTACCCTCGACCCGTGGACGCGGCCTACGTCAGCGACATCAACCGCGAGGTCTCACCGGCCGCGGTCGACGAGTTCGCGCCGCTTCAAATCGGTCCGCTCAAGGTGTGGCCACCTGTGGTGCTCGCCCCCATGGCTGGAGTAACGAACTATCCATTCCGGGCGCTGTGCCGCTCCTTTGGCGCGGGCCTGTACGTCAGCGAGATGGTCACCGCCGGCCCCCTCGTCCGCGGCGACGCGCGCTCACACGCGCTCGCGCGCTTCGGCGAAGATGAGCGACCCCGCAGTCTCCAGCTGTACGGAATCGACCCCGTGATCGTCGGAGAGGCCGTTGCGCGCCTGGTCGGCGACGCGCGGGTGGACCATCTCGACATGAACTTTGGGTGCCCAGTCCCCAAGGTCACGCGGAAGGGGGGCGGCGCCGCGCTGCCCCTCAAGTGGAGGCTGCTGCGAGACATCGTGCGAGCCGCCGTCTCTGCCGCCGGCGATGTCCCAGTGACCATCAAGGTCCGCATGGGGATCGACGACGAGCACCTGTCCTACTTGCGCTCGGGAGAGATCGCGAGAGATGAAGGCTGCGCGGCGATCGGCCTCCACGCGCGCACGGCGGCCCAATTCTACGCCGGCGAGGCTCGCTGGGAGGCCATCGCCACACTCAAAGACCACGTCCCTTCCCTGGCGGTGCTCGGCAACGGCGACATATGGGAGGCCCACGACGCGCTCCGCATGATGCGTCAAACAAGCTGTGACGGGATCATCGTCGGGCGTGGTTGCCTCGGTCGCCCGTGGCTGTTTCGCGACCTCGCACAGATCTTCGACGGTCGCCTCCCTGACAATCCACCGCCCTTCGGCCAAGTCGCAAAGATCATGCTCCGCCACCTCCAAGACGCCCTCAAGTGGTTTGCGGTCCCCAGCGACCCCGCGTCCGAGCGCGCGACGGTGCACGCGTTTCGAAAACACGCCGCGTGGTACACGAAAGGTTTCCGGGGCGGAGCGGCTCTCCGGGCGGAGCTCATGGGGCTCGACACCTGGGCCGAACTTCGAGACCTCGTGAGGCGAAGAGACCCGGCCGAGCCTTTCCCCCCGGCCGCGATGCGAGCGGTGCGGGGAAAGTCTGGACGCCGGCAGCGCGTGGCGCTCCCCGCGAGATATCTGGAACAGCTCGATGACGCCTCGCCACCGTCACCGGAGGCCGAGATCGCCTTCTCCGGCGGGTGAACGCGTTCGCTCACGTCGAGTGACCACATCGGCGGTCTTGCGAGATCATCGCGCTGCATGCAAAGTCATAGCCCGTGAGTGACGACCGACCAGCGACGCGTTCGAAGCGATTTTTTAAGCTCGCGGGGATGACCGCTTCGGTCGCCGGGAACTTCGCCTCCAGCAAAATCAAGGGCATATTCCAAGACGAGGAGGGTGCCAATAAGAGCCGCGAGGAGAATATGCGCGAGGCCGGAGATCGGATCGCGAAGACCCTCGGGGAGCTCAAAGGAGCTGTGATGAAGGTCGGACAGATGGCCTCCGTCGCCTCCGACATCCTCCCCAAAGAGCTCACCCAGGCGCTCTCGACACTCCAAAAAGACGCGCCCCCCATGGCCTACGAGGTCATCGAGTCCCAGATCGTCGGCGAGCTCGGCGGCCTCCCCGAGGAGAAGTTTCAGTCCTTCGAACGGGCGCCGTTCGCCTCCGCGTCCATCGGTCAGGTCCACAAAGCGATCACCCACGACGGCCGAGAGGTGATCGTGAAGGTGCAATACCCCGGCGTCGACAAGGCGGTGGACTCGGACCTCCGGCAGCTCAAACTCGCGCTGCGCGCCAGCGGCATCATCAACGTCAGCAAGAAGGCGCTCGACGAGACGTTCCAGGAGACACGCGACCGCCTGCACGAAGAGCTGAACTACGAGCACGAGGCTGCCAACACCCGCCTGATGGCGGCGCTCCACAGCGAGGATGACTTCTTGCTGATCCCGGAGGTCGTCGAAGACCTGTCTTCTCGTCGCGTGCTCACGATCAACTACGAGGGCGGCGACTCGTTCGAGCACGCCGGCGCGCACTACGACCAGGCGACCCGCGACCGCCTCGGCGAGAGGCTCTTGTCGCTGATGGCGATCCAAATCTTTCGCAACGGGGCGATCCATGGCGATCCAAATCCGGGCAACTTCGCGGTCCGTGAGGATGGCACCCTCGTGATGTACGACTACGGCTGCGTCAAGAGGCTCCCGCGCGAGCTCGTGTTCGCCTACCGAGACCTCATCACCTCCTCGATCGAGGAGGACTATGGCGGCACCGAGAGCGCGCTGCGGCGGCTTGGGGTGAGGAACCTCGACGGCCCACCGGTCGAGTTTGAGTTCTATAAGCGCTTCCGCGACATCTTCGTCGTCCCGCATCAAGACCGGCTGCCCTACGACTACCGCGGGTCCCGCATGGGCGAAGAGGTGATGAAGCTGGTTCCCAGCGTTATGAAGAAAATTACCTCCTTCCAACCGGCGAAGGATCTTATCTTCGTCGACCGCATGGTGGGCGGCCACTACGGGAACCTTCGGACCCTTGGATGTCACCTCCGGGTGCTCGACATCCTCGAGCCGCACTGGCGCGACCTCGAGCGCGCTCCGCTCGCCGGCGTCGCGGAGGCCACCGAGTAGCGCCGCCGCCCCCATTCCCGCCCCCATGCCCGCCCACAAGCGACGAAGACAGCCCGCTGCGGTTACGGCGCGCCTAGGGACTCGCGCCGTCGAAAATTCGCAGGTCGGTGCTACGCTCCCTCGGTGCTCGGCCGCCTGTTCTTGCTCTTCACCGCGATCCCGCTTCTTGAGCTGTGGCTCTTGATGCACGTCAGCGACCTCGTCGGGCTGCCGGTCACCATCGCCACGGTCCTCAGCACGGGGATGCTCGGGGCCGCGCTCGCCCGCCGCGAGGGCACACGCACGATCGCTTCGTGGCAAGAGAGTCTCGCTCGAGGGGAGCCACCAAAGGAGGGGATCGCCTCGGGGCTCCTCATCCTCGTTGGCGGTATTTTCCTGGTCACGCCCGGCGTGTTGACCGACGCCGCGGGCCTCGCCTTGCTGCTCCCTCCGCTGCGACGGGCCTTCGCGAACATCCTCATCAAGCGTGTCGGGCGTCAACTTCAAGTCCAACACTTCTCCCCAGTGTCCTTCGATGCTGGTCACGGTCCGCCCCCCCGCCGCGAGGACTTCATCGACGTCGACGGCCATTTTCAGGGGGCGCGGTCAAGAGACGAACGGCCGGGTTCCCAACCACTGCTTCCGGGATCGGACGCTGAGCGATGAAGCACCTCGTCCTCCTCTGCCACCCGAACGAGACCGGCTATTGCGCCTCCCTCGCGCACGCCTACGTCACGAGGCTGCGTGACGAGGGGCACCCCGTCTCGTTCCGGGATCTGTACCAAGAACCTATCGAGGGGGTCCTCTCGGCCCGGGAGTATCAAGCGACGCGGCGAGGCGCCTACACGGCTGACCTCGCGCGCGCGCATGAGGACCTCCTCGCTGCCGAGGTGATCACATTTTTCTTTCCCCTGTGGTGGATGGGCTTCCCCGCCCTGTTAAAGGGCTGGGTTGATCGCGCCTTCAGCTACGGATTCGCGTACGAGATGGACGGAGAGACCCCGCTCCCCCTGCTCTCAGGTCGGCGAGCCGCCACCGTCGCGACCATGGGGAGCGCGCGGGAAGACTACAAGGGCGACGGCTCCCTCGCCGCCATGGAGCACCTTTGGCGGCGCCACGTGTTTGGGTTTTGCGGGATCACACTCGACGCCACCCTGTGGCTTGGAAACGCGTCCCTCGCCACCGATGAGGAACGCGCGAGCCACCGCGCGGAGGTGGAGGAGCTCGCCTCTCAGTGGGCTCGCTGAGTCAACTGGCCGCTCAGGCTGCGACGCTAGCGTTCACGCCGGACGACACGGCCTCACTGACCGAGCGGTAGTCCAGCAACGCCGTCGAGAGGCTACACGCGAGATGGACGCCGAGCTGGTCAAAGTCGCTGTCTTCGAGGAACGACTCAACGGTGCCGATCACGCCGAGCAATGTCAGTCGGTAGCGATTCAGCGCTTCGCTCGTCTTCCGGTCACGATCGTGCAGATAGATCTGCGCGAGCACGACGAAGTTGAGGAAATTGTGGAGTCGATCGACGATGACTACGAAATCTTGCAGGCCCGTCTCTATCTCGCCACGATGCAGCAGACGACCTACTTGCACGCTGCCTTGCGCGAGCCCGTTAACCGTGTCCACGGCGAGGGGTAACGACTCCCTCACATATTGTTCGTGTTTCGGGTGCACGAACTGGCCATCGGCCTGTTGTGAACCATCTTGAGTAAAGACTCTGATGACATCCAACATTGGGCGTGAAAACAGCCCGTTGGCCTCCGAAACGTGTGAACGGTGGTTAAGCCGCCTACAGCCGCGGATCGACGAAGAGTGCATCATTTCGGCACGGTGGGATCGCGCTCATCGCGGCCCCATTTAGGTCCGCTGGTGGACGCCGTGAAGTCGCGCGCGCTCTTGTCCATCGTTCGGGCCCCGATTCACGCGGCAAGATCCGCCTCGCCCCACCACCAGCACCGCTCGCGCGCCGATTCGCGCCTACACCTTGAGGGCCGCTCGAACGCGCTCCGTGACCTCGTCGGGTGATCCAACTCCATCCACGCGGCGCAAGATCCCCAACGCGTCGTAGAACGGGATGATGGGCGCGGTCTCCGAATGATATTTACGGAGCCGCGCGACACATGCCTCCCGGGTGTCGTCTTTGCGTTGGACCAAGCGATCCACCACATCCTCGGCGGGGGGGTCGAACTCGAGGTGGTAGATCCTCCCCGTCTTTGGATCGGATCTGCGCCCGACAATTCGCGAGACGATGCTCCCGTCAGGCACCTCGATCAGCACCACCGAGTCGAGCGCCAAGCCTGCCTGCTCAAGCGCGACACCGAGCGCCTCGGCTTGTGGTCTCGTCCGCGGAAATCCATCGAGCATCATGCCGCTCCCGCAATCCTCCATGCTGATGCGCTCGATCACCATGCCGATCACGACATCATCCGGCACAAGATCCCCTCGCTTCATGAAGGCGTCGGCCTGCTTGCCGAGCTCCGTGCCTTCTTTGACCGCCGCCCGGAGCATGTCCCCCGTGGAGATGTGAGGAATATCGAGAAGCGTGATGAGTCGCGCCGCTTGGGTGCCTTTGCCGGCCCCCGGGGGCCCAACGAGTATCATGCGCATAGTCGCCCGAGGTTCGCACTGTCTTCGCAGCGTCGCAATACCACCAAGCGACGACGCAGCTGCCTGTGACGCCAAGTCGCCCCTGCGTCGCCGACACCTCCGCTTGCGCCGCCTCCGCTGTGCCCGTCCGAGGCGCCTGCACGCCGCCAATCCCGCGCTTCGCGGTCTGTGGAATAACGCGGCGCGCGTGCCTCGCACTCTCTGCTGGATGCGCGGTTCATGGTGGCTCACCTGGCGTCCTCAAGCGAAGCCAGCGCTCGCGGCCCTGCGCTCCTGCGCGGCGTACTCCCCACAGAGCAAGATCCTGTGATGCATCGACGGTCACGCCACATCCGCTCACGCTCACCCGGGCCCGCCTCTCAACCCGACGCGAGCGCTGTTCTCCCCGCGGAGGGGTAGAGTCTGCCAAATCCAAGAGATATTCTCCACGCATGTATCGCGCTGGACTAAACGTTGGCCTTATCGCGCTCGTCGCGAACCTGCACGGGTGCGGCACCCCCGACGACTCTGCCTCCTCTGGGCTCTTCACCGATTCGATCTCCGCCGGTGACGTCACCGACTCGACCGCCTCGGATACATCCAACGACGGCGCGACCGAATCCGCGGAGGGCGGCACCATGTCGGGTTCGGCCGGGGATGGCGACGGCGATGGCGACGGCGACGGCGACGGCGACGGCGACGGCGATGGCGATCCCTCGACCACGGGAGACGGCGACGGAGACGGCGACGGCGACGCGACCTCGGGCGACGCCACGACCGCGGGCGACGGAGACGGAGACCCGAGCGCGACCGGGACCACGGGAGACGGAGACGGAGACGGAGACGGGGACGGAGACGTGACCTTGTGTGACGGCTACGCCACTCGCTACTGGGACTGTTGCAAGGCGCACTGTGGATGGGAGGGCAACGTGAACCCTGCCACCGAGCCCCTTCAGAGCTGCGACGCCGCAAACGCGGACCTGGGCGCCGACTACAGCGTGACGAGCGCGTGCACCACCGCCGCGCCCAACAGCGCGTACACCTGCTTCGACATGAGGCCGTGGGAGGTGTCACCGACGCTGGCCTACGGCTTCGCCGCGGTGCCGGCGTCGGGAGATATTTGCGGTCGCTGCTACGAGCTCTCGTTCACGGGGGAGGGCCACTACAACGCCAACGACTATGGCTCCACCCAGCTCGCGACGAAGACCATGGTCGTGCAAGCCACGAATATCGGCTTCGATGTGGGCGGCGGCCAGTTCGATGTGTTGATTCCGGGTGGAGGCGTCGGGTTGTTTGACGCGTGCAGCTACCAGTGGGGGGTCAACCCTTCGGAGCTCGGGGCCACCTACGGGGGGCTGCTCACCGCGTGTCAGCAAGATCCGAGCAACGACACCCCCGCGAAGCTTGAGGCCTGCGTGCTCGGACGCTGCGAGGTTTTGTTCGCCGACGCGAGCTTCGCGGACCTGCTCGCCGGGTGCCAGTGGTTTGTGGGCTGGTACCACGCCGCCGACAATCCGAACCTGCAGTACCACGAGGTGGCGTGCCCGCAAGAGCTCATCGCCGTCTCTGGCATCGACCGCGGCCCGCTCGACGATGTGCAGACCTGCGACGGCGGGGGAGGGGCGCCGTGCACCCAAGCAGAGATGGACAGCTGCGATTGTGGCTGGACCAACGGCGGGCAAAACTGCGGCACCGACGACGGCACCTGCTGCTGGACCGCCTGCTGCGGCTGACGCAGAGAGCGCCCGTGTTCAGGACGGGTTGTCGCCCGAACCTTTGCGCGCATGCTCGCGGTTTTATTCGCAATTTCATATAATGAGGCGTGCCCTTTGAACCCGAGTACACGCTCACCCCACACATCCAGCGCTGCCTGGTCGCCATCGATCGCACAGTGGGATTTTTAGAGGCCGTCCGGCTCAGCCAAGGTGACGCGCTCGAGCGACTGCGCGAGGAGTGCCGCGTGAAGGAAGCGCTCAACAGCGTGCAGATCGAGGGGAACTCGTTGACCATCGAGCAGGCCTTCACCCTCGCGCGGGAGGGGGGGCTCCAAGACGAGCTCCCCGATCACGATCGCGAGTTCGTCAACTACCTGCAGGCGTTTGACGCGGTGGAGGCGTTTAAGGGGGATCGCACGCTGCGCCTCGGCGCGCGGGACCTCCGAGAGCTGCAGCGAATTTTGGTAGGGGGCGTGCGGGGTGGCACGCGTGACGCGGGTTCGTTTCGCCGGGAGCCGGTGATGGTGGGCAACGTGATCGAGGGCGAGACCATCGTGCATCACACACCACCGCAGCCTGGAGATGTCGACGCCTTGGTCCGCGAGCTGATGGATTGGCTTGAGGTAGCCAAGGTGAAAGACAAGAGCGCGGGCGCGCGCGAGACCTGGGTCCACCCGGCCATCGTCGCAGCCATCGCCCATCAGCGACTGGCGTGGATCCACCCATTCGTCGACGGCAACGGTCGCACCTGCCGGATGTTCGCCACGATTTTGCTGTACCAGCGCGGCTACGATTTCAAGTACCTGTTCGAGATGTCGAGCTATTACAACAAGCGAGGGGATCGCACCCCGTACTACCGCGCCCTGCGTACGGCCGACGCGAAGGACGAGGCGTCCGCGCACTATACCGAGTGGATCTCTTACTTCTTAGGGGGGCTCGCCAACCAGGCGTACGAGGCGCAACAGCGGGCCAAGATTGTCGTGGCGGGCGTCGCGTGAGAGTCAGTTCTTGACCGGTCACGCGGCCTTCTGCGTCGAGCGACAGGCAGGGGGGCTCGTCTGGGTCACCCGGTCACCCTGACTCAGGGTCTTTTTATTTTTTCGATAGAACGATGTGGGGCGATAGCTATCGAAAATTCCTGAACGACCCTGGGACGGATTTTGGGATTTTGGATTTCCCCCGCCCCAGGCTCGTTTTTGCTTTTTCAACGACCCTGGGACGCGATTTCACGATTTCGCGATTTCGCGTCACGCGCGTGAGCGCGGCTCGACAGCCGCGACCTCGGAAGACGCGGTCACGGCTGGCGAGCCCGCATCGCGCATGTCGCCGGCGAGTAACACTGGCGATCGATGAGCGAGCAGGGCACGCTCAATCTCGGCTACCACCTTGTGTATTTTGTAGGGCTTGGGGATCACGGAGAACAACCCTTGCTCCATCATAAAGTAGATGTCGTCGGACTCCGCATATCCCGTCGTTAGGATGACCGGGGGCGGGGTCGGCAACTGCTGCAACTGCTCGAAGACTTGCCGGCCCGACATGCCCGGCATGATCATGTCGAGGACGATGACGTCGGGGACCTCTGCCTCCAAGCGTATGAGCGCCTCTGGACCGTTGCGGAGGGACTCCACGTGGTAGCCAAGTCTCGTGAGGGAGAGCGCGAGCGAGCGCCGGATGGCGGGCTCGTCATCGATAATCATGATGCTCGCGCCGCTTGAAGTGACCACAGTGGGCTCGCTCGGAGTCCACTCCTCGGAGCCCGTGGCCCCGTCGACGATGGGGAGGAGAATCGTAAAGGTTGAGCCCGCTCCCTCGACGCTCGCCACCGTCATAAACCCACCGCTGCGACGGAGCACATCCATCGCCGTCGAGAGCCCGAGCCCGGTGCCCTTGCCGGCAGACTTTGTCGTAAAGAACGGCTCAAAGATCTTCCCTTGGATTTCGGCCGGGATGCCTTGGCCGGAGTCCGCGACCTCGATGATCGCGTACCTTCCCTCGTGTAGACTGCGATGCACATCCGCTGCGGTTGTGGCGTCAAGATAACGCTCGCGGCTTCGGAACTCGAGGAGGCCACCCTCAGGCATGGCCTGGGCGGCGTTGATGGCGAGGTTTAAGAAGATACCCTGGAGCAGGGTGGCGTCTGCGGTGACCGACATCCCTGGCGAGGCGAACGCGGTCGATATTTCGATCTTGCGATCCAAGGAGCGCTGGAGCAACCCGATACTCTCGCGGATAACCTCGTCAAGCTTGAGTCGCTGCAGCGCGTCGTCTGAGGAATTGCGGGCGTGAAGGAGCAACCGGCGGGTGAGGAGGGCGGCGCGCTCGGATGCTCCAAGGATGATGTCGAAGAGCTCGTGATCACTCGGGTCGGCCTGTTCACGGAGGAACTCCGCAGCGGATTGAATGCCGGTGAGCAGGTTGTTGAAGTCGTGGGCGACCCCGCTCGCGAGTCGTCCGATCACCTCCATCTGTTGCGAGTGCGCCCAGCGCTCTCGCTGCGTCTCTTGATGGGTCACGTCTCGTAGCACGACCACGATACCGCCGCGGGCGCCGGACGAGGACTGGAGCACCGCGGCTGTGAGTTCATGATGGTGGGGGGCGTCATGATCGGAAGTCTGTTTGACCAGGATGCGTTGGGGCTCGTGTCCAGAGAGGTTTTTCTTGAGGAATGTGCGGACTGTCAGCCCATCATGCGTGGCGCCGAGCTCGTGGTCGAGGATGCGGTCGAAATATGTGGCATCGAATCCTCGCATCTCGTATGCGGGGCTGACTTTTTCGTCCGCGATCGCGAGGTTCGAGTCCAACAAAATCACTGTGTCGTCGATGGCGGAGAATACGGATCTCATCAGATTGGAGGCGTCACGGGAGCTCTCCAACGCCTGCTTCAGGAGCCGGCTGACGGTGGCCAACGTGAACGCGATCATGGCCCCGATCACGAAGATGATCGAGGCGTACCAGGTCCCCGACGGTACGGGCTTCGCCGGCAAAGTCCCCGCAGAGAGCAGCTGCGCGGAGACCAGGCCCAGGGCCAGCATTCCCGTCACAAAGAGGGCGAGGGATCGCGCCGAGACAAACCATGCCGCCATCGACATAACGATGAACAGTGCGAGGAAGGCGGGGGCACGGGGGCCACCGTTGGCCAAGGTCCCCAGGATAAGGACCAGGGTGAGGCTCGCGAGCAGGTAGGCGAGGCCTCGCAGCGGGCGTCCGTGGCGATATTGCCACCACGGCGCGAGGGTGGTTGAGAGAACCGCGACACAGACGGTGAGGCGATCGGGGTAGAACACCGGGACCAGGCACAAAACACCCGCGAGCGTGGCGGCGCCAGCCAGCGCCGGTACAAAGAAACGCAGCAGCGCTTGAGCGGCGTCCGCCCGCACGTCTGCCAAGTCGCGAGCCTCCGCGACGAATGCACGCGCGTCGCCGTTTTCGGCTTCGAAAGAGGGCTCTTTGGACCTGGCCATGGTGGAGGGGGAGCGGGTCGGAGAGAAGAAAACGTCGCTCGGTGGGGGCCAAGATGACGCGTTTCGGGAGTATGCGGTTCCCGGTACCCTGCGCATGGCTTTTGTGTCTGCAAAATATGCGATGAGGGCAGCGGAGCGCCGTTTGGAAGCGTGATGCCTTCATCACCGGATGTGATTTCGAGCCGGTGGCGAACGGCACTGTAGGTTCAAGGCCCACAGCGTACCACCACACGCGTCCTTGCTGCGGTGGGCCCGTGGGCCCGTTCGCCCGTGGGCCCGTTCGCCCGTTCGCCCGTTCGTTCGTAACATGAGGTCTCGACTTTTGCCAACGGAGATGGGGGGAAAAAACACGCGAGACTAGATTCACCGGAGTTCGGTGGTGGGGAGTGTTGACGTGTCTATGTAGGATAGTTGAGTGCTAGAAGGTCGGTTCGTTGGGGGGAGTTCGCGAGGTGGTGATGTTCGATCGCGAGCGGGGCGTCGACGCATCGATGCTCCTCCCTTCCTTTCGTTGGTCTCAAGGAAAACCGTGGAGAGAGGATCGTTCAAGAACTCGACGGTCCCGATTATCAGGCGTTCATCGCCGCGCAGGAGGGCGCCATGGCGCGGGAATCGGAGTCCCTCTCGATCACGCGATACTCGGATTATCGAGCTCCGTCAGGAGCGGACTAGGCGAGGGGTCGTCCATGGTCGGCCACAAGAACACAAGGGCCGTTCCCTGTCCCAGGGTCGTTCGGATTTTTGCGATAGCGTCCCGTTCCCTGTCCCAGGGTCGTTCGGATTTTTGCGATAGAACAGCGTAAGGCGATAGCTATCGAGAATTTCGAAAAGACCCTGGGACAGGATCCTGGGATCCCAGGATCCCAGGATCCCAGGGATAGGATCCCAGGATCGCACGGCGGTGCGCGTAGATCGTGAGAACGGCTGGGTCTGGGTGCTCCCGGTGCGTGACGGCGCCGTGGACACGTCGCGCGTCGCTATTGCCGTGTTTCACGCCACGCTCGACAACGGCGACCCTAACGTGATGGGCTACGAGATCGCTCCGGCGGCGAGGTAGCCCCGCGGCGGGACTAGTTGGGGGTGAGCACGAGCGAGAGGTTGTCGGCGTAGCCGTCGTTGAACCCCTCGGACCAGTCTCCCGCTAGCGTCACGGTGATGGAGCGGGTCCCCGCAGGGACGGCGCCCGTCGCTGTTCGCTCCAGCATGCCGGTGGCGTTGCCACGATCCGCGGCGGTGACGGGTCCGATCGTCGCGGTCGCCAGCTCGGCGTCGGCGTCGTCGCGGAATGACGCAGTGAGCGTGGCGGCGTCGTTTTGGTCGGCGTAGCCTCCGAGCCACGCCGACAGCGACCAGCTCGCCCCGGCGTCGATGCCCGCGCTCAGGTTGCTCACGTCCATCGACCATGTGGCCCAGGTGTCCTCGGAGACCCATCCGCCGGCGAAGAAGTTCTCACCGCGAGAGGCGGGGCCGGGATCGGTGCTCGCGGGGTAGCCGCCCGGCGAGTCGTAGCGCACCGTGGTGAGGTAGCCGGGATCCGACCAGCCGGGCAAGGAGGCGTCGGGCACGTCGGTGTAGCCGGTGTAGCCGCGCTCGTACTCGCCGTCGCCGTTGAAGATGAGGTTGTCGCCGAAGGCCGCGACCGGTGGGGCGGAGGGGGCGAACCCGACGGCGACGCCGTCGATCCCCCAGGCGGGGTCCACGGTCGCGCCGAGATGTCGCATGGTGGTGGGGAGCACGTCGACGGTCTGGGGCGGCGGCCAGATCTCCCCGGTGACCACGGTGGCGCTGCTGACGATGAACGGGGTCGTGCGGTGCTCCGGGAGGTTGTAGCCGTGGTGCAGCATGGGCTCCCCGCCGTGGTCCGAGGTGATGAGCACCATCCAGTTCTCGTCGCTGTAGGTGGGCCGCGCCTCGATGGC
>JAAZXR010000057.1 GCA_014240065.1 Myxococcales bacterium
TCGAATCATGCACGGAAAGGTGTCGGACCTGGAGCACGACGGGAGGGGCGTGTTTCGAGACATCCCCTCGCCGTACTCGGCGACGCGCTACCACAGCTTGATCGTGACGGAGGAGACCTTGCCCGCGTCGCTCGTGGCCACGGCCCGAACCTCCACGGGGGAGCTGATGGCGGTGCAACACGTCAGCCGCCCCGTGTACGGCGTGCAGTTTCATCCCGAGTCGATCCTCAGCCAGCACGGTCACGCCTTGCTCGGCAACTTTTTGAGCGCGCCGAGGTGGGACCCATGAGCGCGGTGGCCGTGAAGGCGATCGCGCACGTCGAGGGCGGAGCGGATCTTGACGCCGCGACGAGCACGGCGGTGTTTCAAGCGCTGATGACGGGAGAGATGAGCGAGCACCAGATCTCCACGCTGCTGGCGGCCATCGCGGCCAAGGGGCCGTGCGTTGACGAGATCGAGGGAGCGGCGCGGGCCATGCGAGAGGCCTTGGTGGAGGTGCCGACCTCGCGGGTGCCCATCGACACCTGCGGAACCGGGGGGAGCGGCGTCCCTCGACGCAATGTGTCGACGGCGGTGGCCTTGGTGGCCGCGGCGCTGGGCGTGCCTGTGGCCAAACATGGGAACCGCGCGGCATCGAGCAAGAGCGGCAGCGCCGATGTGCTCGAAGCGTTGGGGGTTGACATCACCCTCTCCGCGGCGGGGGTGGGTCGGTGCATCGACGACCTCGGGCTGGGTTTTTTGTACGCGCGCGCGCTCCATCCCGCCATGGCGCACGCGGCCCCGGTGCGCAGGGCGCTCGGAATTCCGACCATCTTCAACCTGCTCGGGCCCATGACGAATCCCGCTCGGGTCGAGCGTCAAGTCATGGGGCTCTTTGATCCTCGCTACGGTCACGCGATCGCGGAGGTGCTGGGTCGACTCGGCGCGACGCGAGCGTTCGTGGTGCACGGCATGTTTCGCGGAGGAACAATCCCCGCCGCGGGAGGCCGGTGGGAGGATCGGGGGATCGACGACGTGAGCACCGAGGGGCCCTCCGCGGTCTGGGAGTGGCGCGCGGGCGCTGTGCGGCGCCACGTGATCACCCCTGAGGACGCGGGGCTCGCCCGCGTCGACATTCGGGCCATGGGCGCCGGCGATCCCGAAGACAACGCGGCGGCGCTCCGCCGGTTGCTCGATGGCGCGCGAGACGAGGCGACGGCGGCCTATCGAACAAGCGTCGCGTTCGCGGGGGCGCTCGCCCTCCTCGTGGCGGGGGATGAACCCCTTGAATCCTTGCCCGCGGCCGCCCGCCGGGTGCTCGGAGCGCTCGACGATGGCTCCGCCCGGGCGATCCTTGATAGACTCGTGGCGGCGTCTCGGCGAGCGCAGGCGGAGTGAATCCATGACGGACGGCGGCACATACCTCGACAAGATCCTCGCGAGCAAGCGGGCGGAGCTTGAGCACGACAACCGCTCCATCGCGACGCTGGAGGCGCAGCTGTCTGGCCTGCCACCCACGATGAATTTTATGTCCGCGCTGCGCCGGACCATTCGGCCGTGCGCGATCGCGGAGTTCAAGCGCGCCTCCCCCTCCGAGGGCGTCATTCGCGAGCACGCGAACCCCGTCGAAATCGCGGCACAATACGTGGACGCGGGCGCCGC
Organism: Myxococcales bacterium; assembly: GCA_014240065.1. Classification (GTDB taxonomy): domain Bacteria; phylum Myxococcota_A; class Polyangia; order Nannocystales; family Nannocystaceae; genus JAAZXR01. The sequence goes on from JAAZXR010000057.1 coordinate 1,642, forward strand.
GTGCATCAGCGTCCTGACCGATCGGCACTTTCAAGGCACCCTCGATGATCTGCAGTCGGTACGGCGCGCGGTCTCGGTGCCCGTGCTCCGCAAGGACTTTATTCTTGAGCGCTCGCAGATCGTGCAGTCGCGCCTCGCCGGGGCGGACGCGGTGCTGTTGATCGTCGCCGCGCTCGCGCCACCGACCCTGCGCGAGCTCGTGAGCTACGCGACCAGCCTCGGGCTCGCGGTGTTGTGCGAGGCGCACGATGAACCCGAGGTCGAGCGCGCGCTCGCGGCGGGCGCCAAGATAATTGGGGTTAACTCCCGCGACCTGCGGACGTTCGAGGTGGATCTTGAGCGCTCCATCCGATGCAGGAAGTTGGTCCCCAGCAGCCTCGTCTACGTCGCAGAGTCAGGGATCCGCTCCCGCGCGGACATGCAGCGGCTCCGCGAGGCGGAAGTGGACGCGGCGCTGGTCGGAACCCACCTCATGCGCGCGGCGGATCCGGGGCTCGCGTTGATGGATCTCATGTCCCTGTGATGTCTTGCGCGCTCAAAATCTGCGGGGTGACTCGGGCGGAGGACGTGGAGGCGTGCCGCGCCGCGGGCGCGGAGGCCATCGGGCTTAACTTTTGGCGGGGCTCCAAGCGCGTTGTGTCGCGCGCGCAGGCGGAGCGACTGCGCGAGGCCGCCCATCGACCTGGGGACACGCCGCCGCTGAAGGTCGTCGGGGTGTTCGTGGATCATGCACCCCACGAGGTCCTGCAGATCGCGCACGCTGTGCAACTCGACTACGTGCAGCCCCACGGAGACGCCGCTCCAGGGCCCTTCGCGGCGCTGGGGATCCCCTGGGTCTGGGTGGTGCGGGGCACGCCCGACTTGGCTCAGCTCGACCCACCGAGGCCTCCGCCGTCGTGGGTGCTGCTCGACGCACACGTCCCTAATTATGGGGGGGAGGGCACGCGGACAGACTGGGAGTGGGCGGCGTCCGCGGTGCGCACGTTGGCTCCGACCCCCGTGTGGCTGGCCGGAGGGATCACCCCGAGCAACGCGCTGGAGGCGAAGACGGTCGTGGGCGCAGCGGGACTGGATGTCGCATCTGGCGCCGAAAATCCCGGGGTCCGTGACGGCACGAAGGACGCGGAGCGCATTGCACGATTGGCCCGCATCTGTCACAACCGAGGCTCATGACTGCCGCAGCGCCAGGTTTGGACGTCTCCGATGCCCCCCCCTTGTCCGGTGACTATGGCGGCTTCGGCGGTCGCTTTGTCGCAGAGACGTTGATGCCCGCCGTGGAAGAGCTCGCCAGGGAGTGGCCAAAGGCGTGGGCCGACTCCGAGTTTCAGCGCGAGTACCGGGAGATTTTGCGCGACTACGTCGGGCGTCCAAACCCGCTGACGTTGGCGGCCGGCCTCTCGAGGGAGCTCGGAGAGGGCGTCCGGGTCTACCTCAAGCGAGAGGACCTCAACCATACGGGGGCCCACAAGATCAACAACTGTGTCGGTCAAGCGCTGCTCGCCAAACGGCTAGGCAAGCGTCGCGTCATCGCGGAGACCGGCGCCGGCCAGCACGGCGTCGCGACCGCCACGGTGTGCGCCTACTTCGGGATGTCGTGTGTGGTGTACATGGGGGCCGAAGACGTCGCGCGGCAGTCTCTCAACGTGTTCCGGATGCGCCTGCTCGGGGCAGAGGTGCGGCCGGTGCACTCGGGGGCGGCCACGTTAAAAGACGCGATCAACGAGGCCCTCCGGGACTGGGTCGCCAACGTCGAGGACACCCACTATCTGATCGGCAGCGTCATGGGGCCGGATCCGTACCCCGCCATGGTGAGAGACCTGCACCGGGTGATTGGCGACGAGGCACGCGAGCAGGTGCTCGCCGCGGAGGGGCGTCTCCCGGACGCAGTGGTCGCCTGCGTCGGCGGCGGCAGCAACGCCATGGGAATCTTCGCGGGGTTTCTCGATGATGCGTCCGTGCGTCTCGTGGGTGTCGAAGCGGCCGGGGACGGCGTCGACACGCCCCGGCACGCCGCGACGATCACGAAGGGGCGGGTCGGCGTGTATCACGGGATGCGCAGCCTGGTCTTACAAAACGAGGACGGGCAGCTTCAAGAGGCCCACTCCATCTCCGCAGGGCTCGACTATCCAGGCGTGGGGCCGGAGCACTCCATGCTCCACGAGACGGGCCGGGCCATCTACCGCAGCGTCGACGACACGCAGGCGCTCGACGCGTTGGCCAAGCTCTCGCGCCTTGAGGGGATCATCCCCGCGCTAGAGACCGCGCACGCCCTCGCGGCGCTCGAAGAGGTGGTCGCCCTGCTTCGTGAGGAGGGGGTCAACGCGCCGCTCATCGTGCTGAACCTCTCGGGGCGTGGCGACAAGGACATGCACACTGTGATGGCGCGGCTCGATCCCGCGTCCATCGAGACCGTTGATGCGGCTCGGGGAGCGCGAAGGAAATGACCCGGATCGGCGCGAGGTTTGAACGGTGTCGAGCGGAGGGGCGGGCCGCGTTGGTGGCCTACTTGACCGCCTATGATCCCGACGCGGAGGGGTCCTTTGCGCGGATGTCGGCCGCGTGCGGGGCCGGGATCGATGTTCTTGAGGTGGGGGTTCCGTTCTCCGATCCCTCGGCGGACGGACCGGACGTGCAGGCGGCGATGGTGCGCGCGTTGACGGCCGGGAGCACCCTGCGCGGGGTGCTCGAGCTCGTGCGTCGAATTCGCGCCGTCCACGACACCCCGATCGTCTTGTTTTCGTACTGCAACCCGATCCTCTCCCAGTCGGAGGGTGTGGAGGCGACCGTTCGACGCATCAAGGATGTCGGAGTGGACGCCTTGCTGGTGGTGGACGCGCCGCCGGAGGAAGCGTCCATCCTCAAGGATCCTGCAACGCGGGTGGGGCTTGAGTGGATCGGCTTGGTCGCGCCGACGAGTCATGTGGCGCGGCGCGAGAAAGTGTGCGCCGCCGCGAGCGGCTTTGTGTACGCGGTGAGCCTCACCGGCGTCACGGGGGCCTCCCTCGATACGAACGACGCCGCGCTTCGCACCTATTTGTCCGAGCTGAAGGCGGCGACCACGCTCCCGGTCTGTGTCGGCTTTGGCATTCGCACGCCGGCACAAGCGCGCGCGCTCGCGCCGATTGTGGACGGCGTCGTTGTGGGCAGCGCGCTCCTTCGGGCGGGGATCAGCGGCGTAGAGCCGTTGCGTGCGCTCGTGGGATCACTCGCCGATGCCGTCCGACAGCCGCACGAGTAGCGGAGGCGCGGGCGCGGGCGCGGGGTGCTCTGCGAGGGGGTCGGGCGTCGTGAACGCAGGACGCGCTTTCAGCGCGGCATGCCATGGAGCGGTTCGAAACCAGCCTAGAGCCTGATAACCTCGGCGGGACGCGACGCGGAGATATTGGACTAGCCGAGGCTCGTGGGACGGTAACGATGAAGACCAGGATTACACCACTCATTGTAGGAACGCTCACCGTTACAGCTCTTTCGCTGGCAGCGTGCGCCGACAAGGACACTGGATCGGATGATACATCTGAGTCCGTTGGAATCACCGTCGGCAACGACAGCGGTGGATGTGAGCCGGGCGAGGTGCTCGCGTGTGCGTGCCCGGGCGGCCTCGAAGGGGTCCAAGAGTGCGACATGCTTGGGCAAGGATACGGCGAGTGTGATTGCTCGGGCGGCGACGGGGACGGCGACGGCGACGGCGACGGGGACGGCGACGGAGACGGGGACGGAGACGGGGACGGCGACGGAGACGGAGACGGAGACGGAGACGGGGACGGCGACGCGTTTTGTGGCAACGGAATTCAAGAGGGCGAGGAGGACTGTGATGGGGTCGATTTCGGGGGCGAAGACTGCATGTCGCTCGACTTTGTCGACGGCATCCTCGTCTGCAAATCGGATTGCACCTTCGAGACTTTGTTGTGCGTGCCCGCGACCTGCGGAGACGGGGTCATCGAGGGGGCGGAGCAGTGCGAGGGAGCCGACTTTGGAGTTGAGAGCTGCCAGACGCAGGGCTTTGATTTCGGCAGCCTCACCTGTGACGCGTTTTGTATGGTTGACGCGTCAACCTGCGCGTTCGGGTACGGTCAAGACTTCGAAGCAGCGACCTATCCTTCGGAGTTCACGCTTAACGGTGACGGCCTCTGGTCCCTGACGACGTTGGAGGCGGGGACCGGCCTGCAGAGCGCGAGAGCGGGCACGATCGGGGCGAGTCAAACCACGGGCACAACGGTCACGCTCATCTACTCCGACGTCGGGCAGTTGAGCTTCCGCTACCGAACCAGCTCCGAGAGCAGCTTTGACTACCTGAGGTTCTACGCCGATGGCGGTGAGCAGGCGTCCTGGTCGGGAGAGATGGCCGCGTGGTCCACCTACACCTACCAGGTCGCGGCGCCGGGCGTGCACACCTTCGAGTGGCGCTACACCAAAGACGGCAGCGTCGACAGCAATATGGACACCGCCTTCGTCGACACGATCGAGGCGACCAACGCCTCGCTGTGAGTGAGGCCACGCGCGGGTTGTCGCGCGGCGGCCGGGCGTGAGCGCTAGGCGGAGGGTCTGAGCTGGTCGTTCAGCCAGGTCTCGAAGGCGGCGGTGCTCGCGACGTAGGAGATCTGATCCTCGAGGACCTCGCTCAGCGTCGCGCGCCACACCGGCTCGACGCCTGATCCGTCGAGGAAGCTCGCGATGGACATGTCCTGCCATCGGCGGGACGTGGACTCGATCGCTCGCTCGACGGAGGAGGAGAGCTGGGGCCACTCTCCGAGGACTCGGATGGTCGCCGAGAGGTCCTCAGCGAGCTGGGCGGGTGGATATCGGTGCCTTTGCTGGCCCGCCGTCTCTAGCGGGTAGCTCATGAGCTCGCGGAAGACGTCGATCCGCCACTGCGCCATCTCGTCTACGCCGGTGGGATCGCAAAGGTGGTCGACGGTGCCGTCCACGACCCTGCCGATCGCCTCCTGGACGAAGGCGGTCACGCGATCATCGAGTTGGCGCTCGACCTCGGAGCTGACGGCCGACGCGACACCTTTGGCGACACCAGCGAACGCGGACGCGATTCCCCTCCCGGATGACGGCCGCGCCTTTGTGGGCACCATGGTCTTTAGTCGCCGGGCGAAGTCGGTGAGCTGGGCTTGCAAGACGGCGGCCGCGAGCCTCCGGAATGAGGGGTGGTCGATAAACACGCGCACCAGCTTGGCGTCGGGTTGGAGGTCGCGGGCCAGCATCTGCTCTACGGGGGCCATGAGCGTCCATGGAATCTGCTCGCCGACGGTGCCCTCGAGCTCATCGACGGAGGCCGCGGCGCGCTCAAGGTGCGCGAGGATCCAGCGTTCCAGGTCGGGGGCCGACGCCGCGGCGCGGAGGCCGTCGCTGATCGCGTCGGCCAGCCATGTGGCGGGCAGCGCTTCGCGCACGGATCGCTGAGCGAGGGCGTTCACGGACAGGTCAACCAACTCGGTCCTGGCGGCTCCTGGCTCCCGCAGGCGAGCGAGGAGCTGCCCGGCAGGGGATGACGCGGCGGTGCTCATTCGAGGGGCTCTTCGGTGGAGGTGCGCGGAGTGGACCCGTTGGATCCCTGTTTATGCGGTGGGATAAATTCTTGTCTGTGGCGAATGCCCCAGATGATTCCTACGGAGGCGTATCCCGTCGTGATCACCAACAGCACCTCGGGGAAGATGCGGAGGAGACCGCACAGGTAGCAGACCGCGAGGCTCAGGGCTTGGAGGATCTGCCCCGGTTGGCTGGCGCGGGGTCCGACCTTAGGAATTCTGAGGTTGCTCACCATCAGCCATCCGAGCACGAAGCAGATCGGCGGGAGCGCGCCCAGGAGGGCGGGGATGTCGTGTTGCAACCCGATCAAGAGCACCAGCCCGAGCATCCCCCCCGCGAAGGTGGTGGGCATGCCCCAAAAAACACGGCCACCGTCTTCGCCGGCGTCTTCGGTGAGGACGTTGAACTTCGCGAGCCGGAGGGCGCTGCATAGGATGTAGCCCCCGACCATGGCCCGCATGCTCCACTCGGCCGCGTGACTCGCCCTCCAGAATTCCATCACCCCAGAATCGTCGAGGCGGATGACCATGAAGACCGTGAGGCCAGGAGAGATGCCGAAGGCGAGAAAATCGACGAGGCTGTCGAGCTGCATGCCGAAGCGGCTGCTGGCTCTCAGGGCGCGAGCGGCGGTGCCGTCGAGTTTGTCGAGGAGGACGCAGAGGACGATCAGCCACGCCGCCTCTTCGAACTTGCCCTCCATCGCCTTGAAGACGACGACGATGGCGATGAGGAGGCTCGCCGAGGTGATCGCGTTGGGGACGACAAAGCGCCACGGTCGGATCGGTTTGGTGGGTGCAGGTTCGACCACGCCGGGACGATAGAGGACGGCCGCCGCTGGGAAAAGAGCGCAAGTGACGCTCTTGGCGCTCCGCGGTCCTTGAGGTCTCTACGGCGTCGCCCGAAACACGACCGAGTCGGAGACTTGTTCATCCACCGTGATTTGGATCTCAAAGGTCCATGGCCCGGCCCCGGAGAGCACTGGGATCGCGTCGAGCGCGTGACGACCGCCATCCGTGGCGGTGAGCCCCGCTGCCTGGGCGACCACGTCACCGTCGTCGAGGACTTCCACGTCCACCACCGCGCCCGGCACGATCCAGGCGACAGAATCCGGGTCGCTGGGATCGGGCATGGCGACCGTCAAGAAGAACTCTCCAAGCTCGGTGTCGCTGAGGTGCTCAGCCTCAAGGAGTACCGCGAAGGCGCCATTGTCCGTCCGCTCCAAGATTCCGCCCTCCAGTGACTGTCCGTTCAGATCACCGCAGCCTACCGCCGCGAAGAGCATCGCGGCGCTGAGGGCGTGTAGGAGGGGTCGGGTTTGCTGGAGTCTCGACATCACCCTGACGAGATTGCGAACTTCGTGCCAGCGTCCCAGCGCCGTCCGCTCAGGTTTCTAAGCTGCTGAAAATATACTGATTATCTCCATCCCAGGTGGAAGTCTCCGCCCGACACAACGAAGATCAGCTGGGCTGCGGCGCTGCTTAGGTGGCTAGTTTTGTAGTCACTTCGCGTCGTCGGTGTCGCGCGGGTTGCTTGTGTCGTTGTCGGCGGGCTCGTCTTCAAGGTCGCCGGGGGGTGCGTCTTCGAGGCCCTCGCGCGCGTTGTCCGCGATTGCGTTGAGTGCCGCGTCGAGCCACGCGCGTTTCTGAGTGGCCTCGGGGGCGAGGTCGCGCGGGGCGTGCATGGAAGCCCGCTCCGATTCTCTGTTCGCTGCGTCGGCGCGGGCTTCGACCGCGCGCGCCGAGCTGCTTGAGGCGACGCGCAAGATGAGCGCGTGGACGTCGGGGTCGTGGGCGCGAATTCGACGTCGCAGATCGGACTTGAGATAATTGAGCTCGTGGAGCCAGTTACTATCCTTGACGTGCAGCACGAGCGCCGGACCATCGATCGAAGCGGGCCACACATGGGGAGCGAGTCGCTTGGTCGCGATCTCTTCCCAAGAGTGATGGAGTTGCTCCAGTCGAATCACCGACGCGGGGACGCACTTGCGGACGACCTTCCAGATCGCCCCCTCCAGTTCGTCTCCAGAGAGGACCGGTGCTCCTCGCTTGGCCACCCCTCGATTGTGCGCTCCGCGAGGCCCAACGTAAAGCCTGACCCGCGATCCCGCGCTGGGGGCCTGCTCGCCGCTCTGTTCGCGTCGGCCGTGGCCGTCGCGGGCTGCGCGTTTGATGCTGGATGGGAGGTGTCGAGCAGGCCCTCGTGTCCGATCCCGGACGATCGCGTGGTGTGCGTCCAGGCCTCGCCCGACCTCGGCGGGACTTTTGAGGTGGGTGGAGTGAGGGCGTTGCCCGGTGAGTGTGTTCGCAGCCCCGAGGGGAGCGCGCTCGTTCGCGTGCAGGTCGAGCGCGACGGCGCCGTGCGGCGGCGGACTGTGCGGGCTCCTTCAGCGGCGGTCACCGAGGTGATGCTCGTGGATGGGCGCACGTTCAAGCGACAGTACGCCCGGTGTGTGCGGGGCTCCCAGTAGACGGTCGCCGCGTGGTCAGCCGGGGACGCGCGCGTCGCCCTCGAGGGTGTCGAGGGCGTCGCGATGAAGCTCGGGTCGCAGCGAGACACGCCGCGCGGCCTCGATCAAAACGGGGCGGTAGATCCGCAGCGCGGGCGTCGTACCAGCGCGCTGGATGAGCCCGCGAAGGAGCTCTGGATCGTCGAGCAAGGCGCCTTCGTGTTCGGCCCAGGCGAGCGCAGCAGAGAGATGGCGACCCCGCGCCCCGCGAATTAACGCCCCCTCGATGGCGTCGCCCCTCGCTCGCCGCTCATTTTTTGTCTGGCGGTGAAAGTCTGCCAGCGCCTCGGGCAGCGTGTCCGCGTCCGCTGGAGCGACCGGCGTCCCCATCGACTGGGGGGCGGCGGCCAGCTCGCGGAGGCGGGGCGCATACGTCGTGGGGGGCGCGACTTCGTCGAGCCAGGCGTCGAGGACGCCGTTGCCCGCGGCGACGGGGAACTCCTTCGCGAGCAGCGCGCGCGCCAGCCGGGGCATCCGCAGGTCGAGGAGTCGCCGCACCGCGACCCGCCACGGCAGCCGCGCTCGCCCGCCGAGGCGCGCCCGCACCTCGGAGATTCGGAGGTAGCGATGGCCCAAGATCCACGCGCTGGCGATCGCTCCGTCCGCGCCGCCCATGGGGTCGCGGGCGAGGAGGGCCACCACCGCGGCCATCTCGGGTTCGAGCTGCAGCAGCGCGGGGTGAAGGCCCGCGACTCTCTCGCGGAGGTGCGCGATGGCGAAGGCTCGTCCGTGTGTTAAAAACCGGGCGCCGACCAGCCGGGCGAGCGGCGGCAGGGGTCGCATGTCGCGGACGCCGAGGCTGTCGAAGACCTGGAGAAACACGGTCGCGAGGGCCGCGTGAGCGGTCGTCTTTTGGACGTCGTCGGCGGCGGGGTCGTTGGTCAACGAGTAGAGGTGACCGGCGAGCGCGACGTGTGCGTCGGTCATGGGGATGACCGCGATCTCCGCGGGGTGTGGCACGGACCACGCCAGCGCGTCGTCGCCGTCGTCGCCGTCGTCGCCGTCGCGCATGACAATTTGCTCGGTCGCGAGCAACAACGACACGAGGCGGGTGGCCTCGTTGTCACCCCATCGTTGAATTCGCTGGAGGAGGTCGCGGGCCTGGGGTGGAGTCCACGCGGTGAGCACGAGGCCGTATACGTCGCGCGCGGTCAGGTCCGCGGACGGGGCGCAGCGCGCCGCGAGCACCGAGGCGCCGCCGGCGGGGAGCGGACGCTCGGCCGCGAGGCGCGCGCACGCGGCGTCGAGGGTGCTGGCCTCAACGTCGGTTCGCGTCGTCGCCTCGGCGCTCGCTCCCGCTCGCTGCCGGTGAACCGCGCTCGCGTGTTCACGCGGGGGGGTGATGTCCTTTGACGAACATCCTGTGGACGTGACCACCGCAGAGATCAGCGCCAGTCGGAGCGCCGAGTTTTGGTCGATCATCGGGAGACGAGCCGTCGAATGATCTCACGGAGGCGTTGTACGCCGCCCATGTCGCGCGCCACAAACTCCATGCCGATCCCTTCTCCATTGCTCGTGTTGCGGACGATGCACAGGATCTCCATGGGCTGCACGCTGCCCGGAGGAGTGACCTCTACGATGATCTCCTCACCGATCGTCATCTCCGCCTCCGTAAATAACAGCGCGCCGCTCTCGGATATTTCCGACATCGCGGCGAGCTGGCTCTCGGGGTGGCCAAGACGCCGCCACTGGATCTCCGCGAGCACGGGGAGGCGGACGTGTTTTCGCCGGGCGCTGAGCGCGACCGTCCCGTTCGCCACGTTCTCTAGAAACTCGATCTTGCGCCACTCCGAATCGGTGCACAGCACCTGGCCGCCAGCGCGGATCCTCAGCCGCGGCCTCGCGGCATGCCACTCGCTCCCGATGGCGCGCACCACGAGCTTACCTGGGAGGCTGGGGAACGAGATTTCCAGGAGGATTTGCTCTCCAGGATCGAACTTGTCGGTCGTGAAGACCTCGAGTGTTCGTTCCTCCTTGAGGGACTCGGAGAACGAATCTGAGGTGTTGTAATTGCAACGAACTTTACGCACGATGGACGCTCAGGGCCGCAACCGTACCACATCTCCCGACCAGGCGACGCTCGAACCACGCGTGAGCGAAGGAGAGCCGCGGCGGGCTCCATGTGGGCCGCTCTTTAGTAGACTCTTTGCTCCCTCCAGCGCATGATGAAGGCGCGGTGGGAAGTCTCGTGTATTTGTCTTCGCTGGGCCGGGCGGTCGCTCCCGCCGAGGCGTCGGTGAGCGCGTTTGACAGGGGATTTTTGTATGGGGACAGCGTCTACGAGACCTTGAGGACCTCCGGGGGGGAGCCCGTCGCGTTGGTCGAGCACCTCGACAGACTCGAACGAAGCGCGGCAGGCATCTTGTTGCGGCTCCCGTTCTCAAGGACCGAGATCGTGGTGGCCATGCGCGCCACCGTCGCGGCGGCGCAGAACATCGACAGCAAGGTGCGCGTCGTGGTCACGCGCGGCGGAGGCCCCATGGCGCTGGACACCCGGAAATCCCACGGGCCGCTGCTGGTGATCTACGTGGAGCCGCTCGTGACCCCGTCGCCTGAAGCGTACGAGCGAGGGCTGTCTGCGGTCATCGTCGACTATCGCGGGCACAACCGGGACATGTTCGCGCCTTCGCTGAAGACCGGGAACTACCTGCCGAGCATCCTCGCGCTGCGCGCGGCGATCGATCAAGACGCCGACGACGCGATCATGGTGAACGCGCACGGCCACGTGGCAGAGGCGGCGGCGAGCAATATCTTTATGGTGTCGAGTGAGGCGGTCACGACCCCGAGCCTCGACACGGGGGTGTTGTCTGGGATCACCCGCCAGACTGTGATCGAGCTGGCGCGCGCGCGGGGATTCTCGATGGATGAGCGCGCCGTGCTCCCCGCGGAACTTCGGGACGCCGACGAGGTGTTCTTGACCAGCTCGGTGCGGGGCGTCATGCCTGTCACGCGCCTCGACAACCGCGCGGTGGGGGAGCAGGGCCCCGAGGGAGGCTTCGGGCGCATGGGCCCCGTGACCCGGAAGATCCACCAGGCCTACGGGGCGTGGCTGGCGAAAATCGCGCGAGGCGGCGCGGATGGACACACTTGGGATCCCCGCTGACGAGGCGGCTTGCGCGCCGGGGCCGGCGCGAGTAGGCTGCGCGTCTCTCTCGCCCCATCGAACGGGCGGCGTGGCCGAGCGCGGCCCTCACCCCCGGGCGAGAGGACAGGATGAATCCACATGACTCCGATCAAAATTTGTGACCATCTCGGCCAAGAAAAAGTTGATGAGTACTACGCCAAGCTCAGCGGCAAAGAGATTCGCGCGGTGTTGAAGGCGGGGGGCTCGCACAGCAACGCCCCCTCTACAGCGTTCACCCAAGCCGCCCGCCGGAAGGCGTGGCGAAAGCGCTTCAACAACGAGTGGAAACAACAAAACGACCAACTCGCCCTGGCGTTCTTGATCGAGTGGCTGATGCGGCATCACCGATTCATGCTCACCGAGTACCTCGACTTCCTCGGCGTGAAGCACTCGCAGGGTGAGACCGACGAGGACTTCTGCGAGACCCGGAGCCCGGAGCAGCTTCGCGAGGGCGCGCAGCAGCTCCTTGGGAAATATCCCGCGCATCACGTCGCGACCTACCTCCTGTTGGTGGGGCATCTCCAAGAGACGCCGATCTACGACGAGAGCGCGTTCCTTCTTGAGGCGCTCGGCATGGAGAGCGGCGCCGCGGCGGACTACGTGAAAGTTCACGAGGAGCACCGCGCGAGCTCGTAGGTGAGCGCGGGCTGGGGAGATATAACGATGGTTGATCGCGTCCCATTCCTCCAAAAGATGGTGGCGTCCAAACCTGAAGATCCGTTCCCGCGCTATGGTCTGGCGATGGAGTACAAGACGCGCGGGATGCGACGCGAGGCCGAGGGGGCGTTCGATGGTCTGCTTGAGGCGTTCCCGGACTACGTCCCCGCGTTCTTGATGTACGGGAACCTGTTGGCGGATTCGGGCGCCAAAGACCGCGCCCTGGCGATGTATCAGCGGGGGATGCACGTCGCCCGCGCCGCGAGCGACGAGCACGCGCTCGGTGAGCTTGAGGCGGCCCACGCGGAGTTGCAGTGAGCAGCCGAGGGGGCCCGCGCCCGGAGGTGCGGTTCGCCAGCCCACGCAAGTTGCCACGGGCCGGCAGCTTGGCCGGCCGAGTCGTGGTTTTGGACATCGCCTTCGCGGCGGACGGGCTCGGCCGGGGGTTCGACAAGACCACGGGGAAGTTCATCGAGAGCTTGGGGGCGCGGCTGGCGATGTGGGTCGACCACCACGACCACCCGAGGCACGCGGACTTCGCGGGCGACGCTCGCTTCGTGTTGTGCACCAAGGCTGACCACGGCGCGTGCCCCGAGATGATCACCGAAGAGATGGTGCGACAGACAGGCCCTGTCGACACGATCCTGGCGCACTTTGATCTCGACGGGATTTACTCTGCGGCGAAGTGGATGCTCGGTGGGAGGGAGCCGTACCCGGGCGCGGACGCCGACGCGCGCGCGGTGGACACCCGGATCGGCGAGATCAGCGCGACCGCCAGTCGCATCGACAAGGCGCTGCGGGCCCACTACGCGGACGAGGTGCTCAAGCAGCAGATCGTCAATCATCTGCTGGCAGGGGCGAAGCGCCACGTCGGCGCGGAGGAGATCGATCGGGCGGTGGCCGACTACCATCGCATGGAGGCGACCTCTCGGGAGTTGTCTCGCAGCTACGTGGTGGAGCAGGGGGTGGCCCTCGTCCACGTGGGCAGCGGCGCGGGCCCGTTCGACAAGACGGAGCTGTTGTTGATGGGTCAAGAACTCGCGCCCGTCTCGGTCGTCGTGGAGCGGGGGAACGCTTCGATCGCGGCGAGTTTTGACAGCGGGCTCAACTTTGTTGAGCTGCTCGAACTTGGCGGAGGGATGCCGACGCGGGTCTCTGTCCCGCAAAAGCGGCTGGAGGCGGCGCTCCGGGTGATCCGGGCGCACCTGCGATCCGCGAGCGCGCCGAGCCCCGCCGACGGCGATTCGACGCAGTGAGCGCTCAGGCGACGCTCAGCCGCGGGGCGGGGGTTGTGGGGCCGCGTTGCGGAGGCTCGCGAATCCTACCCGCCCGTACCCCTCGGCGCGCTGCAATTCGTAGATGAGCTCCGCTTGTCCTTCGGCGTGGTACGAGGATCGCACGAGCGGACCAGCGACGACCTCGACGACGCCGCGCGCTCGGGCGTAGCGCTCAAGCTCCTCGAATTCTTCGGGGGTGACGTAGCGCGCGATGTCGAGGTGCTGCGGGCTCGGAGACAGGTATTGGCCGAGGGTCAAGATGGTGAGGCCGAGCTCCCCGAGCTGGTCGATGACCTCGCGTACTTCGTCGAGCTCTTCGCCGAGGCCGAGCATGATCCCGGTCTTGGTGATGGCCCCGGCGGCGCGAGCGTGGGCGAGCACCTCGAAGCTGCGGTCATAGCGGGCTTGAACGCGGACCTCGCGGCTCAACCGCGGGACCGTCTCAAGGTTGTGGGCGAACACGTCGGGGTTGGCGTCGAGGACCGTGTCGACGTCGCGAAGGTCTCCCTTGAAATCTGGGACGAGGACCTCCACCGTCATCCAGGGAGCCCGGGCGTGGCACGACTCGAGCGTGCGCGCCCAGATCGACGCCCCCCCGTCCTTGAGGTCGTCCCGGTCGACGGAGGTGATGACGGTGTGGGTGAGTTCGAGCTCCCCGAGGATCGTGGCGACGCGCTCCGGCTCGCCGTCGTCCACCGCCAACGGGCGGCCGGTGGCGACGTCACAAAAGCGGCACGAGCGGGTGCAGATATTCCCCAGGATCATGATGGTCAGCGCGCGATTGTTCCAGCACTCCCCGATATTCGGGCAGCTGGCGCTCTGGCAGACTGTATGAAGCCCCAGCTCCGACACCCGCTGCCTCAGGTTGGTGAAGGTCTCGCCGCCCGGGAAGGGCACCCTCAACCACGGAGGATGCTTGCGCCGAGTTCGCTCGGCGGGGGCGTCCACGACTTTGAGACGGACCGTCACAGGGGAGGGATAGCACGACCTACCAAGGGTCGTCGGTGCGGGGATTGTCGTCGCCCTGGAGGCGCTTGAGGTGCTGCTCAAACGCCTCATCTTCTTGTGTGGGGAGTCGCACATCGAGGGTGATGAGGAGGTCGCCCTCGGGTTTCCCCCGCTGATGCACGCCCTTGCCGCGCAGCCGGAAGGTCTGGCGATTCTGGCTGCGTGGCGGGAGCTTGAGCGTCACCGGGCCCCACGGCGTGGGCACCTCGATCGGGCCGCCAACGTAGGCCTCGTACGCGGTGACCGGCAGGGTCGCCTTCAGGTGGGATCCATCTCGACTCACCTGCGGGTGCGCCTTCACCTGCACCGTGAGGAGGAGGTCGCCGGCGGGAGCGCCGGCCCCACCTTGGCCTCGAAGGCGCAGCTTGGCCTGGTCGGACATGCCCATGGGGACCTTGACGTCGAGGGTCCGCGCGCTCCCGTCGGTGCTCGTAACTCGCACCGGCACAGTGACGCCCGCGATGCTGTCGGGCAGCGACACGGAGATGCTCCCTTCGAGGTCTCGGCCCTTGCGCCGCTCGTTGACGTTGCCGAAGATGTCCGCGCCCCCGGAGACGGTGCCGCCACCAAAGAGCTTGGAGAGGAGGTCGTCGAAGGAAGCCTCGCGCGCGCCCGAGAGGTCGGAGAACGGAGAGCCCCCGCCGAATCCGCCGCGCCCACGGCCACCCGAAAAGCCTCGCGCGCGGGTGTAGGCGCGGGCGCGGGCCGGATCGAATCCTTGACTCAGCGAGATCTCACCGAATTCATCCCAGTGGGCCCTCCTTTCAGAATCACCCAGGATTTCATAGGCTTGCGAGACATCTTTGAATTTCGACTCCGCCGCGGCATCCCCCGGATTCTTGTCGGGGTGATGCTCCTGCGTGAGCTTGCGAAAGGCCTTTTTAATGTCTTTTTCGTCCGCGGATTTGGGGACGCCGAGGGTCCGGTAGGGGTCGTTCACGCCCGTACGATGTCAGAGACGAAAGCGGTGGCGCAAGGGGATTCGACCGCGATGGGGATGGCGACACTCGACGAGCGCGCGAAGTTGTGAAATAGAGGGGGCCCCATGGAGGACTCGTTCAACCGCGCGATGGCGCCAGACGCGCTCAAGGCGCATCCGTACGCCGCATTCTTGCCGGGGATTCAAAAGCCTGGCCGCTATCTCGGCGGGGAAGAGCAGGCGGTGATCAAATCGAGGTGGGAGGAGCTGACGTGTCGGTTCGTGCTCGCCTTCCCGGATCTGTACGAGATCGGGATGAGCCACCTGGGGACGCGGGTGCTGTACGACCTTATCAACCGCGAGGAAGACATGGTGTGCGAGCGCGCGTTTTCGCCGTGGTTGGACATGGAGGCGGAGCTGCGCGCCCGCGATCTGCCGCTCGTGTCCCTCGAGACCTATCGACCGCTCCATCACTTCGATGTGGTGGGGGTGAGCCTGCAGTACGAGCTTTGTTACACCAACGTGCTGCTCAACTTGGATCTTGGCGGGGTCCCGCTGCGGAGTGAGGCGCGAGGAGACGACGACCCCATCGTGTTGGCCGGTGGCCCCACCTGCACCCACCCCGAGCCGCTCGCGCCCTTCGTCGACGCGTTTTTGGTGGGCGAGGCGGAGGAGGTGCTCCCGGGTTTGCTGCGCACGATCGGCGAGCTCCGGCGCGCGGGGCGGCCGCGGCGTGAGGTGCTGGCCGCGATGAGTGAGGTGCCGGGGGTCTTTATCCCGTCGTTCTACGAGCGCGCCCTCGATGAGCGCACGGGGATGATGGTGGTGACGGGCCGCTCCAAGGCGGGCGTGGCGGCGAACGCACCGGAGCGGGTCACGCGAATCTTCGTGCGCGACCTCGACGAGTTTCCGTTCCCGACCAAGTTTCCGCTGCC
Source organism: Myxococcales bacterium (assembly GCA_014240065.1). Lineage (GTDB taxonomy): Bacteria > Myxococcota_A > Polyangia > Nannocystales > Nannocystaceae > JAAZXR01. The sequence continues at coordinate 17,603 of JAAZXR010000057.1, forward strand.
GTACGTGGAGGCGGTCTTCGATCGCGCGTCCGTGGAGATCACGCGGGGCTGTACGGAGGGGTGTCGGTTTTGTCAGGCCGGCATGATCTACCGCCCCGTCCGCGAGCGGAGCCCGGAGAAAGTCGTGGCGGCGGTCCTCGAGGGAGTCGACACCGCGGGATTTGACAGCACGAGCCTCACCGCGCTGAGCACCGCGGACGTGTCGTGTATCGATCCGCTGATCAAGACGCTCGTCCCGGAGCTGGCGGCGCGCAAGGTGAAGCTCGGCATCGCGAGTCTGCGGGCCTACGGACTCAACGACGATCTGCTGGACGAGATCAAAAAAGTCGGAATCGACGGGCTCACGTTCGCGCCGGAGGCGGGCACCCAACGCATGCGCGACGTGATCAACAAGAACGTCTCGGACGAGGACATCCTCGCGTCCGCGCGGCGGATCTTTGAGCGGGGCTACGACCGGATGAAGATGTACTTCATCATGGGCTTGCCCACGGAGACCGACGAAGACGTGGATGGGATTATCGAGACCGCGCGGGCGATCCGCGAGGTCGCGCGCGGGCTCGGGCTCAAGCGCATGCCGCAGATCACCGCGAGCGTGAGCCAACATGTCCCCAAGCCGCACACGCCGTTCCAATGGGCCGCCATGGACTCCGTCGAGGGACTCCAAGCCAAGGTGCAGCGGCTGCGTGCGATGACCGCCGATGGTCGAATCGGGCTCAAAACACACGACTGTCGCGAGAGCTGGCTCGAGTGTCTCTTCGCGCGGGGTGACATCCGCATGGCCGAGGTGCTCGCCCGCGCCTACGAGGAGGGGGCCCGCTTCGACGGCTGGCGTGAGGCGTTCTCGTTTCAGCGGTGGCTCGACGCCATCGAGCACGTGGGCGTGGAGCACTCCGTCTTCACGGGCACGCTCCCCGTGGACGGGCGGCTCCCCTGGGATCACCTCGACATGGGCATGGAGGATGGATTCCTGGCGTCGGAGTACAGAAAAGCGCTGCGCAGCCGCCTCTCGCCCCCGTGCGGTAAGCCCATGGGGGCCAAGGTCCACCACACCAACCTCGAAGCGGCCAACGCCGAGACCAAGCGGCTCGTCTGCTACGACTGCGGCGTCGCCTGCGACCTGTCCGAGATGCGGACCGAGCGGATCGACGCGCTGCGGGCGTTGTCCGCCCGCGCGGACCTGCGCGGCGTCGATCAGCCGCCGGCCAAGACCTCCCTGGTCCCGTTGTCGAACCTCACGGGGCGCCTGTCGCAGAGCAGACAGCGCGAGGGGAGCGCCTTCAAGCACAACGCGGAGGCGCCGTACAGCAAGGTGCGTCTGTTCTTTCGAAAGTCTGGGGCGCTGGCGTTTTTGAGCCACCTGGACCTCATCCGCCTGATCCCGCGGGTCATGCGAAAGGCGAAGGTGGAGATGGGGTTCACGCGCGGATACAAGGCCAAGCCGCGGATGAGCTTCGGGCCTGCGCTCGCGCTCGGCGCGACCGGCTGGCAGGAGGTGGTCGACTTGGATTTGATTTTGCCTCGGTCCCGTGAAGACATGGAGGGGACGGTGTCGGCGGAAGACCGCGACCAGATGGCGCGTGAGGTGTTCACATCGCTCGCACCGCACACGCCCCCAGGCATGGAGCTCACCGCTGCGAGGATCGTCGCGCCTGGCGAGAAGCGACTCGGGGAGCTGATCGATGGGGCCGAGTACCGCGTGAGTCTTGATCCTGCCCAAGCGGAGCGCGCGCGCGCGCGCGTCCCTGAGTTGATGGCGCGGGAGTCCATCATGGTGGAGCGCGTGGATCGCAAGGCGCTCAAGAAACGTCGTCGGCGCGAACGTGATCTTCCGCCCCCGACGATGACGGCTGACGTGCGACCGATGATCGAATCGGCGTCGCTGGATGCGGGCGATGACGGCGAGGTGTCGCTGTGTTTTCGCCTGCGTTCGGACGCCTCACAGGCGTCCGCGCGACCGCGCGAGATCGTCGCGCTGCTCGTGGGGGAGGGGGTGCCCGACTATCGGCTCACTCGGGTCGGACTCTTGAGCGTGGGGCCTGACGGGCTCGCGCCGCTGCGAGAAAGGGGGCCGGCCTTCCGCTCGAAGGAGCGCCGGACGGGCGATCTGGGCGCGGTCCGCTCGGCGGCCGCGCACGGGGTCTAGGCGGCGGTCAGGTCGACGCGGGGGCATCCCGTGCCGCGAGACGCTCAGCGACCACGTCTCGCAAGACGTCGGCGCGAAGAGGTTTGTCTAGCAACGCGGCTCGCGAGTCGGCGATGATCTCTTTGAGCCCAGGGTCAAAGATGCCCCCGCTGATGAAGACCCAAGAGTCTCGCAGGTCGGGGCGCGTTCGCGCGATCAGCTGCCATATGCGGGGACCAGAGACGTCGGGCATCATGACGTCGCTGATGATGAGGTCGAAGGTGGCGGTCTTGAGGAGTCGGAGCGCCTCGTGCGACGAATCGAGGAGGGTCACGTCATAGCCACGCAAGATGCGCTGGATCACCCGGCCGACCGCGGGTTCATCATCGATGACCAGGATTCGCGGACGCGGAGTTTCTCGTCCATCCGAGGGGCTCGCGTGCGCCGGGTCGCTCGGCGAGGCGGACATCTTGTGCGGCGCGCTGGGCGTGGGGCCCGCGGCGGCCGGGGGCACGAGAGGGATCAGGATCCTAACCGTCGTGCCCTCGTCGACCGCGGACTCCACGTCGAGCGTGCCGCCCGCTCCCTCGATGATCGACTGGCAGACGGAGAGCCCGAGCCCCGTGCCATGCCCGATCTTCTTCGTGGTGAAGAATGGATCAAAAATTCGTTCGAGGACCTCGGGGGGCATGCCGCAGCCTTGATCGGAGACGAGCAGGCGGACGAGATCACGCCCCTCATGGTGGAGCGTCGTGGTCTCCACCCGGATGTGATTCGGGCGACCGGAGCGCTCGTCGTAGGCCTGCGCGGCGTTATGGATCAGGTTCACGAGGAGCTGAAACAGGGAGGACTCGCGGATCGGTATCCATAGGTCAGGATCGATGCGAGTGGTCAGCGTCCCTCGATGTCTGACCTCGTTCATCGTCACCGCGACGGCGTTCTCGGCCACGGGGCGGACCTCGCAGCAGCCGTCTTGCGCGTCCGCCTCATCTCGCACGAGGGTCAGCATGCGCTTGACGATGTCGGCGACTCGGGACGCGCCCACGAGCGCGTCGTGGAGCGCTTGGCCAAAGTTCTCTCGGAGGTCGGGGGCCATGCCAGTCGCAGGATCGGCGAGCTGCTCGCTGAGATCCTCCAAGTTGGCCCGGATGTAGGTGAGCGGGTTGTTGATCTCATGGGCGACCGTCGCCGCCATCGTGCCGAGCGCCGCGAGCCGCTCATTTCGCTTCGCGGCACGCTCTTGTTGCCAGGTGTCTGTGATGTCTCGTCGGATGATCACGAATTGCATGATCTCGCCGGAGTTGTCGGTCACCGGGGACACAGCGACCGACAGGCGCCGGTGCTCGCCTCCGCTGACCTGTTCTGTGTAGTCGCGGCGCCATGTGGCGCCAGCTCGGACCTTCACCCAGAAAGACTCATCGACGAGCTCCTCGCGCGCGAAGATCGTGGATCGTCGAGCGCTCGGGCTCCGGTCGGCGCTCGCGTCTTCGTCGGCGCTCGCGTGTTCGTCGGTGCGGTCGAATGCGACCGCGGTCGGATTGCTGAACATGACGGTCCCGTCCGGATAGGTGAATTCGATGGCGTCGTCGATATGATCCCAGGCGCTGGCGAGGGGGAGGATCCGGGCCTCGTTCGATTTCAATCGCTTGACGAGGGATCGGTTGGTTCCAAGAGCGTCTCGAAGTCGCTCGATGGATTGGTTGCCGGAGGTCATCAGGTCCGCGATTTCACGCGGGGTCCAGCGGCTGCTCTCGCGTCGTGGCGCGCGGAAGTCGGGGTCGCCCAGAGAGATCGTGAGCGCGCGAACGCGCCGGAGGGCTCGGCCCGCCAGCACCGATCCAAGGAGTGCGAAAACGAAGGCGAGCCCGACGAGATAGAACGCGAAGGTGCTGACCTCGGCCCGCGCGCTGTTCGCCGTCTTGTCGATGACGGACATGGGGGTCATCACGCACACCGTCCAACTCTCGCCCGGCAGCGAGACGTGGTGCCGAAAGACCCGCACCAGCTCCCCAGTTTCATCCTCAATCGTCAGATTGTCTCGGGTCCGCGAGGTGTCGAAGGCGGCCATGTGGCCGACATTTTGGAGCACCTTCAGGCGACGACTCGTGTCGAGGAGGACGTTGTCGCGCCCGTCCAAGATGAGGATTCGGTCGTCAGACGTTTTTTCTCGGAACGAGTCGACGAGGTCGTTCAGGCTCGTCTGTCGGACCCCGCCCGCGACGAGCCCGCGCCACGCGCCGTCCGGGGAAAACACGGGGGCGGCGATGGTCATGATGGGAGTCTTGGTCTTTCGTCCCATGATCGCCTCTGTCATGACGAGGCGCTGTTCTCGTTGGACGGCCGCGAAATAAGACCGATCAGAGTAGTCCACCCCGGCGTGTTCGCCAGGATAGTTCGAAGGCGCGAACACGACAGAGCGCCCGCTCGCGTCGGCGAGAAATACCCCTGAGAAAAACCGCGGGTTGTAGACGCCCTCGATGACGTCTCGCACCATGGAGAGCTCCCATTCGTCGAGCGCGCCCGCGACGCGGGCCGCTGCCTGGATCGAAAATGCCTGCGCGTGCATGAAGGCGCCCACGTCGGACGAGAGCCGATAGGCGGCGAGTCTGAGCCGATGATCGTAGGAGTCGCGGGACGCCGCGTCCCACTTGTTGGCCTGCATGGTCCCGAAGATCAACGTCGGGATCGTGAGGGCGGAGGCGAGGATGACGAGAAAATAGCGGCGCAGCGATGGATTTCTTGAGGGAGCCCGCGCCGTGGTCGGCGCGGGCGGATGTGGATCTGCGCCCGTCAAAGCGCTCAAGTCTGCCATAAGGGAGGTATGGCGGGAAGCGCGAGGGGGCGGCGCGCGCGTTCAGCCGGCGTTGGAGGAGGAGCATGCGCGACGTCAGTGCCGAGGCTCAGGCCTCCTGGCGGCCCGCGGCTCCCGCCGGCCCCGTCGCGGGGGGCGTCGTGCCCTCGAGGTCCACGGCGGCGCTCCTCGCCGTCGCCATCGCGCGAAACGGCCATACGAACTCCTCGAGGGCGGACGCCGGCGCCACGTCTTCGAGCCCGAAGGCAGATGGGCGCCGCCGCGCGATTTTTGCGGTCCCGAAGATCATGTCCCACACGAACAGGAGGTTCCCATAGTTACCGCGATAGTGGGTCGCCGAGTCGGTGGCGTGCCGGCCGTGATGGGCGGCGTGGGTCGTGGGGGTGGACACCGTGCGCTCGAGGATCCACAGGATCGGGTGCGCCCAGCGCCGCTCGAGCATCCACGCGTCCCATGGGACGCTCGAATGAGCGCCGATGATGATCGAGAGTTTGATCGAGGCGTAGACCACGTAGACCGGGCCGAAGCCGAGATGGATGAGGGCGCTCGAGCACCACAGCCCAGGCATCAGCGCGTAGTAGACCAAGTTGTTCCGGTAGGTCACCCGGACCGACAAGTAGGTCGCGGAATGGTGGGCGCGGTGCAGGGCGAACAGCCAAGGCACGCGGTGGGAGAGGCGATGCCACCAGTACTGGGTGAGGTCGTCGGCGAAGACGAGGACCAAGAACATGCTCCATGCCGGCCACGAGCTCAGGGCATCGGCGGATCCAGGGAGCATCAGCTCGGTCAACGACGCGCCAGAGTAGAGCACCGTCGGCACGACGATGAGCGGGAGCGAGAGGGTGCACGCGACGTCCAAAAACAGATCCTTGCGCGTGGTGGCCTCGCGATAAAAAAACCGTCCGGCGACGAGCTCGACCGCGGCGAACAGCGCATAGATGCCGACAATGATCAGCTTGTAGTTCATTGTCTTTCAGGATCCTGGTCCACCGTCGGTGCGCTGATCTGCGCGGCGACGGTCCTCGAGATCTGCGCTGTTTGGCGATCGGATAACTGGAGCGCCCGACGGATCCACGGGTGGAACAAGGCCCAGCCGAGCGAGGTCGCGAGTCCGATCGCGATGGTTGCTGTCGTGGACGAGGAGTCCCGAGCGCTGAGGCTCGCTCGTAATTTCTTGACCACCGGGAATTGGCGTTGCGCGACCGCGTCATCTTCGACGAGGTGGCGCGCGAGGGCTCGCGCGAAGGAGGGGTCGCTCATGAGGGCCCGAGCGCTGTGAGCCGCGAAGTCACGGTTCGAGGAGGGGGCCGCCTGGGCGCTGCTCTCGATGTCATCGAGCAGCCGCTCAGCGAGCTGTTCAAGCATCGCGCGTTTGAGCCCCGACTTCCCGCCGAAATAGTGATGGATCTGGCCATGATTGACCCCCGCGTCGCTGGCGATCTCGCGCACGGAGAAGCGGCCGCCGCGGACGTAGCTCGCCGCTGCCGCCTCCAGGAGACGCGCGGAGACGTCCGTTGAGGTGCTCGTCAATCCCACCATGCCGCGAGGCTATCACCCACCTAGACAATTGACTAGGCGAGCGCGCCGCGGAGCCGTTCTGCTCGCGCGTCATCGTGGAGCGACGAACGAGGGGCTGCGGGGCTCACGGGCGCGCCGCGTATTCTCGCGCTTGGGTCGCCGTCACCTCCGAGGCGAGGAATGGTCGGTCGGTGATGACACCGTCGATTCCCATGCGAACGAGCGTCGCGACCCGGGGCAGGTCATTGACCGTATAGGCGTAGACAGGCAACGAGCGCTTGTGGGCGAGGCGGACGTCGCGTGCGCGAATATTCACGAAGTCGAGGCCGACCATCGTGGCGCGGGCGCGACGGGCGAGGCGGATCATGTTGCGCCCGTACCGGGAGTGCTTTTTGAACAGCAGCATGCGCGGGACTCCGGGGAGCTTTTTCGAGGCCTTCCGAAGGAGCCTGCCATCAAAGGAGATGAGCACGATTTGGTCTCGCTGATCGGGGCGCGCGTCGATCACCTTTTGCACCGCCGCGACGAGTCCGCGCCCTTGCTTCAGCTCCAGAAAGACGACGGCGCGATTCTTCGCGATGTCGAGCACCTCCTCGAGCGTGGGGACGCCTTCACCGTCGTAGGCCCCTGACCACCAGCCGCCGGCGTCGAGTCGGCGAAGCGATCGAAGGGAGCGGCGGCGGACGAGGCCCCGACCGTCGGTGGTTCGTCCGAGCACCGGATCATGGATGACGACGGGGACATTGTCGGCGGAGAGGTGCACGTCGCACTCCACCGCGCGGTCTCCCCGTCCGATCGCAGCGCGATACGCCGCGAGGGTGTTCTCGGGCGCGAGCGACGACCCTCCGCGGTGGGCGACGACGCCGGGGATGCCCCCGATCTGGGTCCACGCGGACGCGTCGACGTGGGGGCTCGCGTGGCTCGCTGGAGACGCAACGCAGACCAAGACGAGCGCCACGAGTGTGGCGGCGTGGCGCAGGAGTGGGCGGCGTCTTCTACGCGAAGACGCCGCGGATAGATCTTGGCGGTCGAAGAGGATGGTGTGGGTGGGCGGATGCACGGCGTCCTGCCTGTAGTATATAGCGAGGTGAGGTTCTCGCAGCGTTACAGTTGCTAAACGGCGGTGAATCAGGTGCGCGAGCAGGTGGACGTCGACTCGGAGGCGCGTGCGCGGGCTGCTCACGCTTGAGTCGAAGATCTCGTGCTTGAGGAAGGCCACCGACAAACCACCTACGGCTCGCTCGGGGTGGGGCTCGCGGACGCGGTGAGCCCAGGGGGCAGGGGGTGGGGCTCGCGGACGCGGTGAGCCCAGGGGGCAGGGGGGACGGGGCACGCGCCGGCGGAGCTCTCCCTTCGAGGAGAATGTCACGCGGTTGTGATGGATATTTGACCGACCCGGCGGGCGGTTGCAACGTGAGCTTCACAAGAGTGGCCTAACTCTCCCCCCCATGAACAAACGATGCGTCGTGACCCTTCTTATGTTTGGATTGCCTCTGGCGCCCGCGGGCTGCAGCGAGGACGCGGACGGAGCCTCCGCGGAGGGGTCCGCTTCCGGTGCCGCCATGACGGCGACGAGCCAGGGGTCCGCAGAGGATGGAAACCCGAGCACCACGAGCGGGGACGGAGACGGAGACGGAGATCCGAGCACCACGAGCGGGAACGGTGACGGAGACGGAGATCCGAGCACCACGAGCGGGGACGGAGACGGAGAGCCGAGCACAACGAGCGGGG
>JAAZXR010000058.1 GCA_014240065.1 Myxococcales bacterium
ACGGCGACCCCTCCTCCTCCTCTTCCTCCACCACTGGCGACGGCGACGGCGACGGTGACGGCGACGGTGACCCCTCCTCCTCCTCTTCCTCCACCACTGGCGACGGCGACGGCGACCCTTGCTCCGGTAACGGCGACCAGGTGTGGATCAACGAATTTCACTACGACAATATCAGCAGCGATATCGGAGAATTTATTGAGCTCGCCGGGAGCGCGGGGGCCGATCTAAGCTGCTATACGCTCCTGCTCTACAATGGGAGCACCGGGGCCTTGTATGACACCTATCCCATCGCGGGTCCGATACCCGACGAAGGCACAGGGGCTGGCGCCGTCAGCGTCGCGACGCCTGGTCTCCAAAATGGCGCGCCAGACGGGATCGCGCTGGGCTACGACAACAGCTCGATCATCCTTGAGTTCTTGAGCTACGAGGGCGCCTTCGTGGCGATGGATGGACCCGCCGCCGGCCTGATGTCGGCGGACATGGGTGGCGCCGAGAGCAACAGCACCACCAGCGCTGGCTTCTCGCTCCAGCGCATCGGCACCGGAGCCGTCGGCGGTGACTTTGTGTGGCAAGCGGATCCTCAACCTGCTTCTCCCGGCCTGATCAACTCGGGCCAAACGATCCAGTAGGTGCGAGAGAGGACCCTCGTGCATGCCCCGCGCTGATCGCCCAAGACCTTCGGGCGAGCGATCCGCGCCTCCGGACGCTCCGGCCGCCGTCCTCCGCCAGCTATATCGGGGGATCGACGCCTTCGACATCTCCCGAGCGGACGCGCGCGCCGTGAAACGAAGCCGCGGCTCGGCCACCTACGGCGAGCTGCAACCAACCGCCACGCTGAAGCTCCTTGAGCACCTCCAGCTAGGCCGACGCGACGTCTTCGTCGATCTCGGATCCGGCGCCGGAAAGGTCCCCATCGCGGCGGGCATCTTCACCAAGGTCGGTCGCGCCCGCGGCATTGAACTGAGCCATGAACGTCACCTGCTGGCCTGTGAGGCGCGCGCGCGCGCCGTGGCGCGTCGCCACCTCCCTCGCCGCAAGTGCGAGCTGATTCACGGGGATCTTCGCCGCGCGCCGTTCGACGACGCGACGGTGGTCTACACCTGCTCGACCGCGTTCTCGACCCCCTTCCTCATGGGCATCGCGCGACGGTTGGCCCGAGCGCCCAAGCTCCGCTGCTTCGCCTCATTTCGGGACCTGGATCCTCACCCGCGCTTCGAGCTTGTCGAGACACTGCGACTCGATGTCTCGTGGCGCCGACGGGCCTGCTTGTACATCTACCGCCCTCGATGAGGCCGCTAGAGCCCCATTTCGACGATTTTCGCGCGGCGGCGGCTGTGACCAAACGTCTTCGTCCGCGGCGCGCGTGGAGGCCCGTCTTGCAACAACCTTCCCTCTTGTGGGATGACAGAGATCCGTCGCAGGTCGCGCGACGACCCCAGCAAGGAACCATCATGAACCATCTCACAAAAATTCTCTGTGCCTTCGTATTTGCGCTCACCTTCGGATGCAGCAAGGCTGACGCTCCCAAGCCGGACGCCGCCGCCAAGCCTGCGGACGCCGCCGCGCCCGCCGCCGACAAGAAGGCCGACGGCGACAAAAAAGCCGCACCCACAGAAGCGAAGGCTGACGCCAAAGCTGACGCTCACGCGGCGCACGATGGACACGACCATAAAGACGGCGCCTGCGCATGTTCGAAAGGGAAGGCCGGGGAGACCGTATGGTGTGATGGCTGTGGTGTCGGATACATCGCGGGCGAAAAGATCACGGACAAGGCCAAGGTAGAGGCCGCCCTCGCCGCCGCGGGCGGCGCGAAGCCAGCCGCCGACGGGCACGCCCACAAAGACGGCGCCTGCCTGTGCCCGAAGGGCAAGGCTGGAGAGACCGTATGGTGCAACTCCTGCGGGGTCGGCTACATCGCGGGCGAGAAGGTCACCGACAAGACCAAGGTGGAGGCCGCCCTCGCCGCCAACGCTGGCTAGCGAGCGCACCCTCCAAACAAAAAGACCCCGCGCATCGCGGGGTCTTTTTTGATTCGGCTTTTTGATCCCGCGCTACGGCACCACGCCGGTGTAGTTCACCAGCACCGCCTCAAAGTTCACGTAGAACCACCATCCGGTCTCGTTTCCGTTCATGTCTCGACCGTCGCCAGGTCCACATGAGTTCGTTCCACCCGGCAGCAGCAGGTCCAGCGTGACCGTGACCGGATCGTCGGTCACCACGAGAGCCTGCGCATCAGCTTCGGTGACAAACCCTTCGAGAAGCCCCGTCACCAGCCCGGTCGGGTTCGCGTCGGACGGAGGCGTGTAGGTCGCCGACGTGGACGCATCGCGCAGCGTCAACACCGTACCTCCGAAGGGAATATTGAGGGCCGCCACTGGCGTGGGCATGAAGTAGCACGTGGCCCCGGGCTCATCGGCCGTGGGGGAGTACTGCGTGCCGTTGTTGTCTTCGCCCACCACGCTGGTATCGACGGTCAAACAGCTTGTCCCGACCAAATCCGTCACCCACGTGCTTGAAGTGGCGGCCGCCATCCCCGGTGCACAATCGGTGTTCGCGCAGCCAGCATCAAAATCGCATGCCGCGTTCTCCTCGATCTGCAGGCTTGCGCTCGCCCCGTCCGTGAGGGGATCGAGGTTGGTGAAATGCAAGATAGTCGAGAGGTCGTAGAAGGTGTCGGGTTCCGAATCGGCGCAGAGTTGGTCATTGAGCAAGGTGTTGACCGACTCGGTCCCCTGCCCGAAGCAGGTGACGGCGTCGTTGGTGATGTCCGTGCAAGTTGGGCAGAAGCCAAGCCCCGTGATCTCCGCGAGATCGAGGAAGAGGTGCGGCTCTCGCACCTCCAGCGAGGTCAGTTTAAAGCTGGTGATCGGACTCGCATTCGTGCAGCCGCTGGTGTCGAAGTCGCCGCAGTCCGTGTCACACGCCAGCGTGCCGCCGCTGAATCCGAAGTCGGTGCAGTCTTGACCCCCCAGGTCCGCCCCATCGCAGGTCTCGCCGGGATCGATGCCGTCATCTCCGCACGTGTAGGTGCACGAAGAGTAGTCAATTGAGCTGCAATCGACGCTGCAGGTGGGGGTGCCGGCGTCGAAGCCGACACCGATGCAGTCGGCCGTGCCGAAGTCGTCGCCGTCGCAAGCCTCGCTGCCGTTGAGGACGCCGTCGCCACACACGGCACCACCCACACACCCGGAGGTGTCAAAGGCGTCGCAGCCGGTCGCGCAGGCGAGCGTGCCACCGGTCAAGCCTAGCGAGATACAGGTCTCACCGACCAGGTCCGTGCCATCACACACCTCGAGGCCATCGGCCGAGTCGTTACCACAGACGTAGGTGCACCCAGAGGTGTCGAACGCCGCGCAGCCAGCTGTGCAGGCGAGGCTACCCGCGTCAAATCCTTGGGTCGTGCAGTCCTCGCCATCGAGATCGGTGCCATCGCAGACTTCTTGCCCCATGGCGTTGTTATCGCCGCATCCTGGCGGGGCGGTGCAGCCGCTCGTATCGAACCCATCACATGCGATGTTGCAGGCCAGCGTCCCCCCGGTGAAGCCGAGGTCCGTGCAGGTCTGACTGTTCAGATCGGTGCCGTCACACACCTCGCTGCCCGTGATCGTGTCGTCTCCACAAAAGTCGCCGTCTCCGTCTCCGTCTCCGTCTCCGTCTCCGTCGCCCGTCGTCGTCGGGTCACCGTCTCCGTCTCCGTCTCCGTCGCCCGTCGTCGGGTCACCGTCTCCGTCTCCGTCTCCATCGCCCGTCGTCGGGTCACCGTCTCCGTCTCCGTCTCCATCCCCGTCGCCCGTCGCACTCGCGGTGCCGGTCTCCATATCACCTGTGGTCCCGGTGGAGTCTCCGGTCTCCGTCCCGGTCGCGGTCGCGCCCGACGAACCCGACGCGCCAGTCGTAACCTCGTCACCACCACACGCCGACGCCATGGAAACGAGAGATAAGGAGACAACGGTAGATGCTAAGCGATAACGAACCATGTCCGGAGGATATCAAAAATGTCAGCCCAGATAGGGCAAAAAATCGGCTCCTTCGCAGCCCACGGGCCGCGTCTTCAATGGATGCGCGTCGAAGAAGCGACCGGCCGACAGCCCCGACGGTCCACCACCGAACTTCGCCTCCTCTGGCCCTCCTTCGTGAGCGGCGTGCCGGTCCTCGGGGTGCGTGAATTCGAGCAGCGCCCACTCGCTGCGCGTCTCCCACCCTCACGGGTCCCCCCCATGGCGAGGAGGCCCGTACCTCAACGCAGCGGCCGCGCCGCGCCTACGGGGTCATGGGGGTAAAGTACGCCCCCTCCAAAATCCACCGACGAACGAGCGCAGGCGCGTCCTCCTCTACAGTATTGTAGAAGCCGAGGTGACCGACGCTGTTACCTTCGAGCAGGTTCTGCAGCACCAACGACGAATCTGGGTCGTTGACACACACCCGGTAGGTATTCATCGGGTCACACGTGATGTCACCTCCGTCACCGTCAAGTAAGTCACCGGTGAGGTTCGTCCACACCTCCATGGCGGTGCCATCGTAGTAGGATGGAAAGCCATTTTGAGCCGCGCCGCTCACTTCATTGTTCCCCGCGTAGTGGCACACCCCGCAGTTGTTCCCTTGAACGATGGGATAGATTTCGGTCGCGAAGTCCACGGGCTCCAGCAGCTCTCGTATGGCGCCCTGTCCGATCCAAGACAACAGCACTTGGACCGTCGGAATTTCGGCGCTGATGAAAATATCCTGAGGATGCACAGTGTCAAAACCCGAGTCCTCATTCACCGTCAGCGGTCGATCGATTAACAGCGACTTTCGAGGCGCGTTCGTACAGATGCGCGCGTTTTGACGCGTCGTCCCATCGCCGTCGGCGGTCCCACCATTCACGGTTAACAGCTCCCCGTTGCTGTCCAGGTCGCAGATGAAGTGCGCGTCGAGCACCGCCTGATCCTCGTTATCCTCGGGCAAAATCCCGCGACTCAAGAAGAAATACACCTCCTCGGGTGTCGCGTTCCAAATGGCTGGGAAGCCATAACGCCATCCAGCGGGCACAGTGGGGGCGTCCTCCTCCATGCAAGGGACGATGTAACCCATTGGCGGGTTCGGCGAGCAGCTCCCATCCGGATATACGCCAATGCCCCACTCCTCGTTGTTGGGGCCCAGGAACTCGAACTGGCTGTAATCGATGGTTGGCGCTGGAGTCTCCTCGACATATCCGTAGGTGATACCGGTGGCGCCGACCGCGAGGTTGCCGGGCTGATGACAATTCACGCAGCCATACTCTTTGAAGATCGGATAGATATCACGATCAAAATTGTAGGTGAAGACCTCGTCGTTCCGCTCGAGATCTCGAACGGCGATTCCACCCGCTCCAGGGAATTCGATGACCTCGGAATCGAAACCATCCACACTAACGGTCGCGGTCCCTTGTCCTACTTCAAAGGACTCCGATCCACGTTTTAACCAAAACACGGCGAAGTATCCGTCCGCGTCACTGAATGAATCCTCGCTCCCCACGAGTCTGTTCTCCGCGTCACGTCGCAAGAAACACACAAACGCCTCGCTCGCCGCGGGGTCGTCATAGTCTACGCCGATATCCGCGTGAAGATTCTGAGTGACTTCCCCGTTCGTCGGATGCTGAAACGCCACATCGAACTGATACTTGGTGACGTTGGGCACTCCTTGGAAACCATCGACGACCGGGAGAGCCTCTGGGCTCTGACAATCTGCGTCACCGTCTCCGTCTCCGTCTCCGTCTCCATCTCCGTCTCCATCTCCGTCTCCGGCGGACTCCACCAGGCGACCTACGACCGACGAGCGAAAGGTAAAATCTTGATTCGGTCCGCTCTGCGTTCCGTTGAGATAGGCTTCTTGAAGGGAATCGTACATTCCGCAGTCAACGGCGGTCTGGGCCATCCATGCGTACTGCACGAAGGCGAAGTCCTGATCATTCAAGACTGCGTTGTCGAGCGAAGCGCGGCTCAGGGTTTCCACGCCGGTAGGCAGCGTAAAGTCAGGGAACGGGCTCCCAAGTAATCTGTGCTCTCCTTGAATACCGATCAACGTCGTGGTCAACGGCGTGAGTCCGGAGACCTCGTATGAACCATCGCTTTGAGTCACACCTTGCGGATTTGGGGCTGGATAGCTCCGAGCCTGCACAGTCATATTCGCCTTCGGCATGGTCACGCACGAGCGATCGATGAGATGCCGGGGCGTCTCACGGAAGTCGTAGACCATGCCTTGCACGAGGGTGTCCACCGCGAGGCAGGCCGGCCCGATACACTTGCCGCTGCCGCTGTTGCCCGCGTTGTCGCCGCTGAACTCGCACTGGGCGTCTTGGGTGCACGGGGCGCACTCGTTGTCCACGCAGGTGGGCGTATTGAATCCACACTCTGTGTAGTTGACGCTCGTGCACTGGACGCACTTGCCCATTCCATTCTCCGCGGCAGGATCGCACAGAGGCGTCGCCTCAAAATTGGCAGCGCACGCTGCGTCCCCGCCGTCGCCAAAGACCTTGCACGAGGCACACGATCCGCCCACGCAAAACGGCGCGTTCGGATCGGAGTCGACGCAGGTCTGGCTGATGTCGCCGTCGCTATCCACCATGCACTCGTCGCCGTCTCCGTCGCCGTCGCCGTCTCCGTCTCCGTCTCCGTCTCCGTCTCCGTCTCCGTCTCCATCTCCGTCTCCAGAATCATCGGTGACATCAGCGATCGGTGGCGACAGGTCAGAAAAGCCCTCGGGTTCTGAGAAGCAGCCGTGCAGCAAGGTCGCGAGGGCGACACCGCTGGTGCTCACCAGTAAAAAATGTGTTGAGATGCTTGATCGATTCATGATGATGGTCTCACTTGAGTCGAGATCGTCCGGCGCTGGTGCGCGCGAGGACGTCAATTGTTGAACGCCCCCTGGTTGATCCAATCATAGAGGGTTTGCTGGTACGCCGGAACATATGATCCGTTATAAGGCATTTGACCAAATGTACAGCCGTCGGGGTGCAGCGTGCCATCGGGCGGGGCGAGATTCGGCTGAGTATGCACCCAGAGAAGGCTGCTCTCGGGATCTCCCGGAACGACGTAATCCCACACTTCTACCGTGGGACACTTCGCCGTAAACGTCGTATTCACCGTGTTGTCATAGGTCCAATTGCCCCCCGAAGCCATCAGCTCCGCGTTCACGTTGGAATGGCAGGTCGCCGTGGATTTGCAGCCACCTTGGGTATTGTCCAGGTCCTCGAAGAGCGGCCTGACGTCCGCGTCGAAGGACACCCCCGTCGTCGTCGATTGTGCGGCCTGTGACGCGCTGACGTTGCCGTTCTCGTCGATCGCCCGCACGAAGAGGATCTCCGCGGTGTTCGACTCGATCTCAGGATCGAGGACCGTCAGCGTCGTGGCGGTCGAAGCAGCCGCAACCGCGTTGAAGGTGGTAGCGCAATCGACCACGCCCACGTCAAAGACACAGACCTCGTAGGTGATCGTGGAGTCATCGGAGCACGCGTCGGTGGCGGCGCTCGCGGTCCAGTCCATCGTTAATGAGGCGGCCCATCCAGCGCCCCAATTCGGCGTGACCGTGACGGGATCGGTCCCCAGGGGTGGAGCACTGAACTGCGGCGGCTCGGTATCTTGGAGAGAGACGGACAGCTCCGTGAGCTCCGCGTTCAGGTTGGGGACGTCGTCCGCCGCGCGCACGCGCACGTTCCAAGATCCCGGGCTCCCCACATCGACCGTCTCTGTGTGGGAGGTCAAGGCCGCGTCGAGGTCTGTCACGGTGGCGACGACGTTGGTCGCGAAGTTGGCGTCGTTGCACCCATCCGCCGCCAACGACGCGCAGATCGAATAGACGATGTCCTCTGGGAAAATTCCATCATCAGTGGTCGTCGAGAAGGTCACATCCATGGTGGTGCACGAGGTTTCGACCACGTCCGTCACGGGGGATGCCCCTGGCGGGGTGGTGTCGGAGGGGGTCGTCGCGCTCCCCTGGCTGGTCGTATTGACGCTCCAGTTCCCAGCGCTGTCTTGCGACTGCACCAAGATGTCGTAGGTGGTATCTCGGGTCAGCCCGGTGACCGTCCCGGCGAGGATGTTCGCGGCGGTCGGGCCGATATCTGGAGTCACGCCAACATCGAAGGCCTGCCCGGTTGGGACCACGAACACCCGGTACTTCAGTGCGGCGATGGGGGTCGTCTCATCGCTCCCCTGCGTCCAGGTGAGGTCCATGGTGGAGGGCGTCGTGGCATTCGCAGTGTCCAAGACTCCCTCGATCGGCGGGACCGCGTCGTTTGCTGTGACGCCATACAGCCACAGGCTCCAGGCGCTGCAGTTCGAGGCCTCGTCGCAGGCGCGCACCTGGTAGTACACTTGGGTGGACTGGGCGAAGCCAGAGTACATCTCAGACGTCGCACCTTGTGCCGTCTGCTGGGGCGCCGCGGGTGCGAAGACCCCGGGCAGCGGGTTGCTGACGTAGTACTCGCAGTTTTGCGTGAAGGTGGAGATGTCAGACACACAGGACATGGACGGGCCGAGGCACGACCCGCCACACACCTCGTAGACCATGGCGCCCGCCAAGGTGAGGTTGTCCGTGGACGGCGTGGGCCAGCTGAGGGTCACCGTATTCGAGGTGGTGGCGATGTTGACCGCCGGGACGCTGGGCGCCTCTGTGTCCGCGAGGGTGGTCGCGGACGCCTCGGCGGTGTTGGTGTCCTCGTTGTTGTAGCCATCCGCGGCCCGCACCCCGAAGAAATATTGCTGGTTTTGGGTCAAACCAGTCACGGTGTCCGCGGTCACGCCCGTCCCTGCGACCTGCGTCCCCACGGGCGCCGAGAACACAGATCCCGAGGCGCCCCAATAGACGGTGTAGGTGGTGTCGGCGTGGCCGGACACGTCGTCATCGATGATCGGATCCCACGCGATCGCGACGGAGGTCTCGTCGATCGAGGTGGCGGAATTGACCCCGGCGAAGGTGGGCGCCGACGTGTCGGGGAGCGCCGTGCCGAAGGCTGACTCCACAGTGTCACAGCTGAGGTTGTAGAGATCGACGGCCCGCACCCCAAAATACCACGGCGCCTCCGGCTGCAGCCCGATGACCGTGGTGGACTCCTTCGGTCCCGCGGTCCCGTCGACGATCTCGATGGGCGCACCGTCGTAGACCGTCGCCGCGGAATCGCTCTGGTAGACGCGGTAGTCGAGGGCTGTGGGGTCGGTCGTCGCGTCATCGGTGGCTTGATCCCACTCGAGGAAGACCGTCGTGGACGACTGCCCGGTGGCGGTGAGGTTGAGCCCGCTACAATCGGGAGGCGTGATGTCCGCCGGTGTCAGCGCCGCCTGTGAGGTCTCGTTCTCACTCCAGTTGTTCGCGAGATCCAGCGCCCGTACGACCACGTAGTAGATCGTCTCGGGCGAGAGCCCGGTGATCGATGTGCTCGTCGCGTTTGCCTCCGTGGGGCCGACCGCGGGCGGGTCTGTGAAGACGTGACCGTTCGGGGTGGTGGACCACCACACGCCGTACCGCAGCTGTTCGACGGGTGTGTCCGGATCGTCGTTGCCTGGGAGCCAGACCACGTCGAGCCTGGTGGCCGAGGCCGGGGTCGCTCCGTAGGTTTCGCTCATGGTGGGGGGCGTCCCGTCGAGGCTCGATGCTGTGGTGACCGTCGCGAGCTCGGTGTTGTCGCTCTCGTTGCCCGCCGTATCCCGCGCCCGCACCACGAAGCTGTACTCCGTGTCCGTCTGGCCGGTCTCGTAGAGGTCCTCGAGAACACCGGAATCCGTGATCTGTGGGTTGCTGAAATCAGTGACCTCCGGGCCGGCCTGCGCGTAGATGGCATACACCAGCTCCTCGGGGGCGTTGTAGCTGTCGTCGCCCGCGTCCCAGGTCAGCTTGATGTTGCCGCCGAAGACCTGCGCCGAGACCACCCCGCCGAACGTGGGCGCCGTGACGTCCAGGGTGGTGGCCGCCCGCGCGACCACGTTCGCGTCCGCGTTGTCCGCGGCATCGCGCGCCCGCACCACCGCGTAGTACTCGACGACCTCCTCGAGGGGATCGACGCTGGTCCACGTGGTCTCGCCCGCGAGCGTCGTGTGGGCGAGGTTGGCCGGATCGTTTTGCGGCTGCGAATCGGTCCCTAGATAGATGTCGTAGACGATCTCCGCCGACGAAGACACGTTGTCTGTGGCCGCCATCCACGTCGCGGTCACGCCGCCTTGGTCGGTGGCCTCGAGCAATTCGATGCCGGCGAATTCCGGCGCCGTGAGATCGAGCGTCTGCCCATCAACCGTCTCGGTGTTGTCCGATTCTTGGCCCAGCTCATCCACCGCGCGCACCACGAAGTAGTTGATCTGTGAGGGGTCGAGCCCGGAGAGGTCCACGGTGGTCGTGCCGCCGCTGAGCGTCGCGGAGGGCGCCATGGTGAAGTCGATACCGTCGGCGGTCGTCGCCCGATAGACGTGGTAGCCGAGGTCTTCCGCCGCGGTGACGTCGTCGCTCCCCGCCACCCAGGTCAGCCGAATGACCGACTCGCCAAGCGCCTCGAGCGTCGGGACGCCGTTCATCTCCGGCGGGAGATCGTCTCCCATGCCGTCGTCTTGGGTGGTCGCGTCCCCGGAATTATCTGCTCCCTCGGTCGCCGTGGACACAGGATCTCCGCCACACGCCGCGTTGGATGCGAGGCCAAGACAAAGCACACCGGTCAATCCACCACGGAGCGTCATCCCCTGGGGGTGCGTCGTATCCTGATTCCACCGATTAATCTTCATGATAGTTCCTTCGTAACGTTTAAGACCCAAACGAACCCCTCACGCGCCTACAACCCATCGATCCAGGCTGCGACCAGATCGAGCCCAACTTGATCGACCACCTCCGTCCCCACAGGGGGCATTTGATCCACGGTCCCCCGCTGGGACATCCGATACCAGATCGCGCTGGCGGCGTGGGCGCCGGCCTCGATGCGCAGGGTGCCACCGCCAAAGGGGAAGCCGCTCGGCACGCCCACAGCGGTGAGATACACCGGGGTGTCGGGCACGAGGTCGGCCGAGGTCACGGCCCACAGCGCCATGCTCGGCGAACCGAGCCCGGTCACCGAATCGTTGTGGCAGTGGCCGCAATTCGCGTGCAGATATCCCAGCGCCGCCATGTCTTCCGCGGTCCCCGGCAGGTCGTACGACGTCAACATCATCGGCGGGAGGTCGCTGAGCCAGCCTTCGTTGATCAGGTCCTCAAGGCTCACGCCCGCGCCGGCGTGGCTCAATTGGACGGCGGAGAACCCGTTCCAACGACCAGGGTACCCGCCCGCGCCAGGGCTGCCGGTCCCGTGACACCGCAAGCAGTCGCTGAGAGAGGGGATGTCATGGTTGGTCCCCTTCGCGTCTGCAATTCCGGTCACGGGGACGAGATCCGCCTCCGTTTCGCTGTCGTTCCACACGTAGGCGGCGTACAGCACGTCAAAAATACCGGGGCCGTAGCGATGTTCGATGCGAGTCTCGATGCGCTTGCCATCCACCACGAACTCTTTCCAGAGCTTCGCACCGATCGGTATCTGCCACGCGTCCATATCACTCGAATCGATGATCGCAGGCTCGAGATCCACACACTCCGGCAATGAGATCCAACGCGTCTTCACGGCGCCATCCGTCCACAACGAGTACTTGGGCGTGAACTCTCGCACGTCCGAGGCGAGCGTCTTGGCCGCGATGTCGGCGTACAGGCCCGTCTCCGAGAGGGTCGCTGGAGCCACCGGGAACAGCGTCTCCGGGGTCAGGAGGGCGCAGCCGTCGAGGGCACAGCTGCTCGAGCAGCCGTCGCCGTCCACGACGTTCTCGTCGTCACACTCCTCGCTCGAACCAACGAAGCCATCACCGCAGGTGGTGACGGTGCAGTCGTCCATGCAGTCCGTGGCTCCCGTGCCGTTGTCGGTGCCGTCGTCGCAGGCTTCCGACGCGCCCGTAAACCCGTCGCCACACTCGGTGAGGACGCATTCGGCGGTGCAATCACTCGCCCCCGTCCCGTTCTCCGCGCCCTCGTCGCAGGTCTCGTCGTTCGACGTCTGCAGGTAGCCGTCCCCGCAGGCAGGGAGCGCGCATTCGCTGGTACACGCGCCGAGATCGTCGTTCGCCGCGCCTTCGTCACAGGCTTCCTCATTCGACGGCTGTAGGTAGCCGTCGCCACATATGGGCGACAGACACGCCTCCGTGCAGCTGCCCTCATTGGCGTTGTCCTCTCCTTCGTCGCACTCCTCGTCGCCGCCGACGACGCCGTCGCCACAGATGGGATCGCCGTCCCCGTCTCCATCACCGTCCCCGTCCCCGTCTCCGTCCCCGTCTCCGCTCATCCCCGTCGGTCCATCCTCCATGCCGACAGAATCGGAACCGCCATCGACGCACCCGGTCGCTCCTAAGAGGGGCAAAATAGCGAGTCCGCTCAAAATAATCGGAGTGACTCGATTTCGCATGGGTCGTCGAAACATCGAAGAGACGATAGATCATCTGCTCCCCCTCTGCGACGTCCGCGACCGCCGCCGCTGCGAGAAGCGTTCAACAAATTCGGCCCGCGAACCGATGCCCGGCCGAACGCTCGGGCGAATCCGATGGTGGCCGGGCCAGGCTCGGCTGTCCGCCACCGCGATCGTGTTCTCCGAGCCCTTTCACCGCCGACTGCCGGCGAACGAGAACGGCAAAGGCCACGAAATGCGACGCCACGGGCGCGTCGAGCGGCCAATTACGGGCGTTGACGCGGGGAATTTCTTTCATGTGTGTGTTATCTCACGTTATTTTAAGGTCGCTGCGGAGGGTCCGCGGCTCCTCACCTGGAGCCAACCGCGCTTAGAACGCTGTACGCAGGCCCGCGACTGGCGAAAAAATGCGCCTCTCGGTGATGCGAGTCCTGCCGTGAGGGGCCTGGCTCCTCCCTCCCGCTGCCTCCCCTCCACAGGGCGTCGCGGGCGGCGCGTGATCCTCGAAGTCACCGCCGACCCAGCGTCGAAAACAGCGGTCTTTCGCGGCGGTGCACAACCCGCCGGCTCGGCACGGGCACCCGGTGGTCGGTCACGGCGAGCCCCGCGCCCGCTTCCTATGGCGTTGTGTACCATGCAAGCGCGCATGCCTCGACCCCCTCTCCCACTGCGAGACCTCGCGGAGCTCGAGAAGTTGATCGCCGCCCATCACCCGGTGGTCTACGTGGTCGACGAGGATCCAGAGCGCATCGAAGTGCTGCTTCGCGAGCTCTCGCGGACCTCGGGACTCCCCCTCGCTCAATGGGCGCCCGGGCGAGGCCTCGGGCGGTTGAACAGCCCCCATCCCGTCGCCAATACAACAAAGCTCGGCGGGTGTCTCTCCCACATCATCGCGGCAGATCACCCCTTGATTTATCAGCTCGTCGAAGCCGACGAAGCCCTCACGCATCCGACCCTCACCCACCTCGTTCACAAGATCGCCACGACCCATCGCGCGCACCGCGGCGTCGTCCTGTTCTCGGGGACCGCCGCCAACCTCCCCGACAGCTGGAGATCCATCATCCCGGTCATCACCCTCCGTGCGCCGACGCGAGAGGAGTATTTCGAATTTGTGCGCCGGCTCTTGCAAGAGCTCCGCGCGCGGATGCAAATCGAAATGCGGATGACCTCGGAGGATGTCGGCCGCATGCTGGCGCTGTTGCAAGGCATGAGCTTCAGCCTGGCGCGCCGCGTGCTCACGGAGGCGATGGTGCTCGACGGCGTGTTATCGGCGGATGACCTCGAGAATATCCTCGCGGCGAAGAAGGAGATCATCGCCCAAAGCGGGGTGCTCGAATATTTTCCGCTCGACACCAACCTCGACGAAATTGCCGGTCTGGAGGAGCTGAAGCGGTGGCTCAAGCTGCGGGGTCGCGCGTTCTTCGAGCCCCAGCGAGCGGAGGAATTCGGGCTCGATCCCGCCCGAGGGGTCTTGCTGTTGGGCGTGCAGGGCTGCGGCAAGAGCCTCGCCGCGAAGGCGATCGCGAAGACCTGGTCGCTCCCCCTCGTGCGACTCGATCCAGGTCGGCTCTACGACAAATATATGGGCGAGAGCGAGAAGAACCTCCGAACCGCCCTCGATCAATGTGAGGCGCTCGCGCCCATCGTCCTCTGGATCGACGAGATCGAGAAGGCGTTCGGGCCCGCCAACGATCAAGACGGCGGCGCCTCCCAACGAATCTTCGGCACCTTGCTCACGTGGCTGCAAGAGAAACAGGCGCCGGTCTTCGTGATGGCCACGTCCAACGACATCAGCCGCCTCCCACCGGAGCTGCTCCGCAAAGGTCGGTTCGACGAGATCTTCTTCGTGGACCTGCCGCGTGAGGATATTCGCGTGGAGATTTTGCGGGTCCACCTCGACAAACGAGGACGCGATCCCGAGCAGTTTGATCTCTCGGCCCTCGCCAAAAAATCTGTGGGGTTCTCCGGCGCAGAGCTCGAGCAGGCCGTGGTCGGCGGGCTGTACGCGGCGTTCGCGTCGGCCGACGAGCTGGAGACTCAACACATCATGACCGAGCTTGAGAAGACGCGACCCCTGTCGGTGACGATGCGAGAGCCCATCGAGAAACTGCGCGCCTGGGCGCGCGAGCGCACGGTCGCAGCCGACGCCTGTTAAATCGAGGCTTGCATCTCCCGACCCGCTTCGCGAAGGTGTCGCTATGGATCGAAATCCGCTGCTGCGAGAATCAGACCTCGCGTTCTTGCTGCGAGACGTGTTTGAGGTCGGCCGCCTGTGCCAGCTCGAGCGCTTCTCTCACCTCGATCTAGAGACCTTCGAGCTCTATATTGAGGCCGCGCGCACCCTCGCCCGCTCGCGCCTTTATCCCCTCTACCGCGAGATGGACCAGGCGCCGCCGCGCTTCGACGGCGCCCGTGTCACCACCCATCCGAAGATGGCGGAGTGCTACGATCAGCTGTCACAGCTCGGCGTCCTCTCCGCCACGCGACCAGAGGCGGTCAACGGCGCGTCGCTACCCCAGACCATCGCGACCGTGGCGAACCTCTACTTGATGGCCGCCAACGCCGGCGCCGCGGGGTTCCCCCTCTTGACCGCCGGCGCCGCACATCTCGTGGAGGCGTTCGGTGACGACGAGACCCGCGCGCTGTTCATGCGCCCGATGTACGACGGCGAGTGGACCGGGACCATGGCCCTGACCGAGCCGCACGCCGGCAGCAGCCTCGCGGAGATCTCCACGCGCGCCACGGCGCGGAGCGACGGTCGCTACAATCTTCGCGGGAGCAAGATCTTCATCTCTGGCGGCGACCACGACCTTAAACCAAATATTGTCCACATGACGTTGGGACGGATCGACGGCGCGCCGCCCGGGATCAAGGGGGTGTCCTTGTTCGCGGTCCCGCGACTTCGGCCCGAAGGAGACAAGCTCGCGCCCAACGACGTCCACACCACCCAGCTGATCCACAAGATCGGTTGGAAGGCGCTGCCAAGCGTCGCGCTCAACTATGGCGAGGATGACGACTGCGTCGGGTGGCTCATCGGCGAGCCCGGCTCCGGCCTGATCTATATGTTTCAGATGATGAACGAGGCGCGGCTCATGGTCGGCGCCAACGGCGTCGCCACCGCGAGCGCGGCGTACTTCGCCGCTCTTGAGTACGCGGAGACTCGCCGTCAAGGTCGCGCGCTCGCGGACCCGGACGCGACGGCGGCCGCGACGATCATCGAGCACCCCGACGTTCGCCGAATGTTGCTCCGCCAAAAAGCGATCGTAGAGGGGGGGACTGCGCTGCTCGTCCAGACGGGGCTGTACGCGGACCACGCCGCCGCCGCGCCGGTAGAGCAGCGCCCACGCGCGGCCGGAATCCTCGACGTCTTGACGCCTGTCGCCAAGAGCTTCCCCGCGGAGTGGGGCTACGAGGCCAACTCGCTCGCGCTGCAGATCTTCGGGGGCTACGGATACACCACGGAGTACATGCCGGAGGCGTGGCTGCGAGACCAGCGGCTCAACAGCATCCATGAGGGCACCACCGGGATTCAGGGGTTGGAGCTGCTCGGCCGCAAGGTCGTCGCCCGAGACGGGGAGGCCCTGCGCGCCCTGCTCGAGGACATCCACGCGGACATCGAGCGCGCCCGCGACCGCGAGCGCCTCCACGATCACGCCGAGGCGCTGGCGCGAGTGTGCGAGCGCCTCGCGGCAGCGACCGCGCGCGTGGCGGGTCGTGGCGCCAGCGGAGACGTCGTCGGGATGCTCGGTCACAGCGACAACTACCTGCGCAGCACCTGCGTCATCCTCGTCGCGTGGATGTGGCTCAAGATGGCGGCCGCGGCGACGCTCCATGAGCCGAGTGACTTCTCGCGTGGCAAGCTCGCCGCGTGTGACTACTGGTTTCGCGAAGAACTTCCGCGCGCCACAACTTGGCTCGCCAACTGCGAGACCGCCGCGCCGAGCTTCGCCCGCCTCTCCCCCAAGTCCCTCTGACGCTCCGATGACTCTCTGATCCGCCCGCGTCGATACCCCGCGAGCGCCCGCTCCAAAAGCGCGGCCAATCGAACACCCGCCATCGACAGGCGCTGCTCGACCTCGGGATAGAAACGCTGGACGTAGGCGTCGGAGACCTCCATGGAGTCGGGGTACAACCCTCCCAGGATCACGTCGAGGGACTCTTGGGCCCAGGTTGTAGGCGCTATCGATGAGGTCCACCGCGCCGCATCGGCCGACGAGATCTCCCGTCCGAGGCGGCGGGCCATCGCGCGCCACGTCGACCCCCCCACCTCAATAAGCTGGTCGTCCCAGAGGCGATGAAGGTTCGTCGCGGCCCCACGAAAATTAAGATGCACGTCGTTGCCCCCTCTGTCGTCACCATAGCCGCAGTGCAAGGGCTGGTGAATATCGCCGACGAGGTGAATCAAGAACGCCACCGCTTCCCGACGCGCGGACGAGGGCGCGCGTGGATCCGCCAACACCCCCTCAAATCGTTCGATGGCCGACAACACACACCCTCGATTTTCATCGTCGCAAGCCGCCGGGCGCCCGATCTCCCGCGCACCCCGCTCCACGTTGAGGTAGTGCAGCGGGCGACTCCACGCGTACTCCTCTTGTTGCCGCACCTCGTCAGCCCACAACGCCTTCGCGCTGAACGAGGCGCGCCGCCGGAGCGCGAGCCCTCGAAGCTCCCGCCGCGCTTCCGGAGAGAGTCGATCCCACGCGATCGCAGCGATGGTCTTGTGCCCGACGGCGCCCCAAGCCCGCGCCTGCGCCGGCATCAGCCAGACGAGGACCGCCATGAACACGAAAATACTGCGCATGGTAAGGAGGCTAACCTAAGTCGAAAGCGCGCGCCGATTCGCGCAGACAACGACGCGCGAACCACCCGATATCATGACACGACCTCAATTCGCGATCGAAGACACTCGCCGCTAAACGCCCGCGCGCGCGCGGCCTTCCCAGCAGACGCGGCGTCGAAGCGCTCCACGTCGACCGAAAAAAGACGCGCGATCCGCTCCCGTGGCGAGCCGTGTGCTCCTGCCGACATTGACGATATCGCGCGAACAACCGCGCGAACTCATCCACGCACACGGAGACCACGTCCGCGGCTATCGCCCAACCCACGTCAGTGACGATACGCGCTTGCGTCGTGCCGTGACGATCGCAGAATATTAAACAGATGCTGCTCAACGTCGTGTGCTCCGGTTCATCGTGGACCCTTGATGGCAAGCCGATTCACGACGGCTCCTTGCTCGGGTTTCGCGTGGACGGCCAATGGTCTCGCTGGCGCGCCGTGATGCCGCTTCCACTCGCGAAGGGTCTGCGACCCAAGCTGTGGCTGTTGCGGGACGAGGCGTCTTGCCCCTCGGATCCCGAATCCACCGTCGAGCAGATGACGGGTGAATTGGTCGTGACCGAGCGGCTCCACGCCCGCTGGGAGCTGTAGCCACGCGAGCGCGCGTCCGCGGGGGACCTAGCTCGCCGCCGGGGAATCTCCCGCCGTGGAGACGTCGCTGTTCACGCCGTCTCCCGCCTGCGCGCCGCCCATGAGCCCTTCGCTCGCGGCGACGACGGTACAGACGGTGGCGTCGCCCGTCACGTTCAGCACCGTACGGCACATATCAAGCGGCCGATCGACCGCGAAGATCAGCAAAATCCCCTCGGGGGGGACGCCGATCTGCGTGAGCACGATGGTCAACATGACGATGCCGACCCCCGGCACAGCGGCGGTGCCGATCGACGCGAGCGCCGCCACCATCACGATCTGAAGCTGCTGTCCCACCGACAGATCGATGTTGTACATGGTCGCGATAAACACCGCCGCCACCCCTTGGTACAAGCCGGTCCCGTCCATGTTGATCGTGGCGCCCAACGGCAACACAAAACTCGTCGCCTCCTCATCCACCCCGAGACCACGCTCCACGCACTCCATGGTCACTGGCAGCGTCGCCCCCGACGAGCTCGACGAGAACGCGAGCAGCTGCGCCGGCGCGATGGCGCGAAGGAACTTGAGCAACGGGACCTTCGCCACGAATCGGAGCAGCGGCAAGTAGACGAGGAGCGCGTGACACACCAGGCCGATGACCACCGCCGCCATATACTTCCCCATCTCCGCGGCCAGCTCGCTCAATCCGGACATATCGTCGCCCATGCCGGCGAGGCTCGCGACCACCGTGGCCATTAACGCGAACACGCCGAACGGCGCGATCTTCATGATGAGGTGCACCATGGCGATGATGGCGTCCGACAAGGTGTCGAACAACTCCATGACCGGGCGCGCGCGCGCGTCGGGCAGCCGCGTCAAGGAGAACCCGAGCATCAACGCGAAGAATACGATTTGGAGCATGCTCCCTTGAGAGAGGGAGGCGAAGGGGTTCTTGGGGACGATATTCACGAGCTGCGCGGCGAAGTCGATCCCCTGTCCAGCCTCGATCCTGCGCTCGACCGTGTCGCTGCTCGTCCCGGCCAACACCGTAGAGCGCAGATGATCGCGCAGCTCCGGGGAAAGCCCCGCTCCGGGCTCAAGTAGATTGACCACCAGCAGACCGAGCGTGATCGCGACCGCTGTGGTCGCGAGATACAAGACGACGGTCTTGCCCCCAATGCGTGCGAGCTTCGACGCGTCCCGGAGGCTCGCGACCCCAGCGACCAGAGAGAACAACACCAGCGGCACCGCGATCATCTGCAGCAGGTTCAAGAACAAATCGCCGATCGGCTTCACGAAGGTGAGCACGTGCTCGTGCGCCCCCAGGATCGCGCTGACATAGCCGTACGCCACCCCCAACACCAGCGCGAGCAGGATCCATATGTGAAGCGGGAGCTTTCGCATCACGCGTAGAGTATCAAGTCTCCCGTCGTTCGGGGCGAGCCCCGCGTTGAATCGCCTCCGCGAACAACCGACCCTAGGACGACCCCTCCCGAGGCTGCTCCCAGTCGAGCGCCACCCCCCTCGGGGTCTCCGCAGCGCGGAGCGGCTCGAGCGGTCCATCGGCGGTGGCCCCGACGACCAACGGCTGAGCCCGGCTGCAGTGCCGCGACCACATGCTCAAGGTGTACGCCCCCACATCCCGCGCGCACACAAAATCACCCGGCGTAAGCGCGGGGAGCATGACCTCACGACCTACAAAATCTCCACCAAAGCACAGCGGGCCGGCCATGGCGTAGGGCTGAGCAGGCCAGGTCTTCACCCTGCCGTCCGGATCGAGGGCCACGAACTCGTGCGACCAATCGTCTGGGTTGTAGACCGGCCGCATCAAAAAATCTGCGCCAAAATGAACGACCGCCATCGCGGAACCCCCGTAGGTCTTCACGTACTCCACGCGGCTCGCGGCCACCCCACAATTGGCATGAATCGCGCGCCCGAACTCCGTGATGATTCGATACCTCCCTGACATCAGCGTGGGGCAGGCGCGACGAAGCTCGTCGGCGTAGGTTGTCACGCACGGTGCCACCGTGGCCGTGTCGTAGGAGACCGGTAAGCCGCCGCCGATATCCACGTCCACAATTTGTCCGGGGCGACGCTCCTCGATGGTCACGAGGAGCGCCTCAATTCGCTTGGCCGCCGCGACGAGCTGCGCGACTGTGCACCCCTGCGAGCCCACGTGAACATGGACCCCAGTGAGCCACGTCCACCGCTCGAACGCAGCCAAGATCTCCGCCTGAGCCTCCTCAAGCGGCACCCCAAACTTCGACACCCGCCCGCCGACGCTCGTCGCCGCGATCGCCCCCTCGCCGACCATGGGGTTGATCCTCAGACCGACGTGGGCCTTGAGGGCGCCTCGATCTTCGCCCTCGAGGAGCGCGGCGATCCGCGCGAGCTCATCAAAGTTGTCGGCGTTGAGGACGACGCCGCGGTCCAACGCCTGCGCCAGGTCTCTGCGCGTCTTGGCCGGTGAGTCGAAGACGATCTGGTCGGGTGGACACCCCGCGCGCGCGGCGATCTCCACCTCTTCCATCGACGCACACTCCAAGCCCGCGCCTCGGGCGACCAGGCGCCGCAAGACCCCCACCACCGGGTTCGCCTTCACCGCTACGGCGTGCAGGGATTCCGAGGCGAACGCGGCGTCAAGCGCGGCGTACTTGGCCTCCATCAGGTTGAGATCGTGGATCAAGATCCAGTCGTGCCGCTCAAACAGGCCCTCGCCGATCGCCTGGCGGAGGTAGCTGCTGCAGTCATCGTTCGAGAGTCGCTGCACCCAAGCAGCGGAGCTCATCGATCGGCTCCCAGCGCGTCCAGCTGCAAGCTGGGCCCCAACCTCGAGTAGTTCTGGGCCAAGAACTCGAGCTTGCGACGCAACAACGCGACCCGAGCAGCCAACCAATCAAGCCGCCCGTCCAGGTCCGGCCCGAGTCGCGCGTCTTCGGTGAGCTGAACGATGAAGGGCCCCCCGAGCGCCACGCGGAGCATCGCCAGGTCGCGGCTCTTGCCCGTGACCACCGGCTGTCCGAGGTGGAAGCGCGCGGCCAAGATCTCCCGGAGCGGTCCTTGATCATCTGGCAGACACACCGACAGATCTCGGTTCATCCACATAAAGATGTTGGAGAGCGCCTCGGCCCCAAAGAACGGCTCGTCGCGACCAGGCCGCAGGTAGAACGAGAACACTGTCTTCTTTGATTCCAACAGCGGCGTCGAACCATCGTCGTCCACTGGGGGCTCCGCCGGTTCGAGGCTGATGCAGTCCGAACCCGCGAAGGCCCCAGGGACGGTGCGCTCGAACGCCCGCAGCACCTTGTAGCGATCCCCAGAATCCGCCTCGTAGTATGCCTTGATCTCAGAGAGCGCCGCCCGCCATCTCAAGATGAGCCCGAGGTTGGGGTGATTGGACAAGCTCGCGCGCCCCTCATCCCACTCTGTGGGGAGCTCACCCGCGGTGAAGTAGCCGTGATAACCCTCCGGGAGATGCCCGATGCCCTCGTCGACCGACGCGAGGTTCGGCGGAACAAAAAGCGCCCCCGAAAATGGCGGACCTCCGTAAAATTTGGAGCCCGTAAATAAAACGAGCCATCCGTCTTCCATGGCGGCCCGCAACCCGCGACGGCTGATGCGACCCTGCGCGGCGTCGATCATCACGACGACGTCGTCGGGATAATCGGCCCGAATCGCGCGGACACACGACAGCGAGGGCGCGTGCGCCCCGGTCTTGGAGTGGCTGACGATGTGCACCATCACCCGCTCTCCGCGAGCGACGGCCTGCTCCACCATCGAGCGACATTGAGCATCGAGCGCCCGCTCTGGTCGCATCTGTCCGCGGTCATCTCTGAGCCCGATGGTCTCGACGTGTACGCGCTCACTCAATACGGTGTTCACTGGTTCGCCCGCGGTGCTGTCGGCCCCTCGCGGCGTCCGGTCGTCGAAGTGCAAGCCAGCCGCCGCGTCGGTGGTGCCGCTGCCGACCTCGGCGGGCCCCGAGACAATATTGCAAAGCGGCCGGTCGTCATCACGGAGCGCCAGCGAGACGCCCAACATCTCCGCGTCCGTCCCCGACGGAGTGAGCACCACTTGCACGCCCGGCACTTGGTCGAGCGACAGCTCCCTGGCCAGATCCACCCGGATATCTCGCATCAGCTCGTGAGAGACGGAGACGAGCTTGTCATCGTGAAGCGCACGCAACAACTTGTGGCGCGCCTGTTCCACCGCCCGGATCGCGCGAGGCGTTGGAGACGAGGCGGTGCACGACCCGACCGGCAGCGCATCCCTCGGTTCGGGCGCGCAGCCGTACTTGTTGAGCCCGGAGACCGGATGAAGACGCATGCGTCCATCACCTCCGGCAACGAGCAGTGATCGCGACGGCATCTTGAGCAGATCCCGTTCGTTTTGGAGGAAGCTTGGAACCATGGGAGTGTTCATCAATGAGGACGACGGATGGACGGGGAACGCGCGCGTCTGTTTGGCTCGACCCGACCGCCTGGCGATCTAGTACCACCTGCGCCGCGCCGTCCTCAGGATCCCTTCCCCGCGAATTGCCGAGAAACCGCCTCTAGCGGAGGATTGTTTCCTGTTCATCCTATTGCGTGTTTTGCGCGTGAGGTCACCGCGAAGCCGCACGCTGCCGGGCCGCTCGCCGTCTTCGGGCATGTCCCGCAATGGTCCGACCTGGCCGACGCGACAAGCCCGTCAGTTTTTTGGGAACGCAGGGTCGTGCAGCTAACGTTTTTGTGATGCACGCGCCCGCCAAACAACGCACCGGCTCGGTCCTCAGCGCCGCTGTGCTGGCCCTCGGCCTGTTCGCCGTTCCCGCCCAGAACGCGAACGCAGGTCAACACTCATTCGAGCCTCAAGACGACTCTCAAGACGACCCCAGAGAAGATCCTCAAGCCGAAGAAGCCGCCGCCCTGCCGAGCTCCGACGCCCCGGCGACCGTTCGTTGGACGCTCAACGGCGGCCTCGGCCCCACCGTTGGATTCAACGGCGTCGCCTTCGGTCGGTTGATCATGGACGGGCAGTATCGGCTCTTTGGCGCCGATGTCGGCCCCGCCGTCGGGCCCATGCTCCACGTCTTGTTCGGCAAGAACCGCTCTGGCCTGCAGCTCGGACCGTCGTTTCTGTGGGAGCTGTTCTTGGCGGATCCAAAGGATATTCGCATCTACGTCGGCCCCTTCATCGCCACCGGCTATGGCATGGAGCGCTACGACAGCGTCATCGTCAGCTTCCGTCACTACTGGTTCCTCACCTTGGGCGGCCAAGCCCGCGCGATGTTCAACGATCGCTTCGGCGCGTTTGTCCGCCCGCTCAACTTCGACATTTCAGCTGGGACGGGTGGCGCCCGAGGCGCCTGGTCCTTCGCCGCCGGCGTCTCCGTGGATTTTTAGACCCCCGTTCCTCCCCCGAGGACGATGGCACGACTCGAGCACCATCCCGAGTGGGCGGCGCCGTCCAGCGATCACCCCGCTCATGACTTCCCGCCACCGCTCGCGCCGAACAAGTCGAGCTGTGACGATCCCTCCTCGGGCGCCGCCGCGAGACATTCGGGGTCATCATGGCGCGCAGAATTGATCCGTGTGGAAATTCGCGCCACCTCGAGTTCGGTCGCCACACGCGTCAGCGCTCCTCGATCATAGCGCCCGTCTTCCATCCACGCGCGGCCACGCTCACACGAGGTGAACATCAGCGGCATGCGCCCGTGCAGCGACGCGGCCCGACCGACCGCCCCGCAGGTGACGACCACACCCTGCGGCGCGCTCGACACGTCCGCCGCGCCGAGGTCGATGACCGCCGCCAGCCACAGCATCCCGTCGCGCGAACGAAGGTGGAAGGGGTCACGTCGTCGCCCGCCCTGGCGTTTCCATTCCACGAACCCGTCCGCGGGGATCAGCCCTCGCGCGCGCCTCAAAGACTTGAGCCACACGGATCGCAGCGTCTCTACCCGCGCGTTGATTCGCTGACCGCCGGCTCGCCCCGCGATTCCCCATCGCGCGGCGAGCACGGTCAAATCCCGGGCTCCCGTCACGCACGCGACCTGTTGACCTGGAGCGATGTTGAAGCGCCTGCGGTCGAGCGCGCGCGCGCCGGGATCCAGCTCGACACCGAGGCGCGCCGCCACGAGATGGAGCGGCGTTTCGCTGAGTTCAAAGCGACCGCACATCCCTCAAGTGTATCGCCCGTCGACAGGCCGCGGCGGATCCCTCCCCACAACAGCGCCCGTGGTACGATTTGGGCGTGAGCGCTGAAGATCCGATCACGGCCCGCATGCGAGAGCTCGTCGAAAAGTCGAGGCGCGGAAGCTGCAGCCCAGCGGAGCTTGAAGAGCTCGCCTTGTACCGCGACGAGGCCAGCCACCACGCCGATCAACAACAAGCCCTCGCCCGCACCGGCGCCCAAGAAGACGGGTGGCTCGCGAGGGCCGCCCAAGATGAGGCCCTCACGTTGGAGCAGCACGCGAACTCCAGGCGACCCGTTCGTAAAGTAGGGGTGGGGCTCACCGTCGCGGGGGTCATCATCCTCTTCGTCCCGGCAGCTCAAATCCTCGGGTTGGCCGCGCTCGCCACGGGCGCCTTCATGCTCGCAGGCTCGGTGCTCGTCGAGCGAGCGAGCCAGGCCAACCGCGACCCCTACAACGACGTGGACCAATGACGATGCAACCACACCATTCAAATCTTCCAGCACGCGACCCCCGCTCAGGACCTCCGGCGCCCATGTCGATGCTCCTCGTGTCCACCGACGAAGTCCCTGGTTATCGGATCGTCCAGGTCTTCGGCCTCGTCAAAGGCAACACAGTCCGCGCGCGGAATATTGGTACGGATATCGTCGCGGGATTCCGCAGCATCGTGGGCGGCGAGGTCGTCGAGTACACGAAGATGTTGGCTCAGAGCCGAGAGCAGGCCCTCGACAGGCTGAAGAGTGAGGCGTTCCGGATCGGTGCCAACGCCGTCGTGGGGCTTCGCGTCACCACCTCTACCGTCATGCAGGGATCCGCGGAGATCCTCGCGTACGGCACCGCTGTCCGGATCGAGCCAGGCTGACGAGGGGCCCGAGGTCACCGGCGCGACGCTGCCGTCAACCAAGACGGAGCCCCCAAAGACGCGTGCTACAGTCCTCCATGTGGCGCTCTGGAACTTCTGGCGTAAACGCAGGCCTGCGCTCACGGCCCTCCATGCGCTCACGAAGGGGGCACAGGTCCGCGTGGGAGGTGCGGTCGAGGCCCTCGACCTGCTCGAAGATCCGACCAGCGGTCGGCAAGCGGTGGCCATCGACTACGTCGCGAAGGTCCCGGGCGCCCTCAATCAAATTTATCCCGGCCTCCTCGGTGGTTCCGCCGAGTCCATCCATCGACTGCGACAGAGTGTCCCGTTCTTACTGCGCGACGGTGACGGGTGCGCGCGCATTCACCCCCCACCCTCCGATGGGGACGTCACCTCCCTTCACGCTCGCCTCCGAGAGTTGTTCGGGCTCAGCCTTCGCGCTGAGACGACCCTGATCGAGGTCGCCCAACGCGTCGAAGTGGAGGGTGTCGTCGAGCGAGTGGAACCGCGTGATCCACGGCGCGGCATCCCTTGGCTCGCGACGATCCGCGCGAGCGGACTATTTATTCCATGATCGACCGGGGGGGGTCCCGATTGAGTCCTGGATCTTGCGCGTCCCCCTAAACTGGTGGACGCTCCTATCTACGATGAGGACGCGAAGCCACTGCACGCTGCTGTGCTCCCTCGCGGGCTGGATCGCGAGCTGCGGCGGGGTTCGGACACAGGACCAAGAATGCACGCCGATGAGCGTGATCCTCTGCGTGTGCCCCGACGGGGACTCGAGCACCGCGATCTGCGACCTCATGGGGAGCGGCTACGGCCCCTGTCAATGCGGCGGCAGCACCACCGCGGGAGACGACACCGGCTCGGAGTCCGCGACCTCGGGCGACGGCGACGGCGACGGCGACGGCGACCCCTCCTCCTCGGGCGA
>JAAZXR010000059.1:0-3305 GCA_014240065.1 Myxococcales bacterium
GGTGGTCGCGGTCGCGACGTTGGAATACCCCGACGTCAACGAACTTGAGTAGGCCTCGACCCGATAGTCGTAGATGGTGTTCGCCAAGAGTCCCGAGTCCCCGAAGGACTGGCTGTTCGCCGCGACGGAGGTGACCACGCTGAAGTTCACGCCGTCTTCCGACCGCTCCACGCGGAAGCCGTCTTCGTTGTCTGCGTTGTCCGTCCATGTCAGCGCGATGGACGAGCTCCCTGTCGCGGTGGCGACCAGGTTGGAAGGCGCGGCGGGCGGTGTCGGAGGCTCCGTGCCGCCGAGGGCGTAATACTCGCCGTAGGGTATCGCCACGTTTCCGTCGGTGGGGAAGGTGGGCGCCCCGATTCCACCGGTCACGTCCATCCAGCCCATGGCCCCCTGGTCCTCATGTTGAAGGATGTGGCAATGCATGATGGTGCGACCTGCGTAGGCGGTCGTGGTGTTGGCGTTGAGATCAAAGCGAACGTCGCAGTTCCCCGCGACCACGTCGTAGTACTCGCCGTCCTCATAGTCACCGCCGCATCCGAAGGTCTGCATGTGATAGACGTGAAGGTGAAACGGGTGGCGTCGAGCGCCGCCCACAGACCACTCTTGGACCTGCTGCGCCGGGAGAGCGAAGGTGGGCACGTCGTTGTCGTACTTGGACCCGTTCACAGTCCGCGCCCCCATCTGCACCGACTCGGTGTTGACGTTGGTGGCGTTGGTGAGGTCGCGGAGGTATCCCGGACGCGTCGCGGACCAGGATCCGCCGACGCCGTCGTAGGGCCCCACGGTGGTGTTGCCTGACCCATCCGCGTAGATGGTGGCCACGGTGTCTCCGTCCACGCGCAGCCAGGAGTCCGCGCTGCATCGAACCGCCAGGTCCGCACGCGAGGCTCCCGTCAAGCTGACGGTGTTGGAGCCGATCGCCTTGGGAGCCGTGGTCCGCCACACACCATCGCGGGCGAGGAGGGCCACTTCACAGTTCGGCCCGACCTCCACGTCTTTCTCCATGGCGTTGCGGTCGGCGACCAGCACGCGCCAGTGTTGCCACTCGTTGGCCGGCGTACAAAAGTTCCCTGACGGGGTCCCGTTGATCGTCCACGTGGGATTAAGGGACCCGCTCATGAGCGTGTCTCCCCCCGTCCCGGCAGAGTTGGGATCGAGGTAGCCCAACACCACCTGGCGCTCTGTCATCCCTGCGACGGTGGCGGGGATGCCATCGTTGCTGTCGTCGATGATCATCTGTCCGAACGCGCCGCCGGACACCTGAAGGAACGTCGAGCCGTGATGGTGGGCGTGATACCAGTAGGTCCCGCCCATGTGGTCGGCCGGAATGTCGTAGACAAAATCTCCACCAAAGCCTCCCTCGAAGGAACGAGTCACGTCGTCCCCGGGGCTCTCACCCGAGATGTGCAGGCCGTGCGTGTGCAGGTTGCTGATGTTCGCGTCCTTGAAGACGTTGTGTGATGGATTTGGCGCCTCGTACGGGAGCGTGTTGTGGAAGCTCATCACGTACTTGTTGCCGGGGGTCATGGACACGGTGGGTCCGGGAATGGTGTACGCCGTGCCGGCCTGCCGGTATGCTCGCGTGGTCAACGTTTCGCCGCCAATGACAAACGATGCTTCGCCCACCTCCATCACGCCGCTGTAATAAGGCGCTGGATTCGACTCGTCGGCCGGATGGTAGGTCCACTCAAACTGGGGCGGATCCGCCAGTTGATCCTGTGTTGGGCACGGGCTCGCGCTCGCAACACTCGCGGAAAAAAACGTAGCTGCAG
This sequence comes from Myxococcales bacterium, assembly GCA_014240065.1. Taxonomy (GTDB): domain Bacteria; phylum Myxococcota_A; class Polyangia; order Nannocystales; family Nannocystaceae; genus JAAZXR01. The sequence goes on from JAAZXR010000059.1 coordinate 1,773, forward strand.
CCGCAGCGATTACCGGTATCTGAAGTTTCCAACCCATGATTTGAACTCTCAGTTTGAGAACGCGATGTCTCAATTTGTAGATACCAGCAAGCCCCCATGTACGTCAAAGACCTACTTTGGAGTTCAACGTGAGCAAGACCACCCTCATTAGTGACATCTTCGCGTGCATCACGCACCCCTGTTTAAGCGCCTTGGCGCCGGTTTTCCAACGAGAATGCCCCGCGCCGCCCTTCGCCGGCGGGTACTCGAACCTCCCCGGGGGCCGGTACGAACGTCTCCCACAGCCAGCACAACCCGGGGCTTCGCCGGAGATCGAATGCTCCCGCGACGCGTGACCGAACAGCGCCACTCGCCCGGCGCGACACTCCGGCGCCATCGCACGTACCGAAGCCGCGCCCACCACGAACCGTTCCACCCGCACACCCTCGGCTCCGCCATCGCGAGCGCCCGACGTCCCGCCGTCCAAAGGAGGTTCAACCTCATCGTGCCCAAGTGGCGCAGTCCCGTTGAGCAGGATCCACCATGGTAGCGTCGACCATGACTCGTCATCGCCTCGCCTACGGGCTCACCTACATGCTCGCGATGGGCTGCACTGGATCCAACGACACCGCGGAGGCGGAGGCCGGCGCTGATCAGGAGACCTCATCCACCGGTGCTCCCGACACGGGCGAATCCAACGACTCAAGCGACACGGGCGAGGAGGCGAGCGGTGGCCAAGACAGCGGCGGTGACGGTGACGGTGACGGCGACGGCGACGGCGACGGCGACGCACTCCCAGATCCCGCGCTTCCAGGTCCCTTGGGCACCGCGACCCTCGACGACGTCTTCACGGTCCCGACCACCGGCACCTCGGTCAATATTCACGCGTCCTATCCCGGCGACGCGGGCGCCGGCCCCTTCCCCGTGGTGTTGCTCGCTCATGGGTTTCAGCTCCCGCCATCGCAGTACTACGGATTCGGCGACCACCTCGCGTCTCACGGGTTCATCGCCGTCCACGTAGACTTCAACGCCGCGCTCTTGAACACGAATCACGTGGAGAATATGCGGGAACTCCTCGGGGGCATCGAGTGGGTCACCGCGCACCCTTCCCTCTCGTTGATCGCCGACCTCCAGCGGGTCGGCGCCACCGGTCACTCTCTCGGCGGCAAGCTCGCCACGCACGCCGCGGTCAGCGATCCGCGCGTCCTCGCGGCGTTCACTCTTGACCCGGTGGACAGCTCCATGGGCTGCAACGCCACCGACTGTCCAGACGTCACGGACCTCCTCCCCATCAACAAGCCGCTCGGCGTGATCGGTGAGACCATCGACGCGTCGGGGAGTTTGCAGGCCTGCGCCCCGGCGGCGGACAACTTCGAGACCTTCTACAGCGCGGCCGGCTCCCCCGCGCTCAAGGTGGACGTGCTCGGCGCCAACCACATGTCGTTCATCGAAGATCCGGACACCTGCGGGCTCCCCTGCTCGTTTTGTAACGCCCCAATCGTCACCAACGACGTCGTCACGGGCATCGCGAGGTCGTATTTGGTCGCCTTTTTC
>JAAZXR010000059.1:3398-25352 GCA_014240065.1 Myxococcales bacterium
GCCAGCAAATAAACTGCGACCGGGCGGCGCCCGCGTGGCCGACAACCGCCGCTGCCTGCGGTAGGATGGGATCGTGCCTTCCGCCCAGACCACCACGCCCCCCGCGGCGCCGTATTTCGGCGTGCGAGGGCGCCCCGAGCGCAGCGCCCCCCCGGCTCCTTTTTTGCCGACGTCGCGGTCGGAGATGCGGACGCTCGGCTGGGACACCTGCGACGTGGTCCTCGTCAACGGAGACGCCTACGTTGACCACGTGAGCTTCGGCGCCGCGTTAATCGGACGTCTGCTCGAGGCCCACGGGTTTCGGGTTGGCATCATCTCCCAACCCGATTGGAAACGTGTCGATGATTTTCGGGAGCTCGGCCGTCCCAACGTGATGTGGGGAGTCACCGCGGGGAATATGGACTCCCTCGTCAACCACTACACCAGCGATCGCAAGATCCGGAGCGACGACGCCTACACACCGAACGGCGCAGCGGGCAAGCGTCCCGACCGCGCCGTCGCGGTCTATGCCCACCGCTGCCGCGAGGCGTTCTCCGGGGTCCCGGTCGTGATTGGAGGCATTGAGGCGAGCCTCCGACGCGTCGCGCACTACGACTACTGGTCCGACAAGGTCCGCAAGTCCGTGCTCATCGAAAGCAAGGCCGACATGCTGCTCTTCGGCAACGCTGAGCGGGCCATCTGCCAGCTCGCGGAGCGACTGCACATGGGCGAATCGATCCGTGACATCACGGAGATCCGTGGCACCGCCTACCTCCGCCACGGACTCCCTGAAGGGTGGCGCGAGCAGGACTCGAGCACCGTCGACACCCCCGGCGCCCTCACCCCTCGCGTCGATCCCTACGCCATGGAGGCGAACGCTGCGAATCCTACGTGCGCCACGGATTCGCCCGCCCCGGCCCCGGCGCTCGTCACGTTGCGACCGAGCGCACACCCACGGGCCAAAACCGCCCTGCGACTCCCGAGCCACGAACAGGTGGCGAGCGACCCCGTGCTCTACGCCCACGCGTCCCGCGTTGTTCACCGCGAGTCCAACCCCCACAACGCCAGAGCGCTCATCCAATACCATGGCGATCGCCACGCGTGGATCAACCCCCCCCCGCTCCCCCTGAGCACGCCGGAGATGGACGCTGTCTACGAGCTCCCGTTCCAGCGCCGCCCACACCCGAAGTACGGGGACGCAAAAATCCCCGCCTACGAGATGATCAAGACCTCCATCATGATCAACCGCGGGTGCTTCGGCGGATGCTCGTTTTGTTCCATCACCGAGCACGAGGGTCGCATCATCCAGAGTCGGTCTCCCGACTCCGTGATCCGAGAGATCGAGCAGGTGCGCGACACCGTCCCAGGTTTCACGGGGACCATCTCCGACCTTGGGGGACCCACCGCCAACATGTGGCGGTTGTCATGCAAGTCTCCTGAAATTGAGTCCAAGTGCCGGCGCCCGTCCTGCGTGTTTCCGGGCATCTGCGAGAACCTCAACACCGATCAAAAACCCCTCGTTCAACTCTACAGGCGCGCGCGCGCGGTCCCTGGGGTCAAGCGGGTCATGATCGCTTCGGGTGTGCGGTACGACCTCGCCGTGGAGACGCCGGAGTACGTCAAAGAGCTGGCCTCCCACCACGTCGGGGGGTACCTCAAGATCGCGCCGGAGCATATCGCAGAGGGCCCCCTCAACAAGATGATGAAGCCGGGCGTCGGGACCTACGACCGATTTAAAGAGTTGTTTGACCGCTACAGCGAGGCGGCAGGGAAGAAGCAATACCTCATCCCCTACTTCATCGCGGCTCATCCAGGCACCACCGACGAGGACATGCTTGAGCTCGCGCTGTGGTTGAAGAAAAACAGATTCAAGCCCGATCAAGTCCAGGCGTTTTTACCGTCGCCCATGGCCACCGCGACCGCCATGTATCACACCCGGCTCAACCCGCTGCGGCGGCTCCGGCGGGACGACGCCAGCCTCGAGGTCGTCATCCCGAAGGCGGGCCAGACGCGGCGACTTCACAAGGCGCTCTTGCGATACCACGACCCGAACAACTGGCCCGTCATCCGCAAGGCGCTGCGAGCCATGGGGCGCAGTGACCTGATCGGCAACCGACCGCACCAGCTTGTCCCCCATTCGAGCCCAGGCGAACGACGAGCACCAAGACGCGGCCGCGATTCAAAGACGCAGGGGCAACGCCGACCACGCCAAGGGACCGCCCTCACCCAGCACACGGGCCTCCCTCCGCGCGAGACAAATGAGCGCGCCTCGGCCGGTGAGAAGTCCACGCAGACCAAGCCGTCCAAACCGTCCAAGCCGTCCACGCGGTCCAAGCCGTCCAAGCGGTCCAAGCCGTCCAAGCAGTCCAAGCCGTCCAAACCGTCCAACCCGTCCAAACCGTCCAACAAGCGACGTCGGCCGAAGGGCGGTTCATCCAAACCTTAAACCCGGGGCCGCTGTCATCAAGGCGGCGGCGCACCCTCGAGCGCACGCGCGAACACGGGGCGTGTTCGATGGGACGACCTAAAAGGCTTGGACGAAGGACGACGACATCTGTAGTGTGTAGTTCGCGGCGCCTGCGCCGAACTTCATGATGCGCCAACAGAGCCCTCAGCAGCGCGCGCCTCGGGCCCCGGGGTTCGACGACAGCCCCTTGGGCGGTTGGTGGGACCTCGCGAGCGTGTCCGCCCTCGTGCTGTTTTGGACCGTGGGGCTCCGCGTGATCACCGACTTTGGGGTCACGTGGGACGAGAACTTCCACATCACCTACGGCAACGCGATCCTCGACTACTTCGAGTCCGGTGGCGCGAACGACCTCGCGATCACCTACCGCAGCAACTTCCTCTACGGTGGAGCCTTCGATCTCCTCGGCGCCTTGGTGATGGAGTACGGGCCATGGAAGGCCTACCACGCCTGGCACCTCGCGGTCTTTGTGGTGGCGATGTTCGCCTACGCGGGCGTCTGGCGACTCGGCCGGTTCATCGGAGGGCCCGCCGCAGGTTTTTTTGCTCTCTGCGCGCTCGTATTGCACCCGGTCTTTGTCGGACACAGCTTCAACAACCCAAAAGACCTCCCCTTCGCGGCGGGATATGTATGGGCGGTCTACGGGATCATTCGGGTCGTCAGCGTCTACCCCCGGCTGCCCAGACGGAGGCTGGTGTGGCTCGGCGTCCTCCTCGGTCTGGCCATGTCCGTACGGATCGCTGGACTCCTCACCCTCGGGTATTGCGCCGTCGCGCTCTTTATGACGCTCGTCGTGCGACGCCTCGCGGCGCCACCGGGGCGCCCCCGATTCGCCGAATTTCAGCGGCTGGTCTCGCAGCTGTTCGCGATCACCGTCACCGCTTGGATCACGATGGTGTCTACCTGGCCCTGGGCGCTGCGCGACCCGATCCGGCGGCCATTCGTCGTGCTCGAACGAATGACGTACTTCGCCCATCACGACCGCAGGATGCCGTTCGCGGGGAGAACCATCAGGGTGTCCGACGACACCCCCGAATATCTCATCCACTACTTCGGGCTCAAGACGCCTGAGTTTCTCCTGGCGCTGTGCGGCGTCGGGGCCGTCCTCCTCGTGCGCGCGCTCATGCAGCTGCGACGCGTGAGCGCCCAGCGAAATATCCACACGCTGAGCTACCTGCTGATCTGGGCGAGCCTCCTGTTTCCGCCGGCCTACGCGATCGCCAAGGGTTCCCACCTCTACGACGGACTCCGTCACTTCCTCTTCATCATCCCGATGATGGCGGTCATCGCCGGGCTCACGGCCGCGGCGCTCCTTGACGTCGCGGCGTCCTTGTCTCACACAGTGTCTCGACGGGCGGCGAGGGTCGTCGTCTACGCGACCTTCGGGGGCGTGGGTGTGTGGCACACCTACTGGATCGCGCGGCTGCATCCACACGAATCCGTCTATTTCAACGCCGCGAGCGGTGGTATCGGGGCCGCCTACGAAAACTACGATCTCGACTACTACGGAGCCTCGTACAATGACGCGAGCAAGCTCCTGCAGCGTACGCTGTGGCAGCGTGACCGCTCGTACTATCTGAACAATCCCGTGCTCGTCTCTGGTTGCTGGCTCGCGTCCGCCGTCTCCGAGTACGTCCCGCAGAACTTCGCGGTCACGCACTACCGCCGCGCCAATTCCTCAAAGGCTGACTTCTTCCTCGGCTACACGCGCTCCAATTGTCACAAGAAACACAAGGAGAAGCCCATCTACGGCCGAGTGCAGCGCGATGGCGGTACCATCGCGCTGATTCGAGACCTACGAAAAGAGCAGAAGAAAAAACGGAAGTCGAGAAAATCCACCCCCTCCAGCGCACCAGACCCCGCGGCTCGCGAGGGAGCGGCCGAGGCGAGCGACCCGATGAACGGCACACCACCACCGGGCGACGGCCGCGCGGCGACGCGCCCGTCGGGTCCCCGCCCCCTCCCCTCCAACGCCAACGCCGCGGAGCGCACCTCCGAGCAAGCGCGCGCTCCCAAGCCATGATGACCTCTGCAGCCCGCTCCAACGACCTCGACGACCACCATGACCTCCCCCCAGCCAGCAAGCGAACACCTCAAGACCCTTCGTCACCTCGTTCGGCACCAACGGCCCAACCCAAGCGTCGTGCGCTGGCTGTTGCTCGGCTTCTGGAGCGAGCTCCAGCCGACGCGTCTGGGCGGTGACGAGCAGACTGCGCCGGAGCGCTCGCCCTCCACGCCGAACAGCGCTGTGACGATCGCCGCGAGCGCCGCCGCGTTTATTCGAATCTCCGAGCGCGACGGCGCGAGGTCCCCAGACACCCCGACCGCCTCTTCACTCGCCCACGAGTTTTTGTCTGGCGATGAGAGTTATCAGGGGAGCGAGGCGGAGGCAGCGTGGATGCTCCAGCAACTTCACCCTCACCTCCAACGATGCGGTGAGGCCCTCTCCGGGATCAACAGCGATGGGGCGCCTGATCGAGGCGGTCCTCACCACGCTCGATGGCACCGACTCACCCGGCGCCTGACGTTCGCCCTCGCGATTCTTGGATTCTCGTATGGAGTCTACGACGTCCTGCGGCCGCACATCACCGGCGATGGCATGTGGCGTGGTGCCTACTACTCACAGCCGAATTTCCACGGAACCCCGGACATCATCCGCGACCGCGACATCGACTTTAACTGGCGGAAGCAGTCGCCGGCTCCCGAGATCCCCAACGACAATATATCGATTCGATGGGACGGCTGCATGACGCTTGAAGATGACCAAGACGTCGCGTTTCAGCTGATCGCCGACGACGGCGCGCGCCTGTTTATCGACGGCGAGCGCGTCATTGACATCTGGAAACCCAAGCGCTCCAAGAAGCGGAAAGGCGTCCGCAAGGCGGTCAAGGGCGCGGAGCTGCAGCTGACCGAGGGCCGGCACCATGTGCGCGTAGATTATCGCGAACACACTGGAACGGCGAGCGTCCAGCTGCTCGCGTCGATCGGACTGACGGACCCGCCAGCGCCAATTCCAGCGTCGCTCCTCCGCTATCCGGGTGACACCCCCGATCTCGACGACCCCTGTCAACGCTGACGCGCGAACGGGTCACTCACCGAGCGGGTGTTTTCTGTGCCCGGTGGCGGCTGCTCGCGCGCTCCCGTTGGGACATCCTCCGCGGTCGTCGGGACCAGCGCTCGTCGGCCCGCGCTATCCGAGCGCTCGAACATGCTCCTCGACACGCTCGGCCTCGTGAATTGCGGCGTCGACCGCCATCTCGTCGAGCCCGAGTCGGTAGAGCATGAACATGTCCTCCGAGGTCAACGCGCGGCGCGAACCGTCTTCAGACAAGCCCACGTGCTCCGCGAGTCGCTCCGCGGCCGCCGCGACGTGCCCAAGCTGCGAGTAACCGTCGCGCCCGTCACCCTCAAAATCGTGGTGCCGGTTCGCCACCTCTGCCACCGCCAGCGGCAGCTCCCAACGTTGCGCGACGATATGACCCACCTCCCCGTGCAAGGACTCCATCACGAGATCGTAGTGGCTGGGATCGTAGGTCACCGGCGGGCTCGTATCGAGCATCTGCTGGAGCACGATGGTGCCGATGTCGTGGAGCAGCCCCGCGAGGAACGCGTAGTCCCGGTTCAATCCAAGATGACCGCTGAGGCTGCGCATGAGATAGCCCACCGCCACACCGTGCAGCCGCTGGCGCGCGAGGACCTTCGCCGACGCGCCTCGGAAGATATGGGCCTCCGCGACGCTTTGGTACAACACGTCGCGAACGAGCCCCACTCCGAGCAGCATGATCGCAGACTTCAAGCTCGCGATTCGCTTCGCGGGCGCATACAAGGGCCCGTTGGAGATGGCGAGGACCCGCGCCGTCGTGACCGGATCGGGCTCAATGATCTCAACGAGCGCGCGAATCGAGACCTCCGGATCTCCGGCGACGGTCAAGGAGCGCTGCGCCGACTCGGGCAACATCGGCGCGCTGTGCTGCGTGGCCGAACGAATCTGCGCCTTCACATGGACGACGATGTCCCGATCATAGATGCTCGACCTCGTCGCTTCTTCTTCGTCGATCTCGAAGGTGTTGGAGTCCGGCGGCGCCGCTCGTCGTTGAGGTACGTTTACGCTCAATTGTGTCAGGCTCTCGCGAGAGGTGTTCTAATCATCGCACTAGATCCGCCGGTCTTGAGCGCCCGCCGCACCACGAGAGCGCGCGTGTGGGCGAGTCCTCGCCACGCGCCACCCCAACCTAAACACCGATCTTGGCCGCGGCCCGCTGGACAGTGACCAATGGCGCGACGCTACCACTGTGCGCGTGTTGCGCGGCTGTGAGGGTGCCGATTTCGGCCCCGATCTCTCGGTGGCGCTCGTCGGCATCCATCGCGCACGACCTCGCCACTACACAAAATCCGGCTAGAGTCCGCGAATGATGTTCCGTGTACTCCTCCTCTCCTTGAGCGCGCTCACCTTTTCTGCCTGCAATCCAACGAGCACCGCGAAGGACGAAGCGAGCAAGCGAAGCCTCCCGGAACCGCCGCCCGAAACCCCGGCCCGCGCCGAGCCTGCCCCCGTCCGAGGCGCGCTGACAATCGACCCGAGCCGCAGCGCGATCTCGTTCGTCGGCGCGAACGTCCTCTCCTCTCATACGGGCGCCTTCAAGACGTTCAGCGGCGCGATTGAGATGGGCGACGACGGGCCCACGTCCATCACGGTCAACGTGGACACAGCCTCGATTTTTGTGGAGCACCCCAAGCTGCTCGGTCACCTCCGCACGGAGGACTTCTTCTTCGTCGAGAAATTCCCGACCGCGTCGTTCAAGAGCACGAGCATCGCCGCCTCGTCGGACGCGGACTACACCCACACCGTCACCGGCGACATCACGATTCGAGGGGTGACCAAGCCCCAGACCTTCCCGATTCGCGTCACCCAAATCGACGGCGGTTGGCGTGGCACCGCTGCCTTTGATCTCAAACGAATGGACTTTAATGTCGCCTACAAGGGCGCGGCCGACAACCTCGTCAAGACCGAGATCCCGCTCACGCTTGAGCTGGTCGCGACGAAGTCGAGCTAGCGCGCTGGCCAGATCACCCGGACCCTAGAATCGGTCGATAATCCCGTTGAGGGTCGGGCTCGGCCGCATGGCCGCGGCGGCCTTGTGGTCATCGGGCGCGTAGTAGCCGCCCAGGGACTCCGCGTCGCCTTGGGCGGCGTTCAGCTCTGCGACGATGGCTGCCTCGTCGTTCGCGAGCGCATCGGCGAGCGGCTTGAACGCCGCCGCCAGCTGCGCGTCTTCACTCTGGTTCGCCAGCGCTTGAGACCAGTACATGGCCAAGTAAAAGTGACTCCCGCGGTTGTCGAGCTCCCGCACCTTGCGCGAGGGGGACTTGTTTTGCATGAGATACTCGGTCGTCCCGATATCGAGCGTCTTACCCAACAGCCGCGCCTTGGGGAGGTCATGGGTCTCCGCGAGGTGCTCAAGCGACACGGCCAAGGCGAGAAACTCGCCGAGCGAGTCCCACCGCAGGTGGCCTTCCTTCTCGAACTGTTGGACGTGCTTCGGCGCCGAGCCCCCCGCCCCCGTCTCGAACAGTCCACCGCCCCGCATGAGCGGGACGATCGACAGCATCTTCGCGCTCGTACCAACCTCGAGGATCGGGAAGAGATCGGTGAGGTAGTCACGAAGTACGTTCCCCGTCACCGAGATGGTGTCTCGCCCCTCCTTGATTCGTTCGAGGGTGAACTTGGTCGCCTCCACGGGCGAGCGAATCGAAATGTCGAGGCCGTCGGTCTCCAGCTCTGCGAGACAGCGATTGACCTTCACGATGAGCTCCGCGTCGTGCGCGCGCGCTTCGTCCAGCCAGAACACAGTCGCGGCCCCGGTGGCTCGCGCCCGACGCACCGCCAGCTGTACCCAGTCTCGCACCGGGGCGTCCTTGACCTGACACATCCGCCAGATGTCGCCAGCCGCCACCTCGTGGGAGAGCACGGTCTCGCCCGAGTCGAGCACCACGCGCACAGTCCCCGCGCGCTGAAGTTCAAAGGTCTTGTCGTGGGAGCCGTACTCCTCGGCCTTCTTCGCCATCAACCCAACGTTGGGGACGCTCCCCATGGTCGTGGGATCGAACGCGCCGTTGCGCTTACAGAAGTCGATCACCTCGCGGTATACGCCGGCGTAGCTGCTGTCTGGAATCACCGCCTTCGCGTCTTCCGCCTCCCCGCGCGCGTTCCACATCCGGCCGGAGGTGCGGATCATCGCGGGCATCGACGCGTCGATGATGACGTCGCTCGGTACGTGCAGGTTGGTGATCCCCCGATCCGAGTCGACCATGGCGAGCGACGGCCCCGACGCGTAGACCGCGTCGATCGCCTTGAGGATGGGGTCGCGCTCCGACGCGGGGAGCCCCTCGACCTTGGCCAGGAGGTCTCCGAGGCCGTTGTTAACGTTGACGCCGAGGCGGTCGAGGGCTTCTCCGTGGGTGTCAAAGACGCTCTTGAAGAACACCCGGACGGCATGTCCAAAGATGATCGGATCGGAGACCTTCATCATCGTCGCCTTCATATGAAGCGAGAACAGCACCCCGCTGCCGCGCGCCTCCTCCACCTGCTCGGCCAAGAACGTCCTCAGCGCCGCGATCTCCATGGCCGTCGCGTCGACGATCTCCCCCGCCTCAAGGGTGATGCCCTGCTTGAGCGTCGTCACCTGACCGTCGCTGGTCACGTGCTCGATTCGAGCGGTCGTGGCCTCTTGGACCGTCAAAGATCGCTCGTTGGAACGAAAGTCGCCGTGCTCCATGGTCGCGACATGTGAGGCCGAGGTGGATTCCCAGGCGCCCATGGAGTGTGGGTGACTCCGGGCGTACTCTTTTACCGCCTTCGGTGCCCTCCGATCCGAGTTTCCCTCCCGGAGGACAGGGTTCACCGCGCTGCCCTTTACGCGCTGGTAGCGGCTCGCGATCTCACGCTCTTCCTTTGTCGAGGGAGCGACGGGGTAGTCAGGGACGGCGAACCCCTTGGCTTGCAGCTCGCTGATCGCGGCCTCTAGCTGGGGGACTGAGGCCGAGATGTTGGGGAGCTTGATGATGTTGGCTTGGGGGGATTGGGTCAGCTCTCCCAGCTCCGCCAGCGCATCTGTGACCCGGTGCTCTGGCGCGAGGCGATCGTTAAACTGCGCCAAAATACGGGCCGCCAAGGAGATGTCGCGGAGCTCAAGTTCCACCCCCGCCGTCTTCGCGAAGGCCCTCGCTATCGGCAAAAAGGAGTAGGTCGCGAGGGCAGGAGCCTCGTCAGTCTTCGTGTACACAATCGTCGGCGTGTCGGTCATCTCGTGTCCCGCGGGCGTCGCCCGGCAGGCGGATGGTCGTTCCCATCCACGGCCGTTGTCAATGCGCGGCCCCGAAGGCGCTAATTTGGCGGGCCTGGGCGCCAAGGTGGTCCTCCCCCGATCACGAGCCCGCTCGCGGGGTCACGCGCGGGTGCGCCGCCCCGCCATCGCCAGGCCCGCCCGCGCGGGGACCCCCGCAGGTCCTCCCCCCCCGCCGCGGACGCAGACTTGCTATATCCCCAGGGTGCTCCCCGTTGACATCGTCCACCGCACGCAAGATCACGCCCTCGTGATCACGTGGGAAGACTCCTCCGCCTCTGAATATCCGGTCGCCTATCTCCGCGGATGGTGCCCGTGCGCGGAGTGTCAGGGACACTCCAACATCATCAAATATCGCCCAGCCCCCCGCGACACCTCGATCATCGAGCTCTGGGAGGTCGGCGCCTACGCCATCGGGTTCCGATTCTCAGATGGACACGACAAGGGCATCTTCCGCTGGACGTGGTTGCGAGATATTCGCCACGAGGCGGTCCCCACCGGCCCAAAGACGAGCCGATTCGTCGCAGGTCACTACGTCGCCGATGAAGATCTCCACTAGGCGGTCACGGCGTTCACCGCCCGCCGAAGTGATGCCGTCGCCATGCAGGGCGCCCTAGGCCCGCGTCGCAACCAGCGTACACGATCACCCACCGCCGCCCACCGACCTGAAGTATCGTTGAGCGCCGACGCCGGCCGTCGACGCGGCATCGACGGTGACCAACCGATCAGGGATGACCTCCCCAGCCAAACACTCCGAGAGAGACCCTGCCCTCCAAGAGGTCCGCGCCCTCTTGGCCGGCGGCTCCCTCGAGGCCGCGGAGTCCAAGCTCAACGCGCTGCTTGAAGCCGCCCCTGACAACCCCTTCGGATGGGATCTGCGCGGGGTCCTCGCCCACCTGCGCGGCGATCCGCGAATCGCCCGCTCCCACACGCGGAGAGCGATTCGGCTGCTCGAGGAGGTGCCTGATTTTCACGAGCATATGGCGCTGTATCTGCGTCTGCTCTCTCGCTCGGCAGAGGCCATCCAGTCGGCGCAGCGCGCCCTCGAGCTGCTTGAGCGGTCCGCGCTGCCCTCCATCGAGCGGCGCGCGGCGCTCCACGACCTGTGGGGCCGGCTGTCGCGGGACTGCGGCGATTTGGACGCCTCCATCGCGCAGCACGAGCGCGCCTGCTCCCTTGAGCCCGAGCACCTCGAGTTCTTGTCCAACCTCGCCATCGCGCGCGCAGACCATCCCGAGCACGCGCAGGCTGCCTTGGATGGGATCCTCGCCGTGACCCGACGAGCGCCCACGCGCGCAGACTTTCACTTCAACCACGCAAAGATCGAGGCGAAGGTCGGATCCGATAGCGAGGCGAAGCACGCGCTTCAACGCGCCCTTCAAATCGACCCCACCCATGAGGGCGCGACGATGGAGCTGGCCTCGCTGCACGCGAGCGCCGGTCATCGGGCCCCCGCCGACCTGCTGCTGTCCGAGCACCTCGACGCCGTCCCCACCGCCCACGCCATCCGCTTCAATCGCGGCCTCCTCCGCCTGCGCGACCAGGCCTGGGAGGACGGGTTTCTCGATTTCGAGGCGCGATACATGATGCCGGATATCCCCACGCCTCGCATGCCTTCGCCCCGCTGGATTCACGAGCGCGACTCCGCGTCAGCCGCCGGTGACGCCGCGTGGACCCGCGACATCCGTGGACACAACCTCCTGCTCGTCGCGGAGCAAGGGCTCGGCGACACGATCCAGTTCTCACGGTTTTGCGCCGCGACTCGGCGCGACTTTGATCCCGCCAGCGTCACGCTTCAAGCGCACCCACGACTGCTGCCGCTCCTCTCCTCGCTCCCGGGCGTCGATCGAATCACCTCGATCAAAGCGGCGACCCCTCCCCACGACGTGTGGACCGGGCTCATGAGTTTGCCGCTCCTCTCGGGGATGGCGCGGGCGGGAGATTTTCGCCACCCGCCCTGCTTCGCCCCATCCGCCGAGCGCCGCGAGAGGTGGCGGGGGCTCCTCCCACCCCGCCGCGCGCTGCGGGTCGCCGTCGCGTGGCAAGGAAACCCCAGCTACGCGGGCGACGCGGAGCGCTCGATCCCGCTCTCAACTTTTGTCCCGCTGCTGCGAGAGGTCCAGGGCCTCGACCTGATCTCCCTTCAGGCCGGAGACGGGCTCGAGCAAATCGACGCGCACGCGGGCGTCGAGGGCCTGCACATCATCCAAGACCCCCTCGACGCCGACGGGGCGTTCCTCGACTCCGCCGCGATCTTGAGCCACTGCGACCTGCTGCTGAGCTCCGACACCTCCATCGTCCACCTCGCGGCCAGCATGGGCGTCGCATCCTGGGTTCCGACCGCCTGCACGCCTGATTGGCGATGGGCCGGCCATGACAGCGCGTCTCCTTGGTACGATGCGGTGCGGCTGTTTCGACAACCTTCCGCAGGCGATTGGTCGTCCGTCTTCCAGCGGGTCGCCGCCGCGCTCCAGGAGCTCTCCCTATGAAAATTTCTATCCCCGTCGGCGCCGGCGAACTCATCGACAAGATCACCATCCTCACCATCAAATCAGAGCGCATCGCCGATCAGGAGAAGCTCGCCAATATCCGGCATGAGCTCGCCCTGCTCCTCGAGGTGCGACATCACGCGCTGGGCGCTTTCGCCGAACTCCCGCAGCTTCAACAGGCGCTGCAAACCATCAACGAGGCGCTGTGGGAGATCGAGGACGACATCCGCGACTGCGAGCGCGCCAACGACTTTGGCGCCAAGTTTATAAAGCTCGCGCGGGCCGTGTACGTCACGAATGACCGGCGCGCCAAGGCGAAGCGCGCGGTCGACGAGCACGTCGGCTCGCCGATCGTCGAAGAGAAAAGTTACGCCGACTACTAGGCAGAGGCGAGCGCGCCGCCCCCCGCGTCGCTGACGCTAGAAACGGTACGTGAAGACCAACTTGGCCTCCTGCACGGCCTGGAAGTCAGTCCCGTAGACTTCTTGATCCGCGGGCGAGAGTTAGACCAGGCGGTACCCGTAGAACGCCGACGCGTAGAACACGTCGCGCCACAAGAAGACGTTGGCCGTGGCGCGAGCCGCTGACTCCTGCAATTGGCGCCGCAGGTCGTAGCTCAACGACGCGGGCGGCGCTTCAAAATTCGTCGCGATGTACTGACCGAAATCTGCCCCGAGCAGGAGTCGCTTCTTCACGGCTAGCACGCCCAATTGGAGGTTGTACGCGAGCTGCCAGTTCTTGAACGCCAGCTCTCGCTTGCCGTAGGCCTCCGCCGCCAAAGACAGCCGCTTCCAACGGAAGACCCCTTGGACGTTCAGCGCGGGATAACGCTCTTGAGGTCGCTGGTCGTACTTCGCGCCCAAGCTGAAGGCCAAGGTCGTCGGCACCGGCACGTAGAGCAGCGCAGAGTCTAGGCGACCGTAGAAGCCCACCGCGTTGTATTGGAGCTGCGCGCCGGTCGACCACGCGTAGTTCTGATCTCCGTCCGGGAAGAAAGTCCCGCCGATATTGCCCGCGTACCGCCCGCTCCCGCCCGCCGCGAACGCTCGATAAAGGAGCTTCCCGTTCTTCGTGATAGGGCCGCCGAACTCGATGGCCGCGCCGTTCCCCTGCTCGAATGCGTTGGTCAAATAGTACGGCGGGTCGAGCATCAGGTTCTTGCTGATGGAGCGGATGACGCCGGTGGAGAGCCCACCTCCGCCAGAGTTCACGTTCACATAGTGACCATTTTTGATGGGCACCTGGAACATGGCGAACGTCACCCGCGGTGTTTTCTCAGCCCGCATGGAGATCAAGAAGAAGGAGTTTTGTACGAACGGGATCTGACCGAGAACCCGCATCTGCAGCGCGTCAAACTCCGTCGAAAACTTCTCCCCAAGCTCCAGATCTTCGCTGTCGGTCGTGGAGGTCTCAAAGCCCAAGGCCTTCACCCGGGCGACCACGGAGAAGCGAAAGTTGCCCGCCGGCTGACAGACCGTCACCTGGGTGTCGAGGCGACATCCGACGTCCTCACAGTCGGTGAATCCGTCGTTGTCGTTGTCGATGCCGTCCGAGCAGGTGAAGTTGTTCGTCTCGCCCCCCTCGTCCTTCCCGCTGCCGATCAGGTCCGCAGGATCGGAGGACTCACCTTCGACGCCCCCCGAGTCGCCGCGAGGCTCCGCGCCGCCATCCATAAGCTCCGAGCCCGTCGTCACCGCCACCGGAGCGCCGCCGCCAGCCGCGAGATCCCACGATCCCTTGCACACGGTCTTGTTTTGGCACTCGTAGTCGTCGCAGTCGGTGGCGCCGTCTTTGTTGTTGTCGATCCAGTCGCTGCAGCGGGCCTCGCTTGATTCGGGGTCGCCGTCGGGTTCGCACGCTGGATCGGAGTGACAATCGTAATCCCCGCAATCGACGACCGAGTCGTTGTCGTTGTCCACGCCGTCGGTGCAGTCGGTCTCGCGCGGCGCGGTGGAATCGGGCGCGACCGCGGCGCCCGCGAGGCCCGCGTTGTCGTGCTCAAGGCCCTCGATAGCCGCGACGTCCCTCGCGTCACGCTCCGCCTTCTCAAGCATGGAGAGGCCGGGGGCGTCGACCTGCGCGTGCGCCAACTCGGGCCGTCCGAATACCACCGCCGCCGCGATGCCGACCAGGAAGGGTGTGACTAGGGGGGTTCTTTTCTTCGACAGGTTCATGATGGTGTTCGCCACAAATTCTATTCGTACTCTTCAGCGTGAGGGACGACCTACAGCCCGCACATGCGCGCTCCGCAGACGTCGAAGGCGCCGGACTCACACGACGCAGCGCACGCCGACCAGCTCGTCGCGCCCGCGGTGACGCACGCTGTGGGCACCGTGACCACACCGTCGAGCGATACGGGGAACATGGCTCGGCACAAGCCACCGATGTTCAAAGAAGGGTTCGCGACCGGATCCATCGCGCAATCGAAATCGTCGCAGTCGATGAAACCATCGCGATCGTTGTCTTCCCCGTCGCCGCAGAACAACGTGGCGTTGGTCAGCACGAGCTGCTGCAGCGCGCCCGCGCACGAGCTCTCATCGCAGTCGTACTCCTCCGCCTCGACTTCGCGGGTCCCAGACTCGCGGCAGGCGTAGCTCCCGTCTTCAGCCTGCGCGTCGGCGCACGAGAAGTCTCCGCAGTCCGTATATCCGTTCCCGTCGTTGTCGACGCAGTCGGTGCAGCGCTCGTAGGTGGTCTCAAGCTGCTCCGCGCAGTAGGCCTGGATGTCTGGATCCTCGGATTGAGAGCAGGAGAAGTCTCCGCAGTCCGTATAACCATTCTCGTCGTCGTCGATCCCGTTCGAGCACGTGTCGAGCGTGTCCTCCGAGGGCATCTGCGCGCAGTAGTCGACAACCTCTGGATCCAACGACATCGAACAGCTGAAATCCTCGCAGTCGGTGAAGCCGTTCATGTCGTCGTCGATCCCGTTCGAGCACGCGTCGAGCGTGTCTTCCGAGGCGAACGACCCGCAGTAGTCGAGCACCTCAGGATCCATCGACATCGAGCAGCTAAAGTCTTGGCAATCGACGTAGCCGTTGCTGTCGTTGTCACATCCGTCGCTGCAGGCCTCGAGGCTGACCTCTTCGCCTTGGACGCACTCCCCTACACACGGCGACAGCCCCTCGCAGTCCGTGTCGTCGCAGTCCACCGCGCCGTCACGATCGTTGTCGATCCCATCGTCACAGGTGAACGGGAGGTCCTCGTCGCACACCGAGACGAACGTGCCGTTCCTGCACCCGAAGTCCTCGCAGTCTACGAAGCCGTTGTTGTCGTTGTCGAGGCCGTCGAGGCACGCCGCGTCGGTCGCCTCTCGCAGGCAGCAGGTCTCCGGCACCTCTCGACAGGCGGGGTCGCCACAGTCGAACTGCCCGTTGTTGTCATTGTCGATCTGATCGCGACAGTTTTGAAGCTTCGTGTCTCCCGGGTACGGCGCCAGGGGCGCGCCTGACATCCCGATGGGCGGATAGCAGCCCACCTCCGCCTCCTCGTAGGGGAACGGCGGGACAATCTCACCGCAGAGGTGAGAGTTGGCCAGACAGTCGAGGTCTTCGCAGTCGGTGGTGCCGTCTGCGTCGTTGTCTACGCCGTCACTGCACGCGACGTCGTTGTTCTCGTAGCCGGCGATAGGGAACGCGGGCTGCACCCAGCAGGCCGCGGCGAGCCCCATCGCGGCCGCCGCCGCTCCCCGCGAGACGGCGCGACGCCACCCCTCGTCCGTGGCGCGTGTCCGCCGCGAAGGCCTCCTCGTCATCGGAGACAGCCGGCCTTCCCGGCGCCATAACGGCGCCTGAACGGCACGTGCACCATGCACGTGGAGGGCGCCCCCTGGTCGCTCCCCATCCGCCCGGCGGCGGCCATCGCTTGGAGCGCGGTCTCCATATCCGGGCGAAATTTCTTCGGCACCTCACGGGTGACTCGACGGTAGCGGCCGTAGTTCCTCGCCACCGCCGTGATGCGCTCGTCGGACCACCCGTCGACGATTCCGGAGGTGGTGGGGTTGGTCTTCAAGCGGCCGACGATCTCTGCGATCTGCGCGTCGCTGATCTCGTAGGTCATGAAGCAGACGTCGTCGCATTCCCGGTATCTCTCTTCGTGCTTCCACTTCAAAGAGTGACCATCGAGCGTTGACACCAGCCTGTTGTAGGTGCCGCGGCCGGAGGTGTCCTCTTCCGCGGAGTGAATCGAGGTCAAGACGTAGTCGGGGATCCCATGCGCCCACATCCCGCGCTTCGCCGCCTTCGCTTCGTTTTGGGCGTCGACATAGATCGGGTTTCCGGGGTCGTCCGTCACCGTCATCACGTGCGCATACCCCTTGCGAATCTGATCTTCGGCGAGGCCCGGACAATGCACCAGGATTCGGCCGTAGCCGTCCTTGTCTCCATCGGTCGTGCAGGTCCACTCCCCGCGCCTGGCGTTGAGCGTCGCCATCTTCGCGTTCACGTAGAGCTCTTTGGCGTGCCAGTCTCCCCAACTGTGGACCGGCCCGAACGACTCCAAGGTGTTGTAGCCGGTCATGCGCGTGTTGGCGCCGCTGAACGGCCCGCCCCGAAAACCAAAAGAATCGCCGTCGCTGAAAAACACCGCGGTTGGCTGCCCGTTGACCACCACCCGCGTGAGCGGCTGCGCCTCCACGGGCCCCGCGAGGAAGCACAGGCCCGCGCTCGTGATGGCGGCCCATGTGCGCGCGCTCGTGGCCACGTTGATCGCACGACGCCCGAATCCGACCTCACGGCCCTTCGCTCCGATGCCACTTCGTGGTATCAGTCTCCGACTGCGGTTTTTGTTCGAACGCATCATACGAGCCGCATGATGGACGCCTCGCGATGCTAAGGCAACGGCAGCCTGCTCAAAAACGTGGAAGAAGCGCCCGGCGTGGCGCCCGTGTGGTCCTGCGCCCGGTTTGCTCACAAAATCCAAACCTGAGGGGCCCATCGGTGTTTTTCGCGCTCTCAATCGCGCTCTCAACGACCACATCCTGCGCGATTGAACACCGAGCGGCGGCGCGCTTCGTCGACCCCGAGCTGCGCGAGGCAGGGATCGCCTACACCAGCGATCAACGGGCCCGTGTGATCTCCGCGGGCCCGTGGGAGCTTCGGCGCGTGCCCGCCTCAGCGCTCGCCGACCCACCAAGCGTGCCAGGCGCCGCGTTCGAGACGCAGGGTGACGGCCGCCCCGCTCACCGTGAGCGCTACGTTTTTCAGACGTTTTACAACGGGGCGAGCGCCCCCTCCGCGACCACGGCGTGCGCATCCTCGAGGCGGCAAGGTCCCGAGGCCGCGCTCGCCTCCGCCGCAGAACTTCCAAGCGACGAGGTGTCGTTGTCATGCGTCATCGACGCCAACGAGGCGACCTACAGCCTCACGTTGCGCGGTCGGCTCGATCAAAATCTCCGCGGCGAGTGGGGCGAGCAGCCGCCACCTTCGTCGGGCGCGCGCGCGTCTGCGGAGCGTCGGGGAGGCCGCGTCGAAGTCCTGTTGCATCACCAGATCTGGGGGCGCGTGCCCGCGCGCACGCCGACCGCCATCGTTCAACTCTTTGGAGCGGACCCCGGAGCAGAGGACGCCAGCCTCGCAGATCCCTCCGAGCGCTCAATTCGCGCCGTTGCCGCCGCGAGCCTCGACCGACGCGGCACCGTTTGGATGTCGCCTTCCCTGGATGAAATTGCCGCCGCACGAGCGGTTTCGATCCTCGGCGCACATATCTTCGCGCCTTTCCCGTGGGAACAAGCGTCGTAGCGCGAACGCGCCACCGTCGCGCGGGCTGGCGAGGCACCGCCTGTGTCTGCTATCACCGTGCAGCCGTCGAGACGTCGTCACCGACGCCCGCGGCGCGGAGAACCCTGCCATGCATCGCAACGCCTTAACTCATAAATTGATCCTCGCCACGCTCCTCACCGCCTTCACGGTCACCACCGCGACAGGCTGCCTCTCCGCCCGCGGAGATGACTCGGAGACGGACACCGGCGACGGCGACGGCGACGGCGACGGCGACGGCGACGGCGACGGCGACGGCGACGGCGACGGCGACGGCGACGGCGACGGCGACGGCGACGTCACCATCTACGACGTGCAGCAAGGGAACGTCGTCGAGAACAGCATCGTGCAGATCAACGACATCATCGTCACCTCCCCCACGGAGCTCGACTCCATGGGCACGTCGGGCACCCTGTACGTCCAAGAGCCCGCGGGCGGCGAGTACTCTGGAATCGCGCTGTACATGTTCAGCGAGGTCGTCGCCGCCAACAACCTCCAGCCAGGCGATGTCATCAGCGTCGTGGTCGAATACACCGAGTTCTTCGGACTCAGCGAGCTCGTGGTCAAGAACCCGACCGACCTCACCGTGGTCAGCACCGGGGGCGCGGTGCCCGAGGCAGCCGTGGTCGCGGGCGCAGACGTCGCGACCGGTGGCCCACTCGCGGAGAACTATGAGGGGGTGCTCGTGCAGGTGAATGACGCGACCGCCGACCTGTCGGACGGCTTCGGCGGGTGGTTCCTCGACACGGGGCTTTTGCTGGACCTCAGTTTCTTGTTCGCCACCAACACCGCACCTACGATTAATGCGGGAGACTCCTTCACGAGCATCAGCGGCCCGCTCTCGTATGGGTTCGACGAGTTTCGGATCTTGCCGCGCACCATCGATGACCTCCAAGGTCAATCGCTCAATCCGCCCATGAACGTCACGATCCCGGCGATCCAGCAGGGCGCGGTCGCCGAGGGCGCCTACATCGAGGTGACAGGCGCGGTCGCGACGACGGGGCTCACCTTCGAGGGTGACACCTTCTTCATCCAAGACACCACCGGCGGCGAGTACTCGGGGATCCAAGTCTACGTCGGTGAGGGCGCGACCCTCTCCGTCACCGCAGGCGACGAGGTCACCGTCACCGGCTATTACAGCGAGTTCTTCGACATGTCGCAGATCGAGGCCACGGCCGCCGGCGCCGTGGAGGTCACGGGGTCCGCGACCATCCCCACGGCCCCCGTCGTCGCCCCCGCGGACGTTACGACCGGCGGCGCGCTCGCCGAGAACTACGAGGGGGTCCCCGTGACGGTGGAGAGCGTCATCGTCACCGACCCGGAGCCCGTGATGAACGTCCCTGTCTTCGTGGTGACGGATGGCCTGCTCATCCAGAACCTCTTCCTCGACACGGCGACCGAGTGGCCGGCGGTCGCTCTTGACGACGCCTTCTCGAGCATCACCGGCCCGCTCCTCTACAGCTACAGTGAGTTCAAGCTCGCGCCGGCGGCGGCGGCCGACATCGTGCCCTAGGGCCGCGCTCTCCCAGCCCGAGCATCGCGAGCCTGGGCGGGGCGGCGGGGGGTGAACCCACCGGCACCCCGTCCATCATGGGCGAGGCTCAGCACGGGGACTCACAGGCGGCCCACATGCCCTTGTTCGCCATGAACGCCTCGTTGAGCAGGGCGTAGAACTCCACCACATGATCGTCGCCGTTGGGCGGAAAGTGGAGCACACACGCGTAGCCCTCGGCGACCAGGGTGCGGTTCACCTGCTGCCCTTCGACCGACACGAACGCGAGCAAGCGGTCGTACTGATCACGACACTCGTCGTCGTAGATGAGCGAGATCGTCTTCCCGTAGACCAGCGAATTGTTAAAATCCCGCGCGTCCTCGGCGAAGCACTCGGGAACGTCTCCAAGCTCGGGCGTATCGACCAAGATGTAGCGCACCCGCTCGCCCCCTGAGATCTCGATGGTGTCGCCGTCGATGACATCCGTGACGGTCGCTGTCGCCGGTCCGCAGGAAGGATTTCCACCGTCTCCGTCTCCGTCTCCGTCTCCGTCTCCATCACCGTCTCCGTCTCCGTCTCCGGCTCCATCCGTCTCACCACCACACGACCAGGTGTGGCCTGCCATCTCGCACGCGGCCTGGGTCGAGTAGTCCCCGATGTCACAGACGCAGCCCGCGTTGCCGCTGGAATCCGTCGACACAGGTGATTGCGTGAGGCAGCCCGTCGACGCGACCGCGATCGAACCAACGAACCACAACCCGGCGCGAACAGACGACTTCATCCGGTCAGTAGGCCAGAATCTCGCCCTCGGCGCAATTCGCCCCATACGGGCATCAAGGGCCCTTCGAACGCTGTGTCATGTTCTCCGGTATTTCCCCAACCGCTCGCGATCAGTCGCAGGCGGCGCGATGCACATCGCGAAATCCCTGCGACACCCCAACCTAGCTCACTGTGATTATTCCGTTTTCGTTGTATCCTTTCGGAGACTGCTGCGTGGATCTCTTCCACTTGGATGCGCGAAAATGAAACTCTATTACAGCCCGTTCTCCTCCAATTCTCATCGAGTCCTCGCCGTAGCCGCGGAGCTAGGCGTGAGCCTCGAGCTTGAGGAGATCGACCTCTCCGCCGGGCAACAGCAGACGGAGTCATTTCTCGCGCTCAATCCGAACGGCAAGGTGCCGGTGCTCAGGCACGACGACCTGGTGCTCTGGGAGTCCACGGCGATCATCAATTATCTGGCGGAGACAGCAGAGAGTCGTCTCTTGTGGCCGTCCACCCCGTCCGCACGCGCCGAGGTGTTTAAGTGGCAATCGTGGACGCTCAATCACTTCGTGCGTGTCTCCGACGTGTTCTTGTTCGAGAACGTGGTCAAGGGCTTCTTCGGCCTCGGAGAGCCGAACGCCGCGGCGCTCGCGACCGCACACGACGATATGTGCGCGCTCTACAAGCTCCTCGACGGCGTCCTGGCGCCCAGCCCGTTCCTCATTGGCGACACCTGCTCCCTCGCGGACCACCATCTGTACCCCGCGTTTAATATTAAACATCACCTTCAGCTCCCGCCCCTCGAGCCATACCCGGGGCTGTCAAGGTGGGCCGGCGCGATGTCGGAAACCGACGGATGGAAATCCCTCAACCCCTGAAGATTCGGGTCACCGTCCTCTCAACGCGAGAGGAATGGCGAGATCGGATCGCGGCCCAGCTGTTGGAGATTGGCGTCGAGGACCCCCACGCGGCCTCCCCCCTCGACGACATCCCCCCCGCCGCCATCTCGATCATCGACGGCGCGGGGGTCATCCCAAATGTCGTCGGTCGGACCATCATCGGGCTGTCGGGCGACACTCCTCCCCCGATCAACGTGGCCTCCCTGCGCGTCCCAGCCTCCAACGAGGAGCTGCTCCGCCTCCTCCACGAGGAGATGGAGCAGCTGTCCAGCCTCGGCACAACCCTCGATCCAGAGTTTCGCGTCGCCGCGCTAGAGACGCTCTTTTTCCTCTCCACTGAGAGCGTGGAGTTTGTGGATGAGGAGATTCGACTCCTCGACGTGAACCACGCATTCACCGCCAACACCGGCCACTCGCTCCCCGCGGTCATCGGGAAAACCACCGCGGAGTTGTTTCGAACGGGCGAGATCGATCCGGAGTTCTATCGTGAAATCGACCGGACCCTCTCGAGCGGCGACGTGTGGCGAGGGCAATTGATCGCGCGGAGGAAGGACGGGAGCATCGGCTACCAGGAATCGGTCCTCTCCCCGGTCAAGCTCAGGGGAGAGATCGCGGGCTACGTCGCGATCAAGCGAGACCTCGATCAAGACGGATTGGCAGCCCAAGCCTTCGCGAGCACCAACAAGAGGTTCGAGTCCATCATCGACAGCGCCGCGGACCCCATCTTCCTCCACGACTTCACCGGGAATGTCTTCGACTGCAACATCTCCGGC